>JAKMFL010000062.1 GCA_022425485.1 Alphaproteobacteria bacterium | reverse complement strand
GGCACGAAAGAGGAAATATCGCCGCCAAATTTGGCGATTTCCTTTACCAAGGATGAGGCGACAAAATGCTGGTTTTCGGAAGCGGTTAGAAAAATTGTCTCAAGATTACCTTTCAGGCGGCGATTAGCACTGGCCATCTGAAATTCATATTCAAAATCAGACACTGCCCTTAGGCCGCGAATGATAAAATCAGCCTCAACGATTTGCGCAAAATCGGTCAGCAAACCTGTAAAGCTTTTCACAATTATTTCTTTATTTGTCTTTTGTTTCTTTTGCGATACGTCCATTTGTTCTTGAATGATCTCTAGCCGCTCATTAAGCGAAAATATAGGGGATTTACCGCTATTTTCAGCAACACCAATAACCAGTATATCGCAAATATGGCTTGCGCGGGTCATAATATCCAAATGACCGTAGGTTAGCGGGTCAAACGTGCCGGGATATAAGCCTATTCGCGCCATTAAGGTGCCTCATCTGTATCTGGCGAGGTTGCATCCGCGCCATTTGTATCCGCATCATCTGCATCCGCGCCATCTGTATCAATACCGTCTGTTGTCTCTGCGCCCTCTGCTGAGGCTTGCATAGCATTTGTGTCTGCAACAGCATCCCCAGCGCCTAATTCAGCGCCTAAGTCAGTGTCTAAGTCAGACCCTACTTCAGACCCTAGCTCTTCTTCCTCATCATCGGTATCTGCATCGCGGATAACGCCTACAGATACAACTTTTTCTGTTCCATCAACTTCAAATAAGCGAACACCTTGGGTTTTTCGGCCCGCTACACGGATTGTATCGCCCTCACCGCCATCCACGCGGATACGGATAACTTTGCCAGCATCTGTAACCAGCATTAACTGATCCTCGGCAAAAACGGTAAAGGAGGCAACCACTAAACCGTTGCGGTCTGAGGTTTCAATATTAGCAACCCCCTGCCCGCCGCGACCCGTACGCCGATAATCGCCAACAGATGTCCGCTTGCCATAGCCATTTTCCGTAATAGACAGCACAAACTCGCGATTAGGGTCGCGAATAACGCACATCGAGACAAGATAGTCCTTATTCAGCAAGCGCATACCGCGCACCCCAACAGACCCGCGCCCTTTAAATACCCGGACTTCATCAACCGCAAAGCGAATAGCCTTACCATTGCGCGAAGCCAGCAATACATTATCAGCATCCTGACAAGGCAGAACACCGATAAGGCTATCATCTTCATCCAATTTCATTGCAATTTTACCATTGCGCATAATATTGGTGAAATCAGAAAGTAGATTGCGGCGAATATTACCCTTTGCCGTTGCAAACAGGATGTTTAGCTTTTCCCAGCTTGCCTCATCTTGCGGCATCGGCATAACCGTTTGTATCGTCTCTTCTGGGGCGATTGGCAGCATATTTACCATTGCTTTACCGATTGCTTGCGGTGAGGCTACGGGCAATTTGTAACATTTCAGCTGATAAACCATGCCCTTAGAGGTAAAAAACAGAATAGGGGTATGGGTGTTGGCAACAAAAAGGCGCGTTACAAAATCTTCCTCGCGCGTTTTCATGCCAGTTCTGCCCTTACCGCCGCGTCGTTGGGCGCGGTAATCTGACAAGGCAACCCGCTTGATATAACCGCGATGGCTGACGGTAACTACCATATCTTCTTGCTGGATTAAATCTTCATCATCTTGATCCGCAAGCGCATCCGATATCTCTGTGCGGCGCGGATTATCCAGACGTTCATGGGTAGCTTTCAACTCTTCTAAAACCACGTCTGTAAGACGTGCACTACTAGATAGAATCTCCAGATAGTCTTCTATCTGGTCAGCCAATTCGCGCGTTTCGTCCGCTAGCTTGTCGCGTTCCATGCCGGTTAAGCGTTGCAAGCGTAGCTCTAGAATGGCGCGTGCTTGTGTCTCTGATAGATGATAATGCCCATCTATCACCTTATGGCCCGGGTCATCAATTAGCGATATAAAGGCTTCGACCTCAGAGGCTGGCCATGCTTTAGCCATTAAACCATTGCGCGCTTGCTCTGCATTTGCTGCATTTTTTATCAGCTCAATAATCTCATCAATGGAAGCCAGTGCAACCAGTAAGCCAGCCAGAATATGCGCTCTATCTCTCGATTTAGAGAGCAAATAGCGTGTTCGGCGGGTGATAACCTCACGGCGGAAACTGCAAAACGCGTCTAAAACTTCGCGCAGGCTCATCTGTTGCGGGCGTCCATTATGCATCGCAAGCATATTGACCGCAAAGCTGGTTTGCAGCCTAGTATGACGATAAAGCTGGTTTAGGACGACATCGCCAGACCCATCCCGCTTGATTTCTATCACTACCCGCATGCCCTTGCGGTCAGACTCGTCACGAATATCAGAAATACCTTCAATGGTTTTTTCGCGCACCAGCTCGCCAACACGTTCCAATAATTGTGCTTTATTAACCTGATAGGGAATTTCGGTGATGATAATTTGTTCCCGGTCTTTGGCAGTGGTTTGCACCTCTGCTTTTGCACGCATCATTACAGAGCCACGGCCAGTTCGAAACGCATCACGGATGCCAGATCGTCCCATGATAAGAGCGCCAGTTGGAAAATCTGGACCGGGAACAATCTCCATCAATTCTTCTTCGCTTAAATCAGGGTTTTCGATTATCGCCATACAAGCGCGGATAACTTCCCCCGGATTATGCGGCGGTATATTGGTTGCCATACCAACCGCAATACCCCCTGCACCATTAACCAGCAGATTGGGATATTCGGCAGGCAGAACAGATGGCTCTTCTTGCGTTTCATCATAATTGGGAATGAAATCAACGGTATTTTTATCAATATCACGAAGCAGCGATTCCGCAGCCCTAGCGAGGCGTGATTCGGTATATCGCATGGCCGCAGCTGGGTCGCCATCCACCGAGCCAAAATTGCCCTGCCCGTCTACAAGCGGCAGACGCATAGAGAAATCTTGTGCCATGCGAACCATCGCTTCATAGATGGAGCTATCCCCATGCGGGTGATAGTTACCCATCACATCCCCGACGATACGCGCCGATTTGCGTGGCGGCTTCGACCAGTCATAATTTCCCTCCATCATCGCATATAAAATACGCCGATGGACGGGCTTTAATCCGTCACGTACATCTGGAAGCGCGCGTGAGACGATAACACTCATCGCGTAATCGAGATAAGAGCGCCGCATCTCATCTGAAATTGAGATTAATGGGCCAGATTCTGCGGGTGGCAGGGTCGAATCAGACAAAGAAGTTTCCCCATTCCCTAAAAAAGAAAAATACTCAATATCTATACCATATCAGGCGGTTGAAACACCAGATATTGTTACAAAAGAGTCATTTTTTTAATAAAAATAGGGATGGCTAAGAAAAACGTCCTAAAAGGGGATATCATCATCCAAATTATCGCCGCCAGCTAGGGGTGGCGGGCTCATTTGCTCACCAGATGACATCGCAGGCGGGCTTCCGCCCATATCACTGCCGATAGCGCCTCCGCCCATGCCTTCTTGACGGCTACCAAGCAGTGTTAACTCACCGCGATACCGTTGCAGCACAATCTCGGTAGTATATTTCTCTACCCCTTGCTGGTCTGTCCATTTGCGGGTCTGAAGCTGACCTTCTATATAAACAGTGCTGCCTTTGCGCAGATATTGCTCTGCAATTCTAGCAAGGTTTTCGTTAAAAATAACGACGCGGTGCCATTCCGTTTTTTCACGCTGCTCGCCTGAATTACGATCTTTCCAACGCTCTGATGTCGCGATAGACAAATTGACAATTTTCATGCCATCTTGAGTGCTTCTTACTTCTGGGTCACGCCCCAAATTCCCAAGAAGCGTTACTTTATTTACACTGCCAGCCATCTATCAAGCTCCTTAGCGTCCTTTAATTAATGTCTTTATAGCAATTTTATTTTTCAAACTGCCTTTCCTGACCTCACCCTAGCACAGTTCATAAACAGCAAAACAGAAGAGTTAAAATATTTTTTTTAAGAGTATAGCTGTTTGACGATTAAATTGCGTTATATTGATGCGGGTATTCGCAAATAAAATATACTGCCTGATGCAAAGTTCGAATGAGCATTGTTGGTAGATTTGGCGTAGATATAAGCAAATAAGTATTTATAGGCATGGATAATGACGAAAAAGATAGGGTTTGACCAAAATACCCGCTATATCAGCGTACGCGGTGCGCGTGAACATAATCTGCGCAACGTAAATGTAGACCTGCCGCGTGATAGTCTGGTGGTGATTACCGGACTTTCAGGTTCAGGTAAATCCAGCCTTGCCTTTGATACAATTTATGCAGAAGGCCAACGCCGATATGTCGAATCGCTTTCTGCCTATGCACGCCAATTCCTAGAGATGATGCAAAAGCCAGATGTAGACCTTATTGAAGGCCTGTCGCCGGCAATCTCTATTGAACAGAAAACCACGTCACGCAATCCCCGTTCAACCGTTGGAACAGTCACCGAGATTTATGATTATATGCGTTTGTTGTGGGCGCGGGTTGGGGTGCCCTATTCGCCAGCAACAGGCTTACCAATTACGTCGCAAACCGTTAGCCAGATGGTAGATATAATTTTAGGGATGGAAGAAGGTACACGTCTGTATTTGCTGGCCCCTGTGATACGCGGGCGCAAAGGGGAGTATCGCAAGGAAATGGCCACATGGTTACAGAAAGGGTTTGGCCGGGCCCGAATTGATGGCGAATTTTACGAGCTCGATAATCCGCCTGCCCTAGATAAAAAGAAAAGGCACGATATAGAGATTGTTGTAGACCGGCTGGTCATTAAAAAAGAACAGGAAACACTTGCAACGCGTTTGGCTGATTCGCTGGAAACTGCGCTAGAGCTGGCAGACGGATTGACCTTTGCTGATGATGCTAAATCAGGCCAACGGTCTGTATTTTCTGCGCGTTTTGCCTGTCCTGTATCTGGCTTTACCATTGATGAGGTAGAGCCGCGCCTGTTTTCTTTCAATAATCCGTTTGGTGCTTGCCCTTCTTGCGATGGTTTGGGGGTTTCGTCGCATTTTGAAGAACAGCTTATCGTGCCAGATACCGATTTGTCTCTGCGCGGCGGTGCGCTCGCACCATGGGCAAAGACCACTTCTAAATATTACTTGCAAACATTACAGAGCCTTGCCCAGCATTATGGTTTTTCTATAGATGTGCCCTTTTGTGACCTCGACAGAAAAATTCAGCAGGTTTTACTTTTTGGTAGCGATAATGAAGCGGTACAAATGGTCTATGATGACGGTTTGCGTTCTTATAAAACATCCAAGCCGTTTGAGGGAATTATTCCCAATCTGACCCGCCGCTTTATTGAAACTGATTCAAATTGGGTGCGGGACGAGCTTGACCAGTTCCGCGCTATCCAACCGTGTGAGGATTGTAAGGGAAAGCGGCTGAAATCAGAAGCGCTAGCGGTAAAAATTGAAGGTAGGGACATATCCGATATTTCTGCGCTTTCGATTGGAGATGCCGTCGTCTGGTTTACGGAACTTGAAGAAAAATTATCGGCGCAGGATCAAGAGATTGCCTCACGCATCTTGAAAGAAATTAATGAGCGGCTGGGCTTTCTGGCTAATGTCGGGTTGCGCTATCTAAACCTTTCGCGAAATTCAGGCACCCTTTCGGGCGGAGAGTCGCAACGTATCCGCCTAGCCTCACAAATCGGCTCTGGGCTGACAGGCGTTTTATATGTGCTAGATGAGCCATCCATCGGCCTTCATCAGCGTGATAATGACCGCTTGCTAGCAACGCTGACGCGCCTGCGCGACCTTGGCAATACTGTATTGGTGGTAGAACATGATGAAGATGCCATTCGTGCGGCTGATTATGTGGTGGATATGGGCCCCGGTGCGGGGGTGCATGGCGGCACAGTTGTAGCGGAAGGCGTGTTATCCGATATTCTGGCCAATCCCGCCTCTCTGACAGGGCAATATTTAAGCGGTGCGAGGGAAATAACTGTTCCTGCAAAACGCCGGAAGTTTGATAAAAAACGTAGCCTTAAGGTAAAAGGCGCAACGGGCAATAATCTGAAATCTGTAAATGCAGAAATTCCGCTAGGCGTGTTGACATGCATTACCGGCGTCTCTGGCGGCGGCAAATCTACGCTTATTTTAGAAACCTTGTGGAAAGCATTGTCACGGCGGTTACATAAAAGCCGCGAAATCCCTGCCCCACATGCACAAATTGAGGGTATAGAGCTTCTGGATAAGGTGGTAGATATCGATCAGTCGCCTATTGGTCGCACCCCGCGCTCTAATCCAGCTACCTATACAGGGGCTTTTACCCCTATTCGCGAATGGTTTGCGGGCCTGCCAGAAGCTAAATCGCGGGGCTACACGCCGGGCCGCTTTAGCTTTAATGTCAAAGGCGGCAGATGTGAGGCCTGCCAAGGCGATGGCGTCATTAAAATCGAGATGCATTTTCTGCCTGATGTTTATGTTACCTGCGATAGCTGCAAGGGGCGTAGATATAATCGTGAAACTTTAGAAATTTTATGGCGCGGCAAGTCCGTAGCAGATGTTCTGGATATGACAGTTGAAGAAGGGGTCAGCTTTTTCAAAGCCGTGCCCTCTATTCGTGACAAGCTGCAAACGATGTTGCGGGTTGGCTTGGGTTATGTGCGCATTGGTCAGCAAGCTACCACCCTATCAGGCGGGGAAGCCCAGCGGGTAAAATTATCCAAAGAATTATCCAAGCGTGCAACAGGGCGCACGGTGTATATTCTGGATGAGCCGACCACGGGTCTGCATTTTGCTGATATAGCTAAACTACTAGAAGTTTTGCATGAGCTGGTTGAAGCTGGTAATACGGTCATTGTGATCGAGCATAATCTGGATGTAATTAAAACCGCAGATTGGATTATTGACCTTGGGCCAGAAGGCGGCGATGGCGGGGGCGAAATTGTTGCTGCTGGTACACCAGAGAAGGTCGCAGAAGTTAGTGGCTCGCATACAGGGTCTTATTTAGCACGTTTGCTAAAACCAGCGCGTGAGAAAAGGAAAAAGGTATCTTAATGGCGGCAAATACCCCTCTTCATATTATTGGTGGCGGTCTGGCTGGCTCTGAAGCTGCGTGGCAGGCAGCCGAGCAAGGCGTGCAGGTCATTTTGCATGAAATGCGCCCAGAGCGCCCGACAGATGTTCACAAGACGCAGCATTTAGCAGAATTAGTTTGCTCGAACTCTTTTCGTTCTGATGATGCCACCGCCAATGCGGTGGGAGTGCTGCATGCTGAAATGCGAATGCTGAACTCTATCATCATGACAGAGGCAGATATCGCGGCTGTTCCTGCAGGCGGCGCATTAGCGGTTGATAGAGATATTTTTGCCCAAGGGGTTGAAGCAAAATTATCCGCACATCCCAATATTACGCTGCAACGTGGAGAGATAAAGGGCCTGCCAGATGATGCATGGGAGCACGTGATTGTTGCCACAGGCCCGCTTACTTCGGATGCGCTGGCTGAGGCTGTGCGCGAGGTGACAGGCGAGGAGGATTTAGCCTTTTTTGATGCGATCGCCCCGATAGTCCACGCAGATAGTGTCAATATGGACATTGCTTGGTTTCAGTCGCGCTATGATAAAACCAGCGCGATTGGCGATGGCAAGGATTACATCAATTGCCCTATGAGCAAAGAGCAATATGAGCATTTTTTGGACGAGATGCTGGCAGGCGAGAAGATGTCCTTTCATGAATGGGAGGAAAGCACCCCTTATTTTGATGGGTGTATGCCTGTAGAAGTGATGGCATCACGCGGGCGGGAGACGCTGCGTTTTGGCCCTATGAAGCCGGTTGGATTAACCAATGCCCATGATGGCTCGCGTCCCTATGCGGTTGTGCAATTACGCCAAGATAACCGGTTGGGTACGCTGTTTAATATGGTAGGGTTTCAGACCAAATTGAAATATGGCGAGCAAGTGCGCGTTTTCCAGATGATTCCCGGCCTAGAAGGCGCCCAATTTGCCCGTCTTGGCGGCTTGCATCGCAATACTTTTATTAACAGCCCTCGCCTGCTTGATAGTCAGCTTCGTTTGCATAAAATGCCGCGCTTGCGTTTTGCTGGCCAGATTACTGGCGTTGAGGGCTATGTTGAATCTGCCGCAATTGGCGGTATGGCAGGACGAATGGCTGCTGCAGAAATAATGGGCAGTCAATGGGAAGCCCCTTCTGAAATTACCGCTCATGGCGCCCTGTTACAGCACATTACGGGCGGGGCAATGGCAGATAGTTTCCAGCCTATGAATGTTAATTTCGGCCTATTTCCAGAGCTAGATGCCAGTGATAATAAAACCGGTAAAAGAAAACTGAAAGGGCGGGATAGGAAAGCGGCGTTTGCGCGTCGTGCGCTAAAGGCTATGCAAGGCTGGTCAGGGAATACATCATTAGATATTGAAACTCTTTTTTCCCCTGAAGATGAGGCTAGACGCTCGGCTTAGTCAGTATCTGCCAGATAATCTTGAATAGAATAAGGTTGTCTGAGGTAATGCCAGAACCGGTGCCGCGCCGCGCTAAATAGGCAAGAATAATCAAAAATTCAGCCCCTTTGCCATAAATTTGGTAAATCTGGCGTGCGCTTGGCAATTCTGATGGGGGATAACCATTACGGCTATCATATAAGGCAGCGCCTATCTGCTGGGATAGCTCCTTTTTCTCAAACCCGCATAAATGGGTACAAACCGTCAGAATCTCCGACCAGCATGCTTGTCCTGCTTTTTGATGCGTTTCTGGGTCTGTTTCAGCATAATCCTGCCAGCGCTGAATTAAGCTGGTGACCTGTAAGCGGCTAAGATATCCTGCTGAAATATGACTGTTTAACTGGCTTAGCAAAGGCAGGCTATCCCCTTTTACAGGGCTATTAATCTGCTCTTCCCACCATTTCAGGCGAATAAGGGCCAACATCGGTTCTGAAGCTTGGGCAAGAATAAAATCAAATTCCAAACCAAGCGATAGGATATCGGCTAAAAGCTCGCGCTGCTGAACATTTTGAAAAAGCAGACTATAACTTAATAACGGCGCATGGGTGCGCAAGGATTTCCAACTATTTTTATCTGTCATGAACCCGCAGCTATTCTAGTCAACTGGCAGAAGACCAACTGCCGCAGAACGCCCTTCTGTAAGCAGCACATTCCATGTCCGGCAGGCGGCAGCTGTAGTCATCACCTCAAGACGAATGCTCTTTTCTTTGAGTGACCGCGCAAGTTGGGGCAAATGGCTATCGGCGCGCGCGCCCACCCCTAAAATAACAAGCTCGGTCATTTGGCCATCTTGCCCTTCAAGAATACCACTATTTTTGCCTGTTGCGAGCCTGTCTGTAATAGCCTCGACGGTTATATCCTCAAGCGAGGTTACCTGCCAGCCTAATGTCAAACGCGGCAGAACAAATTGTGCGCCATCATAGGTCTGACCCGCTATACGGAATTGGCCACCACCATAGCCATGTATAATCTGTAGCTTACCGTCATCGGGAAATTCCTGAACCGATATTAGCGGGTTATGTTTGTCTGTGGTGTTTTCGGCCATCAGCTATTCTAGCGTTCATATTCTGGTGTAGGTATCTGGTTATCTTCATCATCATTGCGTTTTAGATCAAAGCGGGACAGAAGCCCCACAGCAATAAAGATAGAAGAATAAGTCCCGATTGTGACCCCCCACAACATCGCCAGCGCAAAATCACGCAAAACAGCACCACCAAACAGGATAATCGCTATCAGCGCAATCGCCGTGGTAACCGAAGTCATCACGGTACGAGATAATGTTTCATTCAAAGATTTATTTAAAATCTTCGGCTGTTCCCAAGATTTATATTTGCGCAGATTCTCACGCACGCGGTCGAACACAACGACTGTATCATTGATGGAATAACCAGCTATCGTCAAAATGGCAGCGAGCGTTGCCAAATTAAATTCAAACCCTGTTAAAGCAAACAGGCCAATTGTGGTAAGCACATCATGGGTAAGCGCAAGAAAAGCAGCAATTGAAAACTGCCATTCAAACCGAAACCAGATATAAATCATTATCGCAAACAAGGCACAAGCAACCGCGAGCATACCTTTTTCAGCTAACTCCGCGCCTACTGTGGGGCCAACAAATTCAGTGCGCCTTATGTCATACGCGCCGCCCAATGCATTCGTGATTTTTTCAATCGCTTGTAATTGTGCCCGCTCATCGCCTTCTTGTCTTTGCACACGGATAAGCACATCACGGTCACTACCAAAGCTTTGGATGGAAATATCACCTAAACCAAGATTTTCAAGATCGCCGCGCACACCGCCTATATCTGCAGGGGTTTCAGATTGCGCCTCAATCAAGATACCGCCTCTGAAATCAATCCCTAGATTTAACCCAACAATAAAGAATAACCCAATAGAGACCAGCACCGCTGCAATAGATGATACGCCAGAGACAGGCATATATTTCAAGAAATTTAAGGATGGGGTTGAAGATACCAGCTTTAATCTGAACATAACAAATCTCCCTAACCCTAAAGTTCCAGCTTTTTCGGCCGCTTAGCGTTCACCCACACGACAATCAGCAAGCGGGTAACCATTAGGGCCGTAAACATGGAGGTAGCAATCCCCAGCGAAAGCGTTACCGCAAATCCCTTGATTGGACCTGAGCCAAATACAAACAAGAACAGCGCGGCAAACAAGGTGGTCAGGTTTGAATCAATAATGGTTGATAGAGCGCGGCTATATCCTGCTTCGATAGCTTGGGCAACACGCCTGCCACCGCGCAATTCTTCTCTTATGCGCTCAAACACCAGCACATTAGCATCCACAGCCATCCCCATAGTCAAAACAATGCCGGCTATTCCGGGCAGCGTCAGCGTTGCCTGCAGGGCCGAAAGCGCCCCTAGAATCAGGACAATATTAACCATGAGGGCTATATCCGCAAACACCCCAAACAGACCATAGCTTAGCACCATGTAGATGATAACAAGTGCAAGGCCAACCATCGCGGCAATTTGCCCTGCGGCAATAGAATCGGCGCCTAAGCCGGGGCCAACAGATCGTTCCTCTAAAATAATAAGGGGTGCAGGCAGCGCCCCTGCCCGCAAGATAAGCGCCAGCTCATTTGTTTCGGAAACATTGAAATTGCCCGTGATCTGGCCACTGCCGAAAATTTGCGATTGAATAACCGGAGCAGAAACAACTTTTCCATCCAGGACAATCGCAAAGGGACGGCCAATATTCTCGCCTGTCACCCGGCCAAATCGGCGTGCGCCTTCAGCGTTCAGTTGAAAGTTCACAGCAGGACGGCTGTTCTGATCAAAACCAGCTGACGCGTTTTCCAACAACTCCCCACTAACCATCACCCGCTTTTCGACAATATATTCCTGTCCGCCCTCTTCTGCACTCTCTAATAGCACACTGCCCGGTGGCACACGTCCAGAATTACGCGCTTCCTGCGCTGTAGAACGCATATCGACAAGCTGGAAAGTCAGTCTTGCGGTTCTGCCGATAAGCCGTTTAATGCGCTCTGGGTCATCAACACCTGGCAATTGCACAAGAATTCTATCCCTGCCCTGACGCTGGATGACGGGCTCTTTAGTGCCATCTGGGTCAAGCCGGCGGCGAATAATTTCAATGGCTTGCTCGACAGTCTGATTAGCAAGGTTTTGCAATCCTGCTTCATTAAAGCGGATGGCAAATGTCTGTCCAGAGCGCACAACATCAAAATCACGCCCCAAATCTGTTAATATGCTATCAATCTGCGCGTTTGTCGCATCATCTGTTTCATTCCCGCGAAGGGCAAACCCCACGGAATCTGTATCTGCTTTCAAGCTTCGGAATCTAATCTTTTCAGCGCGAAGCGTTAACCGAAGATTTTCAGAAACGCTTACCATCCGTTCAGCAACTACCGCACTAAGATCTGCTTGCAGCAATAGATGCGAGCCGCCTTGCAAATCAAGGCCAAGATTAATCGCTTGCCCTGGCATAAAGGCGGTGCCGCCACTATTATCCCCGCGGCTAAACAGATTAGGGGCGGCGTAGAGCATGCCAGCCGCAACCAGCAGCAAAACAATTGCTTTTTTCCATGTCTCAAACTGAAGCATAAGATGAACTCGTGAAAAGATTAGGGAAGAAAAAGCGGCTCAGACCAGAAGGCCCTGCCACTTTTTATTACGCCTTTATTTTTTGCCGCCAAAAAGGCCAGCCAAACCTGATTTAGCCTGAGGCGCGTCAGCAGCCTTGCCGCCCTTGCCTTTATTATCGTCTTTGGCGCGCTTATCGGCGATCATGGTACGCATGATGTTCACTTTAACATCTTTGGCGATTTCGACCTCAACAGTCTCTTGACCCTCAACCGACTTAGTAACCGTACCAACCAGACCACCAGAGGAAATAACTTTATCCCCGCGGCGAAGCTGGCTTACCATTTCACGATGTTCTTTGGCACGCTTTTGTTGCGGGCGAATAAGGAAAAAGTAAAAAACAACGAAAATCAGAACAAAGGGCAAAAGTGAGGCTAAACCCCCGCCGCCACCGGCTGATTGAGCAAAAGCTGGACTAATAAGCATAATAGGAAGTCTCCATAATAAAAAAGCTGCGCAACTGGCAGCTTAAAAAGCCTCGTTTTGGTAACATAAATTTCTGTTAAAAGCCAATAATGAATAAACAGCTAGAACAAACAAAGCTATGCTTTTTCAGGATTTGCAATTTTTGTCCTATTTTCGTTTTTTATATCTACTTCGCGCTTATAGCTTTGGCAGGAAATAATTGAGTTTAGCGACTGCTTCGCTATAGTGCATTCATAGGGCCCAAATATGCGCCAGGCGAACCATAAGCTAGGAATGCACCGGTTTCTTGGCGTAAAATAACAGGCCTTTTGGATAAAAAAATTAGAGTGTAATTATGATGCCTACTGATGAAAATTTGGATGTGTTGAAACGCATTGCCGATGCATTAGATCGCCTTGCACCGCCGAGGGATGCAGAAATAGATTTAACTGCCCATCAGGGCTATATATGGGTTGCCGAGAAGTCGAATTTTCATCCCGTAGATGATATTCAGCGTCTGCCCCTAGAGAGTTTGCAAGGCATAGATCAGCAAAAACAACGCCTTCTAGAGAATACTGAATATTTTGCTAAAGGTATGCGCGCCAATAATGCCTTGCTATGGGGGGCACGCGGTACAGGTAAATCTTCGGTGATGAAGGCAGTTCACGGGCATCTTATCGAAGCTGGATATGATATCGGATTGGTTGAGATACAGCGCGAAGACTTGTCTGACTTGCCAGAGGTGATGGAACATTTAGCCCGTATTGAACGCGCCTTTATCCTCTTTTGTGATGACTTAGCCTTTGAGCAAGATGATATCAGCTATAAATCTTTAAAGGCGGTTCTAGAAGGCGGGTTATCTGGGCGTCCTCGTAATCTGGTTTTTTATGCTACCTCTAATCGCCGGCATTTAATGCCGCGTGACATGATAGAAAATGAACGATCTACAGCGATTAACCGTTCAGAAGCGTCAGAAGAAAAAATCTCTCTTTCGGATCGATTTGGGCTGTGGATTGGCTTTCATAATGTCGACCAAGACACCTATTTGGAAATGATCAGATGGTATATCGATTATTATAAAATTCCGGTTAGCTTTGAGATAGCGCGCCAAGATAGCCTGACATGGGCGATGGGACGGGGCAATCGTTCGGGTCGAACCGCTTTTCAATATATTCTTAATCTCGCCATGCAACATGGGGTGAAAATTTAACCCCGCCTAAGCCAGCAACATTAAGATTTTAGGGTGCGTTAGGAGATAATCTCGCGGGGGTTAAGCGGTGTTCGGCTTTGCCGGATTTCAAAATGCAATTGCGGGCTATCCACGCGGCCAGTCATACCAACCTGACCGATGCTTCTCCCCTCGCCTAGCACATCCCCTTCTTTGACCTGAATATCGCTAAGATGGGCATAGGCTGTAATATAGCCCCCCTCATGTTTCACCAACACCAAATTCCCAAAGCTTTTTAGCCCTGTACCGACAAAAGCAACGGTACCCGGCGCAGAAGTAACAACAAGCGTTCCTTCATCAGCGCGAATATTTACCCCATCATTATGAACGCCTCTTGCCAAAGGCCCAAACTCAGCAACGACCTCCCCCTTTACAGGCCACGTAAATCCAGCACCGCCTAAGGCTGGGGCAACAAAGGATTTAGGAGGTGATTTTGGTGGGGTGGCGGCGGTTGTTTGTGGGATGGCCCTTATGGCACTCGCTGGCACGGCTTCGATATCTATACCTGCAACATCTAATACAGAAAAATCTAGCTGGTCTGGCAGTAATAGACGCTGACCAACCAGCAAATCATACGGCTCCTGTAATTCATTAAGCGCCGCAATTTGTCGCTGGCTGACGGCATAACGCTGGGAAAGGTCATATAAATTATCTTCAATGACAACAATATGATAGCGTGCTGGTGACAGGCTTAATTGTTCTCCAACCGCGATATCAAAGGGCGGAACCAGCTGATTGTCATTAATAATGGATTGCGGGGTAATCTGATAGCGGGTCGCAAGACTAAAAATAGTGTCCCCTGCCTGCACAATCACTTTTCCTGAAGCGGGCAGTAAGGCCCGCGCTTCCCGCAATGGGGCATTTTCAAGCGGGGCTGGCTTATCACGCGTTAAGGACAGGGATGGCAGTTCTGGCAGCCTGTTTTCGCAAGCGCTAAGGCCAACTAGGCTAACAATAAGTAAAACAGGTGTGAGGTTAGAAAGCTTTAAAAAGCGGTGAAATTGCTTGTGCATTATCGCTCCATATCCCATCTTCATAAATTTTATATTTCTGTCAATCATCTGTTCCAGCCAACATCGGAACAAATCTAACAGGCATCAACTCTTTTTTATCAAACCTGTCTTCTTCTCGTTTTACACGAACCAGCATTTCTTTACCAGATGGGCCGGCAGGTGCGATTAATATTCCCCCAATCTTAAGCTGATCAAGCAGGTTTGCAGGAATTTCGGCAACTTGGCAGGTAATAATAATTCGATCAAACGGGGCGGCTTCTGGCCACCCCTTTGCCCCATCCCCATGCCGATAGGTAATGTTTGATATTTGCATATTTTTCAGGCGGTTTTCTGCTGAAATCAGCAAAGGACGCAACCGTTCCAACGTGTAAACGCGGCGGGATAGGCGCGATAAGATAGCCGCTTGATAGCCACTTCCAGTCCCAATTTCCAAAACTCTATGGGTCTTTTTTAACTCAAGCGCTTGTGTCATTACCGCCACGATATAGGGCTGGCTTATTGTTTGCTTATAACCGATGGGCAGTGAGGCATTTTCATAGGCATGCGCATGCAAGCTGTCAGGAATAAATTGTTCACGCGGAATGGTCTCTATGGCCGATAATATGTCTGGCTGCATAATAGCTTGAGCGCGCAAAGTCATAAGTAATTTTGCTTTTTGTGGCAGAAAGCTGGGCATGGCAGTTTGGCTCTTTCTGGTCACAGAACAGATAAATCCTTATCTGATATATGGGACAGTAAATCTGTAGCCGTCATATCCATTTTTAACGGCGTTAGCGAGACATATCCTCTATCAAGCCACCATCTATCGGTTTTCGGGGCCACCTCATCTAGCATCAGCATAGGGCCAATGCGGTAACTGCCGGGCTCATCCCCTGGCAGGATTTCATCTGAGAATTTATGACAGTCCAAGCTGGCCGACCGCATCCCTTTTACAGGGCCGAGATGGGCTGGCGGAAAATTGATGTTTAACACGGTGCGCTCTGGCATGGGTATTTTGATAGCGGCTTCTAAGACTTCTTTGCCAACTTGCTTAACTGGCGTAAAATCTGCTTGGCCTTTGGCAAAACGCTGTGATAGGGCAATGCCGGTTATGCCATTTATCGCCGCTTCTTTGGCAGCGCCAACGGTTCCAGAATAGCCGATATCATCCGCAACATTCATACCGTGATTAATGCCGGAGAGCACAAGATCAGGCTTCTTGTCTGGAAATAACAGATGCAAGGCCAGCATCACACAATCCGCAGGCGTGCCCCCTACAGAGTAATGGTTCTCGTCGCGCTGATGAAAATCAATATCACGGTGCAAGCTTATAGACCGCCCAGTACCAGATTGATTAGAAGCTGGTGCCACTATCGTCACATCATCTGAAAGGGTGCGCGCCAGCGCTTCTAGTAGGTGCAATCCCTCAGCATCTATACCGTCATCATTGGTGATCAGAATGCGCAAAAAAGTCTCTC
The DNA here is from genome assembly GCA_022425485.1 of Alphaproteobacteria bacterium. Classification (GTDB taxonomy): domain Bacteria; phylum Pseudomonadota; class Alphaproteobacteria; order Puniceispirillales; family Puniceispirillaceae; genus JADHLI01. Next base: position 17,139 of record JAKMFL010000062.1, on the reverse strand, counting down.
CTAATACTGTTAGCTAGGCTAACCTCTTATTAAGCAGATGCTACCAGCCGGTCACATCCCATATAACTATGCAAGACTTCTGGTAGTAAAACCGAGCCATCTTCTTGCTGGCCATTTTCCAAAACAGCGATCATACATCGCCCAACCGCCAATGCAGAGCCGTTTAGCGTATGCAAAAATTCGGTTTCCTTTTCCCCGTTTTTGCGGGTGCGTGCTTTCATACGGCGGGCTTGAAACGGGCCACAATTTGAACAGGAGGAAATCTCACGATACATGCCTCTGCCTTCATCTTGGCCGGGCAACCAAACCTCAATATCTAGCGTTTGTTGAGCAGAAAAACCCGTATCGCCCGAACATAAGCGCAAGACGCGATAGGCAAGACCAAGACGCTGCAAAATCGTTTCCGCACATCCTGTCATGCGTTCTAATTCACTTTTGGAATCTTCTGGCGTCGTTATGGTTACCAGCTCAACTTTAGAGAATTGATGCTGCCGGATCAGCCCTCTTGTGTCGCGTCCAGCTGATCCTGCCTCAGCGCGAAAGCATGGGGTAAACGCCGTTAGGCGCATAGGCAAAGCATCGCGCGGCACAATTGTATCCGCCACCATGTTCGTAAGCGGCACTTCTGCGGTTGGAATAAGCCACCTGTCGTCTGTTGTATGAAATAAATCTTCGGCAAATTTTGGAAGCTGGCCTGTCCCCGTCATGGTTTGTGTGCGGACTAACGCTGGAGGCAGTGTTTCCAGATAGCCATGTTCTTTTGTATGCACATCGAGCATAAATGCAGCCAAGGCCCGTTCTAGCCGAGCCAACTGGCCTTGCAAGACAACAAACCGTGCACCAGATAGCCGCGCCCCTGCGGCAAAATCCATCTGCCCCAACCCTTCACCAATATCAACGTGATCCAGAGGCGTAAACGAAAAAACGGGTTTTTCACCCACACTCCGCAGTAACACATTCTCTGCCTCATCCTCTCCATCTGGCACAATATCATCCAGAATATTTGGGATAGAGATGAGGTGGGTATTTATTTTTTTAGTTAATTCGGCTTCTTGCGTTTCCAGAGCGGGAATATCTTCTTTCAACTTAGCCACCTCTGCCAAGAGCGCGTCTACATCCTCGCCAGCGGCTTTTTTCTGGCCAATTTCACGGCTAGCTTCGTTGCGGCGAGATAATTTCGCCTGAAGATTTGTTTGCACCTCGCGCCTGTCTTTATCTAGGGCAATAATTTGTCCAGCTACCGGTTCTAGACCGCGGCGCTGTGCTGCCTTATCAAACTGATCTGGATTTTCACGAATAGCTTTTATGTCATGCATAGGCGCTAGCTCTCCATATTGCGCTTAAAAAAGATAGCCATCGACTATCTACTAGGTCAGGTTAAATTGCTTTTATCATCGTCAGCGGTGTCATCAGCCGTCTCGCGTTTTTTCTGTATCATACGCGCACCGATAATAGATATCTCATATAAAAGGATTACGGGCACAGCCAAAAGAACCTGCGAGATAACATCAGGCGGGGTCAGAATAGCCGCCGCGATAAAGGCTAGCAAAATAGCATATTTACGTTTTTCGGCCAAACCTTCTGCTGTCATTAGCCCTGCTTTAACCATCAACAACAGCAATACCGGCAGCTCAAAAGATACCCCAAAGGCGAACATTAAGCGCATGACAAGGCTAAGATATTCTGAAATTCGCGGCTCTACTTCAATCGCCAGTGCCCCTTCTGCCCCTTGCATCTCAAAGGACAGAAAGAAGCCCCACGCTAGCGGTATCACCAGATAATAAACCATCAAAGCGCCCATGGCGAATAACACAGGGGTGGCCAGCAAGAATGGATAAATCGCCCTGCGTTCATTTTTGTATAAACCCGGCGCAACAAAACGCCAGATTTGCAGCAAAATAACGGGAAAGGTAATACAGATAGAAACAAAAAACGCCACTTTAACTTGCGTGAAAAACCCTTCATGCAAGCCAGTGAAAATCATCCGGCTAACCTCTTCACGCGCCGCAAGCGGTGCTTGCAGCCAATGATAGGTAAGGTCAGCAAGATTGGCGCTGCCAGAACCAAACGGGCGGATAAAACAGCCAAGAAAAATAACAACAAAGGCAATAAATACAATGCCAATGCGATTTCGAAGTTCGGTTAAATGATCCAACAGGCTCATAGAACCTTCACTTTGGTCTACAGCATCAGCCATTATGCGCCACCCTTCCCTTTACGAGACTTAGTCGGTTTTTTAGCTGCTTTTTGGGCTGTTTTCTGGGCTGTCTTCTGCACTGCTTTTTGGGGTTTTGCTTGGGCCTTAGCTGCAGGTTTTCCTGTGGATATTGCGGCTTCTTCTTGGCCGGCTTTTTGAACTTCGCTTACCTCACCCTTTAGTCCAGAAACATCCAGATCGTCCCTGATTTTACTCAGCTCAGAGGTCACTTCTTTATCATCAACGATGCGCGCCATATCCTCTAAATTACCAGATTTGAGGTCGGCAACCATGGATTTCACGTCGCTGATATTATTGTCAGCGGCTACATCTTCTAAGGAACGGGTAAATTCGTTCGCCATCTGCCGAGCCTGACGCGTAAATTTGGTGAAACCACGGAGCACTTTTGGCAAATCTTTCGGGCCAACAACCAGTACGAGGACGAAGGCCACCATAACGAATTCTTGCCAACCAAAATCAAACATTCTGTCTCCGAAAATCTGGCCATCATACTGGCAGAGGAAAAAAACCGAAGCGTCCCGCCAGCCCAGCCCGCCAGCACAAAAGGTGAAAAAGAAAACTCGCCTTGTTAGGTGAAATCAGCCACAGAATGAAATCACAACAGGGCTGAAATCACCCCAGAATAAAATCACACCTGAATGAAATCACACTGGGGCAAGCGTTAAGCCGTTAAGCCTTTTTCTTCGCAGCCTTTTTAGGTGCCTTCGTTTTCTTTGCAGCCGTTTTTGTTGTTTTCTTTTTAGGTGCTACTTTCTTGGCTACCTTCTTAGCTGCTTTTTTCGCCACTTTTTTCGCAGCAGGTTTTTCAACAGCTTCCCCTTCTGCTGCTTCTTCAGCTTCAGCTTCATCAGATTTTACACCATCCTTGAAGCTACGCAGACCTTTGCCAAAATCGCCCATAATGCCGGAAATTTTACCCGGACGTGCAAACAAAATCAGTACAACGGCTAGGACAATAATCCAGTGCCAAATGCTAGTGAAACCCATTTCAATCCCCTTACGGTCATGTTGGCCAGGCCAAGGCAAAGGTTGCAATGCCGGATGCCATTTTAGTTTAAAGCTATGGTGAATATAAACATGCCGATTCAATGCGGCAACAGCTAGCTTTCGTTTTTAAATATTTTTTCCGTCAGGGAATACAAAAGCCTGTGATGGATCGATGCTAATATGCACACGCGCGCCCTCAGCAAAGGAATTTAAACCCGGGATACGGGCATGTAGATGCAGTTCTTCACTTTTATCTGTCCTCGGAACCGACAGATGCAATAAAGAGCTGCGGCCTAGAAGATGCGCCTCTTGCACAATCGCTTCAACGCCTTCTGCTTTGCCGCCCGTTCTATCCATTGATACCTGCAAGCCTTCATGGCGGATAACGATAACCGCATCCTCGCCTTCGGCAACATTATCACAAGGCAGCGTTCCAAAAAGACTGGAGACTTCGCCATTTTGGCCAATCGCTGGTACTCTGTTAACCTCACCAAAAAACTCTGCAACAAAGGCGCTTTTTGGGCGGCAGTATAAATCAATGGGCCGCCCTTGCTGTATCATATGCCCTTCTCTTAGCACAATAATCCTATCTGACATAAACATCGCTTCTTCTGCATCATGCGTAACCATCAAAGCGGCGGTTCCAGACAAGCGCAGGGCATGTAACATCTGGTCGCGCACTCGCTCGCGCAAACGGCTATCTAGCCCAGAATAAGGCTCATCTAGTAAAATAAGTTTCGGAGATGGGGCTAGTGCGCGTGCTAGGGCTACACGCTGTTGCTGTCCACCAGAAAGCTCATGCGGATATTTTTCTGCGCAATCTGATAAATCCATATCCGCAAGCAAGCTGTTTGCATGTTCAACATCTGCCTTACTACTGGAATGCAAACCAAACATCACATTTTTGAGGATGGTCATATGCGGAAACAGGGCATAAGACTGAAAAACCAGACCCATTTGGCGCTGTTCTGGCGGCAAAACACCCGATGTAGAAGAAAGCACGTTATTGTCTTGCATAATCTGGCCGCTATCAGGGGTTTCAAAACCAGCTGCCAGACGAAGCAAGGTTGTTTTACCGCAACCAGAAGGCCCTAGAAGAGAGACAACCTCCCCTTCTCCAACCTCAAAACTGATATCGGTTACCGATGCAATAGAGCCATAATGATGGCTGATATTTTCAAATTTTATGGTCACGCGTTTTCTATCACTCTCAATTGTTAGCAGAAGCGGTTTTTTAATCCTGCTCACTCTCATCAAAAAAATCTATATCTTCGCCTATAACGCCATCTTCTAATTCATCCTCGCCAATAACGCCTTCATCATCATCTATGGAATCACCAGAACCGCTATTTGTTTCGCCTAGACCGCCTATTACCTGCCCTTTGCGTAGCAAACCCGCAGATTTCAAATCTTCTAGACCCGGCAATTCAGATACAGAAGCTAGCCCAAAATGGTCTAGAAATGCAGTGCTGGTTCCCCATGTAAGAGGACGTCCGGGGGTGCGGCGCCGGCCTCGCGGACGTATCCATTCTAATTCAAGCAGAATATCTATGGTGCCGCGTGATAAGCTTATCCCTCTTATTTCCTCTATTTCAGAGCGCGTAATCGGTTGGTGATAGGCAATAATGGCTAACACTTCCAGTGCCGCTCTGGATAGGGGCTTTTGCACCGGACGCTCTAGGCTTAGATGGGCTGCCACATCTGCTCTTGTTCGAAAGGCCAGCGACTGGTCGATTACTTTAAACTCAATACCAGAACGCTCATCATATCGCGCTCTAATTAAATCAATTATTTCAGATATTTCAGATTCTTCATTTATGTAGGGTGAAAGCTTTTTAAAAGGGACAGCTTCAGAAGATGCAAAGACTAAAGCTTCGATAATTCGGGCACGCTCAGACAGACTTAAGCTCGCATCAACTGGTGCGTTTTCTGGTGCGTTTTCTGGTGCGTTTTCGGGCATATCTATTGGGGTATCTGGGATTGGGTCTTTTGTCGGTACAGTGCTCATCCAGCCTGCTCCTTCATGCGCAGATAAAGTGGCGTATATTTACCAGATTGCCGCAAGGTAATTTGACCATCCTTTGCAAGCTCAAGACTGGCTACAAAATGAGAGGCCATTGCTGAGCGTCTATCAAGCGGGTCTTTTAACTCTGGCGGCAAAAAATCCTCTAATTGTGTCCAGCCGGGGGTTTTCGGCAATAATCGTGCTAGACGGCCGGCAGCTTCCTGTACAGAATATAGACGGGTGGCCGCGATGGTAAGCATTTGCGCTTCTTCTGCGGAACGAATATCGCCATACGCTTGGATAAGGTCATATAGACGTGCCTGCCAGACAATAGAAACGCGCCCTTCAAAGGTTTCTGGCTGACCACGTACCAACCGGTAGCGACCTAGCAAAGGCAAGCCGGATAGACGTTTTGCGGCTGATTGCATGGCCTCTAATCTTACCAGCTGAAAGCGAAGCGCATCTGTCATATCCAACGCATCTTCAGCATGTTCTGGTTCTGGGTCTGGCAATAGTAACCGCGACTTCAAAAAAGCTAGCCATGCCGCCATGACCAAATAATCTGCCGCAACTTCCAGATTCAGCTTTCTAGCAGAGGCAATATAGGCAAGATATTGTTCCGCAAGAGGCAGGATAGCAATCCGGCCTAAATCCACCTTTTGCTCACGCGCAAGGGTTAGCAACAAATCTATCGGCCCTTCAAAGCCATCTAGATTAACAAATAAAGAGAGCTGTTCTGCTTCTCTATCTCTTGTCTCTTCTTGCTGGAACTCAGCGTCTGTTTCATTATCTGACATTATAGCTAGCTCTATTGCTGCTTATTAGCTTTACGCAGAATACAATCTTGCCCTGCTTTTTTCAGCGCGTCACAAATTGCGGCGGCCTCTGTGGCTGGAATTTGACCCGTCATTACCCGCCAGAACTGCCCGCCATCTGCCTTTGTAATCAGGTTTGCAGATAGAACATATCCCTTCAAGCGGGTTTTATGTTTTTCAGACAACAAAGCTGCGGCGGTATCAGCCCGGTTTTGGCTTTGAAAGGCCGCCAATTGTATCTGGCGTATGGGGGTATCTGGTTTAATGGGTTTCTTTTCCTTAGCTGGCTGTTTTGGGGTTGGGTTTTCTGGTTTTGGGGTCGGTACAGGTGCAGCTATAATACCGGAGTCTGTAGTTTGCCCAGTTTTAGCCGCGCCACTATCTGCATCAGTATTAATTTCATTCGCATCTATAAGCGGTGTTGCCAGCACAGTTTCTGTTTCAATAGGTTTTGCAGGCGCGTCTGTTTTAGGAGCAAGCTTAGTTAGATCGACAGCTGCTGATGCTTCTGCTTCTTTTTCATCCTCTAGCTGAATAGGCGGCGGCTCTGGCAAATCATCATTCAAATTAACAATCTCCACCTCCTCACCAGCGTCCTCTCCTTTATCGAGAAATGCCATAAAGCGGGAATCTTGATGCGCGATTTTCTGCCCGCCCTCTTCGGATGGACGCACCTTGTAAGGGGTGTCATCGCCCTGCAGATAAACCACATCACCTTCACCGGTCAAAGGCGTCATAATCATAAGAACCGCAACTATTCCGGCAACGATAAATAGGCCAGTCAGTCCCAAGAAGATAAATAAACGGCGCGATTTTAGCATCTGCAACATCAGCTCTACATCTCCTGCGGCGCATCAACACTCAACAGGCTAAGGCCTGCCTGAATGACGTTTACAGAAGCCTGCACAAGGCTGAGACGCGCACATGTTAAATCTGCATCTGATTCGATAATGAAACGTAGCGCGGGATTTTCCCGTCCAGCTGTCCATAGACCATGGAAGGATGCCGCTAAATCTATAAGATAAAAAGCGATTTTATGCGGCTCATGGCTCAGGGCAGCAGAGCGCACTAATTGCGGCCAACTAACAAGCTGTTTTATTAATCTCACCTCATGGCTAGCTTGTAGCAGGCTGTAATCTGCATCTGACAATTTTGGAAGATTATCTTGGCGTAGCACCGAACACCCTCGCGCAAACGCATATTGGACATAGAAAACAGGGTTTTCACGGCTCTTTTCTGTCACTTTGGCATAATCAAATTCTAGCGTCTGGTCATTGCGGCGGGTCAGCATAATAAAACGCATCACATCTGCGCCCACAGCGTCCATCACATCGCTAAGGGTTACAAAAGTACCCGCCCTTTTGGACATTTTTACTGGTTTTCCCTTATCTAGAAGCGTAACCAGCTGACATAACTTTACATCAAGTGTGTTTTTCTGGCCCGAAATAGCTTCGGTTGCCGCTTTCATGCGCTTAACATAGCCGCCATGGTCAGCACCCCAAACATTTATCATGGCGCCGCCTGTGCGCTGAAATTTATCATGATGATACGCAACGTCAGAGGCAAAATAAGTCCAACTGCCATCTGATTTCTGCAAGGGTCTGTCTATATCGTCGCCAAAGTCCGTCGCTCGGAACAGTAATTGCTCACGGGCTTCCCAATCTTCGGGTAATTGGCCTTTTGGTGGCTCTAATACGCCGCGATAGACCAGCCCTTCTTTTTGCAAGCTATCGATAGCATCTGCCACCTTGCCAGCATCGACCAATCCACGCTCAGAGCTGTAAACATCCATATCTACGCCCAATCCGGACAAGTCTTTTTTAATGCCTTCCATCATCATATCAATGGCAAAGCCGCGTACCGTGGCTAGATATTCCTCTTCACTTTGGCTAAGAAGGCTATCGCCAAATTTAGTCTTTAGAGCCTCGCCAACCTCTTTTAAATACATCCCCGGATATAGCCCATCTGGAATGGTTATGCCTGTCTCCCCTAATGCCTCGCGGTAACGCAGGAAGGCTGAACGGGCTAATACATCAACCTGTGCGCCCGCGTCATTTATGTAATATTCGCGGCACACCTTATAGCCAGACCATTCCAGAAGATTGGCAAGAGCGTCCCCAAAAATAGCCCCTCTAGCATGTGCAGCATGCAAAGGGCCGGTAGGGTTTGCGGACACAAACTCTACATTAACAGCCTCATCCTTGCCCAAGTCATTGCGGCCATAATCGCTGCCAGCTTCTAGAATGCCTTTTAGCTCCTGCGCCCAGCGCCCCTCGGTCAGCCGAATATTTATAAAGCCCGGCCCAGCAATTTCTACCTCTGCAACATCTTTGCGCTGTGCCAGTCTTTCGGCGAAAAGCTCGGCTAGATCGCGAGGTTTCATAGCTGCTTGTTTGCTTAAGACCATTGCGGCATTACAGGCTAAATCGCCATGCGCTTCTTCACGTGGTAATTCAACCACCACTTTGCTGGTATCAATAAGCTCTGGGGATGGGATAGTGCCAGCGGCAATTAACTCATCAAAAGCGGTTAGGATAAAGTCTTGGAAATCACTGAAAATATTCATTTTAACTGAGAATTGGCCCGGTTTCAAAGATTCGTTCATACTCTAATAGCGCATAGCGGTCTGTCATGGAAGCCAGATAGTCCGCAATTACGCGTGCTTTATGCTTTTCATCCGCTTTTTCTGCTTCATTCTGCCAATCTGTAGGCAGTAAATTCACCTCTTCGGTAAAGCGTTGGAATAAGGCGGTAAGGGCCTTTCTAGATTTGCTGGTCATCCGGTTCACCTTGTAATGACGCCAGCTATATTTCATCAGAAAATCTCTTAGGATACGTAAATCAGCAGCGGCTTCGGGGCTGTGCATTATCAAGGGCTGTCCAGCATGGCGAATATCCTCTGCTGATTGCGGGGCGGCATCTGCGATACAGGCTTGCGAGCAATGTAGTAAATCTTGAACAAAATGGCTGATCAGGCGGCGGGTTAATTCATGGGTTAAACGCCCTATCGGTAGCACGCCATATTCTGCATGTAATTGTTTAAGGATGGCGCCTACTACGGGCAGCTCATCTATCTGATCTAATGTCAGTAATTCTGCCCGCAACGCATCATCGAAATCGTGAGAAAGATAGGCAATATCGTCTGAAAGGTTAGCAATTTGCGCCTCAGCAGTGGGATAAAGCGCTAGATCTAGCCCCCATTTATCATCAAGGTCTTTTATCGTCTGACGTAAATGACTGCGATCCCCCTCTTTTTCCAATAATGGGCCATTATGTTTTAACACCCCATCAATGGTCTCAAACGTCAGGTTCAACCCATCAAAATTAGCATAGCGATGCTCCAGCAGGGTCAGCACCCGCAAAGATTGCTCATTATGGTCAAAGCCGCCAAAATCCTGCATGGCGAGATTTAGCGCATCCTCACCTGCATGACCAAAGGGGGGGTGGCCTAAATCATGTGCCAGCGCAACCGCCTCAGCGATATCCTCATTCAGACCTAATGCGCGCGCCATAGTTCGTGCGATTTGCGCAACTTCCAAAGAATGGGTTAGACGGGTGCGAAAATAGTCCCCTTCATGGTACAAAAATACTTGCGTTTTATGTTTGAGGCGGCGAAAGGCTACCGAATGAATAATTCGGTCACGGTCGCGCTGAAAAGGGCTACGCGCAAAGCTTGTCTCAGCGTGTATGTCCCTGCTCTCTTCCCTTAAAAGCCGGCCTTTATTGGAACTAAAACATCCATAAATTGCTAATTTCGGTGGCGTAGGAAAAGCTGCCATAACATCCTCATTAATGTAAGCAGGGCTTGATTTGTTAAAGCGCACCCCTCATATTTGAATAGAAGGTGCGCATCTTAGCAAACACGAAAAATATTATGCGCTTGGTACATTCTATCAGGGTCTGGACAGATATGACAGAAATAAGCACATCTATGAGTGGCGAAAATTCTGTGCCCTTCTCGCTGACAGCTGCGGCGGCAAGCCGGATTTCTGTGCTTTTGGAAAGTGAGAAACAGCCTTATTTCCGCATTCGCGTTGATGGTGGCGGCTGTTCTGGCTTTCAATATAAGTTTGATTTTGATTCTGAAAAACAGCCCGATGACCTAGAGCTACGCCAGCATGGGGTGGCGGTATTGGTTGATGATATGTCGCTTGGTTTTCTAGGGGATGCCCAGCTTGATTATGTTGAAGAATTAGTTGGCTCCTATTTTAAGGTAGAAAACCCTAACGCTACTGCCTCTTGCGGCTGCGGCACTTCTTTTTCCATCTAAAGGATTGGTTTTATGCGCATTGCGAGCTGGAACGTAAATTCCCTAAAGGCGCGTCTTGACCATGTGCTGGATTATTGTCGCTCTGGCCAAGCTGATTGTCTGATGCTCCAAGAGCTAAAGCTAAGTGATGAGAATTTTCCGCATCAGGCTTTTGCGGATATTGGCTGGAACAGTGTGTGTCATGGCCAAAAAACCTATAATGGCGTGGCTATCCTCTCCACCTTTGAGATTTCAGACGTTACGCGCGGTCTGCCTCATTTACGTCAGGAAGATGCGCAAGATGAGCAGTCCCGGTATATTGAGGCTAGCGTGAATGGCTTTCGGTTAGGCGCGATTTACCTGCCTAATGGCAACCCCTGCCCGGGCCCAAAATTTGACTATAAATTACAATGGATGGCGCGGCTTAACGCGCATGCAAAAACGCTGTTAGGCACAGAAATGCCCGTCATTCTAGCCGGCGATTATAATGTGATGCCGCAGGCTATAGATTGTTATGATGCACCAGCATGGGAGGGCGATGCCCTTTGGCATCCGCAAAGCCGCGCTGCATTTTTTGAACTTTCCAACCTTGGCTATACAGATGCGATACGCGCTATCCACCCAGTTGGTGCGCAATATAGCTATTGGGACTATCAGGCCGGGGCATGGCCACGCGATAATGGTATCCGCATTGACCATTTGATGCTGTCTCCAGAAGCCGCAGATAAGCTGGTAAATGCCGGCGTGGATAAAACGCCGCGAGGCTTGGAACGCCCCTCAGATCATACCCCCGTTTGGGTGGAAGTGGCTGCCTAAATAGATCCGGCTAAATTTATCCGGCTAAATATATCAGGCCAAATCTATCAACATAAAAAAAGCAGGGTTATAACCCTGCTCTTTAATCATTATTTTTCTAAAACCTGTTAGATATCGGCATAGGTGTGCGTTTCAGCCTTACCGCCGGGCTGGGTAAGCGCACCTTTTTCTGCTGAACCGACGGTCTGTGCATATTTCCATATTGCCCCAGACTGATAATCTGTCTCGCGCGGCTTCCAGCTCTTCCGGCGTTCTGCTAACTCATCTTCGCTTAAAGCTACGCTGATATCTCCAGATTCGGCATCAATGGTAATCATATCCCCATCTTTTAACAGGCCAATAGGCCCCCCTACGGCTGCTTCTGGGCCAACATGGCCAATGCAAAAACCGCGTGTAGCGCCTGAAAAACGACCATCTGTTATCAGTGCGACTGTATCTCCTGCGCCCTGACCATAGAGCGCAGCGGTGGTTGCCAGCATCTCGCGCATGCCGGGGCCGCCCTTTGGCCCTTCATAACGAATAACCAGCACTTCGCCTTCTTTATAGTCGCGTTTTTCCACTGCTTTAAAGGCATCTTCTTCACAATCAAAACAGCGTGCAGGCCCGGTGAATTGCAGTTTCTTCATCCCTGCAACTTTCACGATTGCCCCTTCTGGCGCCAAATTACCACGAAGTCCAACAACCCCGCCAGTTGGTGATAAAGGTGCGCTGGTTTTATACACGACGTCCTGATCCTCAGGGAACACCACATCTTCTAGATTCTCAGCAATCGTCTTGCCGGTTACAGTGATACAATCGCCATGCAAAAAGCCCCCTTCCATAAGGGCCTTCATCAAGATAGGAACACCGCCCACAGCAAACAGATCTCTTGCCACATATTTCCCGCCCGGCTTTAAGTCGGCAATATAGGGGGTGCGCTTAAAGATTTCTGCAACATCATGCAAATCAAATTCAATACCACATTCCGCAGCAAGGGCAGGCAGATGCAGACCTGCATTCGTAGACCCGCCAGATGCAGCCACAACCGTAGCAGCATTTTCAAACGCTTTGCGGGTAAGAATATCGCGGGGCCGTAAATTATCACGGATCAAATCCATCACCACACGGCCTGAATGATACGCATATTCATCACGGCTTTCATAAGGCGCAGGCGCGCCAGCAGAACCCGGCAGGGCAAGCCCAATCGCTTCGGATACACAAGCCATCGTATTGGCGGTAAACTGTCCACCACATGAACCAGCAGAGGGGCAAGCTACACATTCTAGCTCATGCAAATCTTCATCTGACATATTGCCAGCGGAATGCGCACCAACCGCTTCAAATACATCCTGAACCGTTACATCATTACCTTTAAAGGAGCCGGGCAGTATTGAGCCGCCATACATAAACACAGAAGGCACATTTAAGCGCGCCATTGACATCATTACGCCGGGCAAGGATTTATCACACCCTGCCAGCCCAACCAGCGCATCATAGCAATGTCCACGCATGGTAAGTTCAATGGAATCAGCGATAACTTCGCGGCTAACCAGCGAAGCTTTCATACCCGCATGCCCCATAGCAATGCCGTCTGTTACGGTAATGGTGGTAAACTCACGCGGCGATCCAGCATGGTCACGCACGCCCCGCTTGGCCGCTTGGGCTTGACGCGCAAGTGAAATATTACAGGGCGCCGCTTCATTCCATGTAGTGGCCACACCGATAAGCGGCTGATTGATCTCTTCTTCTGTCATCCCCATCGCATAGTAGTAAGAGCGGTGCGGCGCACTTTTTGGGCCTACAGATACATGCCGACTTGGCAATTTGGACTTATCAAAAACAGGTTTATCACTCATCGATCTATTTCTCCTGATAGGGCGTTACATCTCAGCCAGAATACGCTGGTGGGCAGTTTTTAACCCTTCCAGCCGTGTCTGTTCTTCTTCTAATCGGCGACGGTTTTCCTGCACCACTGCCTCAGGGGCTTTGGCCAAGAAACCTTCATTAGCAAGTTTAGAGGCGATTTTTTTAACCTCACCTTCCCCTGCTTTCATCTCTTTTTCAAGCCTTGATTTTTCGGCTGCAAAATCAAGTATTCCAGCAAGGGACAGGCCAATATCCATGCCATGTAGGCTGGTTCGCGCTGTACCCTTCTCAAAAACACCTTCTTTGTTAATCGCCACATCCGATACCCGCGCAAGTCGGCAAATGGCGCTATGCATTGCGGATATTACCGCTTGCTGTTGTTTGTCTGCCTCTTTGATATTTAGGATAGGTACAGCTTTCAGTGGTACATTCATTTCTGCGCGTATCGTTCTGATTTCACTGATAATATCAATCACGTAATGCAGGCCAGTTTGATTGTCTGCTAGCTTGCTCTTGGCTGGCCATTCCAGCCCAGCAAGCATCGTTTTATGCCCAAATAATTTCGCGTTTAGCTCTTCGGTGATAAAGGGCATAAAGGGGTTCATCAGGCGCAAAAGCTGCGCCAGAACAAAGCTAGCAACCTGACGGGTTTCTTGTGACTCCTTTAGAACAGGTTTGATAAATTCTATATACCAGTCACAATATCTATCCCAGACAAAATGATAAATGGCATCAGCCGCTTCATTGAAGCGATACTTATTTATCGCTTCTTCTGTTTTGGAAATAGCTGAATTTAATTCATCTAAAATCCAGAGATTAACCGGTTCCACGATAGTATCTGGACAAGCTGGAAGGGCGCCCTGTTCGCTAACACATTCATTCATTTCAAGAAAACGTGCAGCATTCCATAATTTTGTGGTGAAGTTGCGATAGGATTCAATACGCGTTTCAGAAAGCTTTAGATCGCGGCCCTGTGCGGCCATTGCGGCCAACGTAAAGCGCAACGCGTCCGAGCCATATTTTTCAGTTAAATCAAGCGGGTCTAGCACATTACCCTTAGATTTAGACATTTTCTGGCCAAATTCATCGCGCACCAGCGCATGGATATAAACATCTTTGAATGGCACCTTACCATCCATGAAATACATCCCCATCATCATCATCCGGGCCACCCAAAAGAAGATGATATCAAAACCGGTCACCAATACATTGCCGGGATAGTAGCGATTTAACTCAGCTGGTTCTTCAGGCCATCCGAGGGTTGAAAACGGCCACAAGGCAGAGGAAAACCACGTATCCAGCACATCTTCATCTTGTGTAAGCACAACCGCGCTGCCGTAATGGGCATGCGCTGCTTCTAGGGCTTCTTCTACGCTTTCTTCGACAAAGATAGTGCCATCAGGCCCATACCAAACTGGTACACGGTGACCCCACCATAACTGGCGTGAAATGCACCATGGCTGGATATTTTCCATCCAGTCAAAATAGGTTTTTTCCCAGCGTTGCGGCACGAAACGGGTGCGACCATCGCGCACCGCTTCTATAGCTGGCTTTGCAAGTTCCGCCGCATTTACATACCACTGATCCATTAACCAAGGCTCGATAGGCACACCAGAGCGATCGCCATGCGGAACCGAATGCATATTCTCTTCTACATCACCAAGCGCGCCCTGCTCTTCTAGCGCTTCCAGCAATTTTTTGCGTGCCTCAAACCTGTCCATCCCCTGATAGGCTTCTGGCACATTTTCATTTAGCGCGGCATGCTGGTCAAAAATATTCAATAACTCTAGATTGTGACGCTTACCAACCTCAAAATCATTGAAATCATGCGCAGGCGTAATTTTTACAGCGCCCGTTCCTTTTTCCATATCCGAATAGCTGTCTGCAATAATCGGTATTTTACGCCCAACCACAGGCAGGATAACATGTTTGCCAACCAGATGGGCGTATCGCTCATCATCAGGGTGAACCGCTACTGCCATATCGCCAAATAGTGTCTCTGGCCGGGTGGTCGCAACGGTAATCACGCTATCGCTATCGTTTAGCCGGTAATGCAACTGCCACATGCGCCCTTGCACTTCACGCTGCTCTACCTCTAGGTCTGAAATGGCAGTTTGCAATTTGGGATCCCAATTTACCAGCCTCTTATCCCGGTAGATCAGCCCGTCCTTATACAAGCGCACAAACACCTTGCGCACTGCATTTGACAGGCCTTCATCCATGGTGAAACGGCTGCGCTCCCAATCTGCGCTAACGCCGATATGTTTTTGTTGATGCAGGATAGTCCCGCCAGACTCAGCCTTCCATTCCCACACTTTTTCAACAAAGGCTTCGCGGCCTAAATCACGGCGTGAGATATCTTTTTCTGCCAATTGGCGTTCTACCACCATTTGTGTTGCGATACCCGCATGATCCATACCTGGTTGCCATAACGCATCAAAGCCCCGCATCCGGTGATAACGGATCAACACATCTTGCAGGGTAAAGGTCAGCGCATGGCCCATATGCAACGATCCCGTTACATTAGGCGGTGGCATCATAATGGTATATGGCGTCTTCTCTGAGCTAGGGTCACACGCAAAAACGCCACTGCTTTCGCTTTTTTCATACCAATGGCGTTCACTTAATTTTGGGTCAAAGTTTTTTTCGAGCATGGTTCCTGACAGGCAACAAAAAGCGCTATTACTACTACCCGCTATTTTTAGCCTATGCGCGGGTAACTCCAGATGCATTCCTAGCGTCTGGCCTGTCTGAAAGCAAGGAATCTTCGATAATCTGGTCAATATTTTGTGTAATCCAGACTGAAATCTGCTTTTTGATTTCCTGCTTAATAAATAGATTTAGCTCTTGCAGGTCTTCGTTGCTCAATAGGGCGCGAATATTTTTGCCGCCAATTGGGGTTTGTAAAAAATTTTCTGCTGGCTGGTTGTTTGTTTGTTTCGCAGTCTCTTTTTGAAACAGCTTATAGCTAGCTTCTTGTTCTAAATTTTGGCCAGATTGTTGGACAGGTCTGGCCGTTGTTTTATCAAGATAGGGCGCAAGCAGATTATCAATTTCAGAACGAATATCGCGTGAATTATCAGCAGAACTTGCGTCAAGATAGGGTGTTTTGCGTCCAACATCGGACATTTCTAATGGAGATTTAGGGGCTGTTTTCTGCCGCCTTACCGCCTGCGGCTCATTTCCGACCACATCTTGTATCAGCTTAGCAAGCTTAGCATCAAAATCATTTTCATCATGCGCAGCCTTGCCCCCTTTTCCCTCTGGTATAGAGGCAAAGGAGGCATTATTTTCCTCTTTATCAGCGCGGCTAGCAAACACCGTCTTTAACTTGACCACTTCGTTATTTTTTACAAGCGAGGGGGTTGTTTTTTGGCTTTCAGTATCTGTTGCTAATGCATGCAAACCTTCAATAGATTCTAAAAGCGCTGTGATATTTTTGTGATTTTTACCCTGCATCCTCTTGTTTCCTGCTTTAAATATAATTGAAAAAGCAGAGAAAGATGAAACGTTATTGCACTCTGCTCTTAGACGGTATCGCTATGATAAAGGGATAACGACTGGCAGGGTCATTAATTGAATCAAGAGCTGGCAAGATATCTGCTGGCAAAAACATTTCAACCGAAAGCTGGCCTGTAGCCTGCAATAGGCGGTAGCCATTTAGCACGATTGCCTCTTGCGTTTGAACCAAACGTAATTCTGTATCGGACAGCAATTGTTCTGCATCTAGCAGATCAAGAAATGTTTTCAATCCATATTCAACTTCACTTGCCGTTCCACTAGCAACCAGACGTGCTGCCCGTATTTCTGCTTCTACAGAGCCTAGCTGGCCCTGTGCAGCTTGATAATCGCGGTAGGCTTTGCGTGCAGCAAGACTAGCCACCCGCCTTGTTTCGGCAAGCTGTGCCCGCATCTGGTTAAGCCCAGCCATAGCGCGCCTATCCGCAGCCCGTGAGCCTTCTGTAACAAGAAAGGGTGTGGAAAATTCAAGCTTTGTGGTGACCTCATCCTTATCCATAGATGTACCCTTTTGGTCATTCTGTACAGCCGATAAACTGAGATTGACCTTTGGCAACAGGCTGGTTTTCAGGATTTGAAACTCCATAGCGGCTTGTTTCTCTAGGGCAAGACCAGCAAGGATAGACGGATGTTCACGGATAGCCATTTGTTCTGCGTCTTGAAGGGATGCTGGCAGGGTAACCTT
>JAKMFL010000055.1 GCA_022425485.1 Alphaproteobacteria bacterium | reverse complement strand
AGGCAGATTCGATAATCTGATCTTTTCCAACGGCATATAAAAAAGCAGTCCAGTTCGTGGTAACAAGGCAGGCCCCTAAAAATAATCCGGCTAGCTGGCCTCTAGTTTTAATCGTCGTGAATAATTTGCGCCCATCACCTGATAGAACCAGCAAACCAGCAATAAAGACTGCCGCCCAAATAGCGCGATGGGCTAACACCTCGTCTAGAGCATAGGCCATTAGGAAATGAAAGAAAATTGGCGCGATGCCCCACAGAACTGGGCTAGCAATTGCCGCCATTACCCCCAACTGGCGCGGGGACGCATTTGAAAACATAAGTTAGGCTGCTCCTGAGCTGTTGATCCTATCCGTTAAGGATCACCCGAAAATCATTCACATTCGTCTTGGTAGGGCCGGTGATAATCTGAGTCTCTAAAGCGGCAAAAAATCCATGACTATCATTATCCTCTAAGCGCGCTTTTGCATCTATTTTTAACTCTTTTGCTCTGGGGAGCGTTTCTGGGGTTATATAGGCGCCCGCTACTGCACCCGCGCCATCAATACCGTCTGTATCTGCGGCAAGGCCAAAAAACGCCCCTTGTAAAGCCAGCGCATGAATAAATTCAGCATTCCGCCCGCCCTTTCCAGTACCTCTCACAATCACTGTAGTTTCGCCGCCTGAAATCAGGGCTGTTTGCGGTGCGCTAGTTTTGGCTATTTCTGCCATTTCGGCTGCTAGCGCACGACTTTCCCCTTCTAGCGCATCGCCTAGAATAACTGGATTATAACCAGCCTTGCGGGCGACTTCTGCTGCTGCTTGCAACGATTTCATCGGGGTTGCTAGCACGTGCATTTCAGCCTTTGACAAACAGATATCTCCTGAAAATGGGGTCTCACATGCATCTGACTGCAAATGCGCATACACGGCCTCCGGCACCTCTATGCGATAGCGCGTCAGAATCTCTATGGCTTGCTGGGCTGTGCTCTCATCTCCAACAGTAGGCCCAGAAGCAATAATCGCTGGGTCATCACCCGGCACATCAGAGATAGCAAAACTCAATGTTTTTGCTGGATAGGCCGCGCCAGCTAGCTGCCCGCCCTTTACCATTGAGAGATGTTTACGCACACAATTCATCTCATCTATGGGGGCGCCAGCCCTTAGCAATTGACCTGTAATGTCCTGCTTAGTCTGAAAACCAACGCTAGGGTGCGGCAAGCAAAATAGGCTCGATCCGCCGCCTGACACCAGCACCACCATCAGGTCATCATCCCCCAAATCACTGGCTGTTTCGATAATTTTAGCTGCCGCCTGTAATCCGCGCTGATCAGGCACTGGGTGCGCGGCTTCAACAATCTTAATTTGCGCAGATGGGCTGCTATGTCCATCTGGCACAATCACCATCCCCTCTAGCCGTGCTAGCAATTCTGGCGGCGCAGCAGCTTCAAAGGCGCTCGCCATTACGGCTGACGCTTTGCCAAGTCCAGTAACGAAAATACGCCCCGTCGGCGCTACCTCCAACGTTCTAGCCACAGCGGCTGCCGTAAAATTCTCAGGATGGGCTGTTTGAACAGCTGCATCAAACATAGCCTTCATCAATTTAATTTTCTCATCTGGTGACATTTAGATACGCCCTTTAGGCCAAAAAGGATTAAAGCAATGATTAAAGCAAGGATTTTAGAGAAAATTCTGGGTTGGCAATATTCTGCGGGTCAGGATGCCTGCCTGCCTCAAGGCACTTTTTACCTATCATATAGGCCTGCCCGTCATTTGCTGCCTCTATAGCAACCAAATTTCCATCTAGCCAACTCCAGACAGATAGGCTGTTTTCGCGCCGCCCTTTGCGCGTAATAGTGACAAGCTTATCAGATGCGGCAGGCACAAGCCCGGCCATTTGAAATTTAATGTCATACTGGTCTGACCAAAACCACCATGCTTCGCTTGGCGGCATCTCACTAGCCGTAATAGCCGCTGCAGCCAAAGATGCGCTAAATTGGGCGTGATGAATAGATTCTATACGAACCTCGCTTACATCAGGGGCGCGCGCGACATCCCCTATCGACCAGATATGGGCATCATCTGTTTGATACTGCGCTGAAACCAGCACCCCATTACGCACGGCCAGACCAGCCTGCTCTGCAAGCGTGGTTTCAGGGACAACCCCAATACCAGCAAGCACCATATCCGCATCCAAAACCCGGCCATCTGCTAGCAAAACGCCACTGCAATGCCCATCTGAATTGCATAAAATTTCATCGACACCAATGCCGCAATGGATTTTAACGCCGTTATGTTGGTGCAATTCTGCACAATAATTTGATAGCTCTGGCGAGGCTACACGCGCAAGTAGGCGCGGCGCCATTTCCACAATTTGCACCTCTATTCCTGCTGTTGTTAATGATGCGGCCGCTTCCAGCCCGATATAGCCGCCACCGATCACCACCGCTTTTTTCGCATCCCCCATATGGGCGCGTATCGCGCGCGCTTCACGGGCAACACGCAGCACGAAAACACCTTTGGCATTGCCGCCTGCGATAGGCAGGTGGCGCGGAATGGCACCAGCTGCAATAACCAGCTCTGCGTAGTCCTCGCGCCTACCATCTGCCAGCTTTACCACACCAGCTTTTCTGTCAATGCCGATTACCTCGCAGTCGGGCTGAAAATCAATATCAAACACTTCAAACCAGTCTGGTTTGCGCAGTAAATACGCCTCTTCAGATGCACTCTCCGCAGCCTTCAGATAAGTTTTTGACAAAGGTGGGCGCTGCAACGGCAGCCCTTCTTCACGGTCAAAAATAGTAATCTTACCGGCAAAGCCATGATGGCGTAGCCGTTCTGCACAAGCCAAGCCAGCATGACTGGCGCCAATGATGATAATTCTGCTCATATCTTCCTCATCTAGCAGATCTATACGCCCGTTTTCACCATAGGGCATAACCAGCGCTGAATATAAATAATTTTTTGCCAGAATGGATAAAACTGGCTATGAAAAAACATCCATTCACAGATGACGATGCCATTTAACCCTGCCATAATAGGGGCGCTGGTTCATCTGACAGCAAGATAGCTACTATTGGAAAGTGAAGATTATGAATTTGGATAAGGTCACAACCATAGATGAATTGCGGCAAATAGCGCATAAGCGCGTGCCGACTATGTTTTATGATTATATGGAATCAGGCTCTTGGACAGAAACCACTTTCCGCGCCAATTGTGACGATTTTAAAAAGATATCTTTGCGTCAGCGTGTTGCGGTGGATATGGCAAACCGCAGTACCAAGACCAAGATGCTAGGCGAAGAAGTGGCGATGCCACTTGCCATTGCGCCAACGGGCCTAACCGGTATGCAGCACGCAGATGGCGAAATTCTAGCCGCGAGAGCCGCCGCAGATTTCGGTATTCCTTTCACACTTTCAACCATGTCTATTGCCTCTATTGAAGATGTGGCCACCCATACTCAAAACCCCTTTTGGTTTCAACTTTATGTGATGCGTGATCACGATTTTGCCCAGCGCTTAATAAAGCGGGCAAAAACAGCTGGATGTTCTGCACTCATGTTGACGCTTGATTTGCAAATTCTGGGACAACGTCACAAGGATATTAAAAACGGGCTGACCACACCGCCAAAGCTGACAGTGAAAAATATTCTGGATATGGCTATTCGGCCGCGTTGGTGCATGGGAATGCTGGGCACACCGCGCCGTTCCTTTGGTAATATTGTCGGTCATGTTGATGGCGTATCTGACATGACCAAGCTCTCTTCTTGGGTAGGGGAGCAGTTTGATTTGCAACTTGACTGGGACGATGTCGCACGTATCAAAGACTGGTGGGGCGGAAAGCTAATTATCAAGGGCATTTTAGATCCAGAAGACGCGCAGATGGCAGAAAAGTCTGGCGCAGATGCCTTAATTGTCTCCAACCATGGGGGGCGCCAATTAGATGG
>JAKMFL010000048.1:7500-53527 GCA_022425485.1 Alphaproteobacteria bacterium | reverse complement strand
GCAGAAACAGCCGGCCGCCAAACCCGTTGGGAATGCGGCTGGTCAGCATCAGGAACAACAGCGGCCCGACAAAGGCAACGCCCAGCAGCCGTCCCCACAAACGGTGGAAATATTCCCAGAAGAAAATCTGTTTGAAGCCGGCCATGTCCATGCCGAAGTTGAAAGACGCATATTCCGGCGACGCAACATAAAGCGCGTATACACGCTCCCACTCGGCGGCTGTCAGGGGTGGCAATGTTCCCATCAAAGGGCGCCATTCCACCATCGACAGTCCGCTGCCGGTGAGCCGTGTAATGCCGCCAATCACGACCATGATGGCGACAAGCAATGCCATTGCCAGCAACCACCAGAAAGCAAGGGAATCGGTCCGCTTCGCCATCGGCGCGGGGTTTGCAACCTCGCTTGCAGACATATATGACAACATCGTGATTCCCCGAAATTTGCAGGCAGAAAAACCCCATACGCAGATGCGGTATAGCAAGCGGCCCCCCGGCTTGCAAATCGTCAGAAATGCCGCATCACAGAGATTTGTTCGGCCATCCATGCAGCGGTTGGCGGAGGCAAATCGCGAAAATCGGAACAGTCAGGCAAAGACACCATCATCGGCGCATCTCAGTGGGAAAAGTTTTTTCCGGCGACCGGTTTCGCCCTTGCTTTCCTGCTGGCCGCTCATAGCTTCATTGCTGACAGTCGTTCCGTTTTGTGTTCCGTTTTGCCACTTGATGAAAGTATCCATGATCCTGCGCGCCGAGGCGGAACGGTCAGATAACAGGATCAAACCAGATGGCACAGCGCTTCCCCATATTCATTGATCTTGGCAGTGTCGCCCCGCTCGTCGTCGGCGCTGATCAGGGTCTTGCCGCGAAAATCCGTCTTCTTGCAGGCTTTGCGCCGGTGGTCGATCTTGTCACCGGGATGGACCTGCCGCCGGGGGAATTGCGCCACCCGCAGATGCGCCACATTACCGGCGTCGCCCTGCAGGCGGCAGACAGCCTGTTTCGCGGGCGTCCGCTGATCATCATCGAAACAGGCGATATGGCCCTGAATACACGGCTTGCAACCATTGCCCGCGAGGCAGGTGTGCCAGTGAATGTTCCCGACTGTCCGACGCTTTGCAGCTTCTATCTTGGGGCCATTGTCGAACGTGATCCGGTGACAGTGGCGATTTCCACAGGCGGATTTTCGCCAGTGCTGGCGCAGCGGCTTCGTGCCAGAATCGAGGACATGCTGCCGACAGGATATGGCCGCCTTGCCATTTATCTGAACCGCATCCGGCATCGGCTTCGCCATCTTTCAGCCGCCAGACGGCGCGGCCTTCAGCATCAGATCATCGAGAGCGATATTGGCACCCGTATCATCGATGGTGATACGGCGCAGGCCGACAGCTGGGTGATTGCAAAACTGACCGCACAGATGGCCAGTATGAGCGCATCTGTGAATGGCAGTGCCAGTGGCAGGTTGCGTGTGATTGAGTCCGGCCATGATGATCCGGATCATTTGCAACGCCCTGCTGCCGAGGCCATCCGCAATGCCGATGTGATTATCCATACGCAAGGCGAATCTCCGGCCGTCCTGTCGCTTGCGCGCCGCGAGGTGGAACTTCTGGCCGTGGGGCCAAGGGCACAGCGCAGGCTGGCTGACGACCGGCTCGCCCGGGGCCTGGATGTGGTGATCCTCACCGATAACGGAATGAAGAGCGCTGGCAGTTCGGGGATACCGGCATGACTGCTGTGAAGTTTACCGCCAACAGGCTGGACTCCGGATCTGTTGTCTAGCTGACCCATGATCTGTCCTGGACCGAGGATGTGCGGCTTGCCGGACAGTTCGACGATGAGGCGATCATCGCCGCACGCGATATCGTCAACACCGCGGCACAGCGTGACGAGGTTGTCGCCGCCTATGAGGTCACTGACGATACCGGTGCCGGGTCTTCGGCACGCGAGATGATCCGCGCTGCGAGAGGCCCCAGCATCCTGCCGCCAACAGATGACCGGGTGAATGGGGTGTCATTGCCAGATGCAAAGGCGATGCTCACGGTGCCGTCAATATACCAATATGATTCCTTTGACCGGCAGTTCGTTGCCAAGCGCGCGGCGCAGTTCCGTGATCAGGTTGAACGCCGTCTTCGCGGCGAGCTTACCGAAGATGAATTCAAGCCGCTGCGCCTGCAAAACGGCCTGTATCTGCAGCTGCATGCCTATATGTTGCGCGTCGCCATTCCTTACGGTGTGTTGTCCAGCCACCAGATGCGTGGTCTGGCCGGCATTGCCCGTGATTTTGATCGGGGATTCGGCCATTTTACCACCCGCCAGAACATTCAGTTCAACTGGATCAAGCTGGTCGAAGCGCCCGATATTCTGGACAGGCTTGCCAGCTATGACATGCATGCCATCCAGACATCGGGAAACTGTATCCGCAATGTGACCTCTGATCCGCTTGCCGGCGCGGCGCATGATGAAGTGCAGGATCCGCGTATCTGGGCCGAAGTCGTTCGCCAATGGTCAACGCTTCATCCCGAGTTCGCCTTCCTGCCGCGCAAGTTCAAGATTGCCATTTCCGCCGCGGCCGACGACCGGGCGGCAATTGCTTTTCACGATATCGGCCTGCGCCTTGCATTGAGCCGCGATGGTGAGACGGGATTCCGTGTGTTTGTTGGTGGTGGCCAGGGGCGGACGCCACGGGTGGCGCGCAAGCTGGCACATTTCATTCCGGCGCGGCATCTGCTGTCCTATCTGGAAGCCATCATGCGGGTCTATAACGCTGCCGGGCGTCGCGACAACATCTACAAGGCCCGCATCAAAATCCTTGTCGATGACATGGGAATCGAGAGTTTTGGCGAGGCGGTGAACAATGAATGGCAGGTGACAAAGGACAACACAACCGATTTGCCTGTGGCCGAATATCAGCGGATTGCCGGCTATTTTTCCCTTGCCGACTTGCCGGCCGCGCCCTCGGCAAAGGCGGCTCTGGCGAAAGCGGCAGATGATGATCCGGCATTCGCCCGCTGGTATCGCACCAATGTCATGGCGCATCACACACAAGGCTACGCCAATGTCAGCCTGTCTCTGAAATCTGCTGGCAGACCGCCCGGTGATGCCGCGGCGTCGGAAATGGAGGCGATGGCGTCACTGGCTGAAACATATGGCCGTGGTGAATTGCGTGTCACCTAGAATTGCGTGTCACCTATACGCAGAACATCATCATCCCGCATGTCTGGCGTGATCATCTGGCCGCATTGTTCAAGGATGCCCTGAAGGTCCGGCTGGCCGGGGCCGAGGAAGGGTTGATCAGCGATATGATTGCCTGCCCGGGGCTGGATTACTGCAACCTTGCCAATGCCAGGTCACTGCCACTTGCCGAAAAGATATTTCAGCGCTTTCCCGATCCTGATCGCCGTGCCGAAATCGGAAAGTTGCGGTTGAATATTTCGGGCTGCATCAATGCCTGCGGGCATCACCACGCCGCCGATATAGGCATTCTGGGTGTCAACAAGAAGGGTGTTGAACATTACCAGATCTCGCTTGGCGGGCGCGCCGACGAGGCAGCGGCCATCGGCCGGATCATCGGCCCGTCCTTTGCCGAGGACGAGGTGCCGGCGGTGATCGAGGAAGTCGTGACTCTGTATCTGGAAAACAGAAAGACGGATGAACGCTTTGGCGACCATCTGCTCCGCGTCGGGCTGACGCCATTCAAACAGGCTGTCTATGGTGATGGCTGAACCGCACAGACAAAGGGTCTGGTTTGACCTGCAAAGTGGCAGATCGGTGCCTGTTGACCGGGACATCAATGCCATAGACGCAAGCGCGTCACTGGCGGGTCTGGCTGATCTGCCAACTGACAGCAGCGGGCAGTTGCAGTCACCTGTCACCATCCATTTCGCCTCTTTTTCCGATGGGCGCGGCTTTACCATGGCGCGCCATCTTCGTGAGATCGTTGGCTATTGTCACAGGCTTCTGGCCAGCGGGCATCTGATTCCGGACCAGGCTGATTATCTGCGGCGGTTCGGGTTCACCCATGTTGAGATTGATATGAGGAATGAAAAGCAGTGGCGGCGCTCGCTGGCGCTGTCACCACCACCGATGCAGCGCGTTCTGGCAACACCCGCAAGCCGCGACGCGACGCCCTGACCCCTTGTCCCGCGGCACACACGCCGCTATGTGTGTGTCTGCGTTTCATTGTTTCACCCTGCCGGACGCATATATTCCGGAATGATCGGCGGCACCTGCCCCGGCCCCACCCCTAGACCTAACGGCGATACTGTCATGACTGATATCCAGAAGACCGACATCATCATCATCGGTGCAGGCCCTTGCGGCTTGTTTGCGGTGTTCGAACTGGGGCTTCTGGACCTGCGCTGTCACCTTGTCGATATTCTGGACAAGCCGGGGGGGCAATGCGCCGAGCTGTATCCGGAAAAGCCGATCTATGACATTCCCGCGCTGCCGATCTGTACCGGACAGGAATTGACTGACCGGCTGATGGAACAGATCGCGCCGTTTGAACCGGTCTTTCATTATGGGCAGATGGCCGAGGCGCTGGAGAAGCGTGACGACGGCAGCTGGCTGCTGACGACCAGCGAAGGCATGCAGATCACCGCCCCCGTGGTTGTGATCGCAGCTGGCGGCGGATCATTCGTTCCAAAGCGGCCACCCCTTGCTGATCTGGATGCGTTTGAGGCCAGCGGTGCGGTACAATATGCGGTGCGTCAGCGCGACCGGCTGGCTGGCAAGAAGCTGGTTGTTGCCGGCGGTGGTGATTCGGCTCTCGACTGGACGGTCAATCTGGTCGATATCGCCGAATCGGTGACGCTGGTCCACCGGCGCGATGACTTCCGCGCCGCGCCGGACACGGTTTCCAAGATGCGGGCACTTGTTGATGCCGGGCGCGTTACCTTGCATATCGGCCAGCTGAAAGGCCTTGAGGGCAGTGAAGGGGTTTTGCAGAACGTGTTGGTACAGCAGGCTGGCGCCGATGAACCGGACGCGCTGGCCGCCGATGTCCTGCTGCCATTTTATGGGCTGACGATGAAGCTGGGCCCGATTGCCGATTTCGGGCTGAATCTTGAGGAGAACCTGATTCCGGTAGATACCGAGCGTTTCGAGACATCGGAGCCGTCAATTTTTGCGATTGGCGACATCAATC
Organism: Alphaproteobacteria bacterium; assembly: GCA_022425485.1. Lineage (GTDB taxonomy): Bacteria > Pseudomonadota > Alphaproteobacteria > Puniceispirillales > Puniceispirillaceae > JADHLI01. The sequence goes on along the minus strand of JAKMFL010000048.1, from coordinate 48,385 downwards.
ACTATCCCGGCAAGCTGAAGCTGATCCTGTCAGGATTCCACGAAGCGGCACTGATGGCGCATGCCGCACATGGCATTGTTCATCCCGACAAAAAGATCCGGTTTCAGTACACGACCTCGTCTTCATCACTGCAGCAAAAGCTGGGTGTGGCCTAGGTCGTAATCACTGTTATTTTTTTTAGCTATCTGCTTGACATTACTGGGCCTTGGGCCCAATTAACCGGTGTGCAAATTGGCACTCGCTAACGGCGAGTGCCAGCACGTTAAATTGTAACTCATCTGGAGGAGAGAGAGGCATGAAATTCAGGCCCCTTCACGACCGTGTGCTGGTCCAGCGTTTGGAATCTGAAGAAAAAACCGCTGGAGGCATTATCATTCCTGACACGGCCAAGGAAAAGCCCATGGAGGGCAAGGTTGTTGCTGTTGGCGCAGGTGCGCGTGACGAGCAAGGCAAGGTACAGCCGCTCGACGTCAAGGCTGGCGACAGCATTCTGTTTGGCAAATGGTCGGGAACCGAAGTCAAGATCGACGGTCAGGATTATTTGATCATGAAAGAATCTGACATTATGGGGATCATCGACTGATTTCCCGCTCTCTATCGTCTTGACTGAACTCTAAAAGAAGGATGAAACACAATGGCTGCCAAGGAAGTCAAATTCGGCTCTGACGCCAGAACCCGCATGCTTGAAGGCGTTGATACGCTGGCGAATGCCGTAAAGGTAACTCTCGGTCCCAAGGGCCGTAACGTAGTTCTCGAAAAGTCTTTTGGCGCACCGCGCATCACCAAGGACGGTGTGACCGTTGCCAAGGACATCGAGCTTAAGGATAAGTTCCAGAACATGGGCGCACAGATGGTGCGTGAAGTGGCCTCGAAGGCCAATGATGTTGCCGGTGACGGCACCACCACTGCCACCGTTCTGGCCCAGTCTATTGCCCAGGAAGGCGCCCGCGCCGTTGCTGCCGGCATGAACCCCATGGATCTGAAGCGTGGCATCGACATGTCTGTTGAAGCTGTCGTCGCATCACTGGAAGCACGTTCGAAGAAAATCTCCACCTCTGACGAGGTTGCGCAGGTTGGCACCATCTCGGCGAATGGCGAAGAAGAAATCGGCAAGATGATTGCCGAGGCCATGGAGCGTGTGGGCAATGAAGGCGTGATCACTGTTGAGGAAGCAAAAAGCCTCGATACTGAACTTGATGTTGTTGAAGGCATGCAGTTCGATCGCGGTTACCTGTCACCTTACTTCGTGACTGACGCCGACAAGATGCGCGCCACACTGGAAGACCCCTATATCCTGCTGCACGAGAAGAAGCTCTCGAACCTGCAGGACATGCTGCCGATCCTTGAAAAGGTTGTGCAGTCAGGTCGCCCGCTTCTGATCATTGCTGAAGACATCGAGGGTGAGGCACTGGCCACACTCGTCGTCAACCGTCTGCGCGGCGGTCTGAAGGTTGCCGCTGTAAAGGCACCTGGCTTTGGCGATCGTCGCAAGGCGATGCTGGAAGACCTCGCGATCCTGACAAAGGGGACAGTAATCTCTGAGGAAGTCGGCATTTCGCTCGACGGCATGACCCTCGAGATGCTGGGGTCTGCCAAGCGCGTCGAGATCACCAAGGACGAAACCACCATCGTTGACGGTATCGGCGAAAAGGCCGAGATCGAAGCACGTTGCAACCAGATCCGCGCCCAGGCCGAGGAGACATCTTCGGACTATGACCGTGAGAAACTGCAGGAGCGTCTTGCCAAGCTGGCTGGCGGTGTTGCCGTTATCCGTGTTGGCGGTGCCACCGAGGTTGAGGTGAAGGAACGCAAGGACCGCGTCGATGATGCCATGCATGCCACGCGTGCAGCTGTCGAGGAAGGCATCGTCCCTGGTGGCGGTGTGGCCCTCGTCAAGGCGATCAGCGCACTTGAAGGCCTGAAGCCGGTGAACCGGGATCAGGAAGTCGGTGTCGAGATCGTGCGCCGTGCCCTGCAGGCCCCGGCCCGCAACATTGCTGAAAACGCCGGTGCCGAAGGGTCGGTCATCGTTGGCAAGTTGATGGAAAGCAGCAAGGAAAATGAAGGTTATGATGCCGTATCCGGCACCTTTACCGACATGGTCAAGGCTGGCGTGATCGACCCGACCAAGGTTGTCCGCTCGTCGCTGCAGAATGCAGCATCGGTGGCAGCGCTGCTGATCACTACCGAAGCCATGGTTGCCGACAAGCCAGAGCCGAAGGAAGCTGCGCCAGCGGCCCCTGATATGGGCGGCATGGGCGGTATGGGTGGTATGGGCGGCTTCTAAACAGCCCCTCTACCTTCCACCTCGTAAAATCAGGCAGCCTTTTTTGCAAAGGCTGCCTTTTTTATTAATCAATTTTTGAAATCGACGGTAAGACAGATGCCTGTTTTTTCAATGGCTAGTTCTTAACCAGATAGGGGGTTCTTAATTATCCCTCACTTTTTAGAAAATTTCGGCTTTGGGTGATGGCATCAACAAGGCCGGTTCGAATAATTTCGACATCGTTTGGAAAGGCTGAGGTTAGCCTTGTTGGAAGGCGGCTATCCAGCATCACGAAAACCCCTTTATCATCGGCGCGGCGGATGAGGCGGCCAAAGGCTTGACGCAGGCGCATCCGCGTCATTCTGTCTGTCCATGCATCGCGTCCTTGCCACTTTGCCCGCGCCTTGAACAACATATCTGGACGGGGCCATGGCACCCGGTCATAGATAATCATCCGCAAAGCCTCGCCCGGCACATCCACCCCGTCTCGCACGGCGTCCGTGCCCACCAGACAGGAATGGCTATCCTCTCGGAATAGCTGTAATAGGGTTTGCAGGCTCATCCGGTCCATATGCTGGGCATGTAGCGGAATCCCTGCTGCCCGCAGCCGTGCCTCTAATTCAGGGTAGGTGCTTTTCAGCCTTGCGATAGAGGTAAAAAGTCCAAGGCTGCCGCCGCCCGCCGCCTTCATCAGCTCTGCCATTGCGCTGGCAACCGCTTGATAGCGCTCGCGGCTGATATCGTTAACAACAAAAATCCGGGCTTGTTTTTGATAATCAAAAGGCGATTTATGCGCTGAGACAAGTGCAGGGTGCGGCAGATGTGCTGCCCCCGATATAAGCCGTGCGGAGTGCCATTCCTCTTCCTCACTGCTTGCGTCCTCTAGCTGATTGTCGCGCAGGGTCGCAGAGGTTACAGCCACCCCATGGGCAGGGGCTAGCACACTCTCGCTAAAGGGGATCATCGGATCTAGCCAGTGTCGATGCTGGCCAACATCTACGTCCCCTAAATCACTTCTGGTGACCTCAATCCAGTCGATAAAGCCCTCTCGGCTATCCTGCTGCAAATCATTTAACATCATCTGCCAAGCGGCCAGCGGGCCGGTAGCGCGGCGCATCAACCCGCGTTGTGCACCTTCTAAACGGTTGCGCGTCTGGCTATCTAGCGTATCTGCTTTTTCATCTAGAATATCTTGCAGGTAGGTTGCTAGCTTCGTCAGAGGCACGCTAAGATCGTTAAACACATTTTTTAGCTTTTGTGCTTTCTCTTGCATATCTTGCGTCGCGGGATACAACTCTACTTGCAGATTATACAGGCTTTGCGGGTCGCTGGCACGCTGATAAACCGCATTTCGAACAGCACAGAAAAATTGCTCTGCTGCATTTGCGGGCGCATTTTCAGATATTCGTTTTTTCCACCCCGTTCCGGGCAGCAGGCGTGCCATTTCCGTAGCGGCATCAAGTGCCGCTAAGGCTTCTTCGCTATTTGCTATCAGATCGCCAAGGCGTTTTTGTAATCCGCGTGCACGCCCACGCCGGCCATCTTCACTTCCCCGCAGCCATAACCGCATCTCTGCTGTCTCATAGGCTGTTAAACCCGCACTAAAGGCGCTGTCTGCGGCGTCAAAAATATGGTGACCTTCGTCAAAAATATATCGGGTGGGCCGATTATTATCACTAGCCTGTCCCGATGTTGCCCCCCCCTTAGCTGTCCCCTTATCTGTCCCTTTAGATGCGCCCATAGCCGCATTTATCATCACCAGCGCATGATTAGCTATCACGATATCTGCATGGCGTGAGGTGCGGATAGATTTTTCAACAAAGCATTTATGATAATGGGTACAGGCAGAATGAATACATTCCCCGCGCCTATCTGCCAGCCCCCGCGTCAGGCGTGTGCCGATAAGGTCAACCAGCCATGAGGGAAAGCTATTGCCAGTTAGGTCTCCATCAGGGGTTGCGCTTGCCCATCTCGCCATCAGTCCAAGCCCAGCAGCATCTGCTGGTGCGCCCGGCATCCGGCCCAGCGCATCTTCTAAATTAAGCAGGCACAGATAATTCTCGCGCCCCTTTCGCACAACCACCTTTTTTTCAGCCTTCTTTCGGTCTGGATAGAGCCGGCTAAGCTCATCAGCAATTTGATGCTGTAATGTACGGGTATAGGTGGAAATCCAAACAGCGGCGTCATTGCGTTCTGCCCACAAACTAGCAGGGGCAAGATAGCCAAGCGTTTTACCTGTGCCTGTTCCAGCTTCTGCGAGCAACATAAAAGGGGTAGAGCCGCTATCTGGGCTGGCAAAGATGGAAGCTGCCGCTGCCGCATAATCAGATTGGCTGCTGCGCACCTCTGAATGGCTACCCAGCATTTCAGATAGGCGCGTTCTGGCCGCATCTGGCATCACTGGCTGAATACCGGGCGGGGGGCGATAACCACTATCAGAAATTTCTGGAATATCGCTCCAAACAGCAGCATTGCGGCCATCTGGCGGGCCATCCTTAGCAGAATGAACGCCAAGTTGCAGCAAAATAGGTGCAGACCAACGCCACCCCCCACGCCGCATCATTTCGGCAATTTCAGCCAGCTTAACACGCGCCTGTTCTGGCATTTCGGCTAATTCATCCAGAAGCTGGGTGGCAGCCTTTGCGATGGCTAGCACCTTATCTTCAGCGCTATTTGGCTGGGCGAGACCTAGCCGACTAGCAAGCCCCGAAGGGGTGGGTGAGACAACTTGAGCCGGACGGATAAAGGCAAAAAGCTCTAGCACATCCAACGCCTTATCAAGGTTTTGTCCTAAACGCGTTTCCGTCCATTTTTTATGGCAAACCACCAGCATACCAGTAGCGATTAAGCTGTCGATTTCAGCTGGCATGGGACGGATTATTTCGCCCTCTGCACTTACGCAGACAACACCAGAATGATCTGGCCATAAAAAACTACTTTTTGAGAAATCGGGTGGAACAGTCATGCCGCTCACTATAGACTAGTGCGCCCTTTATTGCCTAGTAGCTATCAGAGGCACTTTTTCGCTTCTCTTGCTGCGTCAATAGTAAGGCTAGCAAAGACTTGACCCATCCTCGCCAGCATCTTATCACCTTGAAACAACATTTGCATCTAGCTGCCCCTGCCTATCTGTCACTTTAACAGATAGGTTTTGTGGGCCAATAGATTTTGGGCCAGTGGATTTTGGGCCAGTAGATTTAAGGAACAGACTGTAAAATGACCGCAGAAACCACCGCTATATCCACTTCTGCCGCAGAAGATGCTAAGGCATGGCCCTTTGCTGAGGCCCGCGCATTACAGGCACGTTTGGCGAAAATGTCAGGAGATGACCCTAGCCGTCCTGTACTGTTTGAAACAGGGTATGGCCCCTCTGGCCTGCCGCATATTGGCACCTTTGCTGAGGTTGTGCGCACCTCTATGATTCGCCGCGCTTTTGAGGTGCTAACAGGCCGGCCAACGCGCCTTATCTGTTTCTCGGACGATATGGATGGTTTGCGGAAAATCCCTGATAATGTTCCAAATCAGGAAATGTTAGAGCCGCATTTGCAAAAGCCGCTAACCGATGTGCCAGACCCGTTTGGCACACATGACAGTTTTGGGGCGCATAATAATGCGCGTCTGCAGAGCTTTTTAGATAGTTTTGGCTTTGAATATGAATTTATCAGCGCAACAGATATGTATAAATCTGGCGCCTTTGACCCAGCCTTACGGCATATATTGAATAATTATCAAGCCGTTAGGGATGTCATTCTGCCAACTTTGGGTGCAGAACGTCAGGCTACTTACAGCCCGTTCCTGCCGATATGCCCAGATACAGGCCATGTGTTGCAAGCCAAAGTTATTAAGGTGGATACGCAAAATGGCACCATTACTTATAGCGACCCGCGTAATAATGCCGAAATAGAGGTGCCAGTCACAGGCGGCGGGTGCAAACTGCAATGGAAGGCAGATTGGGCGATGCGCTGGTATGCGCTAGGTGTTGATTATGAAATGAGTGGCAAGGATTTGATTGATTCTGTCACGCTATCTTCTAAAATTGTGCGGGTTTTGAAAGGCACGCCACCTGCTGGTTTTTCCTATGAGCTATTTTTAGATCAAAATGGTGAAAAGATTTCAAAATCTAAAGGTAACGGCTTATCGGTAGAAGATTGGCTAACATATGGCAGTCCAGAATCTCTGGCTCTGTTTATGTATGGCCAGCCAAAGCGTGCAAAACGGCTGTATTTTGATGTAATCCCGAAGGCGGTTGATGAGTATTTCAGCCATCTTGGCAAATTGTCCGAGCAAAGCCCAGAAGAAGGGCTGGAAAACCCGGCATGGCATATTCATCAGCAACAGACAGATACTAAAAGCGGTATGTCAGGTGCAGATATGCCTGTCAGCTTTTCATTGCTTCTTAATCTAGCGGCTGTTTGTTCTGCAGAAACAGCAGAAGAGCTATGGGGATATATTCAGAGCTATGCACCAGATACCTCAAAAGAAACGCACCCTCATCTAGACAGGCTGGCGGGTTATGCGGTGCGCTTCTATCAGGATCGTGTGCGACCAGATAAACAATATCGCTCTGCCACTGCCGAAGAAAAAACCGCTATCACCGCTTTGCGTGCTGCGCTGGCTGGCTTGCCAGAAGATGCAGAGGCAAGCGATGTTCAAACTGTGGTTTATGCCACGGGTAAAGAGCGGTATGAGAATTTGCGGGATTGGTTTAAATGCCTGTATGAAACCATGCTAGGTCAGGAACAGGGCCCACGTATGGGCAGCTTTTTCAGACTTTATGGATTGTCTAAATCTATCGCGCTATGTGATGCGGTTCTGGCGGATGAGCTGGCAAATAATTAAGAAAGTAAGCAGGATATCATGTGGCAATTAGCGGCTAAATGGACGCAAAAACTTCCCGCTGAAATGGCGCATGATACAGCTGTATTTGCCCTTTCGCGCGGATTTGCGCCTATCGCAGACCAGATTTTGTTGCCCGTTCAGGCAGCTGGCCTTTCTTTTGATAATCCGTTAGGCCTCGCGGCTGGCTTTGATAAGAATGCAGTCGCAAGCCAAGGGGCCATCCGGTTAGGGTTTGGCTTTGCTGAGGTAGGTACCATTACCCCGAAGCCGCAGGCCGGCAATCCCAAGCCGCGTTTGTTCCGGTTGCCTGAAGATGGCGCCGTCATCAACCGATATGGGTTTAATTCCAAGGGCATGCGGGTTGCTCGGAATAATTTACGGAAAGTTGCCACGCGCCGCGGTATTATCGGGGTGAATATAGGGGCTAATAAAGAGGCAAAGGATAGGGTCGCAGATTACTATAAAGCAGCCCATTTTCTGAGTGCGGATGCTGACTATCTAACCGTCAATATATCCTCGCCTAACACACCTGGTTTGCGCGATTTGCAACATGAAGCCCATATCAAGGCAGTGTTGGAGGGCGCAATTAAGGGACGGGATGAGGCGATAGTACACGCGCCTGCCCGGCCACCTGTTTTTGTAAAGCTGGCACCAGATATGGAAAAAAATGACCTGTTTGCCGCTATGGATGCAAGTGCCAAGGCAGGGGTAGCTGGATTTATTTTAACGAATACAACTATTTCCCGCCCCGATAGTTTGAATAGCATCCATCGCGGCGAAGCAGGCGGGTTATCTGGACAACCTCTTGCTCGGCGTGCCCTAGAGGTGCTTAGCGATGCAGCGGGTCATTTGAAGCGTAGCGGCGCGCAAGAGTTGGTGTTGATAGGGGCTGGCGGTATCCAAACCGCTGAACAGGCCTATGCACGCTTGCTAGCGGGGGCAGATTTACTGCAACTTTATACTGCGCTGGCCTTACACGGGCCTTATATTGTCGTAGATATTTTGCGCCAACTCAGGGCGCTAGTGATAGCAGACGGGGCAAGCGCTGTATCTGAGATAAAAGGGGTGTTGGCTTCCCCAGAGAAGGCGCTTTCGCATGCTGCGCATATTGCGAAAATTGCTGCAGAGACGTCAGAAAACAATTAAAATTGTCTGATTTGGGGCTGTGCAACATATTGCCGTCGCCTATTTCATCATGGAAATGGTTGCTGAGTGTTCGGTAATAAATCAGCGCAAAAAGACGAATGGAGCTGGCTAACTTAAGCTCCTTTCTGCGTTGATCCAATTCTGCGCATAACAGAGAAAATTTGATAGATTCCAAGGATAAGATAGCGTCAATGGACTGCCAAACATAGGCTTCAAGCTGCACGGATGTGCGCCTATCTGGAAGTTTAACATTTCGCTTGACGAGGATGTATGGATGTAAGTTCATAAACTTATATTAACAAGAAGAAGTTAAATTTAAGTAAATAGAGTTCAGATTAATTTTATCTAAAAGATAGGCAGAACAAGAAAAATAGCCATCTTGAAAAATTTGCTAGCTTTAAGCGCAGTTTTACCATGCTAGATCACAGAATTGCTTGACCTGTTGGCCTTTTGGAAGTATAAACCCGATTGTTATTTTAAAAATTCGAACATTCGGCGGCATGGTCGCCACGAGGGTTACAATGTCAAAGCGTTGTCAAATTACTGGTAAAGGCGTGATGTCTGGAAATAATGTGAGCCATGCGAAAAACCGCACGCGCCGTAAATTCCTGCCAAACTTGCAGCGTACAAGCATGAGCTCGGAAATCTTGGGCCGTAATGTCAGCTTGCGCGTTTCAACCAGTGCTATTCGCACCATCGAAAAGCATGGCGGATTGGACAGCTTTTTGTTACAGGCACGTAATGCAGAGCTTGCTGATGATGCGCGTTCTCTAAAGCGTGAAATATTGGCAGTCCAGTCTGCATAACTTTGGCTGCATAAATTTAGCTGCATGAAGCGATGAAAATACCCCGCTAATTTAGGCGGGGTTTTTTATGTCTTGAATTTTAAAAAAAAGAGCCAGATGCCTAGCGTTTAAAACGTGCCATGCTGGTTTTTTTCTTATCCTCATCAAATAGGTCTGCAAGCTCAGTCATTACGGTGCCGCCAAGCTGGTCGACGTCTGTAATGGTTACCGCGCGTTTATAATAACGGGTTACATCATGGCCAATGCCGATGGCTAGCAACTGTACTGGCGAGCGGGTTTCAATCATGGTGATGACATGACGCAGATGCTTTTCAAGGTAATTGCCGCTATTTGAGGACAGGGTCGAATCATCTACAGGCGCACCATCTGATATCACCATCATAATTTTTCTGTCTTCATGGCGGCCAATTAGCCTATCATGCGCCCAGATAAGCGCCTCACCGTCGATATTTTCTTTTAAAATACCTTCGCGCAGCATCAAGCCAAGCGATTTGCGTGCACGCCGCATAGGCTGATCAGCAGATTTATAGATGATATGTCGTAAATCATTGAGCCGGCCAGGCATCGCTGGCTTACCAGCAGACTGCCATGCTTCACGCGATAACCCGCCCTTCCATGCTTTGGTGGTAAAGCCTAAAATTTCAACCTTTACCCCGCAGCGCTCCAGCGTCCTCGCCAGAATATCGGCGGTAACCGCAGCAATAGTGATAGGCCGCCCGCGCATGGAACCAGAATTATCTAATAGCAGCGTGACAATCGTATCTTTGAATTTCGTGTCTTGTTCTTGTTTATAGGAAAGGGCGCTATAGGGCTGGGTAACCACCCGGTGCAATTTACCAGCATCCAGCATGCCTTCTTCTAGATCAAACTCCCAAGTGCGATTCTGGAACGCCATCAATTTGCGCTGAAGACGATTAGCGAGCTTGCCGATCATCTGGTTCAGATTTTCAAGATGCCTGTCTAGCATGCCGCGCAAACGCTCAAGCTCGGCTGGGTCGCATAAATCTGCTGCCTCAACAACCTCATCAAATTCGGTCGTGAATATTTTATATGGATTTTCATTTTGCTGGGTTTTATAGGGCGATTCTCCGGCCTCACCGCCCGGACTTTCCCCATCTGTCATGCCATCCATATCTGCGTCCGATTCCATATCGGCCGCGTCTTCAGATGCCATGCCAGCAGCGTCCCCGTCTTGTTCTAGGGACTGACCATCCTCATCTGTGCTGTCATCTTCACCGGTCGCGGACTGTGCTTCATCTGACTGGCCATCATCATTATTATCCTGATTGCCATCATCATCAGCATCATCGCCATCCTCGTTATTTTCGGCAGTGTCGCCTAGCTCAGATTGCAGTACCGTAATCAATCTTTTAGACAGATCAGCGAATTGTTGCTGGTCTGTTTCAGCTATGCGCATCTCTTCTAGAAGATCGCCTGCCCGTGATTGTATCCAAGGCCGCCATAAATCCATCACCATTGCTGTGGATGCAGGCGGAGCGTCCCCTGTTAGCGCTTCGCGTACAACCAGCCGAACCGCTTCAACCACGGCGCTATCATCACCAGATTCGGGGGCGCCAATAGGCATATTGCTATAGCGTGTATCCAATTTGGCTGACAAGTTATTGCGAACGCCTGCCATCTGGTTTGCACCAACTGCCTCTACGCGTGCTTGTTCAGCTGCTTCAAAAATAGCCTTTGCCGCTGGTGCGCTTGGACAGAGCTGACGATGCGTTTTCTCATTATGATGGGCAAGCCACAATCCAGCTGAATCAGCGGCCCCGCGGCTGTCACTGCGGGCGCTGCGGCTACGCTCACGCGGCAGGGCAGGCAGTCTGATTTCAGTCTTGCCGATATGGGTGTCTTGCCCAGCATAGCGTACTTGACGTTCCACCCCACCTGCTAGCGCACGCATCGCTGCTGCATTAGCCTTTAGAAAATCGGACTGGTCGTCTGGTTTGCTCACTTTGGATACTTTCTGCTCTGCTAGGCAGCGGCGTTTTTCTAGGATGCTTTTTGCGTGGCAGAAGGCGCCTCTGGCAAGTCAATGCCGAATACACGCTGATAATATTCAGCAATAGTAGGCCGTTCTATTTCATCGCATTTATTGAGGAAAGTCAGCCGAAACGCCAATGTGATATCATCAAAGATAAGCGCATTTTCTGCCCATGTTAGCACGGTACGCGGCGACATCAGTGTAGATAAATCGCCGGCCATAAACCCTTTACGCGTCATATCAGCCATACGCACCATCTGGTCAATCTGCTTTTTGCCAGCCTCATTTTGATAGGCTTTTTGTTTGGCAAGGATGATATTTACCTCATCTTCATGCGGCAGGTAATTTAGGGTCGTAACAATAGACCATCTGTCCATCTGGCCTTGATTTATCTGCTGGGTTCCATGATACAGGCCTGTTGTATCGCCTAGGCCTACGGTATTTGCGGTGGCAAATAGCCGGAAATGTTTGTTTGGGGTGATCACCCGGCTGGTATCTAGCAAGGTTAATTTGCCATCTACCTCTAGCACCCTCTGGATAACAAACATCACATCTGCGCGCCCAGCATCATATTCATCAAACACCAGCGCTACTGGATTTTGTAATGCCCATGGCAAGATGCCCTCTTTAAACTCGGTCACCTGCTTGCCATCTTTCAGAACGATAGCATCTTTGCCAACCAGATCGATACGGCTGACATGGCTATCTAAATTGATACGTAAGCATGGCCAGTTCAAGCGCGCCGCAACTTGTTCAATATGGGTTGATTTTCCGGTACCGTGATAGCCTTGTACCATTACCCGGCGATTATGCGAGAAGCCTGCTAGAATAGCGATGGTGGTATCATGGTCAAACTGATAGTCGGCGTCTATCGCAGGCACATATTGCGAGCTTGTTGAAAAAGCAGGTACCATCATATCAATATCTAGACCAAATACCTCGCGCACATTCACCTCAATATCAGGCTCGTTTAAAGGGTGCGCTGTTTGTCCATGGGTAGTTTCAGCAGACATTAATCATTCTCCGGCGACGTCATTATTTTTCACGAAATAGCCTTTATCAGCCACAGCTAGGAAAGGCAATTAAGAAGCTAAATTATTTGCTCTAATGGGTTAGTGGTAGTTAAATCTTTTCCTTCATAGCGTTTTTACGTAAAACAGAATAGGCAAGATTGATTTCCTTTAGTTTTTCCTCAGCCTTAGGGTCAGTTTTATTATGATCTGGATGCAGGGATTTCGCCAGTTCATTATAACGTTTTTTTACCCTCGACATTTCTGTATCTGGTGGCAGGTCAAATAAAGCCCAAGCCTGTTTCTCTTCAGTGCTTAATCCGCTCATAGCTGGATGCGGGCTATTGGTTTCCTCTTCAAAAAAACCGAACTTATCCTCAAAAGGCTGGCTGGTGGAGGCTGCAGCAGAAGGGCCGGTACCAAATTTCCAGCTTGGGCGCTCCCACGTTGTAGCGCGCCTAATTTCCTCTTCAAGCGCATCCCCTTCGATGCCGTCATAATAGTTCCAGCTACTATTATAATGGCGAATATGTTCAAGGCAGAACCAAATATAGCTTCGTAATTCAGAACGGTTGCGCGGCGCGGGGTGGGGGGCATCCGCATCGCAGCCCGCCGCCATGCATAAACGCACCCCGTCCCCAGCAAGGGCTTGGTCACCGTCTTTCAGCTTCAAAGGTTCCTTTATTTGGCGTTTTGTTCTCATAGGCCTAGACTATAGGGTTCAAAGGTGTGAATACAAGTTTCTGTTATAGTGATTTTTTTGTATTTTATCTGGTAGCAAAACCATAATCCCTATCCCTTAAAATGAGAATGGCGGTATATAAATGTCAGAAATGAGTGAAAATAGCGTAAAACAAGCTATAGAAATGCGCCTTCAAGAAATCCTTAATCCTGATTTTTTGAAAGTAGAGGATGTAAGCTGGCAGCATGCTGGCCATGCAGGCGCCCGCCCCGGCGGGCAAAGCCATTTTGAAGTAACTATCGCCTCAAACAGCCTTGCCAAGCTTAGCCGTGTAGCTGCCCACCGCGCCGTAAATCAAGCATTGGCAGAATTACTGGCCGGCCCCATTCATGCCTTACAAATCACTATAAAACGGGATTAATTAGGCGTCTGTATCTTCAGCGTAAGCGATACAACTATTGGTCAGCGAGGGAAGCGGTGTACGAATTTGCTGGTTTTGGTCGGCACCAGTTGCGCGGCGTTGGCGGGCTTTTTCTCCATAGAGGGTCTGAAAAGCGGTTGTTGCCATCTGCCCCATTAATTCAGTGATATGGGTACAGCCTTTTGGCCCGCCTATCGCGTTTTGAACCTTCCGCTTCCAACCCGGCCCAATGGTTAGCCCGACCAGACCGCTGATATTTTCAGCCCCCTTTGGACAAATTTGATAGGGGCCATGCAAGGTTACTGCTTCTGCTGCGACCACATTCATCTGAAAATTAATGGTAATACGCACCTGCATATGATGGATGGGGTGGCCAGCCTCAATCGTGCCATGCGTGGAAGAGGGAAAATCATAATCTTTTGTGTCGATAAGCTCGCCTTCTATATCCAGCAAACCATCTTCTCTGGCAAAGCCGCGACAGGATATACGGCGCAAATGGCGTGCTTCTCTTTTGGCAGGGGCAGACAGGCTCATTTTTAGCTCCATTACAGCAAAGGGGGTGGCAAATCTTCTCAGCCAATCAATCTTTCTTGTTACGTTCGGGCGGCGTCTCAGATGCTGGCTCAGATAGCCATAAACGAATAGAGGTTAGCTGATTGCCAGCGCGGTTTCGTATCCGAAAGCGTAGACCGTGAAATCTAAATTCTTGACCAATGGCCGGAATATGACGGCTTTCATAGATGATTAATCCGGCGAGGGTTGCGGCTTTTTCATCTGGTAGTTCTAAAGAGAGGATACGGTTTAGGTCTCGTAACGTCACCGAGCCATCGACAATGTAAGAGCCATCTGCCTGCGGTTTTACCTCTGGCAGACCTTCATCATGTTCATCATCAATTTCGCCAACAATCTCTTCCAAAATATCTTCCAGCGTAACAATGCCGCGCAAATCGCCATATTCATCAATAACAATCGCGAAATGTTCCCGTCTTTTGCGAAAGGCTTGAAGCTGGGCAAAAAGCTGGGTGGTTTCTGGAACAAAATAAGGTTCAGTGGCAATGTCGGTAATAGATAGGCCGGAAATGTCACGGCTGCTATTTTCTTCAATAGCACGCAAAAGCGCCTTAACATGCAAGACGCCAACAATATTTTCCGGCTTGCCCGCATAAACAGGGTGGCGCGTATGCGGAGATTTCAGCACAAAGCGCAGAATATCTTCTGGGTCATCATCTGCATTAATGGCGGTTACAGAAGCGCGGTGAGTCATAATTTCCTCAACCGAAATTTCACCTAAATCTAAAACTGATGAGAGCATTGCTCCCGTTTCGCGCCCCTCTGCGTCTGTATCTTGGTTATGCAGATCAATTAGCCCTCGCAATTCTTCCTCGCGCGAGGTATCCCCCAGATTATCTGGGCGCATAAGCTTTATTACCAAAACATTTAACAGCCAGGTAAGCGGTGTGAGTATCCAGACCACAATCTGCACCGGCAGGGCGATGCGCAAAGAGAGCTTATCTGCATGGTTCAGCGCATAGCTTTTCGGTAACACTTCTGCAAATAACACGATAATGAAAGTCATCACAAGGGTTGCGATAGCTACCCCGCTATCGCCTATCAGGGCAATGGCTGCAGATGTTGCGAGCGCAGAGGCCATGATATTTACAGCGTTATTACCAATTAAAATGGTGCTAATAAGCTGCTCTCTTTTGGTTTGCAGCGCTTCTACCCGTTCCGCTTGACGATTGCCTTTTCGTTTGACCAGTTGGCGCATTCGCGCTTCTGAAGCGGCTGTCAGGGCGGTTTCTGCGCCTGAGAAGAAAGCAGATATAATAATCAGTAAAATGATAACAGCGACTAGGCCCGTTAGTGATAGCCACATTATCGACAGCTCTCCAAAAAGTCGCGCAAAGCATGTTCGTCAACTTCATGTTCAACAAATGCATTGCCAATGGACTTTACCAGAATAAATGTTAATTTCCCATCTCTGGCTTTTTTATCTTTGCGCATATGGGCAATCATCTGATCATCTGACATATCGGCGATAACGGGCAGGTCAGCAAGTTCAGAAGGCAGGCCAAGCCCGCTTAAATGGGCCGTCACCCGCATTTCATCCTGACCAGAGCATATCCCTAAATGCCGGGAAAAGCCAAAAGCTAGCCGCAATCCGCATGCAACCGCCTCACCATGCAACAAGCGCCCATCATAGCCTGCCTCGGCCTCTAATGCATGGGCAAAAGTATGTCCCAGATTCAGCAAAGCCCGCTGGCCTTGTTCTTTTTCATCACGCGCTACGATATCTGCCTTTGCCTGACAGGAAATGCGCACAGCCTCTGCAAGTTTGCTTGGATCGCCTGCTAATATCGCGCCTGCATTTATCTCTAGCCAGTCAAAGAACTCTGCATCTCCTAACAACCCATATTTCACGACTTCTGCATAACCAGCCTTTAACTCGCGCAAGGGCAGGCTGGAAAGCATTTCAATATCAGCAAGTACCAATTTCGGCTGATAAAAAGCGCCAACTAGATTTTTTCCAGCTGATGTATTGATGCCTGTCTTGCCGCCAACAGAGCTATCTACTTGTGCAAGCAGGCTGGTTGGCACTTGGATAAAGTCAATGCCTCTTAGCAAGCTCGCAGCAACAAACCCTGCCAGATCGCCAACCACCCCGCCACCCAGCGCGACAATCAACGCGCGGCGGTCAATATTCAAGGCTAGAATTTCATTAATAAGCTTTTCAAATGCGGCAAAAGATTTACTTGCCTCTCCTGCTGGAACGCTCGCGCTATGCAGCTTGCGCACATGTGGACGCAAAGCTGCTTCTACAGCTTCAAGATGCAGTTCTGCCACCTGTACATCAGAGATGATGATCACGTGTCTATTTTCAATGATGGGGCGAATATCATCAAACGCATCGGCAAACAGATTGCGACCTATCAAGATGTCATAGCTGTTCTCTTGCAAGCCGATATGAATTTTATGAATGGTGTCAGACATTATCAAAACCTAATTCATCTGGCAGAAGCGGGCAATAGGCGGTGGATCTGGCCGGTATCAACCAGTAATCCCAATAATTTTTTCATAGCTGTTCGATGTGATTGTTTGCCGGTTCGCAAATATAAATCAGCCTCCGCATAGTCTGGGGCGCGCGTCTCTCGTAAATTAGTGAGAATTTCTAGCGGATCGCCTGTGGTTAATAGCGGGCGCGAAGCTGGATTTCCAATTCGTGATAGAAGCGTTTCTGGACTCGAATCAATCCAGACGCTTACCGCATTTACCTTTATAGCTGTGCGTGTTTCCTTATTACAAAAAGCCCCGCCGCCAGTTGATAAGATGCAAGCGCCGCCCTCTAATACGCTTTTAATAACCCTGCGCTCCATCTCTCTGAAACGTGTCTCGCCAGCCAGCTCAAAAATTTCAGCAATGGTGATGCCAGCTTCTTCTTCTACCAGCGCATCACTATCAATGAAGGGAAGGGACAGCGCTACACTCAGCCTTTTTCCAAGGGCTGATTTTCCAGACCCCATTAAGCCAACCAAAACTATAGTCTTGGGCGTTAGGCACGCATAGTCGCCATCAATATCAGAGCGGAATTTTTTTATAAGAGAAGTTGAGAAAGACATCATGCAAAGGCTATTAAAGATACAAGCGCTATTTCATGTGCGCCAATAGGTTAATCTATATCTGATTTATGCGCATTGGTTAAGAGGCCAAAATTATGAAAAAGCGGAGATCATGTGCAATGCAGGAGATAGCAGAACTAATTTCCAGCGTTTTTCGCCTTATCCCTGCCATATTCCTGCATTACCAAAAAATTGAGGTTCAGTTTTAATTTCAGATGAGCAGCGCTATAGTTGCGGTTAAATAGGCAAGGTTAGCTGACCTTCTATGTGATTTGCCAAAATGCTTTGCCTATGGCAAGACAGGTGAGAAAAGCGTTAGAATTAAGGCTGGAATGAACGGCAGGGGCTAGAACAAAAGCCCCATTGATGAAGGTGAGGTAGAATGAGCGCTATGAAAGTCACATTGTTGATTATTGTTGTTTTGGGCGTGTTAGGCGCAGTTTTTTTAGCAAACTGGCATATTCCTGCACCAACAAAAATCGTGACAAAGGTTGTGCCAAATGAAACGTTTGTTCAATAACCCAATATTATCCCTATCTTTACCTGCCTTTTTCTGCCTGCCCGCGATATGTGTCACAGGGTTTGTGCTGGTTGCGGCTCTTGGGGATGCACAGGCACAAGGGCGCGCCGATACCCCTATTAATTTGCTAACGCTTGGCACCTCCGCTAAACAGAGCAATAGCCTCACGGATGATACGCCAATAGAGGATAATCAAAGTGCGTCTGCTCATGCCGGCACAGATAACGCCCCTGTCAGGCTATCCGATAATAGTTCTGAAACAGATTCCGAGGCCGCAACAACTGCCCAAACTTTGACAGAAGAAGGTGCGTTGGCGCCCAAAGATGATAATCCAATCAATAGCATTGATGAGAAGAATTTGGCCAAAAATGCTGTTAAGGGGGATGCCATCGAGGAAAATGCCGTTGACGGGGATGCTATTGATGTTGATGCCATTGATGTTGATTCTGGCACACCGACGCTCAGCCTGAACAGAACCTCTCCCCGCAGCGATTTGCCAGCCACCTCTATCGGCCGGCGTTCTGTATCTAAAATCAGCCTTGCATCTGTTGGTTTGAAAAGGCCAGCCACCTTATCGCCTGATCTAAATGCGCTTATCTGGTCAGATTCAGATGCCGAGCAGGCTTTATATTTGCTTCGTAATGTGCCTGCCTTAGGTAGTGCGCCAATTTTGAACAAATTAGTTTTTGAGATTGTGTCCATTGCCACAGTTCCGCCTAAAGGTGCTGGCCCCGTTGCAGAAGAGTTGGTCTCTGCCCGCCTAAACTGGCTGGCCGCAGCAGGGCAATCAGACGCGCTCGCAGAAATTGTGCGCATGTTGCCAGAAGATGATAAATGGGCAGATTGGAAGCGGTGGCAGGTGGAATATGACCTGATCCGCCAAGCTGATGCTACAGCCTGCCGCGATGCAGAAAAAAAGGCACAAAGCACCCTAGATGATTTTTGGCATCAATCCCGGATTATTTGTGCGCTGTTGGCGGGGGATGCAAATAAAGCACGTTTTGCAGCAGATATTTTGAAGGTAAGTGGCGGGGAAGATGCAAACTTTTTCCAACTGGTAGATAAGCTGTTGGGCCGCACAGATGAACTTTCCCTAGATTTAACCACGCTTGATAGTGTTGATCTGGTGTTGATGGATGCGGCGCGAGAGCAAATCTCACTGGCTGCTTTCGAACAAATTCCGCCCTCGATGATACAAGCTGCCTCCAACTTTCGGTATCTGGCCGCAGATGCCGCCTTGAAAACCAGCTTTATGTTGTTTGAACGCGGCTTGCAAGAACGGGCGCCGACCGAGCAAATTTGGCGTGCTTTGCTAGAAGCGCCTATGCCAACCGAAGCGGCACTCGCAACCCTTGATGGCCTTGATGCAGCTGGTTACACAGACGCCCACCATGATGCGCTTGCTAGCGCTTCTCTATGGGTCAGTCTTGCGCTACGCAATGAGGCAGATACGAGCCAGCTTATCCAACGTGCGTTTCAGACAGAGTTGCGCTCAGGACGACCAGAACTCTTGGCAGAACTTTATGCAAGCTTGATAAGACAGCGTTTCAGGGACGCTGAAGATATTGATACAGAGCTGCAAAAGGATTTTGCCCTTCTTCTGGCTCTTTCTGGAACCGAAGAGCCATTGCCGGCCGCCCTCACTGCGCAAGCTGATTTTACCGCTAGCCTAGGGGCTATTCTGGCGGCGGCTAATGGTGCTGCATGGCAGGCACAAAGCCTTGATGAAGCGAACGCTTGGGCTTTATTGCCGATCTTGCGTGCCCAGCAATCGGCAGCGCCGCAAAATGATTGGACTGTTATTCTAGCCGAAGGGGCTGGCATTCCTGCAAAGAGCAACAGCCTTGTTTATCATCGCCTCTCGCCGCCACATCTGCTGGCACTAAGCGAGTTGGCTGAGGCAGGCAATATTGCTGAAACAGCTTTGCTGGCCTCCATGTTGGTACAGCCGGTTACACTTGGCTGGATAGACCCAGATGATAGTGCACAAATTATCAAGGCCTTGCATAAGGTTGGCTTGCCTAGAGTGGCAGGACAGTTTGCCGAAGAGGTGGTAAAGGCGCATCTTCTGCGGCGTAATTTCTCACCTGTATCTTAACAGGGCGTCCAGAATAGGGCGTAAGGCTATAAAAAAGAGGGCGGTGATGACCGAGTTAGCGCCAAAAGAGGCACGTCTTATCGAACGCTTCCTGCAGGCGCAGGCAGCTGAAAAAGCGGCAACTGATAATACCCTTCTGGCTTATGAAAGAGACCTTTCAAAAATTGCTGAAAGCTTGGATATAGGTTTTGTTGATGCAAGCGCTGGTAACCTGCGCCAGTTGACCAAGATGTGGGAGGCAGAAGGACTAGCCGCGCGAACTAGGGCGCGCCGCTTAAGCACGCTTCGCCAATTTATGAGCTGGTTGGTTGCAGATGGATATCGCCTCGATAATCCAGCCCAATTTATTGATGCGCCAAAACTGCCAGAGAGCCTGCCGAAAAGTTTGAGTGAGGAAGAAATTATACAATTGCTGGCTGCAACGGCAAAGCTGCCCGCGCCAGATAATCTGCGGATGGCCGCCGCGCTGGAGCTATTATATGCAGGCGGCTTGCGTATCTCAGAGCTATTGGCTCTTAAAATTCAGGACATCTCACGCTCGAAAACAGCGCTGATGATAACAGGTAAAGGCGGCAAAGAACGTTTGGTGCCAGTTACTGATTTCGCTTTGAAGCTCTGCGCAGACTGGCTGGAATGGCGCGATGATGACGGCCCTGTACTTCATTCTGATCAGCTTTTTGCCAGCCGTAAAAAGGAAATTACGCGTCAGTCTTTTAGCCTGCTTTTGAAAAAAACCGCTATGTTAGCGGATATTGATACTAATCGTGTCAGTCCGCATAAATTGCGCCATTCATTTGCAACCCATATGCTGAATAGAGGGGCTGATTTACGCACCTTGCAAGCGCTGCTTGGGCATGCAGATATTGCGACCACACAAATCTATACCCGCACGCGCCCAGATAGGCTAAAGGGGCTGGTAGGGGCCGCGCACCCGCTTGCGAAAAATAGGGAAAACGAGTAAAACAAAACAATAGAATTTGTGTAAACTCCTTTATTAAGACTTTTTATTTTGATGGTAATTTTGTATGCGCCACTTTTTAGATTTTGAAAAACCGATAGCTGCTCTTGAAGGCAAAATTGAAGAATTGCGCCATTTGGGCGGGAATTCTGGCATGAATATCGCTGAGGAGATCGGCAAATTACAATCGCGCATCGATAAAGAACTTGCCCAGACCTATAAAAAGCTAGGGCCATGGGAAAAAGTACAGGTAGCTCGCCATCCTGAACGCCCTAAAATGGTGCAGATTATTGAGCATGTTTTTGACGAATTTATAGAGCTTTCCGGGGATAGAGCCTATGCGGAAGACTATGCTATTATTGGCGGCATGGCCAGACTTCGTGGGCGGCCAGTTGTCATCTTAGGGACAGAAAAAGGCAGTACGACCGAACAGCGGGTGAAGCGTAATTTTGGTATGGTGCGCCCAGAAGGGTATCGCAAAGCTATCCGCCTGATGGCACTTGCCAACCAATTTAATTTACCTGTCATTAGCTTTGTGGATACCGCAGGGGCTTATCCCGGGCGCGGGGCTGAAGAGCGTGGACAGGCAGAAGCCATTGCCCGTGCTATACAATCCTGTTTGGGGCTAAAAACGCCGCTTATCTCTGCTATTGTTGGCGAAGGTGGCTCTGGCGGGGCGATTGCGCTGGCAGCTGGCAACCGGGTAGTTATGTTTGAACATGCGGTTTATTCCGTGATTTCGCCTGAGGGATGTGCC
The DNA here is from genome assembly GCA_022425485.1 of Alphaproteobacteria bacterium. Lineage (GTDB taxonomy): Bacteria > Pseudomonadota > Alphaproteobacteria > Puniceispirillales > Puniceispirillaceae > JADHLI01. The sequence continues at coordinate 27,272 of JAKMFL010000048.1, read as the reverse complement.
TCTATTCTGTGGCGTAGCGGGGACAAGGCGCAAACAGCTGCAGAGGCGCTTCGGCTAACCGCACAGGATATGCATGCGCTTGGCGTCATCGACCAAATTGTTGAAGAGCCGCTTGGCGGGGCACATCGCAACATAGATACAGCCCTTCAGAATTTGGCTACTTCTATTGAAGCCCAGCTGCAAGATTTATCGGTGATGGACGCAGAAGCGCTGATAAAAGACCGGCGGGAGAAATATCTAAATATGGGCGATAAGGCGCTGATTTAACCCCTCGTCCTGCCGCAGAAACGCGCTGTCTTTTAGGAATAATCTGGTGCATGTTGCAAATTGCGGATTTTCTGGCGGGCGATAGTCACCTCTTCTAGATCCAGAGCCGCCATCACAAACCCCTCTTCCATAGTGCCAGCATCTGCTAGCACCTCCCCCCAAGGGTTGACAATCAGCGAATGGCCATAGGTCTTGCGCCCGTCATCATGTGTACCTATTTGTGCGGATGCCAACACAAAACAGCCTGTTTCAATAGCGCGTGCGCGTTGAAGTACATGCCAATGTGCCTGTCCAGAAGGGCGGGTAAAGGCAGCAGGAATGGTGATAATTTCAGCACCCCGCTGAGCTAAGTTCCGATATAGGCTAGCAAAGCGAACATCATAACAGATAGTTAAGCCGAAATGCGCTTTGTTAGTTGGCACGTCCACAATGCTCGTGCCGGGGCGAAAATGGTCAGATTCGCGGTAGCTTTTGCCGTCGCCCACATCGGCATCAAACATATGTATTTTATCATAGCGGCCAGCTATGGCACCGTCCTGTGTAATCAGAAAGCTTCGATTAGCGGCGCGGTTGTCCTTTGGATTATCTGGGTCTGCTGCCATCATCAGCGAACCAGCTGAGACGATAATCTGATAGCGCCGCGCAAGGCTTGTGAGCAAGGCAAGGGAGCGGCTATTGGCCTCTGTTTCAGCAAGCTTTTTTAAAGAGGGTTTGTTTGCGGCCAGAAAATTTGCGCATTCAGGAAGGCAGATAATTTCTGCACCTGCATCTGCTGCCGCCTCAATAAGGGCCTCAATGATAGGCAGTGTTTCTTCTTGTGTGCCTCTGGCTGTATATTGCAGGACAGCCGCTTTTGTAATGCGCGCATCCGAGGTCATAAATCCCCCCTTTTTGAGCCCAATTTCTTATCAGTATAGCTTTCTATTTTTGGCTTTTTATTTTTGGCTTTTTATTTTTTTGTTTTACTATTGTTCTGATCCAGCCAGCAATGTATCAAGCGTACCTTTTTTTTCCAAGCTATAGAGCTCGTCATAGCCGCCAATGCCGATATCATCAATGAAAATTTGTGGCACAGTGCGACGACCTTCAGCACGGGCCAGCATTTCTGAGCACCGGTCTTTACTGTCGCTAACGTCAATCTCATTGAAGCTGACGCCGCGTGATTTCAGCAGCCGCTTTGCGAGCGCACAATAGCTACAAAACATGCTGGTATAGATATCAATTTGCGGGCTGGTCATGGCAAAACCTTTATCCTGTATCTTATTTCTATATCTGATATGGACAGCCGGCGCAGGGAAAACAAGAGGGGGGCTTTTGCTAGTTTTTTTAGAAGGGTTTTTTGCAGGCCGTTTCTAGACAACCCGCGCAAACACCAGCGCAGATACACTGCCTGCCCCGGCTGCCAGCAATGTTTGCGCACAGCTATTTATCGTAGCCCCAGTGGTCATCACATCATCAACAAGCAGGATATGTTTATCTGCTATAAGAGGTTTGCTCGCGGGGGCGGCAAGGCGAAAGGCGTGGCGCACATTATGCTCACGCTTATCTTTTGACAGGCCTGCCATAGACGGGGTGGCTTTTACCCGCACCAAAAAATGCGGGGCGAAATCTATTTCTATTTTGGTTTGCATAACAAGCCAGCGTGCGAGTTCGGCAGACTGATTATATCGGCGCTTTAAAAAGCGGGTTCGATGCAACGGTACAGGTATCACGAGGTCAGCTTCTGCAGCGAGCGCTTTAAAATGAGGAGCCATCATCGTCGCCATTGTCGGGGCGATATCCAGCCTATCTGCGTGTTTAAAGGGCAGTATGAGGCCTTTAGATGCCTCATCATAGCAATAGCTGCTGCGAATTGGGCTGGCATTAAAGGGGTTTATCAAGCAGGGCGCGCATACGCTATGCAAGACTGCATAGGCAAGCGGGCGTCCGCAAGCCTGAAAATGGGGCGCACTGATAGGGCGCAATTCTTGCCAGCAATTTGGGCAAAGCCCCGTACCTTTCACAAATGACTGGCAAAGTGGACAGGTCTGCGGCAAGACAAGACTGAAAAGCTGGTTAAGTTTAGGTAACCATAGATTCGGGGGCCACTTATTTCAGGGCCCCAGATTTCGGGGCCATAGATTTTGGAATAGGACAGGCATTTGTATTCTCCTGCGCATCATTCTATATCTGGTCTGGTAAATTAAACGTTAAGACCATCTCGAAAAGTAAACGCATAACACTTGCGAAAATGGCTGCCGCAACGCAAAAAGGGATTTAGATGCCAGAACAAACGCCCCAGATTTTCAATCATCAAGCTTGGATTGCCCAAAGAGATAGGGCGGCGGCAAGCTTTGGCGAGTTTGAATTTCTGAAAAAATTAGCCGCAGAAAGGCTAGCTGAACGCTTGCAAATCGTCCGGCGCGATTTCATCGATATTCTGGATTTTGGCTGCCATACGGGTCAGGTCAGCCGCGCTTTACAAGAGGTGCTTGCGCCCAAAGCGCCCTATCATTTAACCATAAGCGATCATAGTGCTGCCTTTTTAAATTTAGCGGCACAATTTGTGCCTGCGAACGCGAAGGCTGTTGAGAGCGTACTTTGTGAGGGCGAACATTTGCCAGTTGCCCCGCAAAGTTGTGATCTGGTGCTCTCAGCTCTCTATCTGCATTGGATGAATGATTTGCCGGGCCTGCTTGCACAAATGCGGCTTGCCTTGCGGCCTGACGGTTTGGCTTGTGTTAATCTATTGGGGGGGCGAAGTTTGCACGAATTGCGCGCCTGCCTCAGTGAAGCAGAGAGTGAAATATCGGGCGGGGTAAGTCCGCGCTGTATGCCGATGGCCGATATTCGTGATATGGGCGGGCTATTACAACGTGCTGGCTTTGCCTTGCCTGTTGCCGATGCAGAATTGCTGACCATCACCTATCCAGATATGTTTAAACTTATGGCGGATATTCGCGGCATGGGCGGCCAGAACGCATTATTTGGCAGAGTGCCACATTTCACACGCCGCCAGATTTTTATGCGCGCAGCAGAAATTTATCAGGATAGATTCACCAATGAAGATGGCCAGATAACCGCTAGTATTGAGCTGATAACCCTAACCGGTTGGGCGCCTGATGCAAGCCAGCCACGCCCCCTTGCCAGGGGCAGCGCAAACACTTCTTTCGATGCTGCTTTTGCGGGCTCCAGTGACAGAGCTAGCGAGGTTTCAGGGGAGGAGTAAATCCTGCAAGACAGCTATAAACTCAACATTGGCAGGGGGCATCTCATAGTCGCGAAGACGCTGAGGGCGCACCCATGCTAGCTGCCCCCCTTCTAGAGATTCTGGTGCATTTTGCCAGCGTCTGCAGATATATAACAACAAGATCAGATGGAAGTTTTCATAAGCATGAGAGGCAAAGCTAATGGGCGCTAGACAGCTATCTTTTGTCTCCACCCCTAGCTCTTCTCTAATCTCTCTAATTAGCGCTGCTTCTGGGGTTTCCCCTTGCTCAATTTTCCCGCCCGGAAATTCCCAATAGCCTGCAAATTCTTTGCCCTCTGGGCGCTGGGCCAGCAATATACGGCTATCTTTATCTACCAGCGCGATAGCGGGCACGACAAGGGTGGGTTTATCAGACAAAAGGGTACGCGCTCTCTTTGTTTTAGCTTCTATAGTCGCCATTGATAGTGATATAGCCATGCGTTAAATCGCATGTCCAGATGGTTGCTGTGCCGCTGCCGAGGCCGATATCGATGCTGATTTCTATCTCTTGGCCTTGCATATGTAGGGCAATAGGGCGCTCATCAAACGCGTCCACAGCCGCCCCATTTTCAGCTACCAGATAGCCGCCTATTTTAATTTGCAATTTATCGCGATCTGCTTCTGCTCCAGATTTACCAACCGCCATTACAATTCGGCCCCAATTCGCATCCTCGCCAGCAATAGCGGTTTTAACCAGCGGCGAGTTAGCTACCGCTAAGCCAATTTTTTTTGCCTCCGAAGGGTCTTTTGCGCCCGTCACATTTATGGTTACAAATTTTTGCGCCCCTTCCCCATCGCGCACAATCTGCTGGGCTAAATCTGTCATCACGGCTAGCAGCCCATCAAAAAAGGCCGCTGCCTCACTACTATCTGGGTCGGTTATTTGCGGGATATTGGCATGTCCAGTGGCTACCAGATAAACACTATCAGATGTAGAAGTGTCGCTATCAACGGTAATGGCATTGAAACTCTTGTCACTTGCCCTGCTTAGCAGGGTTTGCAAACAATTTTGAGAGATAGCTGCGTCTGTGCCGAGATAGGCCAGCATCGTCGCCATATCTGGCGCAATCATACCAGAACCTTTGGCAATGCCATTGATGGTAACGGTTTGGCCAGAGAGGGTCACTTTGGTTGTTGCACCTTTGGCAAAGGTATCTGTGGTGCGAATAGCTTCGCCTGCCTCTTGCCAGCTGCTTTGCCCAAGCTGGCCGAGTATTTTATCCTTCATTTTCAGGATAAAATCTGCCTCCAACACCTCTCCTATAACGCCAGTAGAGGCAATAAGCAGACCCTCCGGCGCAATGTTTAGCGCGCCAGCAAATACATCCCGGTAAGCCATGATAGCCTGCTCGCCCCGTATGCCGGTAAACGCATTTGCATTGCCCGCATTGGTAATCACCGCGCGGGCCGCCCCGCTGGCAATACCACGGCGCGAGAGATGCACAGGTGCAGACGCTGTTTTGCTGGTCGTAAAACATCCCGCAAAGACAGCGCCCTCATCTGCTAGCATCAGCATAAGATCGTCACGCCCCTGATACTTCATAGCTGTGGCCGCTGTGCTAAAGGACAGGCCGCTTATCTGCGGCATCACAGGAAAGCTACTCGGCGCGAGAGGAGAAAGTTCAGCCATCAGCACATCCATGCTCTATTGTGTTGACGCGGCTTGGGCTTCTAGCCGGATATCGGCAAAGGTGCGGCGTTCTAGCTTAGCATCCACGCGCAAGCTATCTAGCAAGCGGCCTAGATTCTGGGAAATCAGATTTTGGCGCAGTTGCGGGGCCAGCGCTTCAATGGTTGGCGCATCGGCAACACGCTTATCTTCAACAAGGATGATATGCCAGCCAAACTGCGTTTGAACGGGTGCTTGTGTAAAGCTACCTGCCTCTAGATCAAATGCCGCCATTTCAAAAGCTGGCACCATGGCCCCGCGCGGGAAATAGCCTAAATCGCCGCCATTTGGCCCACTTGGGCCGGTTGATTTTGTTTTCGCAAGCTCGGCGAAATCTGCGCCGCCTTTTAGCTCTGTAATCACAGCCTCTGCTTCTGCTTTCTCCTTAACCAGAATGTGGCGTGCGCGCACTTCATGGCGGGATTGCTCATCCGCAACAAAGGTATCATAAGCTTGGCGCACCGCTTCATCTGAGACAGATTTCCGCAACTCATTATTTATCCAAGCTTCCGCTAACACGCGCTGGGCAGCAATACTCATCTGTTCAACAACTTCGGCATCTTCGGTCAGGCCATCTTCATTTCCGGCCGCTGCTGCGAGCCGTGAATCCACAATATCATCTACCAGCCGGTCGAAATAGGTTTCCAGAGGCTGTTGGCGCACTTCTGCTGGCAGTTTTTCGACCAGACGCATCACCTCATCTAGATAAATCGCTTCCCCATTTAATTTCGCAACCAGAATGCGTTCCTGTGCAAAAACAGGTTTGCTCGGGCTTGTAAAAACCAGCCCACCAGCAATGAGTAATGCAGGTAAAAACGTTAGGGCCGTTTTTCTTAAAGATAGGAATTTCATATCGTCCTCTTTCAGATAAGGTCTCTTCATGTCTGGCTTGGAAAATAATGCCGTCAAAAACAAACTATCTATGGGTTTAATGCGGTGCCATCACCGCTATTATAATACCCCTTGTTGCTAGCATATCCACGCTGCTTACAGCAATAAGGGCTGGCGGGTTTTTTTACCTAAACGCAAGGCATGGCCTCCATCTATTTTCGGACATGGCGTCTGTTTAGAGGATTTTTCTGCCCGCACCGCTCCAGCCTTCCCTTTTTCAGCCTTGCTTTTATTTGACAAAAGCTAGGCGAATGCCTATCTGCAAGGGGTAGCTTTTCAACAGGCGTGCGTAGGATAAAACGCTGATAATATCAGCGCTGCTCTTGGAAGGTGTAAGAGCAAGGGAAGGAAGAAGATGTTTTCAGGATTAGCTAAGAGCCTGTTTGGGGATTCAAATAGCCGCGAGATCAAAAGGCTTGAAGCACAAATCGAAGGGGTAAATGCCTGTGAGGCTGAATTTACCGCGTTAAGCGATGATGCGCTCAAAAATATGACCAATATTTTTCGCGAGCGCTTACAGGCAGGCGAGAGCGAAGATAAGCTTCTGCCAGAAGCCTTTGCAACGGTTCGTGAAGCGGCACGCCGCACCCTTGGCCAGCGCCATTTTGATGTGCAGATGATAGGCGGTTTGGTGCTGCATCAAGGCGGCATCGCTGAAATGAAAACAGGTGAGGGTAAAACGCTGGTCGCCACATTGGCGGTTTACCTGAACGCGTTATCTGGCAAGGGCGTGCATGTGGTAACCGTTAATGACTATCTCGCTAGCCGAGATGCTGGCTGGATGGGGCAAATCTATGAATTTTTAGGGCTAACTGTCGGATGTATCGTCTCTGGTTTAGATGATGATGAGCGCCGCAAGGCCTATCGTTGCGATGTTACCTACGGCACGAATAATGAGTTTGGCTTTGACTATCTGCGGGATAATCTGAAGTTTTCACTCGAAGATATGGTGCAGCGTGACCATCATTTTGCGATTGTTGATGAGGTTGATTCTATCCTTATTGATGAAGCCAGAACGCCCCTCATTATTTCTGGGCCTGCGGAAACTTCTGTTGAGCTGTACACCAGTGTCAATGGGCAGATTGGTGCGCTGGCCGAGGAAGATTATGAATTAGATGAAAAGACCCGTTCTGTGACCTTTACCGAAGCCGGTATTCAGCATGCAGAACAATTATTGATGGATGCAGGCTTGATGTCTGACGGCAGCTTGTATGATATTGCCAATGTCAGTTTGCTACATCACATGACACAGGCCTTGCGTGCACATAAGTTATTTCAGCGTGACACCCATTATATGGTTCGCCAAGGGCAGGTGGTTATTATTGACGAATTTACCGGTCGCGCGATGGATGGGCGGCGCTATTCGGACGGGCTGCATCAGGCGATTGAGGCCAAAGAAAAAGTAGAAATACAGGCAGAGAATCAGACGCTTGCATCTGTTACCTATCAAAATTATTTCCGCCTTTATGACAAGCTAGCGGGTATGACTGGCACCGCACTAACCGAAGCGGGCGAGTTTTCAGAAATTTATAAGCTGGAAGTTACCGCCATTCCAACCAACCGCGTTGTTTCCAGAATCGATTCCGACGATGAGGTCTATCGAACCTCCAAAGAGCGGGATGAAGCGGTCATTTCCCAGATAGAAAATTGCCAGAAAAATGGCCAGCCTGTGTTGGTCGGAACGGTCAGTATTGAAAAGTCTGAGCTGTTATCGACAGCGTTAACGCAGCGTAAGATTGCGCATAAGGTGCTAAATGCCCGCTTTCATGAAGAAGAGGCAAAAATTATCTCGCTAGCGGGTGTGCCCGGCGCTGTTACAATCGCCACAAACATGGCGGGGCGGGGAACCGATATCCAGCTTGGCGGCAATTATGAAATGCGTATCGCCGAAGAAGCAACAAATGCTGAAGGCAAAATTGATGATAAGAAAGCGGCCAAGATCGCTTCTGAAATCGAAGGCTTGAAAGAAAAAGCGCTGGCCGCTGGCGGTTTATATGTCATGGGAACAGAGCGGCATGAAAGCCGCCGCATCGACAACCAGTTGCGTGGGCGAACTGGACGGCAAGGTGACCCGGGCGCATCCAAATTCTTTTTATCCCTAGAAGATGACCTGATGCGGATTTTTGGCTCCGAGCGTCTAGACGGTATGCTGCAAAAGCTTGGCCTTGAAGAAGGCGAAGCGGTTATTCACCCTTGGATTAATAAAGCTGTTGAAAAAGCCCAATCTAAGGTGGAAGCGCATAACTTTGAAATTCGTAAACAATTGCTGAAATATGATGATGTGATGAATGATCAGCGCCAAGTGGTGTTTGCCCAGCGGCGCGAAATTATGCATGACCAAGATGTCAGCGAAACGGTGCGTGAAATGCGCTATGATACGATTGATCAAATTGTATCGGACGCTATACCCGCTGGCAGTTTTGCTGAGCAATGGGATGCTGAACAATTGCAATCAGCTTCGCAGCAGGTGTTAGGGCTGGACGTGCCCGGCGCGGATTGGGTGGCGGAAGATGGCATTGCTGACGAAGAAATAACCGAGCGGTTGCAAAATTTGTCAGATAGCTACATGGCAGAAAAAGCCGTGCGTTTCGGCCCAGACCTGATGCGTATGGCCGAAAAATCCCTGCTGCTGCAAGTTTTAGATCAGCAGTGGAAGGAACATCTGCTACAGCTTGAACAATTGCGCCAAGGTATCAATCTGCGTGCTTATGCCCAGAAAGACCCGCTCAACGAATATAAGCGTGAAGCCTTTGCGATGTTTGAAACTATGCTTGGCTCAATGCGACGTACCGTTACGCTGGCCCTATCGCATGTGGAGATGGCCCCGCCAACCCAGCAGGCGCCGCAAACAGATGCCCCTGCTGCTGCGGCAATGCCAGCAGATGGAAAAACACCCCGTAACGCGCCTTGTCCATGTGGCTCTGGGCGAAAATATAAACATTGTCATGGCAAGGCGTAATCTAGCGCCTCTTTGGCTACAAGGCTAACGACAGAAATGAAGAAATTTGCCCTTATTTGTGAGAATGAGCACGAATTCGAAGGCTGGTTTGCAAGCTCAGATGCGGTGTTATTGCAAAGCAAAAAAGGGCTTATTGACTGTCCATATTGTGGTTCTGTGAACGTCGAAAAGCAGCTTGCCGCGCCTAATCTTTCCACACCTAAGACCAAAGCGCGGCAGCAGGCTGATATGGCGAACTTAGCGGGTGCAGAAGAGACGCCAACCCCCCCAACACAAGTACCAGCCCTAGCCTCAACACAAGTGCCAGCGCCAACACCAGCGTCAGCCCCAGCTATGCAAGCAGGGGCGCCCTCTGGCCAAGCGGCGGCGGCGTATCATTCTGCCCTTCGTTATGCTGTGCAGCAATTACGCAAAACCATCGAAACAGATTTTACAAATGTTGGTGCGAATTTTGCTGAAAAGGCGCGTGAAATTCATTATGGCGAAGCAGAGGAAGCCAATATTTACGGCACCTGCACAAAAGAGGAAACCGAAGAGTTGCTAGATGAGGGGGTTGAAATTATGCCCCTACCTGACCTGCCGCCAGATCATTAAACAAGATCATTAAACCAGCTCATTATTATCTTGGCCTAAATAAGGTGACCTAAATAAGCTGGCCAGATACCCCATAATTAATCGCTGTGACGGCGGCGAATTTAAACCCCCCTTTAAGGTCAGGGGTGAAGCCTGTAACATCATCAATCAGAATGCCGCTTGCCGCACATTCTTCCTGCAAGGTTTGCGGAGAAACAAACTGGTCAAACTGATGCGTGCCAGCAGGGACAATACGCAAAACATATTCAGCCGCAAATTTAGCTAGCAGCAACGCTGGCAAGCTTTTATTGATGGTGGTTATCGCGGCAATTCCATCTGGTTTTAACATCGTGGCCATGCTCGCAATAAAGGCAGGCCTGTCCGTAACATGCTCGATAACCTCTGATGCATAGATAAAGTCAAAACGGGCATGGTTTTTTGCTTCTCCTGCCATTTCCTCTGAGCTTGTCAAACGATAGTCAATCTCTAGGTTTTGCGTCTCTGCATGCGCCTTTGCGGCCATAATCGCCCCTTCGGAGGCATCAATTCCAGTGACCTTTGCGCCTAGACGTGCCATTGGCTCTGCGAGTAATCCGCCGCCACAGCCAATATCTAGAATTTCAATATCATCAAGCCGTCCGGATGCTTGCAGTAACCCAGCCCGCCGCGCACATTTCAGCAAATAATCTACCCGCACAGGGGTAAATTGATGAAGGGGCCGCATTGCGCCGCGCGGGTCCCACCATTCAGCGGCCAGCGCATCAAAACGCGCAATATCCTCAACATCAATGGTTGAGCGCTTATCAGCCATTTTTTTCTTTTCTTTTGGGGCTTTGATATGTTTTTGCACAACGATTATCCTGCGGCGTTGATGAAGATGTTCTTTTACAATAATAGCTTTTGTTGTATCAGGGGAAACAATTTGGTGTGATTTTTGCGAGATTGGCTCTTAATGGCGGCCTCCTGCTAGGCGCATCTATTACAGAATAATGAATAAAATTCAGGAATAAAGACGCATAATGGGACGTATAGTTCAAAAATTTGGCGGCACTTCGGTTGCGGATCTGGACAGGATCAGAGCGGTAGCACAGCGCGTAAAACAAGAGGTAGATGCTGGCCATCAGGTGGCGGTAGTGGTTTCGGCTATGGCGGGTACCACAAATCAGCTAGTAGCGTGGGCACGCGATATTGGCCCCCTTCATGATGCGCGTGAATATGACACGATTGTTGCTTCTGGTGAGCAAGTCACCGTTGGCTTACTAGCCATCGCATTACAAAATATTGGTATTGATGCACGCTCTTGGCTGGGCTGGCAAATCCCCTTTCATACAGATGGGGTGCATAGTGCAGCGCGGATTGAGCATATTGACACAGCCTCTATTGCTGAGCGTCTAGATAAAGGGCAAGTGGTTGTTGCCGCAGGCTTTCAAGGGATAAGCCCAGAGGGGCGGATCACGACGCTAGGGCGGGGCGGGTCTGATACATCAGCTGTAGCGCTAGCGGCGGCACTGGAAGCAAACCGCTGCGATATCTACACCGATGTTGACGGGGTTTATACAACCGACCCCCGCATTATGCCGAAAGCCAGAAAGCTTAATCATGTTACCTTTGAAGAGATGCTAGAGATGGCTTCTGCTGGGGCTAAAGTTCTGGAAACACGCTCGGTTGCGATGGCTATGCGCCATAATGTGAATTTACAAGTGCGCTCTAGCTTTACAAGCGATGAAGGCACAATGGTTGTTGATGAGGACAATGACATGGAAAAACAAAAAATCAGCGGTATCGCTTATAGCCGTGATGAGGCCAAAGTAACGTTGGTCGGCCTGCCAGACAAGCCGGGGATTGCCGCGACTATCTTTGAAAAGCTAGCCGAGAATCATATCAATGTAGATATGATCGTGCAAAGTGCGTCCCCTGATAAAAGCCGGACAGATATTACCTTTTCGGTTGGCGCGTTGAATGCAGAAAAAGCAGTAGCATGCCTGAAAACAATTGAATCAGATTTAGAATATAAAGATATCGTATCTGACCCGGATGTAGCAAAAGTGTCCATCATTGGCACCGCGATGCGCTCTCAGCCTGGCATTGCTAAAACGATGTTTGCCGTATTAGCCGAGAAAGGCATTAATCTGCATGTTATCTCTACTTCTGAGATTAAAATCTCGGTATTGATCGATGCCGATTATACAGAACTTGCGGTGCGTAGCCTGCATGATGCCTTTGGGCTAGAAGAAGCCTAAGCAATTCCAAAAATGCTAACCTAACTGGAAATTAGGGAATAAAAGGTTAAAACCGGGCCTTTTTTCACTTTTTTCTAGAGTTTTCAGGGTTTTTAAGGTATGGGGAATAGTAGGTGAGTGTGCGCTGAAGAATTTTGGGTACAAGATATGACAAACGACAGCGTTCGGAACGATGAAGCAATAACAGCTGATGACATAGGCACGCTTCTGCGCAATGCCCGCGCAGATGCAGGGTTTTCTGTGGTTGAAATCGCAGAAATGACCCGCATAACCAAAAGCCACATCACGGCACTTGAAGATAATGATTATAGCAGATTACCGGGGATTGCTTATATTCCGGGGTTCATCCGTAATTATTGTAAAGTGGTGAATATCGACCCCCAACCCCTTATCGCAGCCTATAAACAAACAACCAATCCAGAGCGCGACAAACCTGTTTATAAATTTCCGGTGCAAGCGCTGGTTCCAAAAATGGCAGGGAGCATGGTTGCCATGTTTGTGGTTGTTGCTGGACTGGCCGGCTATATTGGCTGGAACTTCTTGCAGGAAGACACGGCGTCTACCGCACAGATAGCGAGCTTAGATGATAGCAGTCTCGATAATGTAAAGCGGTTTGACCAAACCGAAGCCGTTGAGCCTGAAATCCTAGACCCTGAGCCTGCACCCCTCGCCGCTATTCAGCAAATACAGCCTGAAGTAGAAAACAATCCATCTGACGAAATCGCCCCTGCAAACACAGAAATCTCTGAAAGTGTGGAAATAGCAAATGCGCCAGTTGAAACTGATGCATCAGCACCCCTTGCTTCACAGAATAGCAATACAGCAGACCAGCAGGGCGATATCCAGCAAATACTTGAAGATACTGTCCCAGCACTGCAAGCCCAGCAGATAGCGGCCTTAGCGCCTGCTGAGGCATCCCGATCAACAACACCCCCTTCTGCTAATATTGGGGAAGCCCCGTACTTACAAAATCCTGAAACAGAATTGCGCGGCGGGGCGGCACAGGCTTTGCAACGTAATCCCATGTCGGAAATTGTTATTTCAGCATCCTCAACCTCTTGGGTGGAAATTGTGAAAGCTAATGGAGAGGTTGTTGTCAGCAAATTACTGCGCAAGGGGGATAATTTTGTAGCGACCGCGGATACAAAGCTATTTCTAAGCACAGGTAATGCTGGCGGTATCAGCCTGAAAATGGGCGATCAAAAAGCGGTAAAAATTGGTAAAACCGGTGAGATTATCCGCGATCTTGCCCTCACCCGTGACAGCCTTTCTCTTATCAGAGACAACTCACAATTTTGAGATGAATTTTGAGATGATAGAGGCTGAGCAGACTCACAGCTTGCTTAATAGATGCTCAGGCAAATCACCTATTTTATTTTTTCCCTGTTGGAATAAGCCAGATTTGATGCAATGGCTCTAGTCAAAACTAGGGGAAGTGATTAAAACCGAAAAAAGATATGTTAAGGTTTCAGGGCTGAAAGAGGAAAGCTGTGATGAATGCGCAGGCATTAAGACCCTATCGGCAGATAGACAGACGCAAATGCCGGAAGATCCATGTCGGTTCTGTGCCAGTTGGCGGGGATGCGCCTATTTCTGTACAAACCATGACCAACACGCTGACCACAGATGTTAAAGCAACATTGGCACAGATTGAGAGCGCAGCTCAGGCTGGCGCAGATATTGTGCGGGTATCTTGCCCAGATGAGGATAGCTCTGCTGCGTTAAAAGAAATCTGTAAATTTAGCCCGGTGCCGATTATTGCCGATATTCATTTCCATTATCGCCGCGCGTTGGAAGCGGCCGATGCGGGTGCGTCTTGTTTGCGTATCAATCCCGGCAATATTGGTAATCAAGAACGGGTAGCAGAGGTTGTGCGTGCGGCACGTGATAATGGCTGTTCCATGCGCATTGGCGTAAATGGCGGCTCGTTAGAGAAACATTTGCTGGAAAAATATGCTGAGCCCTGCCCAGAAGCATTAGTAGAATCAGCGTTAGAACATGCCCGTCATCTGCAGGATTTAGATTTTCACGAGTTTAAAATTTCAGTAAAAGCTTCAGATGTGTTTCTAGCTGTTGCCGCCTATCAACAATTATCCGAAGCGATTGATTGCCCCTTGCATATAGGGATTACTGAGGCTGGGGGGTTGCGTGCTGGAACGGTGAAATCAGCTATTGGTCTTGGCAATCTTCTGTGGGCAGGTATTGGCGATACTATCCGGGTTTCATTATCTGCTGACCCAGCAGAGGAAGTGCGCGTTGCCTACGAGATGCTGAAATCGCTGGGTTTGCGGCGGCGCGGCGTTACTGTTATTTCCTGTCCTTCTTGTGCCCGCCAGCAATTTGATGTGATTGCCACTGTACAGGAAATCGAAGAACGGTTAGAGCATATCAATAAGCCATTAACGGTTTCGATAATTGGCTGTGTAGTGAACGGGCCGGGCGAAGCACGCGAAACAGATATCGGTATCACTGGCGGTGGCAAGGATAATCATCAGGTCTATATATCTGGGCTAGCGCATCACCGGCTGACGAATGAGGATATTGTCGAGCATGTGGTGCGTCTGGTAGAAGAGCATGTAGATAATATGCAGCCAGAAGAGCTGGCGGTATAACGTAAAAAATTTCTAGCACGCAGTAGCTGCAACCTTCTGATTTCAGGAATAGTGACGATGGAGACCATTCAGCCAGTTCGTGGCACCAGCGATTTGCTTCCCGCCGAAAAGGCCAGACATAATCATGTAATAGATAGCGCCAAACAAGGTGCGGCGCAATTTGGCTATGCTGAAATAGCGACGCCGATTTTTGAGTTTACAGATGTATTTAGTCGCCCACTTGGCGCGAGCTCTGATGTGGTAGCCAAAGAAACCTATAGCTTTGAAGATAGGGGCGGCACGGGCCTTACTTTGCGCCCCGAAGGTACGGCATCTGCGATGCGGGCCATCATATCGAACGGGCTGACACAAACCTTGCCGCAACGCTGGTTTTATGCCGGTCCCATGTTTAGATATGAGCGTCCGCAAAAGGGCCGCATGCGCCAGTTCCATCAAATAGGGTGCGAGCTTATTGGCCCAGCAGGTGCGCTTGCAGATGCAGAGATTATTGCCTGCGGGGTGCACATCTTGAAATCGCTTGGCGTATTGGCGCGGACGAGCCTGCATCTAAACACGCTTGGCGATAGTGAGAGCCGAGATAGCTATCGCGCGGCTCTTATCAGCTATCTTGAGGGGTATAGAAAGGCTTTATCCGAGGATAGCCAGCGCCGTTTAGATACCAACCCTTTGCGTATATTAGATTCGAAATCTGAGACAGATAAAGAAATCTTGCAAGAGGCGCCGCGGCTGAAAACGCATCTAACCAGCGCAGCCGAAGCGCATTTTGATACGGTTAAACAAGCCCTCGATGCGGCATCAATTGCATGGGTAGAAGATCCGTTTTTGGTCAGGGGTCTTGATTATTACAGCCATACAGCATTTGAATTTATTACCGATCAGCTGGGCGCACAGGGCACTGTTTTGGGCGGCGGGCGTTATGATGGTCTATCGCCGGCGCTAGGCGGCCCGCCCCTGCCAGCGGTTGGGTTTGCTGCGGGTGTCGAACGGCTGGCCTTGCTTGGCGAGGATGTTCCTGCCGAACGCCCTGACTTAGCGCTTATCGCCGCAGAAAAAACAGCTGAGATAGAGCTTTTCTCGCTTGGTTTTAGCTTGCGTGATGCAGGTTTTAGTGCGGTGAATTTGCACAGCGGCAATATGGGCAAAAAAATGAAGGCGGCTAGCAAGATGGAAGCAAGATTTGCCATTATTGCTGGCGATGATGAGTTAGGGCGCGGCTCAGTTAGTGTGCGGAACATGCAAGATGGGACACAAGCCGAGGTCAAAATATCTGCACTATCTAGCTGGTTAGCAAATGTGCTGCCACGATAATTTTACTAGGATAATTTCAATAGAAGGGCTTTGGCCAAAATATGAGTATTGCTGCCAATATTAATAAAGTGCTTTCGCGGCGCGATGAAATTGAAAAAAGGCTTTCTTCTGGCCAGATCGAGACAGATGAGCTGACCAAATTATCGCGTGAGCTCGCTGAAATAAGGCCAATCGCTGAACAAGCGCAGTATCTAAACGACTTGCTAGATAATTTAGAGCAAGCGCGGCAAATTCTCGCCGATGAGGAAGCGGATGCAGAACTCGTTGAAATGGCAAATGTAGAAATTGAAGAGCTAAGTAAAAAGCAAGAAGAAGCAGAACATGCGCTAAAATTGCTATTGCTACCAAAAGATAGTGATGATTCGCGGAACGCTATTTTAGAGGTGCGGGCTGGCACAGGCGGCGATGAAGCGGCCCTTTTTGGGTCAGACTTGTTTGCGATGTATCAGCGTTTTGCTGCCCAGCAAGGCTGGCGGTTTGAGGTGATGGAAATTTCTGAAACTGGGATTGGCGGGTATAAAGAAGCTACCGCGAATATTTCTGGTCAGGATGTATTTGCGCGGCTGAAATATGAGTCTGGGGTGCATCGTGTTCAGCGGGTTCCAGAAACAGAAGCAGGCGGGCGGATACATACCTCTGCTGCGACAGTGGCGGTACTGCCAGAAGCGCAGGATGTTGATATTGATATCAATGAAAGTGATTTGCGCGTAGATGTGTTTCGTGCCTCGGGCCCCGGTGGTCAGTCAGTAAATACTACGGATTCTGCGGTTCGGATTACGCATTTGCCCACCGGGATTATGGTCAGCCAGCAAGATGAGAAATCTCAGCATAAAAATCGTGCCAAAGCGATGAAGATTTTGCGGGCTAGATTATATGATGCTGAGCGTGCGCGCCAACAGGCAGAGCGTGCCGCGTCCAGAAAAGGGCAGGTTGGGTCTGGCGATCGCTCAGAACGCATTCGCACCTATAATTTTCCGCAAGGCAGGGTGACAGACCATCGTATCAATCTGACCTTGTATAAATTGGACAAGATATTAAATGGCGAAGCTCTAGATGAGGTGGTTGAAGCGCTTGCGTCTGAAGATCAGGCTGCACGTCTTGCCGCTGGAGATAACGAGGAATAGGCAATGACGAAGCCTGTTCGCCCGCTCCTCAGACAAGTAAGCGCCGCTCTTACTAGCGCTAGCAGGCTGGATGCTAGCTGGTTAGTGGGGCTGGCTTGCGGGCAAGATAGTCCGGTATTGAGCCATCAGCAAATATCCCTAACAGAGGCACAAAAAACGAGGCTTGCTAGGCTGATAGATGCGCGTAATGGCGGCCAGCCTATCAGCCGGATGCGGGGCAAAAGAGAGTTTTGGTCTTGTGACTTTTATCTCAATGATGCGACCTTGGATCCGCGCCCAGACAGTGAGGTGCTGGTTTCCTCAGCGCTAGCCTTCGCACGAAATAAATCTCATCAAGGCGCAGCTGTTAAGGTTTTGGATTTAGGCTGTGGTTCGGGGTGCTTGTTATTGGCAACCTTATCTGAATTACCAGATGCGTATGGGGTGGGTATAGACTGTGCCGCTCTAGCGGTAGCACAATCGCGGGCAAATGCAGCTTCGCTTGGCCTTGCTAGACGTGCAGATTTTCAAATCGGGTCTTGGGCTGAGGGGGTGCAAGGCCAGTTTGATATTATTTTATCAAACCCGCCCTATATCTGTGAGGGGGATGCTAGCCTGTCTGCAGAAGTGCGCTGCTATGACCCAGATTTGGCTTTGTTTGCAGGGCAGGATGGGTTATCTGCTTACCGCACGCTTCTGCCGCAACTTGGCGCTATTCTTGCAAAAGCTGGGCAGGTATTTTTGGAAGTAGGTTTTGGCCAAAGCAAAGCTGTAGCCCAAATTGCTGAAGAGGCTGGTTTAGGGCTGGTTGATATTGCAAAAGACCTTGCTGGCGTTGAAAGATGTCTTGTTCTGGCAAAAAAGTGAAGTTTTTCCTTGCACTATTGGCGCTGGCATGTTCAAACAAAGAAAGGTAGCCAGATTGACGCAAAGCGCAACGGTTACAGATTTCCATCAAATTGAAAAAACATTTTCAGCACAAGTTGAATTTGTGAATATGGATACTCAATGAGACATAACCAAGGTCAAAACTCTAAGCGTGCCAGAGGGCGAGGTCGCCGCAGTGGTGGGCATAATCATCAGGTTAATTTCAACCGAAACACAACATTTGATTCAAATGGTCCAGAGGGACGATTGCGAGGTAACGCCCAGCAGTTGTTCGAAAAATATACAGCGCTAGCTCATGATGCGAATGCAGCTGGTGAGCGTATATCTGCTGAGGCTTTTACCCAGTTCGCGGATCATTATTATCGTATTAACCAATCTATTTTGCAGACTGCAGAGCAACAGCGCAAAGCCCATGATGAGCGCCAGCAATCACGGCGACGGGATCAAAATGGCGCAAGTGAAAGTGCCAGTGAAAATACTGGTGATAGCGCGGGTGATAATGCGGGTGAAGCGGCAAGTGCCAATCCGTCAGAGGTGCCAGCAGAGGCGCCTTCAGAGATGCCAGCAGATGAGCGTTCAGACGCGAGCACGAGCGAGGCGCTTTCAGATGAAGAGGCTGCGGCAGGGGTTAAGAAAATGGTTGCCGCAGGGCGGCCACGCAAACCTCGGGCTAGCAAAAAACCCAAAGAAGCTAAAGAAGATGTTGCGGATGAAAATGACGGGAAAAGTGATGCTTCAGAGGCCGTTGCCTAGCTAGAAATAGATTAAATTCGATAAGATAAATATTAGAAATCTAGCGGCTATTAGGCCGCTATTTTTTTAACCTTACAACTGTGCCGGTCTCAAGCAGCCCGGGATTACAGATACGCGCAAACATGCCTAAATCTGTGTGCCCCCACGCACGCTCCATCTCTGGAAGATAATCACGCTCGCGCTGATGTGTTTGCGGGTTAACCGATATCGCCCCGCATCGCCCAACAGGCTCAATCACTTCACATTCAACATCGCCAATCTTCACGATTTGGCCAGCCCAGCTTTGCTCTATGAAGGGCGTGTCTGTTTCAATAATCAGGTTCAAGCGAAATCGACTTGCCGCGACATCTGTTCTCGTCAGCTTGGCAAAGGCATCCAGCGAGGCCGTTCCGCCAATGCTTATCCATGGGGCAGGGGTATCGCTATAGCCGCCAGCATCCAGCCGGCATAGAATAGGGGTGCCGGTAAAGGCCTCTGGCATTAGCTGGTAAAGCATTTCTGAGAGTGGTGCGCGGTCATTATCGGGGGCGCTGACAATCTCCTGCCCATTATTATACAGGCTAAGCTTCTGGCGATGCCTATCAAAGCGAAATTCAAGCCCGGCTAATCTAGCTTCTTTCAGGAGTTGCAGAAAATGACGTTTAGGCAACCAGCCTTCTGGTAACTTTTCATGCGTGACTGGATGGCCTGTGGTTAATGCATATTCGCGGTCATGCGGCAACAGGCTGTCTGCTAGGCAATCTATCTGGTCTAGCCGCTCTCCAGCAAAGCCCTTTACAGGGAAGCGCCAGATTTCACGTAAAACCATATCTTTGGGCGTTTCAGATGTCGATTTGTGCATGGCATGCCCACAGGGTTTTATCAAAAAACGCCATTAAGTAATGCCACTAAGTAATGCTGGCAAATAACGCCTATTGAATAACACTAGAAAATCTAGCGCGATAAAAGGGCTTGTTGCAAACTAATACCAGCATAAAGCGGCGTAACGCTATCCCGCATTTTTGTCTCAACGCTCTTTAACTGCGATTTGAAGGCTGACATCAGCTCTTCTGGTACCGCATCGCCAGTAGGCAATTTGACAGTCAACGGGTTTAGCTGCCGATTATTTACTAGAATTTCGTAATGCAGATGCGGGCCTGTCGAACGGCCAGTAGAGCCTACATAGCCGATAATTTCGCCCTGCTGAACTGCGCGTCCATTGCGCATGCCCCCTGCAAAGCGCGAGAGATGCGCATAAGCTGTTTTATAGGTGGCGTTATGCCGAATGCGGATATAGCGGC
>JAKMFL010000048.1:0-2500 GCA_022425485.1 Alphaproteobacteria bacterium | reverse complement strand
GAGCCTTACCAAACCTAACCAAACTCCGAATACCGGTAAGTACAGTATAGCAGACAGTCCATGGGTGCTAAGGTCCTTGGACGAGAGGGAAAGAGCCCAGACCACCAGCTAAGGTCCCTAAGTTATGGCTAAGTGGGAAAGGATGTGGGAAGGCCAAGACAGCCAGGAGGTTGGCTTAGAAGCAGCCATCCTTTAAAGAAAGCGTAACAGCTCACTGGTCTAAATAAGCCGGCCTGCGCCGAAGATGTAACGGGGCTAAAGCCATACACCGAAGCTGTGGATGCCGTAAGGCATGGTAGCGGAGCGTTCTGTAAGCCGCTGAAGGTAACACGTGAGTGTTATTGGAGGTATCAGAAGTGAGAATGCTGACATGAGTAGCGATAAAGAGTGTGAGAAACACTCTCGCCGAAAGCCCAAGGGTTCCTGCGCAAGGTTAATCCACGCAGGGTTAGTCGGCCCCTAAGATAAGTGCGAAAGCAGTAGTCGATGGGAACACGGTTAATATTCCGTGACCTGATGGAAGTGACGGATGGTGTAAATTGTAAATGCTTATCGGATTGCGTTTGCAGTGAAACCGTTCCAGGAAATAGCTCCATCATTAAGACCGTACCCGAAACCGACACAGGTGGGCAGGTAGAGAATACCAAGGCGCTTGGGAGAATGATGTTGAAGGAACTCGGCAAAATGCACCCGTAACTTCGGGATAAGGGTGGCCTGTTCTGGGCAACCAGAAGCAGGTAGCATTAAATAGGGGGTAGCGACTGTTTATTAAAAACATAGGGCTCTGCAAAGTGGCAACACGACGTATAGGGTCCGACGCCTGCCCGGTGCTGGAAGGTTAAGAGGAGTTGTGCAAGCAGCGAATTGAAGCCCCAGTAAACGGCGGCCGTAACTATAACGGTCCTAAGGTAGCGAAATTCCTTGTCGGGTAAGTTCCGACCTGCACGAATGGCGTAACGACTTCCCCACTGTCTCCAACATAGACTCAGCGAAATTGAATTCCCCGTGAAGATGCGGGGTACCCGCGGTTAGACGGAAAGACCCCGTGCACCTTTACTATAGCTTCACAGTGGCCTGATGGATCAGATGTGTAGGATAGGCGGGAGGTATCGAAGCGTAGACGCCAGTTTGCGTGGAACCAACCTTGAAATACCGCCCTTCTGTTCTGTTAGGTCTAACCGGTTACACAATAACTGGGACCCTGTGTGGTGGGTAGTTTGACTGGGGCGGTCGCCTCCTAAAGAGTAACGGAGGCGCGCGAAGGTAGGCTCAAGCTGGTCGGACATCAGCTGTTGAGTGCAATGGCAAAAGCCTGCCTGACTGCAAGACCGACGGGTCGAGCAGAGACGAAAGTCGGTCATAGTGATCCGGTGGTCCCGAGTGGAAGGGCCATCGCTCTACGGATAAATGGTACGCCGGGGATAACTGGCTGATACTGCGCATGAGTCCATATCGACGGCAGTGTTTGGCACGTCGATGTCGGGTCATCTCATCCTGGGGCTGGAGCAGGTCCCAAGGGTATGGCTGTTCGCCATTTAAAGCGGTACGCGAGCTGGGTTTAGAACGTCGTGAGACAGTTCGGTCCCTATCTGCCGTGGGTGTAGGATACTTGAGAGGAGTTGCCCCTAGTACGAGAGGACCGGGGTGAACGATCCACTGGTGGACCTGTTGTTGCGCCAGCAGCAGTGCAGGGTAGCTATGATCGGACAGGATAACCGCTGAAGGCATCTAAGCGGGAAGCCCCCCTCAAAACAAGGTATCCCTGAGAGCCGTGGAAGACCACCACGTCGATAGGCCGGAGATGTAAGCGCAGTAATGCGTTCAGTTGACCGGTACTAATGGCTCGATAGGCTTGATTTGATCCAGTAATAGTCAGATATTACTCACATCAAAAAGCATACACACATACATGCTTGACTTGGATTTGGTATTTCCTCGGTTTGGTGGCCATAGCACGAGCAAAACACCCGGCTCCATTCCGAACCCGGCCGTTAAGTGCCGTTGCGCTGATGGTACTGCGTCTTAAGGCGTGGGAGAGTAAGTCACCGCCAAACCTAGAAAATACCAAATCCGCGTATCTCTCAAAACGATCACAATACTTACCCCAAATTACACCCTGCCCAAAGCGTAAGATAAATCTGCATGCGCGAGTGCTAGAACAGGCGTTTAAATCGTACTCATAAGAGCGATAAACATGCATGGCCTCGCACACAGAACCCCAACGCAAACCCACAAAAAGCACCCCTATAAAACAAATAAAACCCGCCCAGCCGCCAGCTGCTCTCGTGATCCCACGCCAAAACCCCTCACAGCGCTAAAAATAAACAACCACAACGCGTGGTGAGTGTTGCCAGAGCGACCCTCCACGGCGCAGACATAATGCAAAACAGCCTTCCAGAAACGCTCTTATATAGGAATAAAGACTTCGCATCCCAGAGGCGAAATAAATACCTTTTAGACAAACCGCGCTGACAATAATACAAAATACAAAGCTTTTGGA
>JAKMFL010000040.1 GCA_022425485.1 Alphaproteobacteria bacterium | reverse complement strand
GGCGGTCAGTCGGTTGAGGCCGATTGGGACACTGTGCGCGATAGCAACATTGAAGGTTTGTATCATTTATATGAAGCGGCCCGTAAACATAAAATTGGCCGGATTTTCTTTGCCAGCTCCAATCATGTTATCGGTTATTATCCGCAAAGCCAGCTCCTAGATGCGCAAACACCGCCACGCCCAGATGGGCTGTATGGTGTTTCCAAAGCCTTTGGGGAGGCCTTGGCATCGCTCTATCATGACAAGTTTGGTATTGAGACCGCTATTGTGCGTATCGGCAGTTGTTTTCCTGAGCCTGTTGACCACCGGATGCTGGCTACTTGGCTAGCTGATGATGATTTGGTTAGTTTGCTGGAATGCATGTTTGAGGCCTCGCGTCTTGGCTGTCCAATTATCTATGGAATGTCTAATAATGATGTGGTGTGGTGGGATAACAGCCAAGTAGCCTATCTGGGCTGGAAGCCAAAACATAACTCAGCTATTTTTAAAGAAATGCTGGATGCAAAGATGGAACGCCCGCACAAAGATGCCGCTGTTTCGGTTTATCAGGGCGGCGTGTTCACAGAGCACCCCATTATGGAAAAGAAGCCAGATTAGAAAAGGAGTAGTGGAGATGAGCCAGAAGGACGAAAACTTCTTCAATATTGATGATATGGAAGCTGGCATTTCGCGTGAGCTAGCTGCGGGCATTACCACACGTATTTTTCCCGGCCAGCAAGCGATGATATCTGTTGTACGGGTTGAGCCTAACATCAAGGGCAATATCCATTCGCATGAACAAGAACAGTGGGGATATCTAATTTCCGGGTCTGCTACACGTATCCAAGATGGTGAGCATATTGAGGTCAGCGCAGGGGATTTCTGGTGTTCACCCGGTAATGTTGAACATGGCATTATTGGCGGGCCGGAAGGCGCGGTTATTTTAGATATATTCGCGCCGCCGCGCCCAGAATATACAAAATCTGGTGAAGGGTATGGTGTCTAGGCCTTAGCTCTTGAAGCGGCGTTTCCGGCGCAAAAATAGAGCTATTTACCCTTCCAGAATTGGCAGGTGCCAATCTCTCTACCATTAGGCTGGGAATCTACATAATCCTGACCAATTTTGGCGTAGCGATAGCGCATTTTCCAGCCTGGTTTGTCAAAGCTTACAACGGTATCGCCCCAGATAAGCATATTGCGGTGCCGATATTTGGCAACCTGACAAAAGCCTTCCTTATTCCCCATCCGAAAGGTTTGCTTGGCATTGGTGGGGCACCATTCTTTCCATTCGCCTTTATTTCTGCGCTCATAGATTTTTTTGTTAAAAAACCCTTCAAGTTTGAAATTGCGAACCCCTACACCTTTGATTTTGCATTTTATTTCGGTAGCTGCCAAGGCTGGGCCCGATAATAATCCAGCAATAAACGCGCTCAAAATAATCTTTTTTGTTTTAGACACAGACATTTGACCCTTACTCATCTTAACCAAAATAGCGCTCTTTTATGGCGCATATTCCAACCATTAACCTTGCCTATTTATGCCATGCTTGCGAATTCAGGTCAAAGCCTCAGCTACAGAAATAGGGGGCTGTCTTTTCGGGGCGGGGTTTTGTATGATTTTTGTAAGATAACAAATCAACAAAAAATCATTTTGGGGTGGCGGCGCTGGCATGGTATCAGCATCAAATCATTGGATTAAGGCTGGACAGTTTTTTGCTGGCGGCGGCACTGCGCCGCTATCGGATCAAATCATTCAGATATCAGGCGATAAAATAGCGGCGATATTGCCAGCTTCTGCAGCTGCGCCTGATCTGCACCTCACCTATTTTGACATAGTTGCCCCCGGCTTTATTGATTTGCAGATTAATGGTGCAGGCGGTGTTTTGTTCAATGACCAGCCAGATTTAAATGCCATAAACACCATCGTGGCCGCCGCCCGAAAGGGAGGCACCTGTCACCTGCTACCCACCTTTATCACCGCCGCGGGGCGCGCCTATAAACACGCATTGCAGGCGGTAGGGGAAGCGCAAGGATTGCCAGAGGTTTTGGGCCTTCATCTAGAGGGGCCTTTTTTGTCTCCTGCGAAGCCCGGTATTCACACCCCTGCCTTTATCCGCAAGATGGATGCGCAGGATCTTGACTGCTTAACCAGTTTTGAGGGGCGGCTGTTATTGACCTGTGCGCCTGAGGAAATGCGTTTGGCTGATATTTCTGCTCTTAGCCGGGCTGGCGTTATTGTGTTTGCTGGACATAGCATGGCCGATAGCGAAATAATGTCGGCTGCTGCGGCGGCGGGTGTGTGCGGGGTTACGCATTTATTTAACGCCTGCTCTCAAATAGAAGCGCGCGCGCCGGGTATAGTAGGGGCAGCTTTGAGCGATAGACGCCTGTTTGCGGGCATTATTGCAGACACCCACCATGTGCATGAGACTAATTTAAAACTTGCGAGCGCACAGATGGATGGCCGGCTATGTCTGGTTAGCGATACGATGCCGAGTTTTGGGTCTGATCTCACCAGCTTTGCCTTGCAAGGAAAAGAAATTACTTTGCAGGATGGACGCTTGCTGTCGCGTGATGGCCAGCTAGCAGGGGCGCATTTAGGCCTTGATGAGGCGGTGCGAAATATGATTGCCTGTACCGGCATCCCTGCCGAAAAAGCCCTTGATATGGCCAGCGGTATTCCCGCCAAAATATTAGGGCTAGAAGCCCTCTATGGCCAGATTGAAGTGGGGTGCCTTGCAAGCCTAACCTGTATGGATAATCGCTTTACCACACAGGCTGTTTATGTGCATGGGAATGCCTATCGGCCTTAATTTTTGCTAGCTAGCGTGATAGGCGCCGCGCGCGATTGCCCGCGCCATCGTAACCGCGCCAACATGCCCTAAAAGAATTTGTATCGCAGGCGTGACAGGACAGTCTTTCGCCCCCGTGGCAACAGAAAAGACGATATCCCCATCCATAAGGCAGTGCGAAGGCACAAGGGCACGCGCAAACCCGTCATGGGCGGTAATGGCTAGGCGTTGGGCTTCTGCCTTGGTGAGGGCAAGGTCAGTGGCAATAACGGCAATCGTTGTATTAGCGCGGCTATCTGTCTGGGAAAATCCTGTTTTTGTAATTGGCAAGGCTAGCGGGTCTGGCGGCGGTATCATACCGCGGCCGCCAAACTCGTCCCCTACTTCAAATGGCGCTGCCCAGAATTTATCACTGCCGGGAACAAACGGGCTGCCAAAACTATTAACAGCTGCCAGCGCGCCAATAATAAAGCTGATGCCATCTGGCAGTTCTACGGTGATAGAGGCTGAACCTATCCCGCCCTTGCTCATACCTGCCATTGCGCCTTTTCCGGCACCAAAAGAGCCTATCGCGAAGGAAGTCCCGCAATCGTTATAGGCATCAATACCTAGCTGATAGTAGGGGTTTTCTGTCCAATTTTTGTCCCCGCCATTGGCAAGATCAAATAAAATAGCGGCGGGGACTATCGGCACATGCTGGCCGGCAATGGCATAGCCGCGCTTTTGACGTGCCATGATATCGCATACACCGCTGGCGGCGCTAAGCCCAAAGGCTGAACCGCCAGATAATACGAGCGCATCTATCTGGTTGACTAACATTTCTGGGCTGAGTAAGTCAGTTTCCCTTGTACCCGGCGCACCGCCCATTACCTGACAGGCTGCCGTAAAAGGGGCGTCTGCTGTAATCACTGTAACCCCGCTTAACAGCGTATCATCTTCCGCCTGACCAACTTTCAAACCTGTCACATCTGTTATCAGGTTTTGCGGGCCAAGCTGCAAGGATGGGGCTTTTTCGGGCATATTACACCTTTAACTGGTCAATCAGACGAACTTTTCCCAGATGTATGGCCGCTAGCAACATACCTGTTTCGATATGGCTATCTGCTTTTGCTAGCGTCTGTGCATTACAATATCTGAAATAATCAATTGTAGAAAATCCAGATGCTAAAATATTGTTGCACGCTTGGCTCAGGACAGTATCAACGGGCGAGCCACCGCGTATTTGGTCTGCGGTTTCTTGCATGATCTGATATAAAATGGGGGCGATTTGCCGCTCTGCTGGTGCCAGATAGCCATTGCGTGAGGACATGGCCAGTCCATCTGTCTCTCTTATGGTGGGGCTTGCAAGGATTTCTACCGATAAGTCTAAATCGGCAACCATCTGTCTAATAACCTGTAATTGCTGGTAATCTTTCTCTCCAAATACCGCGATATCTGCCCCTGTTTGCTGAAACAGTTTATGGACAATAGTGGCTACCCCTTGAAAAAAATGTGGCCGGAATTCGGTCTCATAGCCAAGGGCAACACCAGCAGGATGAATAGTGGTTGCATGACCCTCTTCATACATATGCTCAGGCAGGAAAATAGCATCACATTTGCCAGTTTCGCGCAATTTGGCGAAATCCTGTTCATGGGTGCGGGGATAGACATTAAAATCTTCATTTGGCGCAAATTGCAGGGGGTTTACATAGATAGTGGTGACAATTTTGTCCGCGCGTCCCTCTAAACTATTTAATAGCGAGAGATGGCCGTCATGAAGATTACCCATAGTTGGCACGATGCCAATTCTTAAACCAGCTTTCTTCCAGAGAGTAAACTGGGCTGCCATTTCATATTTATTGCGCAGAATCTTCATCTGTTTGAATCTTCATCTGTTCGAAACTTCGATTTCAGGGTAATTTTTGGTGTTTATTCCGTCTCTTATAGGCCACTTAAAGCCTCTTGTCTTTTGAAGAATATGTAAAAGCAACATTTTTTGATGTGAAGGTGCCAAAGGGAAGGGGCATTAGGTGTTTGTCTGCTGGGCGAGTAAATCTTTAAGGTGCAATACGGACTCGCTAGGGCCTATTTCATCTACGCCGCGGCAAAATAAATCCATGATAGCAGAGCTTAGAGGGCTATCTTCATGGGCTTGAATATAATAGCCAATATCCTTAGCGGCATTGCTAAGCGAAAATTGTAGGCCGCTGATATCTTTATTTGTTAAAAATGGCCGGAACCGCTCTAGCACTACAGAATTGCCCCCGCCAACATGCAACACATCTAAAAACCGCTGTGCATCTATGCCTTGCTTATCTGCTTGTGCTGCGGCCTCTGCCATCACTGCCGCATAGCCAAGCGAGACATAATTATGGATAAGCTTTAGCGCTTGTCCCGCGCCAACTTCGCCTGCATGCACAATATTTTCAGCAAACAGGTCGAGCAGGGGATAAATTTCATCAAATACAGGCTTATCCGCGCCCACAATCAGGTTTAATCGTCCTGCCGCAGCTTCTTTTGGGGTGCGTGTCATTGCGGCATCAACAAAGGTTATTTCCGCTTCGGCAAGGCGTGCAGCAAAAGCCTTGGTTTTGTCTGGCATGCTGGTGGAACAATCAATGATAATCTGGCCTTTTTTCCCTTGTGCTAGGATGCCCTCAGGGCCAAATAAAATTTCCTCTACTTGCGCCGCGCCAGTGACGCATAGAATAATGATTTTTGCGTTTGAAATGGTCTCTTTAATAGTGGGGGTGGCTAGGGCACCTGCCGCCTCTAACGTATCTGTGGACTGGTTCCCCTGATGGGTTAAAAAATGTAACTGATAGGTTTTATCCTTCAGGATGTTTGTAGCAATGCCCTTTCCCATTAGGCCAACGCCTATCATGCCGATTTTCATGACGTGCTTCCTTTAATATCTAAACCCATATCTGTATCGTTTATAACATGATTTGCGCGCATGTCATCACATCACGTTAGTCTTCAAAACACCCCTTAAACTTCTTGACAGGGCAACCGCAACGGTCTTTGTTAACATTATGGGTGCAGTGCCGCCTATGCATTTTACAAACCGTTAAGTGATTTAAATAATTAGATATATAAGGGATAATCACATGAAACTCTTCACAGCAGGTCCATCCCCTTTTGGCCGCAAGGTAAAACTTGCTTTACACGCATTATCCCGGATGGATGAGGTGGAGGTAATCGCAACAGATACGAGCAAGCCTGACACGGAAAATAGAAAACAAAATCCGCTTGGAAAAATCCCAACTTTGGTCGTTGATGGCAAGGCTATTTATGACAGCAGAGTTATCCTAGAATATCTGGATATTATGGCTGGTGGCAGCAAGCTATTTCCGGTAGGCGGGCAAGAGCGGGTTGATGTCCTGATCGCCGCGTCGCTAGCAGACGGGATAATGGATGCGGGTATCTTGACTGTGTATGAGAATAGAATGCGCCCTGAAGGGATGCAGGTACAATCGATACTTGATTATCAGCGCGGTAAGTTAGAGCGCAGTTTAAAGGCGCTAGAGGCAAGCGCAATTACTTATGATAATGGTAAGATGCCGAATGCTGCGGAAATTGGTTTAGCGTGTGCTATTGATTATATGGATCTTCGGGAGCTAGCAGATTGGCGGGCGCACGCACCGTCGCTAGAAGGGTTTATAACAGCGTTTGCAGCATCCGTGCCGGGCTATCATGCTACCTTGCCAGAAGGGATACCTGCTGCCCCTTGGCGGTAAGGGTAATTTTCAGCCCTTTAGCTTTGATCTATCTCTATTTTTGTCTGTTTACTTGCCCGCGCAAGAGGTATCCGTGCGAGCGATAAAAGCGGCGGGATCATAAATAAGGTGGCAATGGTTGATAAAGCCAGACCGCCAAATACCACGGTTCCAATGCCACGATAAAGTTCTGAGCCAGCGCCGGGGAAAATTACCAATGGAATGAGGCCAAAGAGCGAGGTTAGGGTCGACATAAAAATTGGCCGGATACGATTGCTGGTTGCTTCTAATATTGCATCGTCAACCTGCATTCCATCTTCTCTGATATGCAGACTGGTTTGTTCAATCATCAAAATCGCGTTATTGACGACCACCCCCGTTAAAATGACAAAGCCCAGCATGGTCAGCATATCCAGAGGCTGACGCACAGATAGATTGATCAAAGCTAGGCCTATGATACCGCCAGCACCTGCAACTGGAATAACCAGCAAAATGATGGCAGGCAGAACAAAGCTACGCAGTAAAATCACCATCAGCAAAAAGATAACAGCAATCGCAGCAAGCACATTGGTTTGCATAGCAGACCAAGTTCGCGCAAGCTCGCTAGCCGCGCCGCGCACGGAAATCTGTACCCCTTTCTGTTCTGCCAGAGGGGTGATTTGCGGAAGAATTTCTGTGTTAATCTTGCTGATTGCGCTCTCTAGGGGCAGACGCTCATCTGGGCGTAATTGTATCGAGCGTGCCTGATTGCCGCCTTGTCTTCGGATTTGCTGAGGTGCGCTAATAAAGCTGATAAGCGCGAGTTGACCTACAGATACTACCTCGCCAGAAGGGGTGATAATCGGCAGGTTTTCAAGGTCAGAAACGGAAAGCTTACCCGCATTTTGTCCCGCTAAGGTAAGGTCAATCAGCTCCCCATCTATCGGGATTTGCGTCACGCGCATACCATCATTATAGATATCTACAGCTTGAGCAAATGACTGCATCGACAAACCAGAGGCGGCAAGCGCAACGGGGTCTGGAAGCAGCCTGATTTGCGGGGTGCCTGTGCTTAAGCTAGGCCGTACCCTGATCTGGTTGCCTTCCCGGCGCGGAAAGGCTTTTGAGAGCGCAGTGTTCAACTCTTGGGCAACAATACCAATATCATCTTGAGATGCCCCTGTAACATCTAGGCTAATGGAACGTGAGCCGCCCACAGACCGCCCAAATAAGGAGGCTTGGCGCACAAAAGCCCGTGCACCGGGTTCAGAAAAAATAGGCCGCGTTAACACATTGCGGAGTTCATTGACGCGGGATGGGTCAACAGATGAGGCGCCAGCAAACGCTCCGCCAGCAAAGGCAACAAAGAAAAAACGCGAGATTTCAGGGGGGCCATCCTGTTCCACACGCCCTTCCCAAAGAGGGCGAGCTGTATTTTCCATTTTAGCCGCAATGCGCTTGGTTTCATCCATAGAATAACCGGGCGGCACAATCACCGACCCAAAGACAAAATTGGCATTTCCGTCTGGTAAATAATCCAATTGCGGCATAAATCGCCAACTAGATATTCCTGCTGTTGCTATCATGGCGACTACCAGCATGGCTGCTACCACACGGCGTTTGATGGCATAATGGGCATAAGCCAAAATCATGTCTTTAAAGCGGCTTGCGGTGCTATCTAGCAGCGGGATGCGGCGCTGGCTTGAACGGGCAAGGCGTTTGCTATCCAATAATAGAGCTGAAAGGCTAGGAATAAGCGTGGTTGAGACGATAACAGATATTAATACCGATACCGATATGGCCACGCCAATATCCCTGAAAAGCTGGCCAACAGGCAGTTTTAGCAAAATCACCGGCACAAACACCACGACAGTTGTCAGCGCTGAGCCAAGAATAGGTGCCCAAACCTGTCTTGCGCCATGAAAGGCTGCTTGCGGTGCAGATAACCCTTTTTGATGCAATCGGTAGATATTTTCTTGGGAGACGATAGAGGCATCTACCACCATACCCACCGCGAAAGCGAGCCCTGCAAGTGAGATAACATTAATAGACATACCCAAACCGGCCATTGCCACAAAGGTGCCTATCACAGAGGTTGGTATGGCCATAAAAATGATGAAGGTAGGCGCGAGGGAGCGCAAAAACAAAATAAGAATAGAGAGCGCTAATAAGCCACCAATCCAGATATTTTGCTTTACCAAATCAATGGCGGAAGCGATGTAATCGGTTTCATCATAAACGACTTTTAAGGCTAAACCGCGCGTCATTAACACGCCGCTATTCAGCGCATCAATGACAGAACGTAGCCGAACCATTGTTTCAACTACATTGCTGTTTTGCTCCCGCAGGGCGTTTAGAATAACGGCGTCCTTGCCATTTAGACGGCGAAAACTCGAACGTTTTTTGCTTACTAGGCTAATTTCGGCAATATCCGCCAGCAATACAGGCACTAACTGGCCATTTGTAGTCAAATCATTGCGCAGAACAATTTGTCCAGCCGTTTGGGGGGTAAATAAATCAGCCTCTGTGCGCACAGTATAGGTTCGCTTGCCGCGCTCTATTGTGCCAACAGACAAGGTGGCAGATGCCTGTCTCAGCGCTTGCAAAACCTGTGGCAGGCTGAGATTATAGCGGATAAGGTCGTTTGAATTAACCTCTACCCGCATCTCGCGCCGGCCGCCGCCATATAAGAAAATTTCGGCAACACCGCCAACGCGCTCAAGCGGTGCCACAATGCCGTCTTCTAGAAAATTACCAAGCTGTTCGACATCAACATCACTGCCCTCTGCCGCGGTTAAAGAGAGGCGGGCTATTGGACTATCATCTGAGTTTGAGGTGCGTACACGCGGCGCGCCTGCTTCATCTGGCAGATCAGCAATACCCGACAACTCTGAAAGCAGCATTGTCAGCGCCTTATCCATATCTGTGCCTACCGCATAGGTTAACGTCACACGGGCCCGGCCTGTATCCGAGCGTGAGGCAACATCTTCTACCCCGTTTAAACCTGATAATTCGGTTTCAAGGCGTGAGACAATCTCTCTGTCCACATCTTCAGGCGACGCGCCAGACCAATTCATACGCACCTGCAAAATAGGTTTTTCTATGTCAGGGCTCATCTGAATAGGAATAACTTGCGAGGAAACAACGCCAAACATCACGGTCAAAATAATGACTGCCATTACGGCGACCGGACGTTCAATTGCAAATTTAATCAAATTGTTCATATCTGCTCTATTTGTTGGCCTGTTTTTTTACGTTTATCAGCGCTATTTGCTTTGATTTTTGCT
Organism: Alphaproteobacteria bacterium; assembly: GCA_022425485.1. Lineage (GTDB taxonomy): Bacteria > Pseudomonadota > Alphaproteobacteria > Puniceispirillales > Puniceispirillaceae > JADHLI01. The sequence goes on along the minus strand of JAKMFL010000040.1, from coordinate 69,050 downwards.
TTGACCTTTGCTTTGATCTTTTCTTTGATCTTTGCTTTGATTTTTTCGGGGGCTATTGCCATCGACTATTTCTTTACCGTCGCTTAAGATTTCGTTGCCTTTGGTAATCACGGCTTCACCTGCGACAATGCCTTTTAGGATAACGATTTTGTCCTGTACAGTGCCGCCTAGCGTGACAATGCGCTGCTCTGCACGTCCCTCTTTTGCTACAAACACCACATAGCCGCCATTTAAAGGTACCAGAGCATCTTGCGGTATGGTCACTAAATCTTGCGGTGATTTTGTTGGTATTTGCAAGGTAAGGGCGGTGTTTTCAGCGCGTGCCAAATCGGGCAAAGGCGTTAGCGGCAGAAAGCGGGTAGGGCGGGTGCTGGTGCGGCTGTTTTGGGTTGGCAATATGGCACGCAGTTTTAGCTGGATAATCTGTGAGCGCGAGCGTGTATTTTGCGCCTGTGTTTCAATTACCGCTTCAATAATATCTTCAGAGGATAAAAACGCAACATAGTCAGCTGGAATATCGGCTTCTACCTCAAATCCTTTATCTGTACGAATGCGTGCAATTTCTTCTCCCTCGCGCATATATAGGGCGTTTGCGCCTGCGAGTTGCGCGATTTGCCCAGCTACAGGGGTTAAGATATTGGCTTTTGCAATATCTGCTTCTAGCTCCTCTAGCTCGAGCAGCAATTTGCGTGCGGTAAGGCTGGCGCTATTATTTTCCGAACGAAGGCGGGCAAGCGTGCGTGCACGTAGCAGCGTTTGTTCACGGGCTGCCAAATAAGCTGTTTTGGTGGTATCAAACGCTTCTGAGGATATCGTTTGGCTTGCCCGTAATTTTTCTGCTCTTGCTAGTTTTGCTTCCAATAAGGTTAGTTTTTCTTGCGCTACGAGGCCAAGCTGTTTCTCAAATTCGATATCTGCCTTTAATTGGGCAATATTTTGTTCCGTCTCTTGTTTTCGCAAGCGCAGTAACCGAAGCTGATATTGGAGATTCTCGCTATCCTGCTCGGCTAATTTTTGTCCTTTCACAACAATATCACCGATGCGAATGGCCTCTAGCTGAACACGGCCAGATGCAGGGGCTGTTACGATTTCTAGGGGGCCTGTTTTCACGCGCCCTTGAATTTGTGTGCGTGGCGCGATTTTCTGACTGATCGCCTCTTTAGTCTCAACTTTCGCAGCCCTGTTGAAGGATTGTGCTTCTGCAATGGGAATATCCATTTGAACAGCAAGACTTAAAAGGGCAGCTAGATAGATGAGCTTTACAGGCGAATAACGCATAACTAGGAACACTCCTTAATCTCTCTTAACCGCGCTAATAGCCAAAAGCTGACATAAGTGCGCTCTTCAAATTACTACCATATAGGCATGAAAATCAAAGAAATAGCGTATTTGTTGTTTTTACTTAGTCTGAAAGTGCGCGACCAATAAACAAAGCCCCTTTCCAAAAAGAAAGAGGCTTTGTTTGGCTATGATTGCCTAAAAGGGCGCGGGTTCAGTAAGGGAGGAAAAACCAGCAGCGCTTAATCTATCTAGGCAGCATCATCACTTTTGTTTGACCATTGGCGCACATAATCTGAGATTTCGCTGCGTGTTAGGCCGATATCTGACAGGGTACGGTCGTCTAGACGGTTCAGAGCGGCTACACCACCTGAATATTCGATCCATTTACGGAAGCGACCAAAGATTGTTGGGGTGTTGTCGTTTACAGCTTTTTTTGCCTTTGCCATAACGGTGTTCCTTTTCATAAGAATGTTTGAATATTGAGTTATTTATCTAACAGGACAATACATTCCACCCATCTTGCGCTCTTGTTATTATTGTTTTTTTCAGGCGCTTTGTATATGTGTCATATATGCTGACCTAAACTAAAAGTAAAGTATTGTTTTTAAGTATTTTTTAATTTTTACATTTCGTAATTTAATAACGCCAAAGGCTGTTTTGAGATGTAAATTATTCAAAAAATAAGGCAGCATTGAAAGAAAATGATCAGAGCTGTTGACCGGCTTGTTGACTGGCCTGTTAAATTGTATTTTCCGCTCTTTCAGCGTTTGGAAATAGGGGGTATGGTTTTAGTGTGATTCGCAGCCAAAGGGCAGCGGAACCATTAACGCCCTCTTTTTTTGTTGAGAAACAAAATCTATGTCAGTGTCTGAGCCAACCAGCTATGCTTTTCTTTGCCGTACCTGCCTTGGGTCAGGCTATGTTGGTATGCCAGAAAGGCCAAAGACATGTATCGAATGTGGCAGCGGGGCGCTTGTGCTGCATGATGAGCTGTTTAGTCTTTCGCTCGCACATATTGATTGTGATGCCTTTTATTGTTCGGTTGAAAAACGAGATAATCCGGCGCTTGTAAACCGTCCGGTAATAGTGGGCGGCGAGCAGCGCGGTGTTGTGGCGGCGGCCTGTTATATCGCGCGAACTTATGGTATCCGTTCAGCCATGCCGACATGGCAGGCAAAACGGGCTTGTCCAGAGTTGGTTATTATTAAACCCCGCATGGCCATATATCAGACAATCGGGCGCCAGATAAGAGAGATGATGCAAGCGCTAACGCCGCTTGTGCAGCCGCTTTCCATTGATGAAGCATTTTTGGATTTGGCAGGAACGCAAAAGCTACATCATGCCTCGCCTGCTTTGTCTTTGGCGCGTCTGCAACAGCACATTAAAACAGAGCTAGGTCTTACCGTGTCTATTGGGTTAGCCGCGAATAAGTCTATGGCCAAAATTGCTTCCGACCAAGATAAGCCGAACGGCTTTTATGTTATCGGTGCAGCCGAAGCAAAATCTTGGCTAAAAGACCGTCCAGCGAGCTTGTTATTTGGGCTAGGAAAATCGCAAATGGCGAAGCTTAAAGCGGCAGGGGTGCATAGCTGCGGCGATATCGTCAATTTGCCAGCAGGGCAGCAAAAAAGCCTGTTTGGCAGTGATGCCCAGCGACTTGTAAACCTTGCTAGCGGTATCGATAATCGGCCAGTGGTGCCCTATAGCCGGGCTAAATCCATATCATCTGAGACAACCTTCACAGAAAATATATCAGAACTTGATACGCTACTTGCAATGGCAGAGAGCTTGTCTGCCAAAGTTTCGCGCCAATTAAAGGCAAAAAGACGCGCCGCTATTCGGGTAACCGTAAAGCTGAAATTCCCTACGCATCGGCTAATAACCAGATCCCGAACCCTAGCTGCCCCTACGCAGATGCATCACGACATTTTTGATGCTGCCACCGACGTCCTGCGTGCCGAAATAGGCAATGGCAAATCTTATCGTCTGCTCGGCGTTGGTGTCGAATTAAGTGAACAGGATATAGATGAGAGCAGGGATGCCCCTACAAGCTTGCTAGATATCGTAGATGATAATAGACAAAAAAAGAATAAGTTAGAGGCGGCAATAGACCAGCTGCACGAAAAGTTAGGGGATGATGTGCTAAAGACAGGCCGCCAGCTAAAAAAAGACCCTAAAAAAAAACCCTAAAAAAACCTTCAATAATACACCAGAACAGCAATCATCATAATAAGCCATTTACCCATGAAGATGAGGCAGGCTAGTCTGAGGCTAGATAAGGTTTCAAAAAATTTAATTTACGCCGCAATAGCGAGAAGGGGCGTGTTTTGCCAACTAACAGAGATGCGCCTAAATCCCTTTTCTTTTATGGCACGTTAAAGGCTGCCGAAGTGCGCGAAGCGGTGCTTGGCTATAAAGTGCCTGAAAATCGGCTTGCCGCTGCAAAGCTATCTGGCTTTGAGGTGCGCCGCGTGGCGGGAACCTTTTATCCAATGATTGTTGCAGGGCCGCCTGAGGCGATGATAGAAGGTGTTCTTTTAAGCGGAATTGACAGACGAGAATTGGACAGGTTTGATAGGCTAGAAGGGGCAGATTACCAACGTGCAGATGTTGCTGTGGAATGTGATGGCCAGATACATGCAACCCAAATTTATAAGCCTATCAATAGGCTGCCCGCAGCAGAGCTTTGGGATTTTGCTAGCTGGTATAAAAAAGATTTAGATAATTTTCTAAGCCAAGATTTTGATCCCGGTGGGGTGCGCAGACCTTAATTTACCTGCGCTGAGTTTCGTTCTCATTTCCAATCTGAAATGAATTTTATTAATGTAAGGCTCGTAATTTTATGGATTTATCCCTTTCATCAACGCTGACATCCCTATCGATACAAACCGATAATATGACTATTTTCTGGCTGGTCGCTGGCCTGTCTGTCTTTAGTGTTGCGGTATCAAAATCAGGGTTTGGTGGGGCAATGGGCGCGCTAGCTGCGCCATTGATGCTGACGGTTTTACCTGCGAAAACAGCGCTTGCTGTTTTGCTGCCTTTATTTTTGGCTACTGATTTTTGGACTGTATATATCTGGCGCGGCTATAGCGTGAAACGCTTGCTTGGCTGGATGGTAGCAATGGGTATTACTGGCCAAATTCTGGGCTGGATGGTGATAAGTTATATTGATGATAACACGCTAAAGGCCTGTATTGGGGGGCTGGCGCTGTTTATGGGGGTGCGCTATTGGTACCGGGTTTACCAGCCTGCGCTGGGCATGGCGGCGGTGCATGTAAAAAAACAGATGCGGAAAAAATTTCGTGAACGCGCTTTTATATGGTGTACATTATCTGGTTTTTCCAGCTTTATTTCGCTAACTGGGGGCATTCCAATACAGGTTTATATGCTGCCGATGGCGGTACATCGATTTTTCTTTGTTGGCACGCTGGCATGGTATTTCCTATTTATAAATCTGGCCAAGCTGCCTTTTTATGACGATTTGGATCTTTTCACCGCTGGTAGCCTAACGACAAGCGCCATTCTACTGCCGATAATTCCTTTTGGTGTGATTTTTGGAAGATGGTTGGTGCACCGGATGAATGACAAGATTTTTTATCATATTGCGCATTTTTTTCTGATTATTTTGGGCTCGCGTCTGTTATACACCTCGTTTTAGGTTTGGGTTTTAGGTGTGGGTTTTAGGTGCAGGTTTTAAATCATTAAACAAGCAACCTTTTTAAAAAGGGGTATCAGGTGACACGTTGGCGACATTTATTAATTGCAATTTTAACCGTGCCAGCTATTGGCGTTTATGCAATTTTATGTGTGTTACTAGCAGATTATGTTACGGGCATGCACTGGCTTTTAGATAGTCTATATTATCTGATAGCGGGGCTTGCTTGGATATATCCTGCTGGCTATGTCATTGGCTGGCTAGCGCGTCACGAGGCCTAAAGCAAGCAAACCTATCCAACTTGTAAAAAGCTTTATAGTTTCGTACTTTTGCAGGTTGATCTTTGGAACATTTTGGGTCGATATTCAAATGAAATAATATGTTCCGATCCCTAAGGTTAAAGCGTCTCTGTTTTTTAAGGGCAGGCAGGCTCTTTTTCAGGGGGGGCTTATTCTGGGTATTGGGAAGGCGCGCGTGAAACGCTATTCAGCTTTAAGAATTTTAAAAGAGGGTTTGTCAGGTCATAAAGGATGGCAGCCCGCATGGCGTGATGCTGCGCCCAAGCCTGCTTATGATGTGATTGTCATTGGCGGGGGCGGGCATGGGTTGGCGACCGCTTATTATCTAGCACGTATCCATGGGATAACAAATGTAGCTTTGCTGGAAAAAGGCTGGATTGGTGGCGGAAATTCTGGCCGTAATACCACCATTGTTCGTTCCAACTATTCTATGGAAGGTAATACCGCTTTTTATGAGCATTCCTTGAAGTTATGGGAAGGGCTGTCGCAAGAGCTCAACTACAATGTGATGTTCAGTCAGCGGGGCCATTTAAGCTTGTTTTTTACGCCCGGACAGCGTGATGCACTTGCCAGACGCTATAACATCATGCGGTTGAACGGAATTGATGGTGAGTTTTTGAGCCGCGATCAAGTTCAGAAAATGGTGCCGCATCTTAATTATTCTGAAGATTCGCGCTTTCCGATTATGGGAGGGTTTTTGCAGCCACGCGCTGGCACAGCCCGTCATGATGCCGTGAATTGGGGCTATGCAAGAGCCGCTTCTGCATTAGGGGTTGATATTATCCAGAATTGTGAAGTTACTGGCTTTATCCATGAGGGCGGAAAAATACAAGGGGTGGAGACCAGTCGCGGGGAAATCCGCGCTGAAAAAATAGGCATGGCAGTTGCGGGCTCTACCTCACTTTTGGCAAAGATGGCGGGGCTTGGCAAGCTGCCAATAGAAAGCCATAAGCTGCAAGCTTTTGTTTCTGAGCCGATAAAGCCTTTCCTAGATACGGTTGTTGTTTATTCTGCTTATAATGGGCATTTTTACATCAGCCAGTCAGATAAGGGGGGGATGGTGTTTGGCGGCGATTTAGATGGGTATAATTCCTATGCGCAGCGGGGCAATTTGCCTATTTACACGGATGTTGCGGGATGTGCGATGAATGTTATGCCAGCTCTGGGACGTGTAAAAATTCTTCGGCAATGGGCCGGGATTATGGATATGTCGATGGATGGTTCTCCTTTCATAACGAAGACGAATATTGACGGTCTATATCTAAATGCAGGTTGGTGTTATGGCGGCTTTAAAGCCATACCCGGTTCTGGCTGGTGTTTTGCGCATACCATTGCCAATGACGCCCCGCATGAAATTAACAGCCCTCTGACATTAGACAGATATCGGCAGGGGCGCCAAATAGATGAGAGTGGGCATGGCCCTTTCCCTAAAGCACATTAAAAAAGATGAAAGCCATAGGATAGTGCATGACAAATACATCACAAAAAGGGGCAAGCGGTGCTAAGAATTGAGTGTCCATTTTGCGGGCTTCGCAACCATGATGAGTTTACCTATCTAGAAGATGGCAGTGGGGCTATGCCTGCGCTGGATAACACCAATGATGAGGCGTGGTATGAGGCAGTGTTTTTGCGGGATAATCCGCGCGGAATGCATGTGGAAGATTGGCACCATACACAAGGGTGCCGGATGGTTCTTAGGGTATCGCGAAATACGCTAACGCATCAGATACTTTCGGTTGCGCCGGCTCATCCTGATTATAAAGAAATGTTTTCCGATAGCGCCAAACAGGTGAGTTCTGCTTCACAATCACTTAAAAATGGGCAGAGCTAATGGGGGCATATCGGCTAAAAGAGGGCGGCAGAATTAACCGTGATAAAAAGGTATCCTTTCGCTTTAATAGGCGCCGTTTAACAGGTTTTGAGGGCGATACCATCGCCTCTGCCTTATTGGCAAATGATGTGCGCCAAGTTGGCCGCAGCTTTAAATATCACCGCCTTCGCGGCGTAATGTCCGCAGGGCCAGAAGAAGGCGGCGCCTTATTCAATGTCAATGATGGCGCGATGCGGATTGCCAATGTTAAAGGAACGATGGCAGAGCTTCGGGGCGATATGCAGGTGCGTGCCCAAAATGCTTTTCCTAGCCTAGCCTTTGATGTTGGCGCGGTAAATGGCTTGTTTGCGCCGTTTCTGACAGCAGGTTTTTATTATAAGACATTTATGGGGCCGGCGCGGAATACGGCATTTTGGATGTTTTGTGAAAAGTTTATCCGCAAAGCCGCAGGGCTTGGCAAAGCCTCGCGTCTGCCAGATCCTAACAGCTATGATATTGCTTATAATTTCTGTGATGTATTGGTGGTGGGGGCTGGCCCTGCTGGACTCATGGCGGCTACTGAGCTTGCCGAAGAGGGGCATAAAATTATTCTGGTTGAACAGGATTTTGAAGCAGGCGGCAGCATTCTAAGCAGCGGCAGTGCTGGCGATTTACTGTTTCGGGATAGCTTGTTAAAGCGTTTTGAGAAAGCCGGGGGGCGGTTGATGTTACGCGCCACAGCCTTTGGTTTATATGACGGGCTGGTTACGGGCGTTTTGGAGCGTTGTAGCGATCATTTGCAGGCACCTGACCCGCATAGTCCGCGTGAGATTACCCATATTATTCATCCCCAGCATATTGTGCTTGCAACAGGGGCTAGTGAGCGCGGCTTTGCGTTTGGCAATAATGACCGGCCGGGCGTGATGCTGGCAGGCGCGATAAGAAGCTATGCTTGCCGTTATGGGGTGATGGCTGGCCGTTCCGCAGTGCTGGCAACGTGCCATGATGGAACTTATGATGATGCGATTATGCTGGCGCGTTTGGGGATGGAAATAACCCTTATCGACGCCCGCAACAAACCCTCTCGCCGTGCCAAGGAGGCGCAAGCGGCTGGCATTGATGTTTTGTCTGGCAGGGTGCCAGTGAATGTGGCTGGGGTAAAATCGGTTGCCGCCCTAGAAATTGCCGAAATTGATGAGGCTGGCGAGATAAGCGACAATACGACTATTATTGGCTGTGATCTTGTTGGCGTATCTGGCGGATATTCGCCTGTTATCCATTTGCCATCCCATCTGGGGATTAAGCCACGTTGGGAAGCCTCTATCAATGCGTTTGTGACGGGCAAGACTACTGAAAATATTTACATGGTAGGGTCAGCGGACGGAATTTACGACCATCAGGCCTGTTTAGACCACGCCCTTCAGGTAACGCAGAAGATTAAAGGCGAAAAAACAGAAACAAAGCCGAGGCGGCGTATTCCGGGGGGGATGCGCGCGCTATTTGAGGTGCAAATAACGGGGCGTAAGCTGAAATCCTTTATTGACCCGCAGCATGATGTAACATCTGAGGATGTGCGTCAGGCGCACCGTGAGGGTTTTGTTTCGGTTGAGCATATGAAACGCTATACCACGCTGGGTATGGCTACGGATCAGGGGCGCGTTGGCAATGTGTTAGGGCTAGCGGTGATGGCAGAGGCGCAAGGGCTAGCTGTTGGTACAAGCGGCGTTACGACCTTTCGCCCGCCCTATACCCCTGTTTCCATTGGTGCGCTAGCTGCAAGAGAGCGGGGCAGGCATTGGCGGCCAACGCGGCGAACACCAATGCATCATACGCATCTTGCTGCGGGTGCAGTAATGACAGATGCCGGCGCATGGAAGCGTGCATGGTATTACCCGCGCGGTGATGAGACTATTGATGATGCCTATGTGCGTGAAGCCGCAACTACCCGCCAGAATGTAGCTATGGTAGATGTGTCTACTTTGGGTAAAATCGCGGTGCAGGGGCCAGATGCCACTGAATTTTTAAACCGAATTTATGTTAATCCCTTCGCCAAATTGGCCATAGGCAAGGCGCGTTACGGTATTATGCTTCGTGATGACGGGATGGTATTGGATGATGGTACAACCTGGCGGCTGGCAGAAGATGATTACTTTATGACCACCACGACGGCACAAGCGGCGCCAGTGATGCTGTTCTTGGAAGAGCTTTTGCAACGACGCTGGACAGATTTAAGGGTGCATGTAACTTCGGTAACAGATCAATGGGCCGGAATGGCGGTCGCTGGCCCATATGCGCGTGAAGTTTTGGCAGCTGAATTCCCGCAACTCAATTGGTCAGATGAAGCCTTTCCATTTATGGGGGTGGTGGAAATAACGCTGCGCCATGGCAAGCGCGATATTGCCTGCCGCATTGCGCGTATTTCTTTTTCAGGGGAGCGTGCCTTTGAAATTTATGTCCCTGCTGATAGTGGTGCCCAGATTTGGTCTTCGCTTGCCCACCGGATTGAACAGACAGGTGGTTGTTTATATGGCATGGAAGCGCTTGGCGCCCTTCGGATTGAAAAAGGCCATGTCACCGCGGCAGAATTAGATGGACGGGTGACGCTAGAGGATGCTGGATTTGGACGAATGGCCTCAAAAACAAAGCCCTTTATTGGTTCTGTTTTGCGCCAACGCCCTAGCTTGCAGGATGAAAGACGCCCGCAATTAGTAGGTATCTATCCCAAAGACCGAACCCGTAAGTTTTCCGCTGGGGCAATATTATGCGCACCAGACGCGGTGTCTGGTTTTGGGGAAGGCTGGGTTACTGCGGTCACCCATTCTCCTGCCATAGGTCATTGGATAGGGTTGGGCTTTGTTGCTGGCGGTGCACAAGCATGGCAGGGAAAAACCATTATGGTTGCTGATCCTGTGCGCGATAATTTTATCGAAGCTGAAATTGTCAGCCCGCATATGTTCGATGCCAAAGGAGATCGCCAGCATGGCTGAGAGATTAACAAAGCCTGCAGAGAGTTTGGGGCGGCTATCGGTAGGGCGGCATGGCAAAAAAGGCGGCAAGCCAAAAGTTGAATTCACGGAAATTCAGGGCTTCACCATAACGCAATTTGCCTTTTTCCCAGAGCAGAAAACAGCGGCAAAAGCGATGCTTAAACGACAATTCTCTGTGCCATCTATGCCAGACCCTGCGTCTTCTTGCCGTGAAAAGGGATGTCTATGTTTGCGCCCTGAGCTAGGTAAATTATGGCTGGTGACTGAAAAACCAATGCTGGCAGATCTACCCGCGAGTATGGATAAATATTATCCGCTTGATATATCTGCCTCCAAGCTTTGCTTGCTGGTTACAGGGCCAGAGGCCGGAACGCTTATAAATCGCCAAGCTGCGGTAGATTTATCCTGCCCAGATGGCCAGTTCATGGCTACAGCCATGCATCATGTTGGGGTGCATATCTTAAAGGTGAGTGAGGATAGATACCTGTTAATGCTGCCTTCTAGCTTTGCTGAATCATTGACGTATGGGCTGTTTGATATTGCCTGTCAGTTTGGCGTGAAGGTCAATAATCCAGCGAAAGGCTCGCTGAAAGGGATAGAAGGCTAGTCATGTTTTCGCTGTTTTCCCCGCCTACGGCTAAAAAGAATGTAACGCAGAAGAGAAAAAACCTAAAAAAGCAGCGTGCTGAAAAACAGTCAAAAAATGACGAACGCCCTTTGCAGGCAGTCCTTAATCAAGGGTATGAATTAATGGAGAGGCATGGCCTGTCTGGCTGGACGATCCAGTTTGATCATGCGCGTAGGCGTGCTGGCCTTTGTGATTATAACCGCAAAATACTTTCGCTCTCTCGCCATTATGCCCGTTATGCAGATCCTGAGCATATTAAGGATACGATTTTGCACGAAATTGCGCATGCGCTGGTTGGGCCCGGTCATGGGCATGATGCGGTGTGGCGGCAGAAAGCGCGGGAGATTGGCTGTACAGCGGCCAGATGCCATACGCTTAATTTTTCTAAAGCACGTTGGCTTATGCGCTGCCCAAAGGGGTGTTTTGAGACTGAACGGCATCGCCGCAGCGCTGGTTTGGTTTGTGCAAAATGCAAATCATCCGTTGAGTTTTTACCGCAGCAGAATAAAGATATTGGCGCTGCGTTTGCTTCAAAAGCGTGAGGGAAGATATGTCTGTATTGCCGCCATTTTCATTTGATGGGCGTCAAGCCCTATTTGATGACGCGGTACACGCCCTTGCACATCAGCCCTTTGCCAATCCTGAGTTTTTTACCGCAGAAGAGATGCGCGCGCTAAAAGATGCGGCAGGGAAACTTACTTTTCGCAAAGCGCGTTCAAGAGCTGGCCAAAATGTGCATCAGGATTTTGATATCTGTTTTCCGGCGCCTATGAGCGGGGTGTTTAATAATCTTGCAAGGGGTCTAGAGCGGCTCAGCGCTAGCTTATCGCACCGCCAGCCAAAGCTTTTTGAAGCGCCGCTTGTCATAAATGATTTTGCTGTCCAGCGTTACCCGAAAAATTCTGCTGGTATTGGCGTGCATAAAGATGCGCTAAGCTATCGTAATTTGGTTTTCATTATCACACTTTCAGGGAAATCACAGCTATTTACCTGCACAGAGAGGGACGGTTCTGACAGGCAGATAATTGACGATAGTCCTGGCCGTTTGGTGCTGCTAGCGGCGCCAGGACTGAAATATTTGCCCCAGCCTAAAATGCGGCCGCTTCATGGGGTTGATAATATTACCGATGGCCGCCTATCTATCGGCTTTAGATGCCAAAAGTTGGAAACATAAAGGCGCGTACTGCAATAGGCTTATCTTTTTGACGGGGTTGCCAGCATCATAAAATACTGCCAGAGTAAAAGGTGATCTGATGGCAATGGGACATGCCATCTTCTTCTCGCTAGCTTCAGGCCAGCAGGTTTTTTTGCTAGTGTTGTCAAGAATATGTGTTGTGGCCATGTCATCTGACGATTTTAATGTCAGACAGAGGAGCAACATAAATGATAATCAACGTTTCCGGACAAAATATGGATACAGGCGCCGCTTTTCAGGAACGAAGCCGCGAGCTGATAGAGCATATTGTTGAAAAATATTTTACCCCCGCTGTCAGTGCAAATGTCACTTTGGAAAAGACAGATGGCGGGTTTTATGTCCGTATTCGAATGAATCTAACGCGCCGTATTGAGCTTGAGGCGAGTGGTTTTGCAAGAGACGCGCATGCTGCGCTAGAGGATGCTGGCCAACATGCCGAAAAACGTTTGCGTCGCCACAAAAGAAGGCTGAAAAACCATCGTCAACAGGCAGAAGTTCCAAATGATATTATTTCTGCGCCTATGTCAATTTACGCGGCTGCCACCCAGCTAGACCTCGCAAACGGGCATGATAACGCCAGTGTTAAGGATGCAGAACAAGAAGATGACAGCTTGCCAATTATTGCTGAGCTTTCCTATGAGGTAGAAAGCCTAAGCGTGGAGCAGGCGGTAATGCGTTTGGAATTAAGCGGTGATAATTGTCTGCTCTTCCGCAATTCAGGACATATGGGGCTGAATATGGTGCATCTGCGCAATGATGGCACGATAGGCTGGGTAGACCCTAGAGGGACAAGAGACTTGAATGAGGCGTCTTAGGCCAGCAATTTAAACAAACGCATCTTAGGCAAAATCATCAGCCCTAATGCGGGCGTGTTAATGGGGGCGTGGTAATGCGGGCAGATTTAAGGCTTCTACCTGCCATTGCCCGCCAACATGCTGTGCGTGTTGGTGCGGCAGAAAGTTGAAAATCGTCTGACTATAATTGCCAATCTGGATAGATAATGCGCGTTCTAGCGACAGGTCTAAACAATAGGCTATCACGGCACGAATAGTATGGGCATGGGCAAAAAAGATATGCGCACGCGCCTTTTCAGCCTCTGACATTTTATCTGAAAAATTCTTTAAAAAGAGTGCAATGCGTTCATATTGCACTGCAAAACTCTCGCCATCAGGGGGGACAAGTTCAGCCGTTTGAAAAGAGAAATTATGGCGCGGGGCATCGGCTAATTCTGCCCAAACATCTTTCAGTTTGGCGCCTGCCCATTTCCCTAAATCCTGTTCAATTATCTGATGTTCTATGGTTTTTTCCCTTGGAGTTGGCCGGTCACACTGAACCAAAATATCTTCGATTTGTGCAGCTGTCTGCTGACAGCGCCTTAACGGGCTAATATGCCAATACGCATCATCTGGTAACATCTGGGCGAGGGCCGCGGCAGATGCAGCATCAGGGACAATATCGGGGTCATGGGCTGGCACATGCCCGTCTGGCCGCCAAGATGGGGCGTGGCGTATCCAAATACATTTCGTGACCGCAGCTTTCATATATCAAGGCTCTTTGTAAGGCTGTGTTGTTTGAGGCAAACGCCTGATACATAAAATGTCATAAAGGGGCAGGCAGACAACCCCAAAGGGGGATAAAAAGGCGATAATCTCCTGCAAAGAGGCCTCTCTGCATGGGCTAAATAGAGAATATTGACGCCTTGCAAATCAGCTTGTTTCTGCTGTGCTATCACAGCTTAATCAGGGATAGGCATGAAGTGGCGGTATGGAACAAGTAGATGTCAGGTTTAAGATATTGATGCAGGTCAGCCCCCATAGCCTGTTTATAGGGTATTTGCGTTTATAGGCGTAAAGAAAAAGGGGGGGGAATGGCACGACGTAGCGCAGGCAGGGCGAAATCAGGGGAAGATGGCCCTCGAAAATTGCTAGACGGACAATTGCCGTGGCAAAACCCGCGCTATTTCGACAAACCAACCGAGCCACTATCCGCAGATCAAATTGAAGCTATTCATGAAGCAAGTTTAGATGTGGTTGAGAAGATTGGCATCCGCTTTCTGAATGAAACCGCCCTTGACCATTTGGAACGTGCGGGCTGCAATATTGATCGCAGCGATATGAATGTAAAGATGGACAGAAATTGGGTGATGGAAATGGCTCGTCATGCCCCTTCTAGCTTTACCGTTACCCCGCGAAACCCAAACCATAAAATTATCCTTGGTGACGGGCATTTTCATTTTGGGCAAGTGGCCTCACCGCCTAATATATTGGATAGCGAAACGGGCAGACGGATGGGAACCAGAGAAGATTTCCGCAATTTTCTGCATCTATCGCAAGCCTTTAATTGTATTCATGCCATTGTTGGCTATCCTGTTGAGCCGATGGATTTACATGCCTCTGTCCGGCATCTTCATGCAACCCGTGACATGCTGGTCTATACGGATAAGGTAATTCATGGCTATTCCCTTGGTATGGAGCGTATAGAAGATGTAATAGAGATGACGCGCATTGCGGCTGGTCTAAGCCATGCGGAGTTTGATGCCACCCCGCGCATGTTTACGAATATCAATTCTTCTTCCCCTTTAAAACATGACTATCCCATGCTGGACGGGGCTATGCGTCTTGCCGCACGCAAACAGCCGGTTGTGATAACGCCCTTTACCCTAGCAGGGGCGATGGCACCCGTAACAATTGTGGGGGCAATTGTTCAGCAAAATGCTGAGGTGCTGGCTGCGATAGCATTGTTGCAATATATCCACCCGGGAACGCCTGTTGTCTATGGCGCTTTTACCAGCAATGTAGATATGAAATCAGGCGCACCTGCTTTTGGAACGCCTGAATATATTCGTGCGATGCAGATATCAGGGCAGATGGCGCGGTTTTATAATGTACCTATGCGCACCTCAAACGCCAATGCTGCGAATGTCCCAGATGGCCAGGCGGTATGGGAGTCTGCTTTTTCTTTGCAAGGCTCTCTGTCTGGGCACTCTAATTTGGTCTATCATGCAGCAGGCTGGCTGGAAGGCGGGCTATCCGCAAGTTTAGAAAAATTCGTTATGGATTGCGAGATGCTACAACAGGTAATCTATATCCAACAGCCGCTTGAGTTTAGCCCAGACGCGTTAGGGGTACAGGCGATCAAAGACGTTGGGCCAGATGGACATTTCTTTGGATGTGATCACACGCAAAGACGTTATAAAACAGCGTTTTATAGCCCTTTTCTGTCAGACTGGTCTAACTATGAAAATTGGGAAGAGGCTGGCGCTGTCTGGACTCATGACAGAGCAGCTACCGCTTGCAAGCGAATCCTTGATGAGCATCAACCGCCGGAAATAGATCCCGGAATTAAAGAGGAGCTTGAAGGGTTTGTTGCCCGACGCGTAGAGGAAGGTGGGGCTCCAACCGACTATTAAAAAGCGGAATAATAAAACATCTTTGGCTGTTAAAATACTAGGAAATATCCGCCAAGAAGCTACAATTTAAAAAAAGGCGATTTAGGAAAAAAGAGGGAATAATTATGCAAGATCAGGCAAGAGTAGTGGTTATTGGCGGCGGCGTTGTGGGTGCGTCTATTTTGTACCATTTAACCAAACATGGCTGGAGCGATGTCATGTTGCTGGAGCGGTCTGACCTGACTTCTGGTTCCACTTGGCACGCAGCGGGCGGGATGCATACCATTAATGGGGATCCCAATGTGGCCAAGCTTCAGCAATATACGATTGGCCTATATAAGGAAATTGAAGAATTATCTGGTCAGGATATCGGCTTGCATATGACGGGCGGGGTGATGCTGGCGGCCACCCAAGAGCGTTTTGACTGGTTAAAGGGGGTCTATGCCAAAGGTAAATATCTAGGCATGGATGAGCTGGAGATAATTACCCCTGATCGGGCGGCAGAATTAATGCCGTTGCTTGATCCCTCACAGTTTGTAGGCGCATTATACGACCCTATTGAGGGGCATTGCGACCCTTATGGCGTCACCCATGCCTATGCCAAAGCAGCACGCAAAAATGGCGCTACGGTGGAAACGCAAACTAAAGTTGAAAGCCTCTCGCAAGCGCCAGATGGCACTTGGCATATCGACACCAACAAAGGGATGATACGCGCAGAACATGTGGTTAATGCAGGCGGCTTGTGGGCACGTGAAATTGGCCGCATGGTTGGGCTAGAACTTCCTGTATTGGCAATGGAACATATGTATCTCTTGACTGAAGATATGCCAGAAGTCGCTGCGTTTAACGAAAAGGAAGGCATTGAAATGCTGCATGCCGTCGATTTCGATGGTGAGCTTTATTTGCGTCAAGAACGTGGCGGGATGCTGATGGGCACTTACGAGAAAGCCTGCCGGCCTTGGTCTGAACATGAAACACCATGGTCATTTGGGCATGAATTGCTAGAGCCTGATATTGACCGTATTGCCCCATCTTTAGAGGTTGGCTTTCAACATTTTCCAGCGTTTGAGAATGCCGGTATTCGCAAGATTATTAACGGGCCTTTCACCTTTGCCCCTGATGGCAATCCGCTGGTCGGCCCTATTGAGGGGATGACGAATTATTGGTCTGCTTGTGCAGTGATGGCAGGGTTCTCGCAAGGTGGCGGGGTTGGTCTGGCCCTGTCAAACTGGATTGTAAATGGCGATCCGGGCTTTGATGTATGGGCAATGGATGTCAGTAGGTTCGGTGATTATGCTAATATGGCCTTCACGAACGCGCGGGTGCGCGAGAATTATTCGCGCCGCTTTTCTATCCGTTATCCGAATGAAGAGCTACAGGCTGCCCGTCCACTGTTAACCACACCAATTTATGATCTGTTACAGGAAAAAGGGGCGCAATTTGGGGCCAGCTTTGGGCTGGAAGTGCCTCTATGGTTTGCACCAGAAGGGCAGCGGGATGAATTTTCATGGCGCCGGTCAACAGATTTTGAATATGTTGGCGCCGAAGCTAGGGCGGTACGCGCATCTGTTGGGCTAACGGAAATCTCAAACTTTGCAAAATATAGCGTCGAAGGGCCGGGCGCAGCGAACTGGCTGGACAAAATGCTGGCGTGTAAACTGCCAGCTATCGGCAGAATGACGCTTGCACCCATGCTGAAAGAAGATGGCCGCGTTATTGGTGATTTCTCGCTTGCACGCCTTGATGAGGATAGCTTCTTTATTGTTGGCTCTGGTCTGGCTGAAAGTTACCATATGCGCTGGTTTACCCAGAATTTGCCAGAAGATGGCTCGCTCACTATCAACCCTGAAGGATTAGGATTAACAGGATTGAGTATTGCTGGGCCAAATGCACGGGCGGTACTGCAAAAACTAACGCGCACCGATGTCAGTCACGAGAATTTTGGATTTATGTCTATAGACGCAATGGATTTAGGTATGGTGCCGGCCTTGGTTGGCCGGGTGAGCTATACTGGCGATCTGGGATATGAAATTTGGGTGCGTCCAGAATATCAAAGACGGCTATTTACCGATATTTTGGCGGCAGGGGCAGAGTTTGATATTACGCTGTTTGGTAGCCGGGCATTGAATGCCCTGCGGCTGGAAAAGAATTTTGGCAGTTGGGGGCGTGAATTCCGTCCTGTCTATTACCCGCATGAAACAGGATTAGATAGTTTCTGTGCTTTTTCAAAGGATGCTGATTTTATCGGTAAGGAGGCAGCGATAACGGCGCGCGATAATGGCGCGGGTACTTATCGGCTGCGGAGCTTTGTCATTGAGGCTAGCAATGCTGATGTTATTGGCGATGAGCCGTTATTCCATAATGGTGAGGTAGCAGGGTTTGTTACTTCAGGCGGTTTTGCCCATGCGTCCGATAGTTCTGTTGCCATGGGATATGTTAGAGCTGAGCTTGCCGATGAGCCAGACGGTTGGAGCGTAGAATTATTTGCTGAAATGCTGGATGCGCGGATGCAGAAACAGCCCCTGTTTGACAGCAATTCCAGCCGAATGCGCAGCTAGTAGCGGGTTCTGCTATTTAGCGCCCGCAGAAACATATCGCTATCACAATTGCCGCCAGAGGCCATCACAACAATCTGGCGGCGGGTGCCTTTATGGTGATCTGTTTCGGTCTCTTCAAGATGGGCAAGAAACGCATCTGACAGTGCAGCCGCAAGAGCTACAGCACCGCCCGGCTCGATGGTAAGTTTGAAATAATCCCAGCCAATGCGCATGGCCTGCAAAGCTTCCTCATCACTGACGCTAAGGCCAGCGCGGGCAAGGGAGGCTATAATCGGAAAGGTGATCTCGCCCGGTGTTGGCGTAACAATCGCATCACATATAGAGCGGGCAGATACATCATTTTGCTGGCGTTTACCGCTGGCAAGAGAACGCGCCATATCATCAAAATCGGCAGGCTCAGCAGTGTAGAGATGGGTGTTCGGAAAGGCATCATGTAGCGCGGTAGCACTGCCAGCCATAAGTCCGCCACCGCCGCAGCAACAAATAAAACTATCTGGGGTAAAACCTGCGGCCTTTGCTTGGGCAGCTATTTCAAGTCCTGCAGTGCCTTGCCCAGCTATTACACGCGCATCATCATAGGGCCGAATAAGCTCAGCCCCTTGCTCAGACGCTAGCTTCTTGCCAATCTCTTCGCGGCTTTCAGAATAGCGGTCATATAGCACCACCTCTGCTGAATAGGCGCGGGTGCCGTCAATTTTAGCCTGCGGGGCATCCTCTGGCATAATGATGGTGGCTTTGCGCCCACTAAGTAAGGCAGCGAGCGCCACGGCCTGTGCATGATTGCCGCTAGAAAAGGCGATAACAGGTTGACCGGGCTGGGTAAGCGAAAAAACAGCATTACATGCCCCGCGAAATTTAAACGAGCCTGTGCGTTGTAAACATTCTGCCTTAATATGCACATCGAAGGGTAATTGGCGGTTGAGCCTATCAGAACTTAGAAGCGGGGTCGGGGTAATGATATCCTGAATGCGTGTCTGTGCTTGCCGAATAATCTGTGTAGATACCATAGTTGCTTTGTCTTTCCTGCGTGGTTAGGTGCGGGTTTGTTTTCTTCTAATGACAATAAAATCAGGTGCGCATCAACGCAAATCTTGTTTTCCTGCAGGAATTTGTTATTTTCATCTACACTTTAGCTTAGCGCATTTTTTGAGCTGCGCTGGAAACCCTTTTTTAGATAATGAGCAATTTTGATGTCTAGCCTCTATCCAGATTTACCTTTCGCTGGCTCTTACACGGCCCTTATCACCCCGTTTAAAGACGATGGCTCGCTTGATGAAGCACGTTTTGAGGCGCTTGTAGACTGGCAGATAGAGCAGGGAACAGATGGTCTGGTACCTGTTGGTACAACTGGCGAGTCGCCCACCTTGAGCCATCAAGAGCATGATCGCGTTGTTGAGATTTGCGTTAAAGTGAATAATGGGCGCGTGCCGATTATCGCTGGTGCGGGCTCTAACAGCACCGCAGAGTCTGTACGGTTAGCCCAGCATGCCCAAAAGGTAGGGGCAGATGCGGCTTTGGTTGTCTCCCCTTATTATAACAAGCCAACACAAGCTGGTCTAAAGGCACATTTCACCAGCGTTGCAGAGGCTATTTCCATACCGTTAATTATCTATGATATTCCGGGGCGTTCCATTGTTCAGGTCTCAGATGAGCTGATGGCAGAGCTTGCCGCGCATCCTAATATTGCAGGTGTGAAGGATGCAACAGCAGACTGCTCGCGCCCAACAAAGCTAAAATCCCTGATAGGGGAGGGCTTTTGTCAACTCTCAGGCGAAGATGCTACGGTGCTGCCCTATCTGGCGGCTGGTGGTCATGGGTGTATTTCTGTGGTGAGCAATGTAGCACCCGCTTTATGCTCGGAGCTACATCGTGCATGGGTGATAGGGAACGATCCGGCACGCGCCCTAGAACTCCATCAGAAATTAATGCCGTTACATACGGCTCTTTTCTGTGAAGCAAGCCCGGGCCCAGTAAAATATGCGGCCTCACTTTTGGGAATAGCTGGCGCTACCACACGTAAGCCGCTTGTTGAAATAGAAGATAGCTCAAAGCGCGCAGTTGAAGCGGCATTAAAAGCGGCAGAGCTGTTATAGGGTTTGTAAAGCGCAGCTTAAGCTATAAAATCATTACTGACCTTTTGAAGGGCATCTGATGGCCATCACTACAGGGCGCATTGCTGAAAATCGTAAAGCCCGCCACGATTATCTGATAGAAGATACGCTGGAAGCAGGACTTATCCTGAGGGGAAGCGAGGTTAAATCCCTGCGCCTTGGCCGCGCTAGTATTGCCGAGAGCTATGCTGGTGAAAATAGAGGTAGGCTGGTGCTGTTTAATGCCAATATTCAGGTCTATCCAGCCGCGCGGGATAACCATGAACCTAAACGTGTCCGCGAATTACTGGTTAACCATAAAGAGCGTAATAAACTGCTGGGCATGATCCGGCGCGAAGGGGTAACGCTTGTGCCGCTTTCTCTTTATTTTAATGATCGCGGGTTGGTTAAAATCCAGATAGGGATCGCTAGAGGCAAGAAAAAAGCAGATAAAAGGCAGGCAGAGCGCGATAGAGACTGGTCACGACAGAAAAACCGCCTGCTAAAGGGTGGCTGATAGAGATTGCGCGTAAATAAGCGCTTTCAGGTAAAGGCTTTCAGGCGTTGGCAGACCTTATCAAACATTTCTATTGTTAGCCGATTAGTCTGCACATTATAGCGCGAGCAATGATAAGAGCTGATGAGTTTTAATCCATTTGGCAGGCTCAGCTCATTATCATGGGAAAACGCATAATCCGCTAATTTCAAGCTAAAATGGCGCAGCACTGTTTCATGCGCGATACGTCCTAAAACAAAAATAGCCTTCAAATTTTTCATCCTCGCCAATTCATCGGATAAATAGGGCCGACACATCGCAATTTCTGCGGCAATTGGTTTGTTTTGCGGCGGCACACATCTAACCGCATTCGCAATCCTGACATGATTTAAGTGAAGGCTATCCTCAATATGCGCGTCATACCTCCCGCTTGCCAATCCAATTTTAAGCAAAGCGTCATATAAAACCTTGCCTGCAAAATCGCCAGTAAAGGGACGGCCAGTAGCGTTCGCCCCGCGCAGACCGGGTGCTAGCCCTAAAATCAGGATAGGCGCATCTATGGAACCAAAGGACGGGACAGGCCCATTATGCCATTCGGGATGTTTTTCCCGGTGACTGTCAATGAAATCTGCCAGACGCTGGCATTTTCGGCACCCTTTTGGGGCGATAAAATCAAGTTGAGAGGACGGCATGAAAAGACCAGCTATTGACGTTCAAATTCAGCAAAAATATCACCAAGTTCTAGAAAATTATCTGCTTTACGGCGTAAGGCGTCTGAGACCATATTTGGCTGGGTGCGCATCGACGATACGACGGTTACCCGAACCCCTCTATCTTGCACCTCTTCCAATAGGCGGCAGAAATCACCATCCCCTGAAAACAGATAAGCATGATCGATATAAGGAGAGAGTTTTAACATATCCAAGGCAAGCTCCATATCCATATTGCCTTTGGTACGCTTCTCGCCAGTTAATTGATTAACATATTCACGAGTCAGCTTACTGACGATAGTGTAGCCATTATAATCAAGGAAATCGATCAGCTTGCGCAAATGGGATTGCTCAGATGGATCAGGTAAAGCTGTATAGTAATAGGCGCGTATAACACGCTCTTTTTGTTTGAAAAAATCAAGAAGCCTAAGATAGTCAATATCTAGATTTAGCAGTTTAGTAGTGGCGTGAAAATTTGAGCCATCAATAAATAAAGCGGAGCGTTCTGGTAAATGCATTTTAAAAAGGCCTTAAAAAAATAATAACTATGAGGTAAAAAAAACAAAATTTCATCAATTGGTTGTAGGATTATTTCTAGCTGTTTTTTTCCGACTTGTCTAGTATCTAGCCTATTTCTCTGGCAGTATCGCAAGGGCATTATTACGGGCATTATCATGATCATTATCATGGGCATTATTAGGCGTTGTGAAGTTACTTTTTAGCTATCTGTATTTTTAAAGATAATTTGCGGCACCGCTTGAAACGCGAAAAACAGGTTAAATGAAATGGGGCAGTTCTCTCATGCATGAGGTAAGCGCATATTTAGGTATCGGGGCTAATCTGGTGCCAGATGGCTATGATAATTTGCTAGAAGCTCTAGAAGCGGCTATTGCGCAAATTGAGGAAGTCGCCCCCATTATACAGCGGTCTGGTTGGTACCGTACAGCCCCAGTGCCCGTATCTGACCAGCCTGATTTTTTAAATGCAGTATTGGGCGTTGCAAGCGATAAAACACCGCATGAATTGCTGCGGGAGGTCAATAAAATCGAAGCAAGATTTGGGCGCGTGCGTTCGGTTCGTAACGCGGCAAGGGTGCTGGATATCGATATCCTATTCTTTGGCAGGCAAGTAATAGCAGACGCGCAACTTGAAATACCCCATCCACGCTTGCATGAACGCGCCTTTGTTTTGCGCCCGCTAATGGAGATTGCAGCTGATTTCCGTCACCCTGAAAACGGGTTAGTAATAGATACGCTATACCAGAATTTTTTAGCCAGCCCCGAGGGCACGCAAGAGTGCTTACCACTTTAAACTCTTTGAATGTGTATTTTATCTTGAATTTAAGCGTATTTTCAGCTAATACAAACCTTCTTTTCAGACGATTTAGCTAGCACTAGAAGGAGACGAGCTCTATGGCCCGCGTCACCGTTGAAGATTGCATCGACAAAATTCCCAACCGTTTTGATCTGGTTTTGACCGCCGCTCAGCGTGCCCGTAATATCCAAAAGGGTGAATTACTAACCATTGACCGGGATGAAGATAAAAATCCTGTGGTTGCTTTGCGTGAAATCGCTGACGAAACTATCGACATTGTTCACATTGAAGAGCGGATCGTTCGCTCTCTACAACGCTTGAATGAGCGTGAAGAAGAGACCAGCACTCCTGATGAGGCTGCGGCTACAGCTGAAGAAGATATGTCAAATATGATCGGGCTGAACAGCATCGATAATATGGAAGATACGGGCATGCAAATTGGCACAGGCGCAGAGCTAGATGCCACTGGCTTTGAAGATGTAGATATTGCATCGCTTGACGATGATAGCTGATTAGCGGACACTATATTCACCGCCTGAAAAGCACATAAAACAGATATTAGAGAATGCCGCAGGGTACTATATCCAATCAGAAATTAGATGAAACCGACCCTGTTAGCGCCGGTTACCAGACACTTGTTGATGCGGCCTCTCAATATTTAGGTGCAGATGGGCTTGCCCGCCTGCACCGCGCCTTTGAATTTGGACGCGACGCCCATGCAGGGCAAAGACGCGATAGCGGTATTCCCTATTTTACCCATCCCATAGCTGTGGCTAGCTTGCTAGCCGAAATGAAGCTTGATAATGACACGCTTATCACGGCATTGCTGCATGATACGGTTGAAGATTGTGATGTTAGCCTCGAGATATTAGCGAAGGCATTTGGCGGCGACGTTGCTGAGCTGGTAAATGGCGTAACCAAGCTTAGCCAGATTGAGCTGAAATCTATCGACACCAAACAAGCTGAGAATTTTCGTAAATTTGTGTTGGCTGTCGGCCGCGACATACGGGTATTGCTGGTCAAGCTTGCTGACCGCACGCATAATATGCAAACCCTAGGCGCCGTTAAAAAAGATGAACGGCGTTGGCGCATCGCTAATGAAACAATGGAAATTTATGCGCCCTTGGCCGAGCGTATGGGTATTACCCGTTTCCAGCAAGAGCTGGAAGACCTCGCTTTTCAGGAGCTACAGCCAGAATTGCGGGAATCTATCGTTAGCCGTCTTGATTTTCTAGCCATTGAAACAGAGCAGGTCGTTCCAGATATCTGTGCTGAATTAAAGCGCCTTATTCAAACGCATGATATTGACTGTGAGGTAACGGGGAGGCGCAAGACACCTTATTCCATCTCGCGCAAGATGAAGGTAAAAAACGTCACTATGGAGCAGCTGGCAGATGTGATGGCGTTTCGCATCATTGTACCAGATAGTGTGGCTTGTTATCAGGTGTTGGGGATTATCCATACCCATTTCCCGGTTGTTATGGGCCGATTTAAAGATTATATCTCCACCCCCAAAGCAAATGGTTATCGCTCGCTTCATACTGGGGTTATTGGCCCGTTAAAGCAAAAGATTGAAATTCAAATCCGAACAGCGGATATGGATGATAAAGCAGAGCGGGGGGTTGCAGCGCATTGGAGCTATAAGCAAGCAGAAGATGGCGGCACGGCTGAACAGGTTGAAAAGCTAGAAACTTTTCGGTGGGCACGTGAACTCGTCTCCTTGCTAGAGTTAAATGATGAGCCAACCGAGTTTTTGGAAAACACCAAGCTTGAGATGTATAAGGATCAAGTGTTCTGTTTTACCCCAAAGGGCGACTTAATAGGCCTACCCAAAGGGGCAACGGCAATTGATTTTGCCTATGCGGTGCATACAGATGTGGGGGATAAATGCGTCGGGGTGATGATTAATGAAAAGCGGCGCCAGCTAACCACCGAGCTTGTAAATGGCGACCAAGTGAAAGTTCTGACCGATAAGGACGCTAAGCCAAAAGGCGAATGGGAAGATTATGCCATTACCGGCCGCGCCAAGTCTGCTATCAAACGATTTATCCGCTTGCAAAAGCAAAATGAATTTGGCCGTGTCGGTAAAGCGTTATTAGAGCGTGAATATCGTTTCCGCAAAACCCCCTTTGATGAGGGGTTAATCCGCACGGCTTTACCTGCTTTCAATCTTTCAACTATTGATGAGCTTTATGTGCAAATTGCAGAACAGCGGCTGAAGACCCGAGATCTGTTTGAGCATTTGCATCCAGAACAGGCGTTGGCTAAAAAAGAAGATAAAAGCGGGCGCAAGCGCAGTGCTGAAGCCCTGCCGCAGCCTGTATTTTCAATGGATAGCTCTTATGAAGGGCTGGCAGTGCATCTCGCTAAATGCTGTCATCCACTTCCCGGTGACCGGATTGTAGGCATTGTAACAACTGGAAAAGGGATTACAGTACATACTAAAAGCTGTTCGACCCTGACCAAGTTTGTGGAAATACCAGAATTATGGCTGGAAGTGGAATGGCCACGAAATAACCTTGCTCGCTATGCTGGGCGGATATGTGCGGTAATTTTAAACGAACCGGGCGCGCTAGCAGCCCTATGCACGGTAATTGGCCAGCAAGCCGGTAATATTACACAAATTCAGTTAACGGAAAGAAATCTGAATTTCTTTACCTTTATTCTTGATATTGATGTTAAAAATTTGGAACATATCCAGTCTATAGTTGCGGTATTGAGATCCAATAAATACATAGAATCCGCAGATCGTCATAGTTTCTGACGAATTTTAACAAAGTTGTGTTGCATGTTTAGACGTCGTGTTCCATTAAGCTGGCGAGCTCGCTTGCGTGAAATTATTTTTCCGCGCAAGGGCTTTTCGCGTTTATACAGCTATATGGCACAGCGTGTGTTACGCATGCCCGGCACGCCATATTCGCTTGCGGCTGGATTTGCTTGTGGGGTGGCCGTATCTTTTACGCCTTTGATAGGGTTTCATCTGGTGCTTGCAGCGGTGCTAGCCTATCTTATCCGCGGCAATGTTATTGCCTCTTGGGCAGGAACTATTGTTGGCAATCCTTGGACGTTTCCATTTATTTTTATCCTATTGCACAAGACTGGCCTCTATCTGAGTGAGACAATTGGCCTCAATAACTGGTTTTTAACTGGAGATGGGATAAATACCTATGGTCAGTTCGCCCAGCACTTTTTTCCGTTAGTCATTGGCGGTATGGTGATGGGGGTACTAAGCTGGCTTATCAGTTTTGCATTTGCCTATTGGGCGGTGGTTAGTTGGCGCCAGCATCGCGCACGTAGAATGGCGGCAAAAAGGCAGATGCGCGAGAAAACAGAGCAGCCATAAATTTTCTTTGTTTACTTGAAAGTTCTTTTGATTTTTTGACAGCCAGATACAGGCTATGGAGCATATAAAATTGAAACATCTTCGCCTCGGCGTAAATATCGATCATGTAGCAACCTTGCGCAATGCGCGTGGGGGTGCCCATCCTAGCCCTGTTGCAGCCGCCTTGCTTGCACAAAAAGCGGGCGCTGATGGGATTACGGCTCATTTGCGGGAAGATAGGCGGCACATCAAGGATGAGGATATCAACGACCTCAAGCAGGCTATTGATATACCGCTGAATTTTGAAATGGCAGCGACACAAGAAATGCTGGAAAACGCATTGCGCGTGCGCCCTATTGCGGCTTGTATCGTGCCTGAACGCCGCGAGGAGCTTACTACCGAAGGGGGGCTGGCAGTTGCGGGTCAAGAAACAAGATTGGCCCCGATGATTGATCAGTTAAAGAAGGCTGGTATTCGTGTGTCGCTATTTGTGGATGCAGATGAGCAAGAGTTGCAAGCAGCAGCAAAGTTAGGCGCTGATATTGTTGAGCTTCATACTGGGCGATACTGTGACAGTCCGGCCGGCGAGAGGCGCCAGCACGAAGCACGCAGAATTGCCCATGGCGCCCATTTTGCCCACGCGCTAGGCTTAGAGGTGCATGCAGGGCATGGCCTGTCTTTTGAGACGGTTTCAGATATTGCGGCCATGCCTGAAATTGTAGAGCTGAATATCGGGCATTTCTTAATTGGTGCATCGGTCTTTACTGGGCTTGAGGATGCGATAAACCAGATGCGGAATTTAATGGATGAAGCAAGGAAGCGCGTGTGATCCTAGGCATCGGGCATGATATCTGCGACCAACGCAGGATAGCAGAGCTGTTGAACCGTTTTGATACACGATTTATAAATCGTATCTTGACCAAACAAGAACAGGCAGAGCTAGCAAAAAGAAATCAGAAAGAGGCGTATTTTGCTGGCCGATTTGCTGTTAAAGAAGCGGTGTATAAAGCACTAGCTGGCGCAGACCAGTCGAATATGCGCTGGCATCATGCGGCGACATTAAGTAATAGCAGCGGTGCACCGCACCTAATATTATCTGGGGCGTGTCTTGCGGGTGCAGAAGCGCTTTTGCCTGCTGGACATGTTTTGCGTGTTTTTGCCTCTATTAGTGACGAGCCACCCTATTCATCAGCCTTTGTGGTACTCTCTGCAGAGCCATCACAATGAATAGACGCACAAATACTGCTACAGCTTAAAGGCAATGCTTGATACAAGACGCGCTTTTGTGCTTAAAGCATAGGGCGATGAAAAGGATATAGGCGGTAGCTCTTAATGAAATCAAGTGATAAGGCACAGGACAAATCAGGATGGCTAGATACCATTAAAACGCTTTTTATAGCAGGTCTTATTGCTATTAGTTTTAGGTCGGTTATCGCCGAGCCGTTTAATATTCCGTCCGGGTCAATGATACCCACCTTGCTGGTAGGGGACTATCTGTTTGTTTCTAAATTTAGTTATGGCTATTCACGCCATTCCTTCCCCTTTAGTGCGGCGCCAATATCCAACCGGGTGATGGCAAGCACGCCAGAGCGCGGGGATGTGGCTGTGTTTCGGCTGCCCTCAAATGTATCGGTGGATTATATCAAGCGCGTGGTTGGCTTGCCCGGCGATAGAATACAGGTAAAACGCGGGATTTTGCATATTAATGGTCAGGCTGTGGAACGGCGCTTGGTAGGTAATGGCAATATTACTTCTGGGCAATCTTCGCTTGTTACCCAGCGCTATGAGGAAGTTTTTCCAGATGGGCACCGCCATATTATTCAGGAAGTCAGTGATAATCAGGTTTTTGACAACACGCCTGAATTTACCGTACCGGACGGACATTATTTTATGATGGGAGACAACCGCGATAACTCACGCGATAGTCGCTCTTCTAGTGTTGGCTTTGTGCCGTTTGAAAATTTTATCGGTCGGGCGGAGTTTTTGTTTTTCAGCCATGGCGGTGATGCCCGTTTCTGGGAAATATGGAAATGGCCATTTTCGATTAGAATAAGCCGTATCTTTAGCGGCATATCTTGAAAAAATAGAAAGGTGCGTCTCGGCTTCGTGACAGATTCTGACAACAGGGCACAATATGCCCAATCAGCAGATAATCAGCCAGAAATGCTACTGGCTGAAGGCCTGACAGGCTATGAATTCAGCGATAAAATCCTGCTTTGGTCAGCGCTTATGCATTCGAGTGCTGCGCCCCTTCCAAGCCAGAGCTATGAGCGGCTAGAATTTTTCGGTGATCGCATCCTGGCATTGGTTTTAAGTGACTGGCTTTACCGCGCTTTTCCAGATGCTGATCAGGGCGAGTTAACAACCCGGTTTCATGCGCTAGCACGCAAAGAATATCTGGCAAGCATTTGTACCAAACTGGGTCTGCAACAGTGCCTGATACATGAAAAAGGTGCGGCTAATCTTAGCGAGCGCGCATCCGTGCAGGCGGATATGATAGAGGCTTTAATAGCTGCTATCTATCTAGATGGGGGGCTTGAGGCAGCAGCGGCCTTTATTAAAGCGCATTGGCAGGTCAGTGAAGCCGCGCCAGATAATGTGTCCGAAAACCCGAAATCAGCCCTTCAAGAATGGGCGGCTGCCCAAAAACTAGGGCTGCCATCTTATAAATTGGTTGGCCAAAGTGGCAGCGACCATGAACCGAATTTTTGTATTGAGGTATCTTTGAAGGGCTTTTCACCACAGACAGGGTTAGGCCGGTCGCGCAAAATAGCAGAACGGGAAGCCGCCGCTGCTTTTCTTAAAACGCATATTCGCCAAGATAAGGCATAAATGAATGACAGATAAACAACAGGCAGACCAAAACACCTCTTCTTCCCAAGCGCCGACACGGGCTGGATTTGCAGCCCTCATAGGTGCGCCAAACGCTGGTAAATCAACATTGATGAACGCGATGGTTGGGCATAAAATATCGATTGTAACGCCAAAGGTACAAACTACGCGAAGCCGAGTACGCGGTATTGCGATGGAGGCTAACACGCAAATTATTTTCGTGGATACGCCCGGTATTTTTACGCCGAAAAGACGGCTTGATAGGGCAATGGTCAGCGCCGCTTGGCAGGGTGCAGATGATGGCGATGTGCTGTTGCTCCTGCATGATTGTGCGCGTAAGAAAATAGATGAAGATACGCTGGCTATCATCAAAAATTTAAAAGAAACTGGTGCACGTGCATCGCTTATTCTGAATAAAACAGATTTAACACAAACAGAGCATTATTTGGCACGTACCAAAGAGCTGTCAGAGCTTTATGATTTCGAAAAGATTTTCATGATATCTGCTACCTCTGGTGAAGGGGTGGATGATGTGCGTCGCTGGCTGGCAAGCAAAATGCCCGAAAGCCCCTTTTTATATGATCCGGAGGATCTTTCAGACTTGCCTATGCGCCTAATGGCAGCAGAGATTATGCGGGAAAAGCTGTTTCTGAATTTGCATCAGGAATTGCCCTATCAGATGACGGTGGAGTGCGAGAGCTGGGAAGAGCGTGAGGATGGTAGTGCAGAGATAAAGCTGGTTATTTTTGTCAGCCGCGAAGGGCATCGCGGTATTGTGCTAGGCAAGGGTGGGCAAACCATCAAACGTATTGGTCAAGCAGCCCGCCATGAGCTAGAAGAGATGTTTGAACGACGCATCCATCTGAAAAGCTTTGTTAAACATAAAAAAGATTGGATGGATGACAAAGATCGCTACCGCGATTGGGATCTAGATTTCAATGCCTGAATGGTCAGATACTGGAATTATTCTATCCGCCCGCGCTTATGGTGAGAATAAAGGCGTTATCAACCTTCTCACCTCTGAGCGCGGACGCCATGCAGGGCTCGTTCATGGGTTTGATTCGCGCACCAAAAAGGGCATTTATGAGCCCGGAAATACCGTTGCCGCAGAGTGGCGGGCAAGGCTTAGCGAACAATTAGGCAGTTTTCAGCTAGAGCTGATAAAAAACCCTTCCGCTGTATTTTTGGATACGCCTATTCGGCTGGCCGGACTTTCTTCGATTTGCGCGATATTGGATGTTGGCCTGCCTGAGCGCGAGCCTGTTGCCTCTGTTTGGGAAAGCACCATAGCCCTTATCGAGATTATTAATTTGGCTGAGGAAGAGGAAAGCTGGCTTGGCTTTTATATACGCTGGGAAGCTGAATTATTACGCAGGCTGGGTTTTGGGCTGGGTCTTGAAAAGTGCGCTGTAAGTGGGCTAGCTGATAATCTGATCTATGTTAGCCCAAAAAGCGGCAATGCTATCCACCGCGATCATGCAGGCGGGTATGAAGATAGGATGCTACGCTTGCCCGCTTTTCTGCGGTCTGATGCGCTCGGTGCCTCTAATGATGGTGTAGATGTGATGAAAATATCAGATAATGCGTTGGAAGATGGGTTGCAGCTAACCGGACATTTCCTGAAACGCCGTTTATTTGAGCTTGTGAATAAGGATTTGCCGCAACCACGTTTGAGGCTAGCACATCTGGTAGCAAAGCGTTATAACAACTCATAGATATTGTGTAGACAGGTGAAATAGCCTGTTTTTGGCAAAGACGTTACGCTACCCCCTTAGAGACCAAAATGACAAACGATCTTCTTTCTGACGAGCATATTGAAAAGGCAAATTTTTCCGCTGCCTTATCTGAACGTTATCTGGCTTATGCGCTGTCCACTATTACCGCTCGCTCACTGCCAGATGTTCGTGATGGCCTAAAGCCTGTCCATCGCCGCCTGTTATTTGCCATGCGCCAATTAAAGCTTGATCCTGATCAAGGATTTAAGAAATCTGCCCGTGTTGTTGGGGACGTGATGGGTAAGTTTCACCCGCATGGAGACGCTGCAATTTATGATGCGATGGTTCGCCTTGCGCAAGATTTTGCGATGCGTTACCAGCTGGTAGATGGGCAGGGAAATTTTGGGAATGTAGACGGGGATAACGCGGCTGCGATGCGCTATACCGAAGCGCGAATGACCGAAGTTGCGCGCCTGCTTTTGGATGGTATTGACGAAGATGCTATTGATTTTCGCGCGACCTATGATGGGGAGGCAGAAGAGCCTGTATTATTGCCAGCGGGTTTTCCCAATTTGCTCGCCAATGGTGCGCAAGGCATCGCTGTTGGTATGGCAACCTCTATCCCGCCGCATAATGTAACCGAGTTATGTGATGCGGCCCTGCATTTGATTAAATATCCGGGGGCGGCAATGGATACGCTGCTTGGCTATGTCAAAGGGCCAGATTTTCCCACAGGCGGTGTTTTGGTAGAGCCTGCCGAGACGATGCACGCGACCTATAACAGTGGGAAGGGCGGCTTTCGTTTGCGGGCAAAATGGGAGGTTGAGCGTGAAAAAGGGGGCAGTTGGCAAATTATTGTAACCGAAATTCCCTATCAGGTGCAAAAATCGCGTTTGATCGAGAAGATGGCGGAAATGCTGCAAGATCGTAAGCTGCCAATGCTTGCTGATATAAGAGATGAATCAGCCGAAGATATCCGGCTTGTACTAGAGCCCAAATCGCGCCGACTTGACCCAGAAGTGGTAATGGAAAGCCTGTTCCGCTTAACCGATCTTGAAGCGCGTATCTCCATGAATTTGAATGTGCTAGATGCAAGCGGCCGGCCATCCGTAATGGGCCTGAAACAGGCGCTGCAAGCTTGGCTTGATCATCGCCGGATTGTGTTGGTGAGACGCAGCCAGCACCGTCTAGATAAAATTGCTAAACGATTGGAGATTTTAGAAGGCTATCTGATGGTCTTTTTAAATCTTGATGAGGTTATTGCCATTATTCGTGAGGCCGACCATCCGCGCGATGAGTTGATGGCGCGGTTTGGCCTGAATGAAGTCCAAGCAAATGCCGTTTTAGATATGCGCCTGCGTTCCCTGCGCCGTCTTGAAGAAGAGGCGTTGCGTACGGAGCGCACTAAACTTACCGAAGAGCAGGCCGACCTAACCGCGTTGGTTGGCGATGAAGCGCGGCAATGGCGGGTGGTATCTAACCAGATTAAGGATGTGCGTACGCATTTTGCTAAGACAGATACCCGCCGTACCGCCCTAGGCTTAGCGCCTGAAGTAGATATCGATATTAACGAAATCCTTATCGAAAAAGAGCCTGTTACCGTGATTTGCTCTGAAAAAGGCTGGATCAGGGCTATGAAAGGGCATCTAGATTTAGAAGGTAGTTTCAAGTTCAAGGACGGGGATGGGCCAGCCTTTGCCCTGCATGCAGAAACAACAGATAAATTACTCCTACTTGCCCAAAATGGGCGGTTCTACACGCTCTCATGCGATCGTCTGCCAAAGGGCAGAGGCTTTGGTGAGCCAATAAATTTGATGATAGATATGCCTGCGGACACACCGTTGGTGAAGTTGATGAAGGTTACCGATGGCCGTTTGCTCATTGCGGCTAGCACTGGACATGGTCTTGTTATTGATATGAAAGCAGCGATGGCACAAACCCGCTCTGGCAAGCAGGTGCTAAACCTGTCTGGCGGTGCGAAGGCAGTTGCTTGTTGCCCTGCTGACGGCGATCATGTTGCGGTGGTAGGGCAAAATCGTAGGCTACTGATCTTTAAGCTAGATGAAGTGCCAGAGATGCAACGCGGCAAGGGGGTTATCCTGCAACGTTATAAAGATGGCGAGTTGTCCGATGTAAAGGTTTTCACCCTCGCAAACGGGCTGTCATGGCAAATGGGCGGCGGACGCACCCGCACAGAAACAGATTTGCTAGCGTGGCAGGGAAAACGCGGCGCGGCAGGTAAGTTACCGCCAAACGGATTTCCGCGCCCCGCGCGTTTTACGTAAACCCCGACCTATTTCACCTAAGATTCGGGTGTTACTAAAGATACGGCTTTTATTTAAGATAAAGTCTCCCATTTGCCATCTTTTAAGATTTGGCTAGGGTTAAATCGCGTCTTGTAAGCCATTTTTGGGCTTTGCTCGACATAATAGCCTAAATAGAGATAGGGCAACTCTAACTGCTGGCTAAGCCCTATCATATCCAGAATCATATAGGTTCCGATAGAACGCGCATGCATCTCTGGGGCGGTATCAAAAAAACTATAAACCGCGCTTAGACCGTCCCGTTGTAGATCTACCAGCACGCACGCCACTAGCTTATTATCTGGGTTGCGATATTCGTATAAGCTGGTTTGAATAGGGCTGTTGGTAATCATAGCAGAATATTCATCATAGCTCATGCTGGCCATCTGCCCATCTTCGTGCCGGCGCCCAAGATAGCGCTGGAAAATATCATAATGCTCTAGCGTTAGATGCCCCTGATTGACTGTCCGCCTTAAGTCAGCATTTTTTGATATGACACGTTTTTGGTTGCGCGAAAGCTGAAAATTTTTGGTTATCACGCGGATAGGCTGACACGCCTGACAATTTTGGCAAGCAGGCTTATAGACCCAATTTTCAACGCGCCTAAACCCCGCTTCAGCAAGGCTGTCATGCTCTTCTGGTCGTGCGCTGATATCCCCAGCCAGACGTTGTTCTTGCTGACCAGCTAAATAAGCGCAAGGTTGCGGGCGTGTAACGCGCAAGCGCAAGGGAAGAACAGGGAATATCCGGCTAGTTTGATCCATAATATCAGTTTTCGGTAATTAAGCGGCTTTTGCAAGTTGTTTAGGGTTTTCTATGATTATTTAGCGCAAAATGCCACTTTTATGACGGCTCTTCTATCACATCCACCTGAAATTTTTTATTTTGAAGCGCAGTAATGATCTCATTTGCATGCGCTTGCCCTCTGGTATCCACTACCGCGTCAATTTTGGCAAGCTTCGCAGGGATATCATAGAACATACGTTGATGATAGATTTCAACAATATTTCCGCCGCAATCGGCAATTGCTGTAGCGATTTTTGCGAGCATGCCTGGCTCATCTGATATGCCAATGCGTAAACGAATAAGCCGGCCATCTGACATCATATTGCGGTTTAAAATGGTACCTAGCAGACGCATATCAATATTTCCGCCGCAGATAATACCGCCAATTTTCCGGCCCTTAAATCGGGCAGGCGCGCTTGCGATGGCCGCAAGACTAGCTGCACCGGCCCCTTCGGCAATGACACGCTGTTGCTCGGCCAGTGTGCCAACGGCCCATTCCAGCTGCTGCTCGCCAACAAGGATAATATCATCCACTAATTCTTCAATAATTGGCAAGGTAATGCTGCCCGGGCTTTTAACAGCTATGCCTTCTGCGATTGTCTCGCCGCCGCAAATAACTGGCTGACCTGCAATCATTTGGCTTACCGAAGGATAAAGCTCAGCTTCCACCCCGATAATCTGTATTTCAGGTTTGATAGATTTCGCTATAAGCGCCATGCCGGCGATAAGACCACCGCCGCCTATCGGAACGACCAGCATATCTAGGTCTGGCACGGAACGCAGCATTTCCAGCCCTGCTGTGCCTTGCCCAGCTACCACATGGGGATTATCATAAGGGTGAATAAGAGTGTAGCCATGCGCGTCTATCAATGCGCGCACACTGCTTTCACATTCATTTAAATCGCGCCCCTTAAGGACAATTTCCGCCCCATAGGATCGGGTGCGCTCGACCTTTGCAAAAGGTGTTTGTTCTGGCATGACAATGGTTGCCCGCACCCCCATATTGCGGGCACGAAAAGCAAGGGCTTGTGCATGATTGCCAGCAGACATGGCAATAACACCACGCTTTTTGGTTTCTTCATCCAATGCGTCCAGCGCCATAAAGGCGCCGCGTGCTTTAAAAGATGAGGTATATTGCAATTGCTCATGCTTGAAATAAAGCTGACAGTTAAACTGCTCAGACAGAGCTGGTGATAAGAGCGTGGGGGTTTCAATGATATATCCCGCCAGAGCCTTGCTCGCAGCAAAAACATCTTCAGCTTTGACAGTGGTCATTTTGGATGTCCCCTTCGTTTTATTAAACCCATCTATCAACAAAACAGGTGTAAAATAGAAGCGTTATGAGGAATGCGACCCCTTTTTCTATTTTTCTCTCACTTGCCAGAATTTGTTAAACAAATTTAAAGGGGCTTTGCAAAAAAGTATGCTGAGCTTGTTTGGCTGGGGGAATTAGGCCAGCTTTTCTGCCATTTCAGGGGCAAAATAGGTTAATATACCAGCCGCGCCAGCACGTTTAAAAGCAAGCAGGCTTTCCTGCATCACCGCATTTCTGTCTAGCCAGCCTTTTTCAGCTGCGGCATTTAGCATCGCATATTCCCCCGATACTTGATAAGCAAAGCACGGAATATTATAGCTATCTGTCACCCGCTGTATGATGTCTAGATAGGGCATGCCGGGTTTTACCATTACCATATCGGCACCTTCGGATATATCGGCAGCTACCTCGCGCAAGGCTTCATCACTATTTGCGGGATCCATCTGATAGGTTTTTTTCCCATCCCCACCTAATTTGCTTCCCGCGCCAACCGCATCACGGAAAGGACCATAAAAGGCCGAGGCATATTTTGCCGCATAGGACATAATCATCACATTAGGGAAGTTACTGGCTTCAAGCATATCGCGAATGGCGCCAACACGCCCATCCATCATATCTGACGGGGCGATAATATCACAGCCCGCCTCGGCTAGCGTGCGCGCCTGCTCGACGAGAATCTCAACCGTTGCATCATTCACAATATGGCCAGTCTCATCTAATAGCCCGTCATGTCCATGATCCGTATAGGGGTCAAGTGCCACATCACAGACAATGCCGAGTTCAGGGAAGGCGCCTTTTACTTCTCTTACCGCTTCACAAATAAGATTACCCTTGTTTACGGCTTCAGTACCGTTGGCTGTTTTTAGGGCTTCTGGCGTTTTTGGAAACAGCGCAATAGCAGGGATGCCTAGCTGCACAGCTCTTTTTGCTTGTTCGATTAGTTTATCTATGGAATGGCGACCAACACCGGGCATAGACGCGATAGGCTCATAAATATTTGTTCCCTCACAGACAAAGAGCGGCCAGATAAAATCAGCAGGAGATAGGCTGTTTTCCGCGACCATATCGCGGATAAATCTAGTGCTTCTGGTGCGGCGTAAGCGCTGATAGGGAAAATGTGATTCTGTCATAATATTCTCATTTTTATTGCGCTGGGCCAGTTGTCTGTACCGCTTGGTAGCAGCAGAAGATTTTACCGCAAAATTATTTTTGCTTCTGGTTATCACAAAAAGATAGGCAAATACACAAAATCTTATGCGTCAACGGGGCGCAGGGAGGTGGATTATTAGCCCCAAACCGCTTTGCAGTGCTTGCATCTTAGGGGTGTTCTGCCCTAATATCCGAGGGTTAATACCGATGAATTACGCGGCTTTATCTTATCCAGATTGCGCCAAAAATCTATTCTCTTCTCGGAGCCATTTTCTTATGCGTTTGACCCAATATTTTCTGCCTGTTTTAAAAGAAAATCCGAAAGAGGCACAAATAGTCTCTCATCGGCTGATGCTACGTGCTGGTATGATCCAGCAATCAAGTGCGGGCATTTATTCATGGCTGCCAATGGGGCTGAAAGTCCTGTCTAAGATTGAACAAATTGTGCGTGAAGAGCAAAACCGCAGCGGTGCATTTGAGATAAAGATGCCAACTATCCAGCCGGCTGAGTTGTGGCAAGAATCTGGCCGTTATGATGATTATGGGCTGGAAATGTTGCGCATTAAAGACCGTCATGACCGCGATATGCTGTATGGGCCGACCAATGAAGAGCAGGTAACCGATATTTGCCGTACACACATCAAGAGCTACCGCGCTTTGCCGATTAACCTCTATCATATCCAATGGAAGTTCAGAGATGAGGTGCGCCCACGTTTCGGTGTCATGCGGGGGCGTGAATTTTATATGAAGGATGCATATTCCTTTGATTTAACTGCTGAGGGCGCGCGCATTGCCTATAATAAAATGTTCGTCTCTTATCTTAAAACCTTTGCCCGTCTTGGCCTGACCGCTATCCCAATGGAAGCAGATACCGGGCCTATCGGCGGCGATTTAAGCCATGAATTTATTATTTTAGCTGACACAGGGGAAAGCGGCGTTTATTTCCATAAAGACTGGCAGGAAAAAGATATGGTTGCCGATATCTCGTATGGCGATGATCTTCAGCCCGTAGTTGACCAGTTCACCCAGCTTTATGCCCGCACAGACGAAACTCATGATGCAAATACCTGCCCTGTGGACGAAGCAGATTTGATGATGCGGCGCGGCATTGAGGTGGGGCACATATTCTATTTCGGCACCAAATATTCAGCCGCAATGGGGGCATCTGTCTCTAGCCCAGATGGCGAGATGACCGATTTGCATATGGGCTCCTACGGCATTGGTGTATCTCGTTTGGTTGGCGCAATTATTGAGGCTAGCCATGATGATGGGGGTATTATTTGGCCCGCATCTGTTAGTCCATTTGATGCTGGAATTGTTAATCTAAAACCCGGCCATAGCGAGACAGATAAAGTTACCGACATGATTTATCAAGCGGCCATAAAGGCAGGCCGTGATGTCCTGCTAGATGACAGCACGGATTCTGCGGGTGCAAAGCTGGCGCGTATGGATTTAATCGGCTTGCCATGGCAAATTATTGCAGGGCCCCGCTCTACCGAAAGAGGGGTTGTGGAGCTAAAATGCAGGAAGACAGGGGAGGTGGTTGAGCACAGCCCAGAAGATGCTGCTGCCGCATTACTGGCGCATTTAGCCCAGAAAGTTAGCCAGAAAGTTAGCTAGATATTTAGACCAGATATTTAGCCCTGCTAGATGGCCTAGATAAAATGTAATGCTAGATGGTTATTCATGATACAAGTCACCTAAACACAGAAGTAAACGATAGTCAGAAGAAAGGCATATAGATGATTTTTAAACCTGTTGAACGGCTGTTAGCGTTTCGCTATTTACGCGCCCGCCGGGAAGAAGGGTTTATATCGGTTATTGCGTGGTTTTCTTTTGCTGGCATTACCCTTGGGGTTGCCACACTTATTATTGTGATGAGCGTGATGAACGGGTTTCGCACCGAGCTCATTAATCGCATCCTTGGTTTAAACGGACATATTGGCGTTTTTTCTGTTACCTCCGAGCCGCTTAAGGATTATGACAGGCTTGCGCTAAAGCTGGCAGAGTTGCCAAATGTCATTGCCGCTACACCCCAAGTGCAAGGTCAAGTTATGGCAAGCTCTTCGCGTGGTCAGGCAGGGGCGGTGGTACGTGGTGTTGCGTGGTCTGATCTCGCTGCAAGAAAGCCCCTTTGGGACAGTTTGAGCCAGCAAGCGATTGCCGCCTTCAGGGACGATAAGCACATCCTGATAGGCGAGACGATGGCCTTTCGACTTGGCCTGAAATTAGGGGATAAGCTTACGCTGTTATCTGCATCAGGGCGAACAACCGCTTTCGGGTCTATTCCTACCAAACGTACCTTTACCATTGGCGGCTTATTCAAAGTCGGTATGCATGAATATGATAACAGCTTTATTTTTATGCCGCTTTCGCATGCGCAGAGCTTTTTTCATCTGCCAGATGCCGTGTCGGGGATAGAGGTGTATTCAGATGCGCCCTTAAAAATAGGTTTTTTACGCAATGCAATTACCGTCAGTCTGGGCAATAAATACCGGCAATTTGACTGGCAGGAACGCAATAAAAGCTTTTTGAATGCCTTAAATGTTGAACGTAATGTCATGTTTATCATTTTAACCCTTATCATTCTTGTTGCCGCTTTTAATATCGTTTCTTCTATGATTATGTTGGTGCGGTCGAAAAATGCAGATATCGCTGTATTGCGCTCTATGGGGGCGAGTTCTTCGATGGTGATGCGGGTATTTTTAATCACTGGCGCCTCTATTGGCATGATAGGCACATTTGTAGGGACGGTTATTGGTCTTTTGTTTTGCTGGCAAATTGACAATATCAAACAGCTGATAGAGGGGCTTTCTGGTGCAGAATTATTTTCTGCTGAGATTTATTATCTTTCAAAATTGCCAGCGATTGTTAATCCAGCAGAGGTGTTGCTAGTCGTCTTTATGGCGCTGATATTGAGCCTTGTTGCTAGCCTTTATCCAGCATGGCGTGCCTCCTATATCGCGCCGGCAGAGGTGCTGCGCTATGAGTAATGCCGTGCTTCGTTTGGAAAATATCCACCGCCGCTATCAGCAGGCAGAGCGCGTGATAGAGGTGCTTAATGGCGCTAGTCTTGAGCTTTATCCCGGCCAGCTTACCGCATTAGTTGGCCCGTCTGGTGCGGGTAAAACAACTTTGTTAAATATGGCGGGTCTGCTAGAGCGTCCTGACGCGGGCGAGGTTTTTATTCAGCAAGTCGCCACCGCTAAATTATCGGAGCGCAGGCGCACAAAATTGCGGGGCTTGCATATCGGGTTTGTATTTCAGTTTCACCGCCTGTTTCCAGAATTTACCGCTGCTGAAAATATTGTTATCGCACAGATGATTAATCAGCTTTCGCGTAGTGAAGCGGAAGAGCGCGCGCATTCTCTTCTTTCTATGGTAGGGTTGCAAGATAGAGGGCAGCATCGTCCAGCCCAGCTATCCGGCGGGGAGCAGCAACGGGTTGCTATTGCCCGCGCGGTTGCCAATGCCCCTGAAATTCTGCTTGCTGATGAGCCCACTGGCAATCTAGACCCGGAAACGGCAGACACTGTTTTTCAGGCATTGCAAAAGCTGGTACATGGCACCCAGACAGCAGCCCTTATCGTAACCCATAATGAGCGGCTGGCAAGCCAGATGGACAGGGTGTTACGGATAGAAAAGGGCCAGCTGGTTGCTGAGGGATAAAGATGGATGAGCTAAGTCCCCATATTGAGGAAACCAGCATCAGCGCCGATAGTAAGGCCGAAAATAATGCCAGCAACAAGGCTGGCAAGGGGCATGCTGGTTTTGTCCATTTACGGGTTCATTCTGCCTATTCCCTGTCTGAAAGTACGTTGCAAATAGCGAAGCTTGCCGAGCTTGCCGCGCTTGACCATCAACCAGCATTGGCGATTACAGACAGCTTTAATATGTTTGGCGCCTTTGAGTTTTCTGAAAAAATGCAAGGCAAGGGTATTCAGCCAATTATTGGGGCAAAGGTAGAAATTGCCGACCAATATGGCGCAGGGGAAATTGCCTTACTGGCACAAAATGAAACAGGCTACATTCATTTAAGCCATTTAATATCAGCTGCCCTGCTGGATAGTGAGGCTACCTCATCCCCTGTTATTTCTGCAGAAGCACTTGCCGCGCGTGCAGAAGGGCTGATTGTGCTCTCTGGCGGCTTGCGAGATGGCTTTATAGGCAAGTTAGCCTCAGAAGAGCAAACCAAACATCTGGCCCAGAGGATTGACTGGTTACAGGCGCATTTTGGCGACCGTGCTTATATCGAAATTCAGCGTCATGGGAAGTCTGGCGAGCCAGCAGCAGAAGCCCTTTTATTGGCAGAGGCAGATCGCACGAACCTGCCGATCGTGGCAACAAATGATTGTCATTTTGATGAAGCTTCTATGCATGTTTCGCAAAAAGTGCTGCATTGCATTGCCTCATCTGAGCGACTGGCCTCAATGGCGGAAACGGGTATTACCGCCCACCATTTTTTCAAAAATGCGGCGCAGATGACAACGCTTTTTGCCGACCTTCCTGAAGCGATTGAAAACACCTTAAACATTGCTAAACGGTGTAGCTTTGTTGTTGGACGGCGTGATCCTATTTTGCCCTCAACCGAAGCGGAAGACGAAGCAGAACAATTGCGTTTATTAGCGCGGCAAGGTCTGGACGCACGGCTAAAGAGCCTGAGAGAGATGGAAAAACCCTATTATGACGGGGATAAAAGCGAACTGAAGGCTTATGAAGATAGGCTGGAGATGGAGCTGGATATTATTATATCCATGGGGTTTTCTGGTTATTTTTTGATTGTCTCGGACTTTATTCGCTGGTCAAAGGAAAATAAAATTGCTGTTGGACCCGGGCGCGGCTCTGGTGCGGGTTCTGTTGTGGCTTGGGCCCTATTGATAACCGATCTCGACCCGCTTCGGTGGGGACTGTTATTCGAGCGGTTCTTGAACCCTGAGCGGGTATCGATGCCTGATTTTGATATTGATTTCTGTCAGGAGCGGCGCGAGGAAGTCATCCGCTATGTGCAGAGCAAATACGGCCATGATAAGGTTGCCCAGATTATCACCTTTGGAACGCTGCAGGCACGTGCGGCTTTGCGTGATGTAGGGCGGGTTTTAGATATGCCCTATGGGCTTGTTGATAGGGTTGCCAAGATGGTGCCCAGCAACCCAGCTGCACCGGTCAGTATCGGACAGGCGCTTAAATCAGAAGATGAATTGCGCCGCCTTTATGATGAGGATGAACAAGTTGCGCATCTGATTACCACCGCACGCAAATTAGAGGGGCTTTATCGGCATGTTTCTACCCATGCTGCCGGACTGGTTATTGCGGACAGGTCACTACCAGAATTGGTGCCTGTTTACCGCGATCCGCGCTCTGATATGCCGGTAACGCAGTTTAATATGAAATCAGTTGAGCAGGTAGGGCTGGTCAAGTTTGATTTTCTAGGACTAAAGACACTTACCGTTATTGAAAAAGCGCTTGCCTTGCTAAAAAAGCGAGACATAGAGGTAGATATAAATACTATCCCTCTGGATGATGAAAAAACCTATAAGATGCTCTCCGACGGGGATACGGTTGGTGTGTTTCAGCTTGAATCTAGCGGGATGCGGGATGTTTTGCGCGGACTAAAGCCAGATAGGTTTGAAGATATTATTGCGGTTGTGGCGTTATATCGTCCGGGGCCGATGGAAAATATTCCCATTTATATTAACCGCAAGCATGAGCGCGAGCCTGTTGCGTATATGCACCCGCTATTAGAGCCTATATTGGGCGAAACTTACGGGATTATGATTTATCAGGAACAAGTGCAACAGGCAGCGCGCGATCTTGCAGGCTACACGCTAGGCGGGGCGGACTTATTGCGTCGCGCGATGGGTAAAAAGATTAAAGAAGAGATGGATCAGCAGCGCGAAACCTTTATCAAAGGGGCTGGCGACAATGATATCAGCGCGGAGCTTGCTTCTGATATATTTGATCAAATTGCTTCTTTTGCAGGTTATGGCTTTAATAAGTCGCACGCGGCAGCCTATGCGCTGGTTTGTTATCAAACAGCATGGCTAAAGGCGAATTATCCGGTAGAGTTTCTGGCTGCATCCATGGCGTTAGATGCTGGCAATACTGAAAAGCTGGCGGTGTTTAGACAGGATTGTTTATATAAGAATATTTCTGTTTTACCCCCTGATTTAAACCATTCTGAGAGTTCTTTTTCTGTGCAAAAAGATGCGGCAGGGGCGTGGGCAATTCGCTATGCGTTAGGGGCCGTGCGCAATGTCGGAGCGGATGCAATGGAAAAGCTGGTTAGCTTGCGAGAAGAAGAGGGTGCGTTTGCTTCGCTAGATGATTTGGCTAGGCGCTTGCCGCGCGAGGGGGCAAATAAACGCCAGCTTGAAAATTTGGTGAAAGCTGGTGCTTTTGATGGGCTTCATAAAAATCGCCGCCAAGTTTTTGAGGCCTTAGAGCAATTGCTGGGTCAATCTGATTTTTATCGCAAAGAAGCTCAATCCTCACAAAGCAATCTATTTGGCGCGGATAGTGTGGAGGCTTCGCCCGTTTTTCGGTTTTCCGAGGGCCCAGACTGGACACAATCCGATAGCCTAAAGCTAGAGTTTGAAGCGTTGGGCTTATATCTCTCTTCCCATCCATTAGACAGTTATCACGCACAGCTGGCTAAGCTGAATGTTACACCATCGAACCAAATAGCCGGCGCTATGCAGAGCCAGATGAGCGCGCGCGTGCGCTTGGCAGGTAAAATTAGCGCGGTACAGGAGCGCGTTTCAGCGAAAGGTAATCGTTTCGCCTTTGTTCAGCTAACCGATAAGGCGGGGATGTATGAAGCTACGTTCTTCTCGGAAGCGCTAAATGCCGCGCGGCCATTGCTGGATAGCGATGCGCCAGTGCTGTTAAGTGCGGATGCAAAACAGGAAAATGATACCATAAGATTGCTGGCTGTTCGTCTGCAATCCCTTGATGAAGCGATTGCAATGCATCATTCAGGTTTGGGTCTGAAAATAGCTGATGCGAGTTGTCTTATGCCTATCAAAGACGCTTTGCGGGAGGATGGCGGCGGGTTGGCGCCGGTGAAATTCGTGGTGCTTGAAGGCACGAGGGAAATTGAAATTACCTTGCCAACTAAGTTTCGCTTAAGCGGGGCTTTGCGTCAAAAACTGCATACAATCCCCGGTATCGTATCCATGTTTGAGATTTAATCTAGCTATCCTAGCGTTACGGCCATTTTTTGCTTGATTAGATATGTAAATTCAGCTAAAGGTCTGTTCATAAATCACACATGGGGGTGGTGCTTTCAGCCAATTCTGAAACTGCCGTCCGGTGAGGGTTGTTGCCCTTTCTTTTACCCCTCATGGAGGCCTAACCGGAAAACAGGAGTAACACTCGATGGCTATCCCTTCATTTACTATGCGCCAATTGCTAGAAGCTGGCGTTCATTTTGGTCACCACACACGTCGCTGGAACCCGCGCATGGAGCCATTTATTTTTGGCCAGCGTAACGGTATCCATATCCTTGATCTGCAACAGACTGTACCTTTATTGGCGCGCGCTCTAGAAGCTATGCGTGACACAGTAGCAAAAGGTGGTCGTGTTCTGTTTGTTGGCACAAAGCGCGTCGCTGCAGACAAAATTGCTGAAACTGCGCGTGATTGCGGCCAGTATTATGTTAATCACCGCTGGCTAGGGGGGATGTTGACGAACTGGGCAACTGTCTCTCGGTCTATCCGCCGCTTGCGCGAATTAGAGGGGCGTCTGGAAAGCGATGAGGTTGGCCAACTCGCCAAGAAAGAAATCCTGCAATTAACACGTGAGTTAGATAAGCTTCAACTTACGCTAGGCGGGATTAAGGAAATGGGCGGTCTGCCCGATATGATTTTTGTTCTGGATACCAACAAAGAAGACATTGCGGTTCTAGAAGCGAATAAACTGGGCATTCCTGTAGTGGCTGTCATTGATAGTAATGCTAGCCCTGATGGGGTTGACTATCCAATCCCGGGTAATGATGACGCTATGCGGGCTATCAGCTTGTATTGTGAACTTGCACAAGGGGCTATCCTAGATGGTCTGCAAGCTGAGGTGGTTGCGGCTGGCGGCGATGTTGGTGCAGCAGCAGAAGCGCCTGTTGAGCCTGTATTAGCAGAAGCACCGGCAGAAGAAGCTGCTAAAGAAGAAGCGCCAGCAGTAGAAGCACCGGCAGAGGAAGCCGCTAAAGAAGAAGCGCCAGCAGTAGAAGCTTCGGCAGAAGAAGCCGCTAAAGAAGAGCAGGCATCTGCGTAATAAAAAATGAAGCACAGGCCGAAGATATATGGCCTGTCTTCATCAATCATTCAAAGAC
This sequence comes from Alphaproteobacteria bacterium, assembly GCA_022425485.1. GTDB lineage: Bacteria > Pseudomonadota > Alphaproteobacteria > Puniceispirillales > Puniceispirillaceae > JADHLI01. The sequence continues at coordinate 24,888 of JAKMFL010000040.1, read as the reverse complement.
AAACAAGGAACTGAGATAATGAGCGTTACAGCAGCAATGGTGAAAGAACTCCGCGAAAAGTCTGGTGCGGGCATGATGGATTGTAAAAAGGCGCTGAATGAAACAGATGGGGATATGGATGCAGCTGTTGATTGGCTGCGGACCAAAGGCCTTGCTGCGGCGGCAAAAAAGTCTGGGCGTGTGGCATCAGAAGGTCTTGTTGCGATAGCCGTATCAGGCGGAAATGGCGCGCTGGTTGAACTAAATTCTGAAACAGATTTTGTTTCTAGAAATGACGAATTCCAAGGGTTTGCAAGCACGTTAGCAACGCTGGCCCTAAATGCGGATAATCTTGATGGCCTGAACGCGATGGACTATCCTGAAACAGGGCGTAATGTCGCTGATGAGCTAACCCAAAAGATTGCAACAATTGGCGAGAATATGACGTTGCGCCGGATGGAGAAAGTCGTGGTTAGTGAAGGTGCAGTGGTACCTTACATCCATAATGCAGCGGCGGATGGCCTTGGGCGCATTGGCGTTTTAGTTGGCCTGCAATCTTCTGCTTCGGCAGATGTGCTATCAGCTCTTGGCAAGCAGCTTGCGATGCATATTGCTGCCACTTCACCCGCTTCGTTATCTGTGGAAGAGCTAGACTCTGCTTTGGTAGCCCGCGAGCGTGATGTCCTGATTGAACAGGCGAAAGCTTCTGGCAAGCCTCAAGAAATTGCCGAAAAGATGGTCGAAGGTCGTATGCGTAAATTCTATGAAGAAGTTGTACTTTTGGAACAGGTTTTCGTTATCGATGGTGAAAGCAAGGTTAAAGACGTTATTGCTAAGGCTGCGAAAGATGCAGGGTGTGATATTGCCCTGACAAGCTTTAAGCAGTTTGTGCTTGGTGATGGGGTCGAAAAAGAAGAAACAGATTTTGCCGCAGAGGTTGCCGCCCAGCTTGGCAATTAAGCCAACATCTGTTGTAACATTTTAAGGCTCTGTAATTCGGATAGATTTGCAGGGTCTTTTTTTATGTTTCGCTTTTATCTTGGCGCGATTAATGCCATTATATCGTAGCTTTTTTTATCCGTTATACGGAAATTGGGACGGAATTCAATGACGCCATCTTATCATTATAACCGCGTATTGCTGAAAATATCTGGCGAGTTTTTGATGGGTAAGCAGTCCTATGGCATTGATACCGAAATGGTTGCGCGTGTCGCAAGCGAAATTAAGGCAGTTAGCGAGCAAGGCATCGAGATATGTCTTGTTATTGGCGGTGGCAATATTTTCCGCGGTGTGTCGGGTGCGGCGGCTGGAATGGAACGTGCCACTGGCGACTATATGGGTATGCTGGCAACGGTAATGAACGCGCTTGCAATGCAAAATGCATTAGAGCAAGTGAATACCGAGGTTAGGGTGATGTCTGCGCTACCGATAAGCGCTGTTTGTGAGCCTTATATCCGCCGGCGGGCGATGCGGCATATGGAAAAAGGACGTATTGTTATTTTTGCTGCTGGTACTGGCAATCCTTTTTTCACTACCGACACGGCTGCTGCATTGCGGGCTTCGGAAATGGGATGTGATGCCTTGCTAAAAGGAACAAAGGTTGAGGGCGTTTACGATAAAGACCCGGAAAAAGAGGCAAGTGCTAAGCGGTTTGATACGCTGTCTTACATGGATGTGTTGGCCAAAGACTTGAAAGTAATGGATGCGTCTGCCATATCGTTATCGCGTGAGAATAAAATTCCTATTCTTGTGTTTTCTATTGCGCAAGAGGGTGGGTTTGATGATGTTTTGCAACATAAGGGCGCCTTTACCCTTGTATCAGAGAAATCTGTGAGCTAGAGGTGTATCGCTGTGACGCCTGATTTTGATGTCAAACCTATTTAAGCACTAAACTGGTCAAATGAAAAAGGAATGAGATAATGTTAGATCTCGATGATATAAAACGCCGGATGGAAGCTTCTGTATCAAGCCTATCAGGTGAATTCGCAGGATTGCGGGCTGGTCGCGCAAATACAGGGATGCTTGAGCCTGTGACGGTCGATGCTTATGGCTCTAAGATGCCCTTAAATCAGGTGAGTAATATTTCGGTGCCGGAATCACGTATGCTAACCGTCACTGTTTGGGATGCAGGTCTTATTCAGGCAACAGAAAAGGCGATACGCGAAGCTGGTTTGGGGCTAAACCCGCAGGCAGAAGGCAATGTTATTCGTGTGCCTGTTCCCGAATTAAGTGAAGACCGCCGTAAAGAAATGGTGAAGGTAGCTGGCAAATACGCTGAAGGCGGGCGTGTTGCCGTTCGCAATATCCGCCGTGATGCGATGGAAACCGTCAAAAAAGATGAAAAAGAAGGCGGCATGTCTGAAGATGAAAGACGTAGTCTTGAGGGTCAGATTCAAAAGCTGACAGATGGTCATATCGAAGCCATTGATGATATGCTGGCGAAAAAAGAGAGTGATATTCTCAGCGTTTAGATTTAGAGCATTTATCTGAGACTAAGAAGAGAACCTATATTGTATTGGCATATTCGATGAAGCTTAACCATTTAGCCATCATCATGGACGGAAACAGACGCTGGGCACGCATGCGCACCCTGCAAGCTGCTATCGGCCATGATAAAGGCGCAGAAACGCTTGAGATGATTGCGCGTGAGCTTGTTGGATATAACACAGACTATTTAACCGTTTTTGCGTTTTCTACAGAAAATTGGCGCCGCTCAAGAGTGGAAGTAGCAGCCCTTTTGGAAATTATGCGCTCTTTTCTTCGCAATAAGATAGCTAAGTTGCTGGAAGATAATGTGCGCTTGCATATTATCGGTAACCGCACTGCCTTTGATGAAGATTTACAAAATTTATTTAAAAAGGCTGAGGCCCAGACTGCCAATTGTACAGGGCTAACCTTAACTATAGCCATAAATTATGGCGGCCAGCAAGATATTGAACAAGCAGCAGCGCGTGTGGCTGAAGCGCAGGCAATGGGTGATAAGACAAAGCCTTTCTCCGCCTATCTGGAAACGGCGCATCTACCTGCTGTCGACATGCTTATTCGTACTGGGGGCGAGCGGCGCCTATCAAACTTCCTGCTTTGGGATTTGAGCTATGCAGAGCTCTATTTTACAGATGTTTTTTGGCCAGATTTCAATGCCGAAGAGTTGAAAAAAGCTATTGGTAGTTTTTATCAACGCCAGCGTCGTTTTGGCGGTGATGGTGAGGCTGCTGAAGGTGGTAAAGCAATTTCAGCTGACGAAAAGTTGGCTTAGGAAATGGGTGTTGACCGCTTAGATTTGCGCGCGCGGTTAGTCGGCTTTTTATTTTTTCTGCCTATTCTACTATCCGTCTTAGCTGGCTCTCCTTATACCGTGATCGGTATGGGGCTAGCGGGTTTATGGGTATGTTATGAAGCATCCTCGCTGTTAGGGGCAGGCCAGACGCTAGCGCAGCGTAGGGCATCCATGCTCGCTTTGATGGGATTGTTTCTGCTGCCTATTTTAGTAAATGCATCGATATTATCCCCGCTAGTAGCAGGGGGTATTGGGTTTGTATTAATTGCGTGTGCTTTCAGGATTTTAAAAACCAGAGAGCGTGTGTTTGTTCTTCTAATTAGTGCAACACTTATCAGCCTTTCCTATGTTTCTATGCACCCTTTAGGCATTCATATGCTGTTGAGTTTGGCGTTAATTATTTCTGCATGTGATATTGGCGCGTATTTTTCTGGGCGGCTGATTGGCGGGCCAAAATTAGCACCTTCGGTAAGCCCATCAAAGACATGGGCAGGGAGCATTGGCGGGATAGTTTGCGCGCTTATTGCGGCTGCGTGTTTATATTATTTGCTTGCGCGTCTGCCCCTTTCTAGCTCAGCGATTATATTCGTGTTGCTGATTGCCATATTGTCACAAATTGGTGACCTATTTGAATCTTCGATGAAGCGGCGCTTGGGCATCAAAGATAGTGGCCAGATCGTGCCTGGTCATGGGGGCGCACTTGACAGGTTTGATGGCTATTTAACAAGTTTACCCGTAGCTGCGATTATGCTGCATTTTGAGTTTCCTCTCCTTGCTAACTTGGCAACGCTGTAACTTCAGAATGGATGATTTTTTATGACAGGTAAAAAGAGTATCACCATTTTTGGAGCCACAGGTTCGGTTGGGGGCAGCACTTTATCCCTTATAAGAGAACATCCAGATAGCTTCACGCCTCATGCATTGACAGCGCATAGGGATTATCAAGGGCTGGCAAAGCTAGCACTCGAATTTAAACCAGCCCATGCTGTTATTGCGGATGAGGCGTTTTACACGCCCCTTTCTGAAGCCCTAGCTGGAACGGGGATTAGAGTTGCTGCTGGTGCACAGGCTTTGATAGACATTGCAGCACAAAAAGTTGATTTAATTGTTGCGGCTATTGTTGGCGTTGCTGGGTTAGCACCTGTTTGGAAAGCGGTTGAGGCTGGTCAAACTATCGCCCTTGCCAACAAAGAGGCTTTGGTGTCAGCAGGGCATCTTATTATGCCTGCGGCACGAAAATCTGGCGCAAACTTACTGCCAATAGACTCTGAACATAATGCTATTTTTCAGTGTCTTAGGCACGAAAGCCACGAACATATTGAACGTATTATTCTTACTGCGTCTGGTGGGCCTTTCCGCGAGATGACGCTAGCAGAAATGCAACAAGTTACTATTGAGCAAGCTTTGCAGCATCCCAATTGGTCAATGGGGCCAAAGATAACTATTGATAGTGCCACGATGATGAATAAGGGCTTGGAGCTTATCGAAGCAGCGTGGCTATTTGATGAAGGCGCAAAAAAACTGGATGCGATTATACATCCGCAATCCACGCTTCATGGGCTGGTTGGCTTCAAAGATGGCTCTTGGCTGGCACATCTTGGTATCGCAGATATGCGCGTGCCTATTTCTTATGCGCTGGGCTGGCCAGAACGGCTGGCATGGCAAGCACAACCTCTTGATTTTAGCTCGGCATTAACGCTAGATTTCGCGCCTGTTGATGAAACTAAATTTCCATGTTTCCAGCTAGCAAAACAGGTTATGGCAGGCGTGCCTGAGCAAGCGATTATCTTAAATGCGGCGAATGAAGTAGCTGTGGCAAAATTTCTAAATGGCGATATTGGCTTCTGCGATATAGCCGGTCATGTCAGGGCGACGTTAGAGGCCGGTGATTACGGCATCATAGCAGATAGTTTTGAGGCAATCTTGGCACTTGATAGAGAAATCAGGCAAAGATAATTGCATCCCTTGCCTAGCTGGATTAAGAATGAAGCTAAGTAGGCATGAAATTTGCGATAGTTGTGTGTTGCGTAAATTGCCTAAATGTTAAGCCCGTACCCCCTTCATCCTAACAGGACATAAAAAATGCCGGATCTCGGTGGTTTCACCCAAATTCTTTTCTTTCTTTTGGTAATTACGCCTATTGTTTTTATCCATGAGCTTGGGCATTACTGGGTAGCCCGCCGCGCTGGGGTCGTGGTGGAGGTGTTTTCTATTGGCTTTGGCCCAGAGATATATGCTTGGATAGACAAGCATGGCACGCGTTGGCGCATTGCGGCTTTACCGCTTGGTGGGTTTGTAAAGATGCGCGGCGACCAAAACGTAGCGAGCACAACATCTGCCTCTTCGCGCGAAATAGAAGGCAGTTTTGCAGGGGCCGGCGTATTTCGGCGTATCGCTATTGTCGCCGCTGGGCCCGCAGCTAATTTTCTGCTTGGTATTTTATTGTTTGCCGGAGTTTATATGGGCGCTGGCAAGACCTTCATTCCGCCTGTTATTGGTGAGGTGATGGAAGAAGGTGCAGCAATGGAAGCTGGGCTGAAACAAGGCGATAAGATCCTAGCAGTTGATGGCTCTCAGATTGATGATTTTAATGAATTACGCGCCCTGATCTTTGAAAACCCCGATAAAGAGGTGTTTTTTGAAGTGGAGAGGCAGGGGGATATATTCAACCTGCCTGTGCAGCTGAAATCCTCCTATTCAAAGGAATATGACATTACATTCGGTGTTTTAGGTGTGCGTTCTTCTGCTGCGGGTGAGTTTCGTAAGCTTGGGATAAGCGAAGCTTTTTATGTCGCTAGTGCAGATACCTTTAACCTATGTGCGGCGATGCTACGCGGGATTGGCCGGCTTATTACAGGGCAAGCAAGCGGCGGCGAAATCGGAGGGCCCGTTCGGATTGCTGAGTTATCTGCTGATGCTGCACAGCAGGGTCTGGTAGCGTTTGTTATTTTTACGGCGCTAATATCCATCAATTTGGGTCTCATTAATTTATTTCCCATACCAGCGCTTGATGGCGGGCATCTGGTTTTTTTCTTAATCGAGGCGGTAATAGGCAGGCCATTGCCAGATAAGGTGCAGGATAAATTAAACCGCCTTGGCGTTAGCTTGCTCTTATCGCTAATGGTTATCGTAATTTCGTTAGATTTTGTTAGAATGTTCACAAGTTAGGGTTGTGTAGCTTTCTATGTTAAAGTTTTTTGCAATTATAGTCGTTTACGGCGTATACTAAGCGCGGTGGGTGAAATAGAACATTGTTGTTTTATGAAGAGAGATCTCAAATGCATTTCCTCAAGAAAATCATAATCATATCCTTTGTTTGGCTGTCGCTAGCTTTTGTGCCCGCTGTCTTGGCGCAGACGGCAACAGACCGATTTGAAGTTGAAGCCATTATTGTTGATGGAAATGAGCGTGTAACAGATGCAACCATTGAGGCGTATTTGCCGATTAAAATTGGCGATAAAATTGATCTTCAAGCATTAGACCAAGCTATTAGCAGCCTGTTTGCTACAAATTTATTCGAAAATGTCAGTATTTCTAGAGATGGCAATCAGGTTATTGTCGAAATCGCCGAAAATCCCATCATTAACCGTATCAATATCGAAGGTAATGACGTCCTAACCGATGAAAGATTGCTTGCAGAATTAGATATCCAGCCGCGCCGCGTTTATACCGCCGCAGTGGCACGAGGGGGCGCCCAAAGGCTTTTGGAAATCTATCGTCTGTCTGGGCGGTTTGCTGCGAGTGTGGTGCCAAAGATTATCCGCTTAGAAAACAACCGTATTGACCTTGTTTTTGAGGTGGATGAGGGGCCGCTTATTAAAATCCAGTCTATCCGTTTTCTTGGCAATAAATCTTTTTCTGATTACGCGTTGCGCCAAACAATCTCTAGCCGGGTCGAGCGGTGGTGGGCTTTTCTTTCTGCAACCGACAAATATGACCCCGGTCGTTTAGATTATGATGTGCGGTTATTGCGGCAATTTTACTTGAGCCGTGGCTATGCAGATATTGATGTTGTTCGTGCACAAGGTGGGTTATTGTCAGATCGTTCAGGATTTGCTGTTACCTTCTCTTTAAAGGAAGGCGAGCGATACCAGCTTCGTGATATCAGTTTTACCTCAGAAATTGAATCTGTAGATGTTAGCTTGTTGCGCGATCTTATCCCGTTGGAAGCCGGGGATTGGTATGATGTGCGTGCCATTGAACAGGGATTGTTGAATATCACAAATGAGCTGGGTAATTTTGGCTATGCTTTTGTAAATGTCACCCCAGAAGTTGTGACAGATCCGGAAACAAAGAAACTGGATGTTCAGATAAATATTGGCGCTGCAACTAAGAATTTTGTAGAACGGATTGAGGTTATTAATAATTCCCGCACGCTTGATAATGTCGTGCGGCGCGAGCTGGAAATTGTTGAAGGCGATGCTTATAACCAGCTAAAGATCGACAGGTCTTTGCGAAAGGTTCGGGGTTTGGGTTTCTTCCGTACCGTTGATGTACAAACCAAGCAAGGCTCAACCCCTGACCAATCAGTTGTTCAATTTGATGTTGAAGAGCAACCGACAGGTGATTTTTCAGTTGGTGTTGGGTATTCCTCGATTGATAAAACCACTCTTAGTCTAGGCATAAAAGAGCGAAACTTCCTTGGTACCGGCCGGGCAACTAATTTTTCTTTATCCACTTCAGATGCCCGCACGGATTACCGAATTGGGATTACCGAGCCTTATCTATTCGACCGCAATTTAAGAGGCGGTATTGAGCTATTTAACGAAAAAGTTACAGAGACGAGTGCTGAAATTGAAACGCAAGGTCTAGCGACAACAGCGTCCTTTAATGCGGCGCGTGATTATTATCATCGCTTTGGTTATCGATATGTTTCTAAGGACACAAAACAAGAAAGCAGTAAAGCCACCTCTGTTACCGGGGATGAGGGGAAAACGCTCACTGAATCAGCGATTTCCTATACCCTTGGCCGTGATACTTTAAACAACCGCTTTGACCCAAGCGAAGGTTATTTGTTTGAAGCAAAACAGGATTATTCAGGTGTCGGGGGGGATGTAAATTATCTCCGTAGTGTGCTTAGTGCGAAATATTACAAGCCTTATTTATTTAACAGCATTATTTTAGGGGTGCGCGGAAAATATGGCTTGGTAGACGGCATTGATGAAAAGGTATCTCAATCTGCACGTTTTGCCCTAGGGGGGCGTGATGTCAGGGGCTTTGATGGCGGCGGCATCGGGCCACGTGATGATGGTACAGACAGTGCCGTCGGCGGTAACAATATGTATTCAGGCTCTATTGAGCTTATTTCAAGTCTAGGTCTTAGTGATGATTTAGGGGTTCGCTGGACGGTCTTTTCAGATTTTGGTTCTGTTTGGAAAACTGATTATCCAGACGGTGTTATTGGCGCAAATGATGATAAAATGCGTCAGTCTGTTGGGTTTGGTTTTCTTTGGGATACCGCGATTGGGCCGCTAACCTTCTATTGGGCAGATGCTATTTCAAAGACTTCTTATGATAAAATAAAGCGTTTCCAATTTAATATTGGAACTAGATTCTAAGCAGGCGGTTTATGCAGAACTTCTCAATGAAATGCTTTCGCAGTTTCCAGATTTTTGGTGTGAAATCCGCGCTTTTATTTTTGGTTTTGGCGGCGAATTTAATTATCATTCCGGCAAAGGCACAAGATAACAGTGCATCAGATGCTGCTCGCTTTGAGATTAGTAGGGCAGCGGTTATAGACCTTGCACGTATTATCCGAGAATCGGAAGCAACTGCGCGGGTGCGGGTGTTGTTAGATGGCAAGAGCGCGGAATTTCAGCAAGAATTTGCAGAAAAGGAAACACAGCTTTTAGCCAAAGAAAAAGAGCTGAAAGCAAAAGAAAGTTTGATTACAGAAGATGCCTATCAAGAAGAAGTTCGCGCCTTTCAAAGAGATGTAACGGCTATACAGCAAGACATTCAAAACAAAAGACAATCATTGGATCGCGCCTTGCAGGAAGCACAAGATAAAATTAGAAGCTTGGCAACCACTATTATCGCCGAATACGCATCTGAGTATAAAATTGATTTGGTGGTAAAAGAAGAGCTGCTGCTGGTATTTCGTAATCAGTTGAACATTACCGATGATATTTTGCAGATTTTGAATGAACGAACCAAGGACGCTCAGCTCGAAATTAGTGAGCAAACCACTGCAACGGGTGAATAGGATATGGCGCGTTCTGGCAGACTTCATAAAAGCGCCAGACGCTGGCCGCTATCTAGCCTTTGTGAGGAAGTTGGCGCCTCAATAATTGAGGGTAGGCCTGACCAGCAAATTGATACTGTTTCCAGCATAGCTGCACCCGTAAAGGGTGGCTTGGTGCTGCTAACGCACAAAAAATATATCGCCAAATTACCCCCTATCTCTGGGCTTGTCTGTCTGACCTCTGCTGAATTGGTAGACCCTATCAAAGACCATCTAGACGCCCCTATCATTTTGGTGGCAGAGCGACCACGTGCCGCGTTTGCGCGCATCGTCCAGATGATGTTTCCAGAAAGTCTGCCAACGCCCAGCATTGATGAAAGCGCAAAAATTCATCCAACGGCAACTATAGATAACACTGCCCATATTGGTGCCTTTGTCGTCATTGGCCCTAACTGCCAAATTGGCGCTGGGTGCTGCATTGGGGCTGGTTCTGTTTTGGATATGGACGTGCATCTAGGGGCTGGCAGTATCATCGGTACACATAATTTTTTAACGCATTTACATACTGGTGAAGCGCTCAAGACAGCCTCTCATTGCAGCATTGGTAAACGCGGTTTTGGTTTTGAAGGGCAGGGAAGCGGCGCACAATTTCTTTCGCATCTGGGGCGGGTAGTGATCGGTAAGGGGTGTGATATCAGCGCAGGCGTAACTATTGATAGAGGTGTTTTAGATGACACCATTATTGGCGATTATGTAATGATCGACAATCAATGTCATATTGCTCATAATGTTATAATTGGCTCTAATACTATTATTTTAGGGCAGACAGGCATTGCTGGCAGTGCGGTCATTGGCAAAGGATGCATCTTAGGGGGGCAGGTTGGCATTGGCGACCATCTTACATTGGCGGATAATATTGTGGTCGCGTCAAAATCAGGCGTTACCAAAGATTTAAGCGAAGCAGGCACCTATGCTGGGTTTCCAGCCATGCCAGCGCGTGAATTTTGGATGCAGATGGCCAGTTTACGCCGTAAAAGCAAAACAGCTAAATCATCATAGATATCGGCACCGGATAGCCAGCTTAAAAAGGGGAATATTATGAGTGCTAATGAAATAATAGGGTATGCAGAAATTGAAAAATTATTACCGCATCGTGCCCCATTTTTGCTGATCGATAAAATTAAGGATATAGAACTTGGGCAATCTGCAACGGGTATTAAGGCCGTAAGCGGGAATGAGCCTTATTTTGTTGGACATTTTCCCGGTAACCCCGTTATGCCCGGTGTTTTGATAGTTGAGGCAATGGCACAAACCGCAGGCGCACTTGCCGCGCTCTCTCTTGGCGAAGAGGCAGAAGATAAGCTGGTGTTTCTAGCGTCTGTTAATAACACTAAATTTAAAACACCTGTGCGACCGGGTGATTTGCTAGAGTTGCATGTAACCAAAACGGCTGGCCGAAATCTGCTCTGGAAGTTTTCTGGCACTGGAATGGTCGATGGACAAGTTGTAAATCAAGCAGAGTTTTCAGCGATGATTGTGGATAAGGATAGCTAAATTAATGAGCGTTACTCAACATGAAACGGCAATTGTTTCGCCGCAAGCCCAGCTTGGTCAAAATATAGATATTGGCGCTTATTCAATAATTGGTGCGAATGTACATATTGCGGATAATGTGAAAATTCACAGCCATGTCGTAATTGATGGCCATACGCGCATTGGCGCGGGCACAGAAATTTTTCCTTTTGCTGCCATTGGTCTTGCCCCGCAGCATACACGTTTTGAGGGCGAAGCCTCTGAACTTATCATTGGCGAAAATAATTTAATACGCGAATATGTAACGTTGCATCCCGGAACAAAAGTCGGAACCATGAAAACCATAATTGGGGATAATAACCTGTTTTATGTTGGTGCGCATATCGCCCATGATTGTGTGGTTGGAAATAATGTTATCCTCGCTAACCATGTTGGGGTAGGTGGGCACGTCACGATAGGCGATTTTGCCTATCTTGGGGGGTATTCAGCTATCCATCAGTTTGTGCGTATTGGTGCGCATGCCATTATCGGTGGCGGGACAGCGATTACAGCCGATGTTATCCCCTTTGGATTGGCTTCTGGCCCGCGTGGTGCTTTGCATGGGCTGAATGTTGTGGGTTTGCGCCGGCGCGGGTTCGAGAAAGAAGCGCTGGCTAATCTGAAAAAGGCCTATGCATGTATCTTTGCAGGTGAGGGGCTGTTTAAAGAAAATCTAGCTAAGACTAAATCTGATTTAGGGCACCATGATATGGTTGGTGCGCTGGTACAATTTATTGAAGATGGACAGGATCGTGCACTCTGTCAGCCACAAAAATAGGATGATTTAATGGGACGGCTTGGCATCATTGCAGCCAGTGGAACCCTGCCATTGGAGCTGGCGAATAGAGCTAAATTGCAAGGCGAGAATCCTTTTATTATCTGCCTTGAAGGACAGGCTGACCAAGATTATAGCCCTTTTGAAAATCTTAGCTTTGCGCCTGGTAAACTAAAGGCTGTAACAGCGGCCTTACACGATAAATCCTGTGATCGTTTGTTGCTAGCTGGTAAGTTTATACGGCCGAGCCTAAGCGCGTTAAAGCTTGATAGCGCGGGGGCTGCGTTACTTGGCCGCCTCGCTTTAAAAGGAGATGATAAAGCGTTGCGCTTGGTATCTGAGCATTTTGCAGAAGCGCAGATAAAAATTCTGCCCAATACAGATTTTTTGCCTAACCGAACGCTACCCGAAAACTATCATTTCGGCCGCCCCCTTACATCAGCAGAAGTTTCTGCCCTGAATCTAGGGGGTAGCGTGTTATCCCAGCTTGGTGGATTGGATGTAGGTCAGTCGGTAATTATCCAGCAAGATAGGGTGCTGGGTATTGAAGCGGCAGAAGGAACACAAGCCTTAATTGCGCGAACGGCCCCCCTGATAGACGCAAGTGCAGATGCCGCAGTGTTCGTGAAAATGGCAAAAACCCAACAAGATAAGATATTAGACATGCCTGTTATTGGTATTGCCACCCTAAAAAGCCTTGCTGAGGCTGGTATCGGTGTTGCTGGTGTTGCGGCGGGCCAAACGATGCTAGCAGACCCCTTGGAGGCGATAGAGGCAGAATTATCTTTGCATGGTCTAGTGCTTACCACCTCCTTTGATAGCAAAGATGCTCCATCTGGCAATGCTGAGCAAACAAGCTAATGAAAAGCCAGAGAAACACATCTCCGGCCTCTTCAATTTCGGCATTTATTCTGGCGGGGGAGGCGTCTGGTGATAGGCTGGCGGCGCGGCTTATGGAAGCTGGCGGTCAGGTTTTCGAAGATATAAGTTGGTTTGGTGTGGGCGGCCCGAAGATGGACGCTTGCGGGCTTGAAAAATTAGCGGATATGGAGGTCTTATCTATCATTGGCTTTGGGGATGCCTTGCGCCATCTAAGAGCCCTGACACGCCTAGCTGATGAGCTGATTGACGCTATTCTTGCCCGTCAGCCAGAATATATATTTACCATTGATAGTAAGGGGTTTTCTCTGCGCTTTGCCAAGCGGCTGCGTCGTGCCTTAGAGGGTAGAAGCTATCAGCCTAAACTCGTCCATATGGTCGCGCCGACGGTATGGGCATGGGGCGCTTGGCGGGCGAAAAAATTTGGCCAGCTATTTGACCATATCTTTTGTTTATTTCCTTTTGAAGTACCGTTTTTTGCCTCCGAGCCTGCTAAGGCTATTTTTATTGGCCATCCCGATGCGGATGGAAAAGTGCGGCCTATGCCAGACAGAGATAGGGGTATCCATATCCTGCTTCTGCCGGGCAGCCGTACCGCAGAGATTGAGCGTCATTTACCGCTGATGTTAGAGGCTAGTGAGAGGTTGTTGCAGAACCACCCTGACCTTCGTTTCAGCCTGCCGTTATTGCCACATTTACATAAGCAAGCTGCGCCTTTTTTAACTAAATTTAGCTTGCAAGAGCGCGTGAATCTAAATGATAACTCGGTGGATAAGGCCTTTGAGCGTGCGCATTTTATTATTGCCTCTTCAGGCACGGTAACGCTAGAGGCAGCGATAGCTGGCGTGCCGGGAGTGGTCATCTATCATTTGAGCTGGATAAACCGTATCTTTGCTAAACTCTTTTTCAAGCCAAAAACACCTGTTTTGCCAGATATCATTTTGGGCACACGCGCCTATCCATTTTTAATTCCGCCTGATTTAAGCGCGGATAATATCGCCCTGCTAGCCGAGCAGAATTTGCAGGATATCACCGCTAAAAATGCTGAAATAGCGCGTATGTCTAAACAGCTGAAATCTGAGCTAAGCCCAGATGGCCAGCCTTTTGATATAAGGCTGGTTTCCGCGCTTCGTGCGCTTTCAAGCTAAGCGGGCTATCTTTAGCGTTTATTTACCGGAATGAAATCACGCTGTTCTGGGCCTACATAAAGCTGGCGTGGACGGCCAATACGCTGCGTATCATCCTCAATCATTTCCTTCCACTGTGAAATCCAGCCAACCGTGCGGGCAACCGCAAATAATACGGTGAACATAGAGGTTGGGAAATTCATCGCTTTCAGAATGATACCAGAATAGAAATCAACATTTGGATAGAGCTTTTTATCAATGAAATACGGGTCTTTCAGGGCTAATTCTTCCAGCTCCATTGCCAGTTCCAAAAGCGGGTCTTCTACCCCTAGCTTATTCAGTACCTCATGACAGGATTTGCGCAATACTTGGGCGCGTGGGTCATAGTTTTTATAGACACGGTGACCAAAGCCAAACAGGCGGAACGGGTCATTTTTGTCTTTAGCTTTATCCACAAAAGTCTTGATGTTGGATTTATCACCAATTTCATTCAGCATATTCAATACAGCTTCGTTTGCACCGCCATGTGCTGGCCCCCACAAAGAGGCAATACCCGCTGCAATACACGCGAAAGGATTTGCGCCTGACGAGCCTGCTAGCCGAACCGTAGAGGTTGAAGCATTTTGCTCATGGTCAGCATGTAGAATGAAGATTTTATCCATTGCATCTGCAATTACAGGGTCAATCTTATATTCTTCTGCTGGAACCGAGAAACACATATGCAGGAAGTTTTCAGCATAGCTTAGCTCGTTGCGTGGATAATTAAAGGGCTGGCCTATCGAATATTTATACGCCATTGCCGCTAAGGTTGGCATCTTCGCAATCAAACGACGGGAAGCAATCATCCGCTGCTTTTCATCATTTATATCCGTTGAATCATGATAAAACGCAGATAAAGCGCCGGTTACCCCACATAAAATAGCCATCGGGTGCGCATCGCGGCGGAATCCGCGGAAAAAGGTGGAGATCTGCTCATGCACCATCGTGTGATGCGTAATCGCGTTCACAAACTCTTGGCGTTCATTTTTATTTGGTAATTCGCCGTTCAACAGAAGATAAGCAACTTCTAAAAAGCTAGACTGGTCAGCAAGCTGTTCAATTGGATAGCCGCGATGCAGAAGAACGCCCTGATCCCCATCAATATAAGTAAGCCCAGATAGACAAGAGCCTGTTCCCCCATAGCCCGGATCAAACGTAAAGTGACCTGTCTTGGCATAAAGTGAGCGGATATCAATAACATTTGGGCCAATACTGCCACCCAGAAGAGGCAGGTCAGTGCTGTCGCCTGTCTGGTTATCGGTCAGGGTTACAGATTTATTGCTTTCGTTAGACATACCTTCAATTCCCCCAGTAGAAACCTAGTCAAATGGTCCGCAAATGCGGAGGCTTATTATAAGCTCGTTATGCTGTTATTTGCAAATATCTTGTATTCTTTTCTGTGTTTCATCACGCCCTAGCGTAACGACAATATCCAAGATAGAAGGGGCTGTTTTTGTTCCTGTCAGCGCGGCCCGAAGCGGCAAGCCAATATCCTTCATCTTTAATGCATTCATTGCCATCCAGTCTTTAAAGGCAGGCTCAAAATCCTCTTTATTTTCGGGCGCTGTAGCCATAAAACCAGCAAAATTCTGTAAACGGTTTTTGGCTTCCACATCCAAGATAGATTTTGCATCCTCATTTAACGCAGGTGCCCCTTCACAAAACAGCCAACTGCTCATCTCTGCGAGTTCTGGCAGGGTTTGTGCGCGCTCACAAAAAAGCGGCATTAGCGCGGTAAGCCAATCTTTGGTTTTGGGGCCGCCATCAGGCGCAATTTCCATTACCCTCTCTACCAACTTTACCGGATCAGCTTGTCGCATCCAGTGATGATTAACAGACTTCAACTTATCAAAATCAAAGCGGGACGGGCTTTTGCCAATATGGCTACCATCAAACCAATTTTTCGCTTCCTCTAGGCTAAAAAGCTCATCATCACCATGTGACCAGCCAAGCCGCGCTAGATAATTTAGCATTGCTTCTGGCAAGTACCCCATATCGCGATACGCATCTACCCCTAATGCCCCATGTCGCTTGGACAGCTTTGCGCCATCTGGCCCGTGAATAAGCGGGATATGCCCAAAAATAGGCACCTCCCATCCTAGCGCTTGATAGATATGGTACTGGCGAAAGGCATTATTTAGATGGTCATCCCCGCGAAGCACATGGGTAATGCCCATATCATGGTCATCTACTACCACCGCTAGCATATAGGTCGGGCTGCCATCACTGCGCAGTAAGATCATATCATCCAGCTTTTCATTCTGGATGGTAACCTTGCCTTGCACCATATCATCTATCTGCGTCTCGCCTTCTTCTGGCATCTTCAGGCGGATGGTAAAAGGCGTATTTTCTGGTGCATCACTCTTATGGCGCCAAGGTGAGCGAACCGGGATGCCTTCCTCTTTGGCTTGCACGCGCAATCCCTCAACTTCATCAGGGGTTAGATAGCATTTATAAGCGGTGCCACGCGCTAGCATATCAAAGGCAGCCTTTTTATGCGCTTCTATCTGGGTAGATTGTAAAACACGCTCTCCATCCCCTTGCAAACCAAGCCAGTTTAACCCGTCATGGATAGCTTCAACCGCTTCTGGGGTAGAACGCTTTTTGTCTGTATCTTCAATGCGCAGCAGGTATTTGCCGCCCTGATTACGTGCAAATAGATAATTAAATAACGCAGTTCTTGCGCCGCCAATATGCAGATAACCAGTAGGCGAGGGGGCAAAGCGGGTGATAACGCTCATCTTTTATTAATACCTTGTCTCTATAATGCTTTTAAGCAGGAACGCTCTTTGACAAGGATATAGCATGCTTAACGACAAAATGGCACTCCTGCCATTGAAAATTTCTGACGCTTATTTGCTGGTTTGGGGGGTATTATGCTTAGGCATAGGTATCTTGCTGTTTGGGCAGTATAGCTATGGCTGGTTGGCAAGTATGGCGGCTGTTACGCTTGTTATTGGTATCTTATTACCTCACTTTTACAAAAGCTTGCCTAGCTGGCGCCAAAAAGGCATTTATATTATCGCTCTTGGCTTTCTTCTTATAGGTATTTGCGTGGCAGCCCTTCAGCATTACAGCCAGAGCCAGCGCGTGCTCAGCATAGCTGAGGAGGGGCGAATTACGGCCGTAATTGATGATTTGTCTACACGGCCAAATGGGCGTCTTCGTCTTGAATTACGGCTAATCAATAGCCCTGATTTTAAAGATATTCAAAAGGTTCGGGTTACCATCTCGCCAAATCGTCAATTCCTCGCAGGCGATAAAATAGTTGCGAATGCGGTTTTATTCCCGCTTGGACGTCCTGCTTTTGCGAACCGGCCTGATTATGCCCGCCAGCATTATTTTAGGGGCCTATCTGCGACGGGATTTATTACCGATATATATGAATATCAGCCCTCTTTTGAAGATAGAATAGGCCATCGCCTAGTAAATTGGCGGCGCGGCTTTGCCCAAGAATTAAACCAGCTTATGCCGTCTCCACTCGGCGGTATTGCGGCGGCTTTGCTGGTTGGCGTACGTGATTTTATTCCTGCTATAAATTATGACAGTTTCCGCAGCTCTGGCCTTGCCCATTTGCTTGCTATTTCAGGATTGCATATGGGACTATTTTGTTTTTCGGTCTATGGTGCATTGCGACTTGGATTTGCCCTTACGCCAGCCTTTTCGCAACGTTTTGCGGTGCATAAGCTAGCGGCTATTGCGGCGTTAATAGCAGGCGGTGTCTATCTTTGCTTATCTGGCTTTCCGGTATCGGCTATTCGCGCCTATTTGATGGCTTTTATCGTCATTCTGGCAGTGCTGACGGACAGACGCGCCTTAACGCTCCGCAATCTGGCTTTGGTGGGGTGTGTGATGTTGGCGCTTCAGCCTTCGCTGATTTATAGCGCTGGATTTCAGCTAAGTTTCCTCGCTAGCTTTGCGATAATTTATGTCGTTTCTTGGGTTCGTGGGATACAGCTAAGGAATCGCCAGCTTAGGTGGCTGGTTTTTATGGTGGCCAGCTCCAGTATGGCGGCGCTTATCACCATGCCAGTTATCGCCTATCATTTTGCGCAATTCACCTTGTGGGGGGTTGTGGCTAATATGATCGCTATTCCGCTGACAGGCTTACTTATTTTACCAACTGGCATCTTGGTGCTTATCGCAGGCTCTTTTGGCTATATGCCGGGGCTAGAGGGGGCGGCTGGGTTGATGGCCGTTCCGCTTAGCTGGTTAGTGCAATTTTCTGATATCATGGCAAGCCTTCCTCTAGCGGGTATTACCATAAAAACACCGCCAGCCTATCTGCTGATTATGTTCACTATTGCGGCTGTTATGCTGGCAACATTAACCGGGATTTGGCGCCTTGCTGGGGGTTTGAGTTTGAGTGTTGCCGCAATCCTATGGATTTTAACGCCGCAACCTGATGGGGTGATGCTTTTTTCTGGCAAACAACTGATTGTTACGGTCGCGGGGGATAACACCCAGATAAGCACAACAAGCGCCCTAACAGATTTCTGGCAGAGCAATATTCGCATTGTTCTTGGGGGCGGGGTCGTTAGCCGCGTGCCCTGCAATAATGAGGCTTTTTGCACGCTCCCTCTTAAAGGCGGCAGACGCCTTGCTTTTGTTCGCGATCGCCGCGCATTAGCAGAGGTTTGCACCAGCGGTTTCGACTATATTATCAGCGCCGTCCGGCCCTATTATCCGTGCCGCAATGGCCCGCCTATCCATTACCAATATCTAAGGCGAAATGAACGCCATTTGCTATATTTTGAAGATATGCACCTGCGTGTTGTAAGCAATCTTGACAGGCAGCCACCGCCGTGGCGACCTTCATATTCAGCTAACGCTAATAACGGCGAATAAGCCCGGTTAGTCGCCCTTGAATGCGGACTTTATCTGTCTCAAAATAGCGGGTTTCATAAGCTGGATTAGCCGCCTCTAGCGCAATGCGTCCGGGCTCCTTGCGAAGTGTTTTCAAAGTTGCTTCATGCTCTTCAACAAGGGCCACCACAATATCCCCACTATTGGCATTGTCGGTGCGTTTAATAATAACTGTATCCCCTTCATGGATACCCGCCTCAATCATTGAATCGCCCACAATCTCTAGGGCAAAATGCTCCCCCCCTGAAACTAGGGCATCTGGTACGCTCATATAGCTGGTGGGATCAGATAACGCTTCAATAGGTGTGCCTGCTGCAATACGGCCAAGCAGAGGCAATTCTACACTATTAGATGGTTTGTTTCCTAAAGATAGATTGTTTCCAGCACCAAAATCTGGCTGAATGACATTACTCTCAGTTTTGCTAGCTGCGCCGGGATGTCGTAGAATTTCAATCGCCCGGGCACGGTTGGCCAGCTTGCGGATATAGCCACGCTCTTGCAAGCCAGATATCAACCGGTGAATCCCCGATTTACTGGCCAGACCTACAGCTTCTCGCATTTCATCAAATGAAGGGGAGATATCATGTTCAGCCTGATGTTCAATGAGAAAGCTCAATAGCTGATGCTGTTTTTCTGTAAGCATATTCACGCTCCATTTTTATAAAACCGCCCTTAAAAGTGGGTGATTTAAAAAGTTGTTCTGTTTATGTTCTAATATAATAAAAAGAACAAATCAAGAATATTTGAAAATTGTGGCTAGAGAGCGCCTATGCCTGCGAATGGGGGGCGCTAGAGGCGTGTGTCAATTTCAATAACGGGCACAGCCTCACCCTGTTGCGCGGCTTTGGCAAAGGGCGGGCGCAGAATAAGCGCATCTGCATGGCAAAAATTACGCAGCATGGAGGAATCTTGTTTGCCAAGGGGTTTTACGCTAACCCTGCCATCCTGATTTTTTGTATAGACAGCGCGGATATAATCCTGACGACGGTCATTTTCGGGTAAATCAGCATCTAGACGCAGGGTATGGATATCTGGTTGCGCCTCTAACCCAAGGAAATAGCGAAGCGCAGGGAGCACAAAGATAAGCGTGCAAACACCTGCAGAGACAGGATTGCCAGGTAAGCCTAAAAAGGGAATTTCCTGCCAGCTGGCAGCGATAAGAGGTTTGCCGGGTCGCATGGCAATTCGCCAGAAATCAATTTTAGACGCGCTATCTTCTATCAGATCGCCGGCAATATGGTCATGATTGCCAACAGACGCGCCGCCAGTACAGACGACCATATCAAAATCTGTATGCGCTGCATATCCTGCTTCTAATGCAGATATCAGCGCCCCTTTTTTATCTGGAATAATGCCTAAATCAACCACCTTTGCGCCTGCATTTGCTAGCGCTTCTGCTAGAAAAACACTGTTAGAGTTTATAAGCTGGCCAGCTTTGGGAATAGTGCCCACTTCTACCAGCTCATCTCCGCTAGATAAAATGGCGATAACGGGCTGCTGGCGAACGGGCAGGGCGCTAAAACCGGCAAGGCTAGCCAAAGCTAGATGACGCGGGCCTAATATCTGTCCTGCGTGCAAAATAACCTCACCTACGCGAAAATCCATCCCTTTTGAGCGCACAAACTGGCCTGCTTCTACCCCTTCATTTAGGGTGATGTTATCCCCATCACGGCTAACATCCTCCTGCAGGGCAACACAATCTGCCCCTTCTGGCAGGTAGGCGCCGGTAAAAATACGCACCGCCATATCTGAGGTGATAGCTGTTGCAGATAGATGCCCCGCTGCCGCTTCACCCGCAACTTTTGCAACTGTCCCTATCTCCAGCCTGTTGCCGCCTGACATCAGCGCATAGCCGTCCATTGCAGAGATGTTTGCTGCCGGATGGTTAAGGTTTGCGGATATATCTTCTGCAAGAACGCGCCCCGCAGCGGCTGGCAAGGGGCACATTTCTGTGCCTGCCTTTCCCATCATCGAAAAAATAGCATCTTGGGCTTCAGCAACATGTTTTAGCTCAGTCATTTGCGTTAAAATCGCCAGATTTGCCACCAGATTTATGCATCAACTTGATATCTGTGATGCAGATTTCTTTATCTATCGCTTTACACATATCATAGATGGTAAGGGCGGTAACGCTCACCGCTGTCAGCGCTTCCATTTCCACGCCAGTTTGGCCCTTCAGTCGGCATTCTGCACGAATATCAATTCTGCATGCAGCTTTGTTTAGCTCTAGGGCTACATCAATATGGCTAAGGGCGAGGGGATGACAAAGCGGGATAAGCTCGCTAGTTTTCTTTGCGCCCATGATGCCAGCGAGTTGTGCTACCGACAAAACATCTCCTTTTTTAAGCCCACCTTCAGATATAGCCGATAGGGTAGCGTTGCCAACCAGCACTTTTCCTGTGGCTATCGCTATACGCTGGGTTTCATCCTTTTCCCCCACATTCACCATTTGTGGTCGGCCATCTTGCGTAAAATGTGTGAAATCCGCCATTTAGGGTTTAGCTCCAGATTTATGTAGTGACCGGATTAGCCAAAATATCAGCTGTTGCACGGCTAACATCATCCGCACGCATTAAGCTTTCCCCGATTAGAAAACAACGTGCGCCAACCTCAGCCATTTCTGCAAGGTCAGCAGCTTTAAATAATCCGCTTTCGGCGACCGCTATTCTGTCACTAGGCAGCAGGGGTAGCATGGCTTTACCAACCTCTAGCGAGATTTCCATCGTTTTTAAATTGCGATTATTAATGCCCATCAAGGGGGATTTTAGGGCGCAGGCTGCCTCTAGCTCGCGAGCATCATGCACCTCGATCAGCACATCCATGCCATACTCAAAAGCAGTATCTTCTAACTCTTTTGCTTGGCTGGGGGAAAGAGAGGCCATTATCAGCAATATACAGTCCGCACCCAAAGCGCGGCTCTCAATAATCTGAATAGGATCAAGCATGAAATCTTTGCGTAAAGCAGGCAAGGAAGTCGCCCCTTTTGCAGCGGCAAGGTAGCTATTATCGCCAGAAAAATACGTCTTATCGGTTAATACAGACAAGCAGCTTGCCCCGCCATCCTCATAGGCTTTGGCTAGGGCAGGTGGGTTAAAATCTGCACGGATCAACCCTTTCGAGGGAGAGGCCTTTTTAAGCTCTGCAATCAGGCCATAGCCATCTCTAGAGGCTTTTTGCAAGGCTGTGACAAAGCCACGCGGCGCCTCTGCTTGCCGCGCTTGATCTTCCAATTCTGCTTGGCTGAAACGCTTTTTTAGCGCAGAAATTTCATCACGCTTTGTTTCATTTATTTTGTTAAGAGTATCTGACATATATCTAATTTTATTATGTTTTATTGGTTATGGATATGAGGGTTTCTAGCGCATGTAACGCTTTCTTACTATCAATGGAAACGGTTGCCCGGGCTAGCGCATCGCTTACCTGTTCTTCATGCCCAGCTGCTACCAGCGCTGCTGCGGCATTCAGCAACACGATATCACGATAGGGCCCTGCTTCGCCTTCTAAAAGGCCGCGCAACGCTTTTGCATTCTGCTCAGGGGACCCGCCCTTTATATCTTCAATAGTGGCTGTTTTTAGGCCTAACTCTGAAGGGTGCAGGGTCAAGGTTTTAATCTGTCCGTCGCGCAATTGCACAATTTGATTCTCGCCAGTGGTGCTCAGCTCATCCAGACCATCTGCCCCATGTACAATCCATGCATTGCGCGCGCCAAGCTTATCAAGAGCTTCGGCAAAAGGGTGAAGCCAACGGGCATCGAAACTGCCGATCAGATATCTAGATACTTGTGCCGGATTAGATAATGGCCCTAGAAGATTGAAGATGGTGCGCACGCCAAGCTCTGCACGGATAGGCCCTACATGGCGCATCGCAGCGTGATGGCGGGGGGCCATTAAAAAAACCACCCCAGCCTTGGCAAGCGCTTCATCTAAGGCGTCAAACGGGCATTCCATATTAATACCCAGCATCGTCAGCACATCAGCGGCCCCACTTTTAGAGGAAACAGCCTTATTGCCATGTTTGGCAACCGGAATGCCTGTACCTGCTACAACCATTGCTGTGGCTGTAGAAATATTATAGGTGCCGATTTTATCCCCGCCTGTGCCAACAATATCCATTGCTGCATCTGGCGCGTTAATCTTCAACGCTTTTTCCCGCATAATTCCAGCCCCAGCGGCAATATCGTCAGGCGTTTCCCCGCGCATACGCAAACCGATTAAAAAGCTGGTTAGTTCAACAGGGCTAGCCCGGCCTTCCATAATTTCATCAAAGGCGATACGCATCACCTTTTCAGGCAGTTCTGCACCCTCAATAATTTGTTTGGTAATTTCGTGTAATTTTTCAGACATGAACTTGATCCGGGAATTTTTTGTCTAATTCTAATAGCTGGCTCTCTAGTCGGCGCATTTCTTCTTCATCTGGCAGATTATTCTGGCCAGTTAAGCCAAGAAAAGCACGTAAAAGCCGATATCCGCCCTTTGATGCAATGGATTCTGGATGAAACTGCACCCCGAAAACTGGTCTGTCTTCATGCTGTAAGCCCATGATTTTACCATCTTTTGTGGTAGCAGTAACCTCTAAACATGTGGGCAAATGATTTTCATCTGCTAGCAGCGAGTGATAACGGGTAACTACAAATTCCTCTTCAATGCCTTCAAATAGGCCCTGTTCTTCGTGCGTGATATAAGAAAGCTTGCCATGCATTGGCGGCGAGAAATGCTTTAATTTACCGCCAAAGGCTGTGCAGATTGCCTGATGCCCAAGACAGACACCCATTATTGGCAGGCTAGCTGGGGCGGCTTTTATCAAATCAACCATAATGCCAGCATCAGCGGGCACACCGGGGCCAGGGGAAAGCACAAGCCCGCTCGGCTTTAGTGCCAATATTTCCTCAACCGTCAGGACATCATTCCGGATGGTTTTCACCTCAGCACCTAAATCGGAGAGGAAATGCCACAAATTCCATGTGAAACTATCGTAATTATCAATTAAAATGATCATTTCTTATCAATCGCGTAAAAGAAGCAAAATTGTATGATGCGAAAAGCTGTTCGATCTATAATGTCTCTTGGGTTAGGGGTCAACGGCAAGGAAAATTTACCAATAGGCTGAATAACAAGGGGATCATCTACAAAAAAGCCATCTTTTAGATAAGGTAAAATGATACCTTATTTTTAAAATATTGAAAACTATAGCTTTTCTAAATTTTGATGAAAATAAAGAGCTTGATCTTTTGCTGTCTCTGCCTTAGAAGAAGGCTTCACCAGCATGAAAGGGGATAACCTGACCGGTTAGAAACCTGAAACGCTGAATTTGTTATTTGTTGGAGGTTTAACTCATGCCCCTACCACGGACTTATGTGGCAACACCGAAGGATATCGACAAGAAATGGATTCTTGTAGATGCTGAGGATGTTGTTCTTGGCCGTCTGGCTTCAATTCTGGCGATGCGCCTGCGCGGTAAGCACAAGCCAGATTACACACCAAACATGGATTGCGGCGATCATGTGATCGTTATCAACGCTGAGAAGGTCAAGCTGACGGGTAATAAGCGCTCGCAGAAAACCTATTATTGGCACACAGGCTATCCGGGCGGGATTAAATCACGCACTGCGGACAAGGTGCTAGAGGGCAAGTTCCCAGAGCGGGTTATCTCCAAAGCCGTTGAACGGATGATACCGCGTGGGCCACTTGGCCGGAAAGCAATGTCGCACTTGCACGTATATGCAGGGGCAGAACATCCCCATGAAGCACAACAGCCAGCCATTCTGGATGTTGCTGGTATGAACCCAAAGAATAAGAGGTAGTCATGGCTGAAGAAACAACACAAGTCGAAGAAAAAGGCATGGCCGCTCTTGAAACATTGGCAGAGCCAACAGTTGTAGAAGCAACAGCACCTGCTGAGCCAAAGATTGATGAGCATGGTCGTTCTTATGCAACTGGCCGCCGTAAAAATGCAATTGCGCGGGTTTGGCTAAAGCGTGGTTCAGGCCGCATTATGGTAAATGGCCGCGATGTGACCACTTATTTTGCGCGTCCGGTCTTACAGATGATTTTGCAACAGCCTTTTGAGGTTGCTGAGCGCAAGGATGAATTTGATGTGGTTGCCACAGTTGTGGGCGGCGGTCTGTCTGGTCAGGCTGGTGCGGTGCGTCATGGTATTAGCCGCGCGTTAACATATTTTGAGCCTGGTCTG
>JAKMFL010000069.1 GCA_022425485.1 Alphaproteobacteria bacterium | reverse complement strand
AGCGTCTTTGCTATGGCTAGCTGCTCAGCCAGATATACTTTGCGCGCTGTCGTGCGTGTTTCATAATCATCAAGAATGTTTTCAATTGCGAGCTCCGTTTTGAGGATCTCGTAATCTAAGCTTCGTTGTTTTGTTGATCGCACATTATTTATTTTTGTCTTTTCTGAGGATATTGTTTGTTTATCTAGACCCAGAGTGATTTCTTTTAGAATGTTTCTGGCCAATAGCTCGTCATCGCCTACGAAACTTATCACAGTTGGCGTTAACACTTCTGCTTCTGGTACCTCAATACTAAGGTCACCACTAACAATATTAGCTATTGCGGCTGCTCGTTCGCTTTGCGTCCCGTCAAACTCTAGGATGCGCGGATCATTTTTTGAGATAATTTCTCTGGCTGTTTGGCGTCGATAAAACTCTCGGAAAAATGTGTCTTGGAGACTTTCCGCGGTCACTGGTGAGGTCAGGGTTAAGTTAAGCCCGCTATAGAGGTTCATTTGCACGCCGCTTAGGGGCAGAAGGTTTATGCTCGCTTTTTCGTTTGGTTCATAGATGAAGGCTAAAAATGCGAAAGCAGGCGCAATAATGAATGCGCTTAACCCGGCAATCAACCATTTGCCATCCCAGATGACTTGGAACAATTCGACGAGATCAATTTCGTCATTGGGTAATTCACTCATAAGCCCTCTCCATAATCATTTTTGTTAATAGCTAGTGAGGCACCAAAATGAAAGTTAATTATGAAAATTAACCAGTGTTGTTTTTTAGGGTTTTTTGGGGTTGGCCTGAGGCGCGCAACATTATGAGATTGCAAATAAACCAATCGATGCATAGGCGATAATTAATAAATAAATATCCATGGCTAACCTCTAAACTCTCTTGATTTTGGTTTTCTATCAGAATAAAAGTTTTTTCAAGCTTAAAGTTTCTAAAAATCGTTTTTTTTCAATTGCATCGTCTCCAGCTTGAGGTTAGCCTCGCGTTCACATCATGAACATAGCATCAGGGCTCTCACCCTGGTGTGCGGTAGCGTGAAAAAAATTATTTTTAAAAATCATTGAGAGTTCTATTGAAAGACAGATGAAGCAAGCTATTCCAGGAAACGGGCTGAAAACCAACCCAAATGCATCCTCAAAAACTGACACAGAGCCAAAGTCGAACCGAGGGTCAAAGCCAGAGTTAAAGCCAAAGTCAAAGTCAAAGCCAGAAATCGAGCTCGAAATTCTCTCTCGTTTAGAGGTCGAGCCCAATGTCTCGCAGCGCAGCTTGGCCACTGAGGTTGGGGTTAGTTTGGGGAGCGTCAATTACTGCATCAAAGCATTGGTGGAAAAGGGTTTGGTTAAAGCTGAGAACTTCCGCAAAAGTTCAAATAAAATTGGGTATGCCTATCTCTTGACCCCGAGGGGAATTCAGGAAAAATCGAAACTGACAGCTTCATTTTTGAAGCGCAAGCAGGCCGAGTATCGTCTTTTAGAACAAGAAATAAATCACCTTAGAGCTCAGTTGATGAAAGAAAATGCGAAGTGACTAGTGATAAGAGCGATAATTGGTATGTCGCCCAGCTCAAACCGAATGGTTTCGAGCGCGCCATTTCCAACTTAAATCGTCAAAATTTTGATACTTTTATGCCAATGCGCCGCAAAACAGTAAGCCATGCACGCCAGCTCAAGGAAGTTTTGCGACCAATTTTTCCAGGTTACATATTTGTTAGGTTCGGCTCGCAACAAAGTGATTGGCGCAAAATCAATTCCACTTTTGGTGTGGCGCGACTTGTCAGCTTTCGCGCTCAAAAGCCGGCGGCTGTTCCCGAGGGTCTGATGCTCGCGCTTATGGAACGCTGCGATGAGAAGGCCGTATTGCGTCCGCTGGATGACCTGAAAGCTGGAGAGGCTGTTAAAATGATGACAGGGTCATTTGCCGAGTTTGTGGGCGAGATAGAGGCTTTTGTGGCAGCCGACCGCTTGCGCATTCTTTTTGACTTCATGGGCCAGAAAACGCGCCTCGATGTTCCAAGAGGAGATGTTGAGCGTGCTTAGGGCTTCATCTATTTTTGAGAACTGTCAAAAATTGACACTATTCCTGTTCTGCGAAGCGTGGTCCAAGCAGGCTGCTCTCATCATCGCACCATTCACCGGGGCGTGCGGTAGCGCGGCCGTTCCTCAAAATAGACAAAAAACGCCTTATGAGACGTGAGATAACACTGTGAGCGGGCACAAGATAACCGTCGTCGGCACCGGCTATGTCGGCATGTCCATGGCGGCTCTTTTAGGCCAGCACAATGAGGTGGTTGCGCTTGATATTGATAGCGCGCGCGTCGCGCTCATCAATCAAGGTAAATCGACTGTTGCAGATGCAGATATTCAAGGGTTTCTGGATGATCGAGAGCTCTCCATAACCGCGACAATGGATAAAAAAGAAGCCTATGAAGAGGCTGAGTTCATCATTATTGCGACGCCAACAGATTATGATCCCGAAACGAATTACTTTGATACGAGCTCAGTTGAAACGGTCATTGACGAGGCGATGGCCATCAACGAAACAGCGGCCATTATTATAAAATCAACTGTGCCGGTCGGCTTTACGGGGTCGATGAAAGATAAATATGGCACGGCGCGTATTATATTTTCGCCTGAGTTTTTGCGCGAGGGCCAAGCGCTTAAAG
>JAKMFL010000017.1 GCA_022425485.1 Alphaproteobacteria bacterium | reverse complement strand
GATGGTACAGAGATGGTTATGCCGGGCGATAACATTGCTATGACCGTTACATTGATCGCACCGATTGCGATGGATGAGGGCCTGCGCTTTGCTATCCGTGAAGGTGGCCGCACCGTGGGTGCAGGCGTCGTCGCCTCAATCGTTGAATAAATAAAAATTGTTGAAGAGAGGCGTTTGCCTCTCTTTTTGCTGATTGAAAAAGGAATATGGCTATGGAAAACCAGAATATTCGTATTCGGTTGAAAGCATTTGATCATCGTATTTTGGACCAGTCCACAAACGAGATCGTTAATACAGCGAAACGTACAGGGGCAAATGTCCGTGGCCCGATCCCTTTGCCGACCAATATGCGCCGGTTTACTGTGTTGCGTTCGCCGCACATTGATAAGAAGAGCCGGGAACAGTTTGAAATGCGCACTCATAAGCGTCTTTTGGACATTATCGATCCAACACCACAGACTGTAGATGCGCTTATGAAGCTGGATCTAGCTGCGGGTGTGGATGTTGAGATTAAATTGTAGGCCTTTTGGCTGTTAGGTAAGAGGAAGTGCATTATGCGTAGCGGTGTAATCGCCAGAAAAATTGGGATGACCCGGGTTTTTAATGACGCCGGTGAACATTTGCCAGTAACAGTATTGAAACTGGATGATGTACAGGTTGTTGCCACAAAAACAGCGGATCGCGACGGTTATGTTGCGGTACAGCTGGGCGCTGGTCAGGCCAAGGTAAAAAATGTATCCAAAGCGATGCGCGGGCATTTTGCGAAAGCATCTGTTTTGCCAAAGCGTAAGCTTGCTGAGTTTCGTGTTAGCGATGATGCGGTGTTAGAGGTTGGCGCAACTTTAGGTGCTAATCACTATGTAGCTGGTCAGATAGTTGATGCGGTCGGCACGTCGCAGGGTAAGGGTTTTGCTGGCGCGATGAAACGTCATAACTTTGGCGGTTTGCGGGCCTCACACGGCGTGTCTGTTTCCCACCGTTCACACGGTTCTACTGGCCAATGTCAGGATCCTGGCAAGGTGTTTAAAGGTAAGAAGATGGCCGGGCACATGGGTGCAGAGCGCGTAACGGTTCAGAACTTGAAGGTTGTTTCTGTTGATACAGAAGATAACCTTGTTCTTGTACATGGCGCCGTGCCGGGCTCAAAGAATGGCTGGGTGTTCTTGTCTGATGCGGTTAAGAAAGCTGTTCCTGAGGATGCACCATTTCCAGCAGGGCTGTTAAGCGAAATTGTAGCAGAAGAAGCGCCAGCGGTTGAAGCCCCAGCAAGTGATGCCCCAGCAGGAGATGCCTCAGCAAGTGATGCTCAAGTGGCAGATGTTAAGGCTGAAGATACCCCGGCGGCAGTTGATAGCGCAGATGACGAAAAGAAGGATGCGTGAGATGAAGGTTGAAGTTAAAACAATCGACAACCGCAAAAAAGGAGACATTGAGCTCTCCGATAGCATTTTTGCGATTGAGCCTCGCGCCGATGTCGTTGCCCGTGTTGTTAAGTGGCAGTTAGCCAAGCGCCGCGCTGGTACACATCAAGTTAAAGAGCGCGGTGAGGTATCTAAAACCACAGCGAAGATGTTCCGGCAAAAAGGAACAGGGCGCGCACGTGCTGGTAACGGTTCTGTTTCTCAATTCCGCGGCGGCGGGGTTGTACATGGCCCCCGCGTTCGTAGCCATTCGCATTCTTTGCCAAAGAAAGTGCGGAAGCTGGGCATGCGTTCAGTTTTGTCTGCAAAGATGGCCGCTGGCCAACTTATCATTCTTGATGATGCGAAGGCAGATGGCAAAACATCTGATCTGAAAGCAAAGCTAGAGAAGTTGGGTGTTAAGAATGCACTGGTTCTCGCTGGTGAGAATGTTGATACAGGGTTTTCTCGTGCAGCCGCAAATATCCCGCTAGTGGATGTGTTGCCGCAGCAGGGAGCAAATGTTTATGATATGGTGCGCCGCGATGTGCTGGTGCTCTCACGTGATGCCGCTAATTACCTTGAGGAGCGCCTGAAATGAGTATTCGCCCCCGCAAGCGCGTAGAAACTAAAATCAGCCAAATTAAAGCCTATGAGACAATTGTACGGCCGCTGATTACGGAAAAAGCGACCATGGGTAATGAACATGGTCAGGTGTCTTTTGTCGTCGCTATGACAGCTACAAAGCCAGAGATTAAGGCTGCGGTTGAAATGCTGTTTAATGTGAAGGTAACAGCGGTAAATACCTCAATTCTTAAAGGTAAAACAAAGATGTTCCGTGGTCAGAAAGGCCGCCGCACAGATACCAAGAAAGCTATCGTGACGCTAGCCGATGGGCAAGCAATCGATATGATGATGGGAGCGTAAGAGCGATGGCGTTAAAGAAGTTTAATCCAACCACCCCTAGCCAGCGTAATCTTGTCCTTGTCGATAAGTGTGCTCTGTATAAGGGCAAGCCGGTCAAAAAGCTGACCGAAGGTTTGTCTAAGACAGGTGGTCGTAATAATTCTGGTCATGTAACCTCATGGCAACGCGGTGGCGGGCATAAGCGCCGCTATCGTTTGGTTGATTTCAAACGCCGCAAACAGGGCATTGCTGCTACTGTAGAGCGGATTGAATATGATCCTAACCGTACTGCCTTTATCGCGCTTCTTACTTATGAAGATGGTGAGCAGTCATACATCCTAGCACCGCAGCGTCTTGCTGTTGGGGATAAGGTTGAAGCGGGGCCAAAGGCTGATATTAAGCCCGGGAATGCCTTGCCAATTGCAAATATTCCTGTAGGTACGCTTATCCATAATGTTGAGTTAAAGCCTGGTAAGGGTGGCCAGCTTGCGCGTTCTGCTGGGACTTATGTTCAGCTGGTTGGCCGCGATCGTGGGCACGCTATCCTGCGCCTTGCTTCTGGTGAAGTTCGTTTGGTGCGGTCTGAGTGTATGGCGTCTATTGGCGCGGTATCCAACCCAGATCAACAGAATATCAAAATTGGTAAAGCTGGCCGTAACAGATGGCTTGGCAAGCGCCCACATGTTCGCGGCGTTGTGATGAACCCGATTGACCACCCACATGGTGGTGGTGAGGGTCGTACCTCTGGTGGTCGTCATCCAGTGACCCCATGGGGTAAGCCAACCAAAGGCAAGCGTACACGCAATAACAAGAAAACTGACCGCATGATCGTGCGTCGTCGCAAGCCGTAAGGAGTTTTAGAGGTCATGGCACGTTCTGTTTGGAAAGGCCCATTTGTTGACAGTTATCTGCTAAAGAAAGCAGAGGTAGCGTCAGCATCAGGCCGTAATGATGTGATTAAGATTTGGTCTCGCCGTTCAACGATTCTTCCACAATTCGTTGGTTTGACCTTCGGGGTCTATAACGGCAAGAAACATGTCCCGGTTGCTGTATCAGAAGATATGGTTGGCCATAAATTCGGTGAATTTGCGCCTACTCGTACGTATTACGGGCATGCTGCAGATAAGAAATCAAAGCGATAGGTAGAGATAATGGGTAAGCCTTCATCACCACGCAAAAGAGCAGATAATGAAGCACAGGCAGTGCTTCGCAACTTGCGTATCAGCCCACAAAAGCTGAACTTGGTTGCGACAATGATCCGAGGTTTAGATGCCAATAAGGCTATCGCGACCTTGTCCTTCTCACGCCGCCGTATTGCTGGCGACGTGAAAAAAGTGCTGCAGTCTGCAATTGCTAACGCAGAAAACAATCATTCGCTGGATGTTGACCGCCTTTATGTCAAGGAAGCGCATGTTGGCAAAGGCATCGTTATGAAGCGTTTCAAAGCCAGAGCAAGAGGCCGCGGCGCACGTATATTGAAGCCATTTTCACATCTGACAATTATTGTTGGTGAAAAAGAGGAGCAGGTTTAATGGGTCAGAAAGTTAAGCCAATTGGCCTGCGGGTCGGTATCAACCGTACATGGGACTCGCGCTGGTATGCGGACCGCAATTATGGCGAGTTGCTACATAAAGACATTGAATTGCGTAACCATTTGATGGAGCGCCTAAAGCAGGCTGGTATTAGCCGTGTTGTTATTGAACGCCCTGCTGGTCGTGCGCGGGTAACCATCTATGCGGGTCGCCCGGGTTTGATTATTGGCAAAAAAGGTCAAGATATCGAAAAGCTACGTAGTGATTTAACAAAGCGTGTTGGCACAGAAGTCAGCCTGAACATTGTTGAAGTGCGTAAGCCTGAGATTGACGCCAAGTTGGTTGGGGAAAATATTGCCCAGCAGCTAGAACGCCGTGTTGGCTTCCGCCGTGCTATGAAGCGTGCGGTGCAGTCTGCAATGCGTCTTGGTGCACAAGGGGTTCGGATTAATTGTGCTGGCCGTTTGGGTGGTGCAGAGATTGCGCGTACAGAATGGTATCGCGAAGGCAGGGTGCCGCTGCATACATTGCGCGCCGAAGTAGATTATGGTGAGGCAACAGCTCAGACAACTTACGGTGCTATCGGCATCAAGGTTTGGGTATTTAAGGGTGAGGTTATTGGTCATGATCCAATGGCACAGGATAAGCGCCTTGCTGAACAAACATCTGCACCTGCCATGCGTGGCAACGGTTAAGGGTTAGTAGGAGAGACATTCAATGCTTTCGCCAAAACGTACAAAATTCCGGAAGGCGCATAAAGGGCGTATTCACGGTATGTCTAAAGGTGGTACAACCCTTAATTTTGGGGCTTACGGCCTAAAGGCTACATCACCTGAGCGAATTACTGCGCGTCAGATTGAGGCCGCACGTCGGGCGATTACACGCCACTTGCGTCGTACTGGCCGGCTCTGGATACGGGTATTTCCTGATGTGCCTGTATCCTCTAAGCCTGCAGAGGTTCGGATGGGCAAGGGTAAAGGGTCGCCTGAATTTTGGGTAGCACGTGTCGCCCCCGGCCGGATCATGTTTGAACTTGATGGGGTTTCATGGGAATTAGCGCAAGAAGCGTTCAAGCTTGCTGCTGCGAAACTGCCTATTGATACCAAAATCGTCCGCCGCCTCGGCGAGAGCGACTAATCGCTGAGGAGAAGAGGGTAAGATGGCAACATTAAAAGCTGAAACATTTCGGGCGAACTCCAGTGATGAGCTGAAGACAAAGCTGGTTGAACTGAAAAAAGAACAGTTCAATCTGCGCTTTAGACAGGCATCTGGCGAGTTGGAAAATCCGGCGCGCATGAAAAGCGTTCGCCGCGAGATTGCACGCATTAAGACTGTGCTTGGTGAACAAAACACCGCTAGCACAAAAGCAGAAGGGTAGAAATCATGCCAAAGCGTATTATGCAGGGCACAGTCGTTAGTGACAAGGCAGACAAGACCGTTGTGGTGCGCGTGGAACGTCGTATCATGCACCCTGTCTATAAGAAATTCATTATGACCTCAAAGAAATTTGCGGCTCATGATGCTGAAAATCGTGCCAAAGCCGGTGATAAGGTCAGCATTCGTGAATGTGTGCCCATTTCAAAGAATAAGTCATTCGAAGTCGTCTATGACGATGCTGCCAAATAGGTAAGAGGAGCGTTTAGTCATGATTCAGATGCAGTCCAACCTTGAGGTTGCTGATAATTCAGGCGCCCGCCGTGTCCAGTGTATTAAAGTACTGGGCGGTTCAGGTCGTAAAATTGCCGGCGTTGGGGATATCATTGTGGTTTCTGTAAAGGAAGCTATCCCGCGCGGTAAGGTGAAAAAAGGCGATGTGTATCGCGCCGTTATTGTGCGCACAGCCAAAGAAATCCGCCGTAATGACGGCACAGCTATCCGCTTTGATAAAAATGCGGCCGTGCTGTTAAACAAACAAAATGAGCCGATCGGCACACGTATTTTTGGGCCTGTCACCAGAGAATTGCGTTCACGCAATTTCATGAAGATTGTCTCATTGGCTCCGGAGGTTTTGTAAGATGGCTCAAGCAGTTAAGAACCAGAAATTCAAAATCAAAAAAGGCGATCAGGTCATTGTTAATACTGGCAAGGACAAAGGTCGCACTGGTGAGGTTATTGAAGTTCGCCCGTCCGAAGCACGTGTAAAGGTGCAAGGGATTAATATGGTCAAGCGTCACAGACGTCCGACCCAAACAAATCCTGGCGGCATCGATCAGATGGAAGCACCCATTCATATCTCGAATGTGTCACTGGTCGATCCAGAGTCAGGCAAAGCCACACGTGTTGGTTACAGCATGGAAAATGGTACAAAGGTTAGAATTGCCAGAAAATCAGGCAAGGCTATAGGTTAAAGGAAGCTGAGATGAAAACGCGTCTTGAAGAACATTATCTGACGGCTGTTCGCCCAGCACTTGTTGAAAAGTTCGGATATAGTAATCCGTTCGAAGTTCCACGGGTACAAAAAGTGGTTCTCAACATGGGTGTAGGCAGCGCTGTTCGGGATTCTAAGAAAATTGAACATGCGGTAAGCGATATGACTGCGATTACCGGCCAGAAGCCTGTTGTTACCAGAGCCAAAAAGGCAAATGCAGCCTTTAAGCTGCGCGAAGGTATGGCAATTGGCTGTAAGGTGACTTTGCGCGCTGATAGAATGTATGAATTTCTTGATCGTTTGGTCACTGTGGCACTGCCGCGTGTTCGGGACTTCCGGGGTCTAAATGGTAAGAGCTTTGATGGTTCAGGCAATTATGCCATGGGTGTCAAAGAGCAAATCGTATTTCCGGAAATCGAATATGATAAGGTTGATGAAGTTCGCGGCATGGACATCATCGTGGTAACAAGCGCAAAGTCGGATGATGAAGCTCGCGAATTGCTACGCGGCATTCAGTTCCCCTTTGTTAACGCTTAAGAAACAGCCCGGACGAGAAGGATAAATTTATCATGGCCAAGAAAAGTGCTGTTGAAAAAAATAACCGCCGTATGCGCAAGGTTGCTGCCGGTGGCGCACGCCGAGCTGCATTACGGGCGATGGCGCGGGACAAGAACCTGTCAATCGAAGAGCGTTTTGATGCCTCGTGCAAGTTAGCGCAAGAGCCACGCGATACTGCGCGTATCCGTGTTCGCAACCGTTGCATGGTAACAGGGCGTCCACGCGGCTATTATCGTAAAATGAAAATGTCCCGTATCGCGCTTCGCGATTTGGCCTCATTTGGTCAAATCCCGGGCGTTGTGAAATCTAGCTGGTAAGAAGAGGAGCGTTTACAATGTCTATGAGTGATCCTCTTGGTGATATGCTCACCCGAATTCGTAATGGACAGGCAGCCCGCAAAGCGGTTGTGTCTTCTCCTTCCTCGCGTCTGCGCGCAAACGTACTTGAAGTGCTAAAGCGTGAAGGCTACATCCGTGATTATTCTGCTGTAGAAATTCGCAAAGGTTTGTCAGAGCTTCAAATTGAATTGAAGTATCATGACGGGGCTCCGGTGATTTCAGAGATTAAGCGTGTCTCTACACCTGGTCGGCGCGTTTATCGCGGCATCAAAGATTTAGGTCGAGTTTATAACGGTCTTGGCATTGCTATCGTCTCAACACCGCAAGGGGTGCTTTCAGATAATGAAGCACGTACAGCGAATGTTGGCGGCGAAGTACTTTGCCAAGTATTCTAGGGGAGGCAGATAATGTCACGTGTCGGAAACGCACCAATTAAACTGCCTGATGGCGTAGACCTTAGCGCAAACGGCGCTGTGCTTACCGCAAAGGGCAGCAAGGGCGAGCTAACCATGACGGTGCCATCCAGTGTGGATGTAAGTATCGAAGATAAGGTTGTAATGGTTAAGCCGGGGAAAAAAGACACCTCAGGCAAAGCTATTTGGGGTACTGTTCGCGCCAACATCAATAATATGGTGGCTGGCGTTAGTACTGGCTTTACCCGCAACCTTGAGATTAACGGTGTGGGTTATCGTGCCGCTATGCAGGGTAACAAGATTCAGCTTAACCTTGGGTACAGCCATCCTGTTGAAATGGAAATCCCAGCCGGTCTTTCGGTGAAGGTTGAAAACAACACTAAAATCGAAATCACAGGTGCAGACAAACAGCTTTTAGGTCAGTTTGCCTCTGAAATCCGCGCTAAGCGTCCACCAGAGCCATTTAAGGGCAAAGGTGTGAAATATGCTGAAGAGCATATTGTACGCAAAGAAGGCAAGAAGAAGTAAGGATAGATAGTATGTTGAGCACACGGGAAATGTTTGAGAGGCGTCGTCAGCGTAATCGCACTAGCCTCAAGAAAAATGCCAATGGCCAGCCGCGTCTGTCCATTCATCGCACATCGCAGCACATCTATGCGCAAATCATTGATGATGCAAAAGGCGAAACACTGGTTGCTGCCTCTACTCTGGATGCCGATTTCAAAAAGGCAGGCAAGACAGGTGCAGATGTTTCAGCGGCTACAGCCATCGGTAAGGCTGTTGGTGAGCTTGCCCTGAAAAAAGGGTTGAAATTAGTCGTCTTTGATAGAGGCGGTTTTAGATATCATGGTCGGGTGAAGGCGCTTGCAGATGCAGCGCGTGAAGCTGGTCTTGAGTTTTAAAGGAGTATAGGAATGGCACGCAATAACGATAGAGCGGATCAGGCCTCTCTCAGAGATGAACCAGAGCTGATTGAAAAGCTTGTTGGTATTAACCGGGTGGCCAAGGTTGTTAAAGGTGGTCGCCGGTTCGGTTTTGCCGCACTCGTAGTGGTTGGGGATGGTAAAGGCCGCGTTGGTTTCGGTACAGGCAAAGCAAAAGAAGTTCCAGAAGCTATCCGTAAAGCGACCGACAATGCCAAGCGTGATATGGTGCGTATCCCCCTTCGTGATGGACGCACATTGCATCACGATATCCTAGGGCGTTATGGCGCTGGCCGTGTCCAGCTTCGTTCCGCACCTGCGGGTACGGGTATCATTGCTGGTGGGCCGATGCGTGCTGTTTTCGAAGCCCTCGGCATTCAAGATATTGTGGGTAAATCTATCGGCACTTCTAACCCGCATAATATGATTAAAGCGACTTTTGTTGCGTTGAAGAAGATTCAGGCACCACGTTCTGTTGCGTCAAAGCGGGGCCGTAAAGTTGCCGAAATTCTGGGTAAGACATCAGAGCAGGCTGCTGCTTCTTAAAGACGTATAAAGGGTGACCGAAATGGCCAAGAATACAGTAACCGTCGTACAGACACGCAGCCCCATAGGGCGTGAGGGCTCTCAGCGTAAAACCTTAATCGGTTTAGGGCTGAATAAGATAGGCCGTGTGCGTGAGCTAGAAGATACACCAGCTGTTCGCGGTATGATTAATAAGGTAAAACATCTGGTGAAAGTTGAAGGCGAAGCCTAGAGCTTTGCATCTAAAAACGCGCCGATATCAGGATTGTTAGGGCAGGAGCCTTTTGAAGATGAAACTGAACGAAATTAGAGAAAATGATGGGGCAACCCGTAATCGCAAGCGTGTAGGCCGGGGTATTGGCTCAGGTCGCGGCAAAACCTCTGGTGCGGGTCATAAAGGCCAGAAGGCACGTTCAGGGGTAGCGATCAAGGGGTTTGAAGGCGGTCAAATGCCTATTCACAGACGTCTGCCTAAGCGGGGCTTTACCAACATTTTCCGCAAAAATTATGTGGAAGTAAATCTAGGTCGTATCCAGAGCGCAGTCGATGCAGGCAAGCTTGATAGCAAGAAGCCTGTTGATGCAGCTATGCTGGTTGAAGCTGGGGTTATTTCCAAGGCGCGTGACGGCGTTCGCATCCTTGGCAAGGGTGAGTTGAAAGCAAAAGTTGAGCTTCATGCTGCTGGTGCTTCAAAGTCAGCTGTTGAAGCTGTTGAGAAAGCTGGCGGTAAAATTGTGCTACTAGCACCGTCAAGCGAATAAATTAAAGAGCAAGGTTTTAGAGAACAGTAATGGCGCAATCAACAACCGCAAATCAGGGCTTTGGCCTCGGTGCTTTAGGAAAGGCAGATGATCTTAGACGTCGTCTGCTCTTTACTATTGGCGCGCTGATTATCTATCGCCTAGGCACCTTTATTCCGTTGCCCGGTATCGATCCGGTTGCGCTTGCTGATGTATTTAGCCAGCAATCTACCGGTATTCTTGGTATGTTTGATATGTTCTCTGGCGGCGCACTTGGCCGGATGACTATTTTTGCGCTGAATATCATGCCCTATATTACAGCTGCTATTATCATGCAGTTGATGACAGCAGTTGTGCCTTCATTGGAGGCGATGAAAAAAGATGGTGAAGCTGGGCGCAAGCAAATTAATCAATATACACGCTATTTAACTGTATTGTTGGCTTCTGTTCAGGGCTATGGCATTGCTGCTGCGCTCGAAGCCTCTGGCACTATTGTGCAAGATCCCGGGCTGTTTTTCCGCATTACAACGGTGGTAACTCTTGTTGGGGGTACGCTTTTCTTGATGTGGCTTGGTGAGCAAATTACAAGCCGCGGTGTTGGTAATGGTATTTCGCTGATTATCTTCAGCGGTATCATCGCTGAGGTGCCCTCTGCACTGGTAGGCACGCTAGAGCTAGGACGCACAGGGGCATTATCGGCTTTCTTGATTGTTGCCGTATTCTTTATGGCAGTCGCCGTAATCGCCTTTATTGTCTTTATTGAGCGGTCTTTGCGTAAAATTATTATTCAATATCCAAAGCGTCAGCATGGGGCTAAGGCTTTTGGTGGTGAAACCCAGCATCTGCCTCTTAAAATTAACGTACCGGGCGTTATTCCGCCAATCTTTGCATCGTCTTTATTGCTGATGCCGGTATCTATTATCAATCTGTCAGGTGGACAGGATGGTGGCGCGGAGTGGCTCGTTACGCTAAACGCGCTTCTTGGGCGTGGCCAGCCCCTATATCTGGCGATTTACATTGGGCTGATTGTTTTCTTTGCCTTCTTCTACACAGCGATTGTGTTTAATCCTGAGGATACCGCAGATAACTTACGCCGCAATGGCGGGTATGTGCCGGGTATTCGTCCGGGTCAACCAACGGCTGATTATTTGGATTATGTATTAACGCGCCTGACCGTATTAGGGGCCGCTTATTTGTCGGCAGTTTGTATCCTGCCAGAGATTCTAATTAGCTCTTATGCCATACCATTTTATTTTGGCGGCACGTCATTGCTGATTGTGGTTACGGTAACCTTGGATACGGTATCACAGGTGCAGTCGCATATGTTGGCGCACCAATATGAAGGCCTAATCAAGAAATCCAAGCTTAGGGGGCGAAATAGATGAATATCATTCTTTTTGGGCCTCCCGGGGCAGGTAAAGGCACGCAAGCAGAAATTCTGGTTCGTGACCGCGGCATGGTTCAGCTCTCTACCGGGGATATGCTGCGCGCGGCAATTGCGGCTGGCTCTGAGCTAGGTTTGCAGGCAAAAGCTATTATGGATGCAGGCGAGCTGGTTTCTGATGACATTATGATCGGCATGATAGCAGAGCGTATGGAAGAGGATGATTGTGCGAGTGGCGTTATCTTGGATGGCTTCCCACGCACAGTTGCACAAGCGCAAGCGCTGGATACAATGTTTGCTGATAAAGGTATTTCGCTAGATAGCGTTATCGAAATAGCCGTTGAGGAAACAGCCTTATTTGCGCGTATTGAAAAGCGTGCCGCAGAGACAGGCGGTGCTAGAAGTGACGATAATGCAGATGTTTTGAAGGCGCGTTTAAAAGTCTATCATGAGAATACTGCGCCTGTTCTGCCTTATTATAAGGATAAAGGACAGCTGGTGTCGATTGATGGTATGCAGACAGTTGAAGAGGTAAGCAGCCAGATTGCTTCTTGCCTAGATAGCGTTGCTTGACCTTGTCAGGTAACATTATATAATGCGGGACTTTTATAAGGTGCCGTTTTAAACAAGGGTTGAAATGTGAGACGCAGCGTTTGCTGCTAACATTAAAAAGGAGAGGCCAGTGGCACGAATTGCTGGTGTAAATATACCAACTAAAAAACGGGTCGAAATCGCCCTAACCTATATTCATGGGATCGGCACAACAAGCGCCCAATCTATCTGTGGTAAAGCAGGGATTGCCGCCGAACGCCGGATCAACGAATTGACTGAGGACGAGTTAGATAAGCTGCGCGATATCATTGATGCAGATTATCTGGTAGAAGGGGATTTGCGCCGTAAGACGTCTATGGACATCAAGCGCTATCTGGATTTGGGCTGTTTGCGCGGTCTGCGTCATCGTCGCAATCTGCCGGTTCGTGGTCAGCGTACACATACAAATGCACGCACACGCAAGGGTCCGGCAAAAGCGATTGCTGGTAAGAAAAAATAACAACGCATAAGAGCAGGACAAATGGCAAAGCAACCTACACAAGCACGAGTGCGCCGCCGCGAGCGTAAAAATATTACCAATGGTATCGCGCATGTTAATTCTACTTTTAACAACACCATGATCACCATTTCTGATGTACAGGGCAATACTATTGCTTGGTCATCAGCGGGTACTATGGGTTTCAAAGGGTCACGTAAATCGACCCCTTTTGCTGCCCAGATGGCCGCAGAAGATGCTGGTAAAAAAGCATCTGAACATGGTGTGAAGTCAGTGGATGTTGAAGTGCAGGGGCCAGGATCTGGCCGCGAATCTGCGCTTCGTGCTCTACAGGCAATTGGTTTTACCGTCACCTCCATCCGTGATGTTACCCCAATACCGCATAATGGCTGCCGCCCTAGAAAGCGCCGCCGGGTTTAATAGCTGAAAAGCTCGCTATTTATCCCGAAACAGGGAGGCAGGGATAATACCCTCTCCCTTACATGAATGACAAAAAGGAACTTTGTCGATGATTGAACGAAATTGGCAGGAATTACAAAAGCCGGAAAAAATCGCTGTGACCGCATCTGAGTATAATGAGCGTCAGGCGGTTGTCTCACTTGGGCCACTAGAGCGTGGATTTGGTACGACTTTGGGCAATGCACTTCGCCGTGTTCTTTTGTCCTCGCTGCAAGGTGCGGCGGTGAAAGCTATCCAGATTCAGGGCGTTGTACATGAGTTTTCATCTGTTGCGGGTGTTAGAGAAGATGTAACCGACCTCGTGCTGAATATTAAAGGCATCTCTGTTGCGATGTCTGTTGAAGGCGAGAAGAAGCTGCGCTTGCAAGCAGACGGCCCTGCTGTGGTTACTGCTGGTATGATTACCGAAGCCGCTGGCATTGAAATTATGAACCCAGACCACGTGCTATGCCATCTGGATAAGGGCGGCTCTTTGTCAATGGAACTTACTGTTGATTCAGGCAAGGGCTATGTGCCAGCTACGCAGAACCGTTCCGAAGATGCGCCAATTGGCCTGATCCCAGTGGATGCAATCTACAGCCCTATTCGCCAAGTTGCCTATAAGGTTGAAAATGAACGTGTTGGCCAGATAACAGATTATGATAAATTGCTGCTGACTATCGAAACTGATGGTTCTATCTCGCCAGAAGACTCGATTGCGTATGCAGCGCGTATTCTGCAGGATCAGTTACAGCCCTTCATTAATTTTGATGAGCCTACAATTGAGGCACCAGAACAGGGCGTTGACCCGTTCCCGTTCAACAGAAATCTGCTGCGTAAAGTGGATGAGCTTGAGCTGTCTGTGCGTTCTGCAAACTGCCTGAAGAACGATAATATTGTTTATATTGGAGACCTTGTTCTGAAAACAGAATCTGAAATGTTGCGCACACCGAATTTCGGGCGTAAATCATTGAACGAGATTAAAGAGGTTCTTAAAATTATGAATCTTGAGCTGGGTATGGATATCGAAAGCTGGCCACCAGAGAATATTGAAGATTTGGTTAAACGCTTAGATGAGCCTTTCTAAGATACTTAAATTTTAACCCAAACGGGATAAAGACCGCACCAACGCGGTATAAATGGAGACGAAAATGCGGCATCGTATGGCTGGCAGAAAATTAAATAGAACGTCACAGCACAGACAAATGCTGTTTCGGAACATGGCACAAGCCCTTATCAAGCATGAGCAAATAATCACAACTTTGCCAAAGGCGAAAGCCTTGCGCCCGGTAGTGGAAAAGCTGATTACGCTTGGCAAGCGCGGCGATTTACATGCACGCCGTATGGCCTATGCCCAGCTTCGTGATGATGCGATGACAGCAAAGCTGTTTGACGTGCTTGGTGCCCGTTATGCAGAACGTAAGGGCGGCTATACCCGCGTCATGAAAGCTGGTTTCCGTTATGGTGATTCGGCACCAATGGCGGTAATCGAACTTGTAGACCGTGATGAAGATGCGCGTGGTCAGGATTCAGGCCCTGTTGAGATAAGAGAAACAGAAGAAGGCCAAGCGGTTGCTGCCAGCGCTTAGTTTCTAGGGATACAAAAATTTTATAAAGGGGCGTGCTGCGGCAGGCCCTTTTTTTGTTGGCCAGCTTTATGGCGATAATATGTGCGTGCCAGATATGAGTTTTGGATTTGAATATTGGTTTTGAGTATTGGTTAGATAGAGGATTGCTGGCATGATAACCCCATGACAACAGCTTCTCTTTTCTCATCCTCACCTTTGGCCGAAGCGATGCGCCCATCTTCCCTGCAAGATGTTTTGGGCCAGCAAGAGATCACCCAGCAATTAGCCCAACGTGTTAACATGTCAGGCTCACTTATATTGTGGGGGCCGCCCGGTACTGGCAAGACTACGATTGCCCGTATCATTGGAGGGGAAGCTGGCCAGACTTTTCGGCCTATTTCAGCCGTGTTTGATGGCGTTTCCGAATTACGGCGTATTTTTAGTGATGCACGCCCCGATTTTGAAGCTGGTAAGCGAACCTTACTGTTTGTTGATGAAATTCACCGCTTTAATAAAGCCCAGCAAGATGCGTTGCTTCCCGCTATCGAAGAAGGAATGATAAGGCTGATAGGCGCGACGACAGAAAACCCCTCTTTTTCATTAAATTCTGCCCTGTTATCACGGGTTCAAGTTCTTGTCTTACGGGCACTAGATGATACCGCGTTAAGTCAACTGATTGTGCGGGCGGAAAATCATTTGGGGCGTAAATTACCTATATATAAAGCTGCGCATCAAGCGTTAGTGAAGATGGCGGGTGGGGATGGTCGTTACCTGATTAATCTTATTGAAACGATTGATGAGCTTACCAGCAAGGAGACACCCACATTGGATGCGGTCAGCCTTGGTCAGCTCTTATCCAAACGCGCACTTAATTACGATAAAACAGGAGATGAGCATTTTAATCTTATCTCTGCGATGCATAAATCGCTTCGTGCATCAGACTGTGATGCGGCACTTTATTGGCTGGCGCGGATGATGTTGGCAGGTGAGGATGCGCAGTATATTTTGCGCCGTCTAACCCGTTTTGCTTCAGAAGATATTGGACTTGCCGCACCAGAGGCAGTTGGAAAAGCGATTGCTGCTTGGCAATCTTATGAGCGACTTGGTAGCCCCGAAGGTGATTTAGCTATTGCTGAACTAGTAATATTCCTCGCGACTTCACCGAAATCAAATGCAAGTTATAAAGCTTGGAAATTAGCGCAGAAAACAGCGCGTGACGTTGGTCATTTGATGCCGCCAAAACATATTTTAAATGCGCCAACACAGCTGATGAAAGATTTGGATTATGGCAAGGGCTATGTCTATGACCATGATACTCAAGAAGGGTTTTCTGGCCAAAATTGTTTTCCTGAAAGCCTTGAGCGCCCGTCTTTTTATCAGCCAGCTGAACGGGGGTTTGAGCGCGAGATTAAAAAACGCCTTGCTTATTGGGATCGCCTGCGTAAAGAAGCTGGAAGCGAAGAATGATGCGCATGTTTGACTGTTTTGTAGGTATTGATTGGTCAGGTGCGCGGGGCCCCTATCAGGCAGGTTTAGCGGTGTTTATGGCAGAGGCTGGTGATAGTGCGCCTATGCGTATTATCCCGCCAAACCAAAAACGCTGGAGCCGTCATGAAATAGCAAGCTGGTTACAGGAAATCAGCGCTACCCGCCGCGTTCTTGCCGGCATTGATTTTGCCTTTGCCTATCCTGTCTATGATATGGAAGGCGCCTATTGCGGTTATTTCCCTGAATTTGCCGATAGCCCGCAAGATGCGGCGGCACTTTGGCAGTTGATTGAGGAAATTAACCAGGCAGAGGCCTATCTTTATGGAGGGGCGATTTGGGATCACCCAGATTTAGGGGCCTATTATAATGCGCCATCTGGCCGCCGAGGGGCTAAATTTTATTCTCGTCGTCGGCAAACTGAACAGGCGGCAAAGGCTGTTAAATCGCCTAGTCCGACATTTAATTGTGTAGGCCCGGCCGGGGTAGGGACAGGGTCTCTAGCGGGGATGCGGCTTTTACATCACCTTGCCGATAAAGCGGAGATTTGGCCGTTTGATAATCAGCCGGCAGGGTCAAAGAATCTTACTTTAGTAGAAATTTTTCCAAGCTATTATTTTGCGCTTGCGGGCATTCGTGCGGTGGGCGGCAATCACGGTAAATTGGACGTGTTGAATAAAGCGCTTTCCTATTTTGGTGCGAAAGGCTTGCCAGCTGAGTTTAGCGCAGGCGGCCCAGACTTTGATGAAGCAGATGCGGCTATATCTGCGGCGGCATTAAGGGCGTTAGCCGCAGAACCAGCTATATGGAAGCCATTTGGCGCGGCGGCGCGTGAAGGCTGGATATTTGGCGTTAAATAGCTTAGGTATTTAGCCATGGTAGGCATGTTTTTATCAGTTGGCGCGGGCGGCGCAATAGGGGCGATGGCACGCTATGGCGTAGGGGTATTATTGGCTGCACGCTTTGGCGCATCAGGCTGGATAGCCACATTGGCCGTTAATATGGCGGGCTGT
Organism: Alphaproteobacteria bacterium; assembly: GCA_022425485.1. Taxonomy (GTDB): domain Bacteria; phylum Pseudomonadota; class Alphaproteobacteria; order Puniceispirillales; family Puniceispirillaceae; genus JADHLI01. The sequence continues at coordinate 7,320 of JAKMFL010000017.1, read as the reverse complement.
TTCCTGATGGGAATGCTTGCTGCCTATATGGCCAGCTCGGCACAGATCCCAGAGCCCTTGCGCGGTTTTCTAGCTGTTGGATTTTTAGGCGGGTTAACGACTTTTTCAACCTTCACCCTTGATGGGTATGGTTTCTGGTTGCGCGGGGATCTTGTTGGGGCTGTGGTTTATATTGCGGCTTCTATACTGCTATCGCTTGCTGGCTTTGCAAGTGGGTTCTGGTTGCTTCGCGCCGCTTTGGGCACAGCATGAAGGAATTTAGCGTTACAGACGCGGATGCAGGCGCTCGCCTTGACAGGTTTTTACGGCGTATTGTGGGCGCTATGGGGCAGGGTGTAATCGAAAAAGCCCTGCGTAGCGGCCATGTGCGCATTGACGGGCAGAAGGCAAAATCTGGACAGCGGCTTATCGAAGGCCAAGTGGTAAGCGTTGCGCCTTATTTCTTGTCTCACGCTGAACAACAGCAAGCAGCACAAACCCAGCCTAAAAAGCCTGTTGTGAATAAGGAAAAAGCCGCTAAGGAAATAGATCAGATGACCCTAATACAGACATCTGAATGGCGTGCTTTGAACAAGCCATCTGGGCTTGCTGTACAGGGGGGCACGCAAACCCATAAGCATATTGATGGTTTGCTTAGCGCCGGTTTTCCAAGCCGTGATTACAAATTGGTGCATCGGATTGACAAAGATACATCCGGGGTGTTGCTGGTGGCCGAAGGCCATCACGCCGCACGCACGCTAACCAAGGGTTTTCGTGACCATATCATCAATAAATTCTATCTTGCTTTGGTGGTTGGGGCTTTACCTGCCTCTGGTGTTATATCTGCTGGTCTGCGTAAATCTGGGGGCAAGGGGCTGGAGAAAATGATTATCGATGATGCAGAAGGTCAGCCCGCTATAACCGATTTTATCTGTTTTGACAGCGCAGGGGTAGTGAGCCTTGTTGGGTTTAGTCCGCGCACTGGCCGCACACATCAGCTACGCGCACATGCGGCTCATCTTAGCACACCAATTTTGGGGGACGGGAAATATGGCGGGGCAGCCGCACATATTGGCGGCTTTGAGAAAAAGTTACATTTACATGCTTGGGGGCTAAGACTACCGACAGGTGAAGAGGTTTTCGCCCCACTTCCCGGGCATATAGCAAGCGCGCTTCAGGTTGCCGGACTTAATCTGCCCACGGCAGAAAATTTCCCCTGTTTTGGATTTTCTGGGCGGGATAGGGTAACGTAAATAAAGGATTAAGAGGGTTTTTGAGAGTATGGATACGCCATTACGACTGGTTTTATTTGATTTTGACGGCACATTATGTGACAGCGCAGCAACGATTATTCGGCTTATGCAGAAAGCGTGCGCGGATTGCGGCCTGCCAATACCGGATAGCCAGAAAATACGCGGGAATATTGGTCACGGCGTTAATCATTCAGCCCTAGATTATGTCGGAGATGACCACGAAAAAGCTGCGGCTCTGGCGGATTGTTATCGCAATCTATCCCGTGCTGAATATCTAAGCGGAAATCCCCCATTAGATCCCCTCTTTGATGGCGCGGCCAGTGTCTTGCAAGCGCTATCCGGAGCAGGGTATCTTACCGGTATTATCACCAATAAGAGCCGAACTGGCCTGAAAAGCCTGATAGAACGACATGGGCTAGAAGCGTTGCTTGATATTTCCCTGACAGCAGATGATTGCATGGTGAAGCCGGCTCCAGATATGGCGTTAGAGGCCATGCGCCAGCTTGGGGTAGATACAGAAAACACCCTTCTTGTAGGAGATACAGAAATCGATGCAGGCTGTGCTGCAAATGCGGGTATCGGGTTTATTGGCGTATCTTGGGGCTATCATTGTCCAGATCTGCTGCGCAAGGGGGGCGCAATGGCTATATTGGAGAGCTATGCGGAACTGCCTCATCTTATCCAGCAACATTTTTCACCGTCAAGCTAGGGTCGATGGGCAGGTAAATGAAGAGATTCTATAAAGAGGTAAGCATAGAGGCGGTAGAAGCAGGGTTTGGTATCGCATTAGATGGGCGGGCCTTGCGAACGCCTGCAAAGACTGTGGTAGTCTTGCCATCATCTGCCTTAGCTTCGGCAGTAGCCAGCGAATGGGTAGAGGCAGGTGAGGAGATAAAGCCAGATGAAATGCCGTTTTTCTCGCTTTCTGTAACCGTCATAGACAGGGTGATGACACAGCAAGATACGTTGCGCAAAGAGCTGTGCGACTATGCTGGCAATGATGTGTTGCATTATCGGGCTGGGGGTGAAGATAGCGCACTTAATAGCCGCCAGAATGAACTTTGGTCACCATGGGTTTCTTGGGCATCCAAGAAATTTGAGGCAGAGATTGCGGTTATCGAAGGCCTGATGCCAACACGCCAGCCTGATGCGTTGCTGCAAGGGGCTGCGATGCATCTTGCGCCTCTTTCAGATTGGAATTTAGGCGCTTTATATCGGGCAGTTACGCTTTCTGGGTCTTTTATTCTTGGGCTGGCTTTTTTTGAGCGCGAAATTGATGCGGAAACATTATTCAGATTTGCCTTTCTTGAAGAGCTCCATCAAAATGAAAAATGGGGACGTGATAGTGAGGCAGAGGCTAGACAAAAGCAAATTGAACAGGAATTACGAGATTTAGAACGCTTTCTTGTGATGCTATAAGGGCCGTAAAATTAGAGAGCTAAAAATTTTTATAAAAGAATAATGGCGAGGGAGGTAGCGAGATGAAACCGGTACTAGAAGAGCTGGAGAGGCGCCGCGAGGGTGCGCGTAAGGGCGGCGGCGAAGCTCGCGTAGCAAAACAGCATGAGAAGCATAAGCTTACCGCCAGAGAGCGTCTTTTAGTGCTGCTGGATGAGGGCTCATTCGAAGAATGGGATATGTTTGTCGAGCATCGCTGTACAGATTTCGGCATGGATGAAAATAAAGTGCCCGGCGATGGTGTCATCACAGGTTTTGGACATATCTGTGGGCGCCCTGTTTTTGTGTATAGTCAGGATTTCACTGTGCTTGGTGGGTCATTATCTGAAACCCATGCAGCAAAAATCTGTAAAATTATGGATCAGGCTTTGAAGGTTGGTGTGCCGGTCATCGGGTTAAATGATTCAGGGGGCGCACGTATTCAAGAAGGGGTTGCTTCATTAGGCGGGTATGCAGAAGTGTTTCAGCGCAATGTGCTTGCCTCTGGGGTTGTGCCGCAAATCTCGCTGGTGATGGGGCCATGCGCTGGCGGAGCGGTTTATTCGCCGGCAATCACCGACTTCATTTTTATGGTTGAAGGCTCATCTTATATGTTTGTCACGGGCCCAGATGTGGTGAAAACCGTAACCCATGAAGAGCTAACCGCCGAGGAGCTAGGCGGTGCTAGCCAGCATACAAAAACCTCTGGTGTAGCGCATGGCTCTTTTGCAAGTGACCTAGATATGCTGATGGAAACAAGACGCCTGTTGAGCTTCCTTCCGCTATCGAACCGCGAAGAAGCCCCTATTCTGCCCTGCAATGATGCAGCAGATAGAGCCTCACCCGTGCTAGATACAATCATTCCAGATAACACGAATATGCCTTATGATATGCGTGCGGTTATCTCTGAAATGGTGGATGAGCAGGACTTTTTTGAAATTCATAAAGATTTTGCGTCTAACATTATCTGCTGTTTTGCGCGTATGGAAGGCAGAAGTGTTGGTATTGTGGCAAATCAGCCGCTGGTACTTGCTGGATGTTTAGATATAAATGCCTCGCGAAAAGCAGCGCGATTTGTGCGTTTTTGTGATGCGTTTAACATTCCTATCGTAACCTTGGTAGATGTGCCGGGGTTTATGCCCGGTTTGGCACAGGAAGCTGGGGGGATTATTAATCATGGGGCAAAGCTTTTATTTGCTTATGCAGAAGCTACTGTGCCAAAGATTACAGTGATCACGCGCAAAGCCTATGGCGGTGCTTATGATGTTATGGCCTCTAAACATCTGCGCGGGGATGTTAATTATGCATGGCCGTCAGCTGAAATCGCGGTAATGGGCCCAGAAGGGGCGGCACGGATTATTTTCCGTGAGGCAGCTAAAGACGCTACTGCCTTGAAGACCGCAACAGATGATTACCGAGAGAAGTTTGCTAATCCCTTTGTTGCGGCGAGCCGGGGATATTTGGATGATATTATTATGCCGCGTAATAGCCGCAGGCGAATTATCCGTGCGCTGAACATGCTTCAAGATAAGGATTTAACCAATCCACCGCGCAAGCATGACAATTTGCCTCTTTAGAGTGGCCTTTCTTTAATCAGATATTTCAATTGGAATAGATATGTTCAAAAAAATTCTTATTGCGAACCGTGGTGAAATAGCTTGCCGGATCATGGCTACCGCGCAGAAGATGAAGATAAAAACGGTTGCTGTTTATTCGGACGCGGATGCGGTCGCCCCGCATGTGCGCATGGCAGATGAGGCGGTACATATTGGCGCAGCGCCCTCGGCCGAAAGCTATCTTCTTGGCGATGTGATTATACAGGCTGCGCTGGATTGCGGCGCAGAAGCAATCCATCCCGGATACGGGTTTCTGTCTGAAAATGCGGGGTTTGTTGAGGCTGTAAAAAAGGCAGGTTTGCAATTTATTGGCCCAGATGTGCGGGCAATCCGCGTTATGGGCGACAAAATCGAATCTAAAGCACTGGCCGCTTCTGCGGGTGTATCCTGTGTCCCCGGAACAGATGGCGCCATCAGCGATGTTGATGAAGCGATAAAGGCTGCTGCTGATATAGGCTATCCGGTAATGGTAAAGGCATCTGCCGGCGGCGGTGGTAAGGGTATGCGTGTGGTGCATAGCGAGGCCGAGATAGCAGAGGCCATGCGCTCTGCGATGACGGAGGCCGCCAACGCCTTTGGTGATGACCGCGTCTTTATCGAGAAATTTGTTGTCTCCCCGCGCCATATCGAAATTCAGGTTCTAGGGGATAGCCATGGCAATATTATCTATTTAGGCGAGCGGGAATGTTCGGTTCAGCGCCGCCATCAAAAGGTTATCGAAGAGGCCCCTTCTAGCTTTATCAGTGAGGATACCCGCCGCGCGATGGGTGAACAGGCGGTGGAATTGGCTAGGGCGGTAGATTATGTCTCTGCGGGTACTGTTGAATTTATTGTTGGTGCGGATCAGGATTTTTATTTCCTTGAAATGAACACGCGCCTGCAAGTAGAACACCCGGTGACCGAACAGGTCTACGGTCTGGATTTGGTTGAGCAGATGATAAACATTGCGGCTGGCAAGGCATTGACGCTTAAGCAAGCGGACATGAAGGCAAATGGCTGGTCTATCGAAGCCCGGCTTTATGCAGAAGATTCAGCCAGAGGGTTCCTGCCTTCTACAGGCCAGCTGCGCCGCTATAGCGAGCCACGCGGCAAAAATATTCGTGCTGATTCTGGGGTAAGCGAAGGCGGCATGATTTCTATGTTTTATGATCCGATGATTGCCAAGCTCATTGCGAGCGCCCCTACCAGAGCAGAAGCTATCGACAGTTTGCGCCTAGCACTTGATCATTATCAGATAGCTGGCGTGGCCACTAACCGGCAGTTTTTATCTGCAATTTTGGATGATGCAGATTTCAGGGCAGGGGATATCACAACCGGCTTTATTGCCGAAAAATATGGTGATGCTTTCGCCCCCTTTGTTCCAACCGGTAAACGCGCTTATTATTTGATGGCACTGGCCACAGCTTTTCATGGCCGTGCGCAAGCCCGCTTGCAAGATAGTGGTGTCGCTGAAACGGAATTTGTCCTGCTTTGCCGCGAGACCGGCGATAAGCCTATCCTAGCCGTCTGGCGTCATGAGGCAGGTGGAGAGCGGATTTCCATTGGCGATGAAACAATTTATGTTACCGGCACATTAGACCAGCCCCTGCACCGCACAGGTATTCTGTTTGATGGGACGGTAAATGAAAACCCGATGGCGATACAGATTACGCCAGAAAATCATCATTACAGGCTTCATTCAGGGGCAGATAGTCTGCTTGTAGAGATTTACCCTGCGCGTGCGGCCAGCCTGCTGCAATATATGCCGCCGCCGCAGCAAGGGGCGGGGCAGGATAAGGTATGTGCCCCAATGCCGGGCTTGCTGACCCGCCTTATGGTCGCAGAGGGGGATGTTATTGAAGCTGGCCAGAATGTCGCGGTTATTGAAGCCATGAAGATGGAAAATACGTTATCTGCACAGATAAGAGGAACCGTGCAGGAAATCTCAGCCAAAATTGGCGATAATTTGAATGTAGATGATATAATCCTATCTCTTAAGCCAGAGGATGAGGAGGCGTAGGTGGCTGGGCCAGCTTTACGCGAATTTGAGGCCTTAATCGCTATTCCGGGCAAGCTAGATGTTGGCCCGCACACGAAAGCCTTGATAGATGAGGTGGTAAGGTGCGCACGGGCGCAGCATTTTTTGTCTGTGATTGTCATGGCGGCTGCATTGGTTGATGTGCTTACCCATGAGGGGGCAGAGGCCATTTTTGAGGAGGCTGGCGAACAGGAGGGGTTTGGCTTATCTATGCTGAGAGCAGATGAGCGCCGCGCCCTTGACCGGTTAAGGGGGATGCGTAATCGTATCCTTCATTATCAAGGCCCTTCAGAGGGCTTGTCTGGCCATGCCTCTGATAAAGACTATCTCCAAGCGCAGGCAGAGGCCGCCATAAAGGCTGTCCTACCCCTTTTGGAATTACAGGAAATGTATTAGGGCTAGTTTTCTTGATTAGCTCTTATAATTATTTCTATGCTGACCCTTATTCTATAGGGATCAGGCCCATATCGCTTTCTGCGCCAAACCAGCGAGAAAAGCTTTCTTGCGCCGCCATCTCCACCTCAGCGCGGCTAACAATCAGCCCAAGGTCAGCAAGGCTTGTTACCCCGCCATCGCGAATGCCGCAAGGTATGATGCCCTCAAAATGGTGCAAGTCTGGGTCAATATTTATGGCTAGACCATGCATGGTAACCCAGCGCGATACGCGCACGCCCACCGCCACAATCTTATCCATCTTATCTGGTAGGTGGATATCTTTGCGGGCAACCCACAACCCCGGTAACCCATCGCGTCTTACGGCCTCCACCCCAAAGCTAGCCAGCAGATCTGACATCCAGCCTTCTAAATGATAGATATAGGCGCGGATATCCCGCTTGCGTTTGTTTAAATCCAATACAGGCCAGAAAATCAGCTGTCCTGGCCCGTGATAGGTCCATTGCCCCCCGCGTCCAGTCCGCACCACATCAAAGCGGTTATGATTCAGCAACTCATCATCTTTGGCTGACGTTCCGGCAGTGTAGACAGGCTTATGTTCGGTAACAAAGACAGTTTCGCTAGC
>JAKMFL010000088.1 GCA_022425485.1 Alphaproteobacteria bacterium | reverse complement strand
CTGTTATGATGATGCCGCCTTATCATGGCGCCTTGCTCAAAGGCACAGCTCAGCAAAGCTTTGAGCAGATTAAAGCCGTTGGCGAAGTTGGCATCTCTATCATGATACAAGATGCGCCGCTTTCTGGAGTAGATTTACCCGTACCGTTATTAGTGCGCATGGCGCATGAAATCGAAATGGTACGGATGTTTAAAATTGAATGTGCGGGTGCAGCGAGTAAATTACGCGCCTTAATCGCTGAGGGCGGCGCCGCTATTGAAGCGCCCTTTGATGGCGAGGAGGCGATAACCTTGCTTGCTGATCTAGATGCTGGTGCGAGAGGCTCTATGACTTCTGCCCTTATCCCCGATGTTATCCGCCCTGTTATTATGGCACATTTAGAAGGACGCCGCGAACAGGCTGTCGCTGGCTATAGCCAGATATTGGCTGTGATAAACCATGAAAACAGGCAATGCGGTTTCCGCGCTACCAAAGCAGCGATGGTTGCAGGCGGCGTGATTAAATCTGATTTTTGCCGTCATCCTATCGAGCCGTTGCATCCGCAAACTAAGGCAGGATTGCTAGAGCTCATGCGCCCGCATGATCCGCTGGTGCTAAAATGGGGTCGATAGGCGATGCGCAAGGGCTCCTCCTTAAGTAAAATCATTGCGGATAGCGATGTTCAGGTGGCGCCCAGAAAATCATTGCGTGAAGATACAGCAGATGCTTTGCGTGAGTTGATATTACTTGAAAAGCTATCACCCGGCACTTCTATTCCAGAACGTGATTTAGCCGAAGCTATGGGCATTAGCCGCACGCCTATGCGTGAAGCGATGCGGATGCTGGAAAGCGAAGGGCTAATTGAATATAGCCGCACGCGCAGACCCTTTATCGCCAATCCGTCGCTTTTGGTGATTCGCCAGAACTTGCAGGTACTAGGCGCGTTAGAGGCGCTAGCAGGCGAGCTTGCCTGTAGCGAAGCCTCAAATGAAGCGCTCAAAGAAATATCTGAGCTAAATAATTTCATGCAAGAAAATTCAGATAAAGCAGATGCGCTAACCTTTTTCGAGGTTGATATGAAATTCCATCGTGCCATTGTTCAAACAAGCGGCAATGCCCCACTAATTGAAACCCACCGACATTATAATGCGCGCCTGTTTCGTGCGCGTTTTGTTTCCTCACGCATGCATGTAAGCCGCGAGAATACCCTTGCGCAACATCAGAAAATTACCGATGCACTACTAAATCGTGACATGATGCAAGCTGGCATTGAGTTGCGTGCACATCTTGAAACAGCGATTACGAATATTGCCAGCACTATGGATAAAGATAACACAGCTTAGAGCAGCAACCGTTCTAGAAAACACTAATAGTAAGACAGTTATGATGGGAATAAACAGATGACAAAACCACGTATTGGTATCATTCCAGGCGATCCAGGCGGCATTGGCCCAGAGCTAATCGCAAAATTGCTTAGCCAACCTGAGACAGCTGAAAAAGCAGACATCCTTTTAATTGGTGATGCGCATCTTTTTGCCCTTGGTCAGGAACAGGCTGGTGCAGATTTTGAAATGCGCACATGCAATCCTCTAGATGGTGACTGGACTGAGGGCGACGGCATTGCCCATTACCCGCGTGAGACTATCGCGCCAGATGCAATCACCCATGCTGAAGTCAGTTTGGCCAATGGCACTTCTGCTCTTGAAAACCTGAATACTGCGTTGCAGCTTGCCCAAGATGGGATTATTGATGCAATCACCTTTGGCCCCTTTAATAAGGCTGCTCTGATAGAAGCTGGATTAGGGCATGAAGATGAGCTGCATTATATGGCAGAATTTTTAGGGGTGGAGGGTTATATCTCTGAGCTAAATACCCTAGACGGTATTTGGACTAGCCGCGTTTCTAGCCATATTGCTCTAAGCGAAGTTCCAGATTATGTGAATGAAGAACGCATCACCAAGGCGGTACATCTCATCGATAATGTTCTGAAGCGTTCTGGGCTATCACGCCCGCGCCTATCTGTTGCAGCCCTCAATCCACATGCTGGCGATAATGGCAATTTTGGTACAGAAGAAATTGATGTCATCCAGCCTACGGTTGATAAACTGCGCAAGGGTCAGGTTAATGTGGATGGCCCATGGCCGTCTGATACCGTCTTTTTGAAGGCAAAGGCTGGCGATGTAGATGGCATTATCACCATGTATCACGATCAAGGCCAGATTGCGCTAAAGCTGATGGGCTTTGATCGTGGCGTCACGGTTCAGGGCGGCATCCCCTTCCCCGTTACCACACCTGCACACGGCACAGCCTTCGATATCTCTGGCACGGGCAAGGCAGATGTAAAAGCCATGCAGGCCGCTTTTTCAATCGCCTGTAACATGGTCAGCAACTGGCAAGCCAGCTAAGTGCGCAATAGATATAAGGGGCTGAATAGATGAAAATCACCGCCCTTAGAGCCTATGCCTTAGAAGTGCCGACCACGCTGGATATTATCGCGCCAGCGCGGCATATGTCGCACCAGATATGTGTCGTGGAGATAGACACAGATGCTGGCATTACCGGGCACGGGCTAACCACAATTGGCCTTGCACACCCTATTAAGGAAATGGTGCTTCGTAATGCAGCCCCATTGCTGATAGGGGAAAACCCGCTTCTACATGAACAGCTATTCGATAAGCTATATTGGGGATTAACGCCAAAAGGGCAAACAGGTATTGGAATGCATAGCATATCGGCAATTGATATCGCTTTATGGGATATCAAAGGTAAGGCACTGAGTATGCCGATTTACCAACTGCTTGGCGGGGCGCGGAATAAGTGCCAGACTTATGCAACTTTTGGCTTTGGGGTATACGACCGCAACGCGCTGGCAGAAGCGGCGACCGCGTGGCAAGAGGCAGGATTTAATGCCTTGAAAATGACGGTTGCGAATGGCGGGTTAAAACGCCGAGATGAGCCAAGACCGCTGACCAGCCTAATAGAAGAAGATGTGCGGCGTGTAGCGGGGGTACGGGAAGCCATTGGTGGGCATGCAGAGCTATTTATTGACGCAAATTGCAGCCTTGACCTATTTCATGCACGCGAGCTATGCCGCCAATTAGAGCCCTATAATATCGCCTTTTTCGAAGAGCCCATTACCCAGAATGATATTCCAGCTTTGGCAGATTTACGCGCCCATACTTCTATCCGCCTCGCTTGCGGGCAGAACGAAGCTCAGCCTTATCGTTTTCGCGATATGCTTATGGCCAAAGCGGTTGATATTCTGCAACCAAATGCAGCCATTTCTGGCGGCTTCACCCAATGTTTAAAAATTGCTGCTTTAGCAGATAGCTTTAATATCTCCGTGGATAATGGCGGGGCATGGCCGTTTGCGAACATGCATCTGCAAGCCGGTGTTAGCAATGGTGGCTTGGTGGAATATCATGCAAGTTCGGTGGATGCTTGCCGCCAGATTTATAACGACCTGCCAGTAGTAAAAGATGGTTTTATCACCCTGCCAGATGCGCCCGGTCTAGGATATGACCTAAATCTAGATGCGCTGCCAAAATTGGAGTTTTAACACTTTTTTTAATGCTTTTTCGACTTAGTAATCATGGCAAAAATTTGAGATCCACATAAACCTAAAAAAGCCAGAATAAGGAAGAACACTGCTAACGGCTGAGTGAAAATCTGCCACCATTCACCATAAAATATCTTAAGCGAGTTTTGCAGATTAACCTCCACCATCTTGCCAAGAATAAGACCAACGGCAATTGGGGCAACTGCAAAACCAAAGCGCCGAGCGAAAAACCCAACAACACCAAATATTAGCACAATCCAAATGTCTAGCAGAGACGAGTTCAGCGCATAAGCACCAATAACAGATAGCGCAAACACAATCGGCCACAACAAATTAATCGGGACTAAAGAAATACGCGCAAAAATCTTTGCCGCATACAGTCCCATGAGCAGAAACATAATGTTTGCCGCAAACATGGAGCCAAAAATCTGATAAACGGAATTAACCTGTTCGGTAAATAGATAAGGCCCGGGGCGCAGACCATGCACCATCAAACCAACCAGAATA
>JAKMFL010000084.1 GCA_022425485.1 Alphaproteobacteria bacterium | reverse complement strand
TGGCTTTTGCCGCTAGCACATTTTAGGCGCGGTGGAAGCGAGCAATCGCTTCGGCTTCTTCCTTTGGCAAATTGGTGGTGAGCATAATTTCCGACGCTGATGCCCCGCCCCTTGCCAGTTCTATCGCCTTACTCATCTGACTTTGGGAATGAAACCCATCTGCCAGTCTGGTCAGCTCTTGCTGTTGACGCGAAACCGCTTCATCTATCTCTTCTAACTTGGTTTCCATAGCGGCAAGCCGGCTATTAATCTGTTCCACAGAATTGGTCATGCGTGCCAAGACTGTCTCAATATCATTATAGGTTGAAGAGAGCCTTCGCAAAAGGTTAAGCGATTTTTTCTGGAAATTATTGATCATCAAAATAATGGCGATAACGGCCAATAAAATGAGACCAGCATATCCAAAATTTGAGAGAAACAGGCTTAAACTCACCGAAAAATAACCCTTAATAAACTGTTAACACCACTATCTTATACGCAAGGGCCTGTGTCAATTCAATGACAGCTATTGGCGCCTATTCTGGTCTTGTTTTCTATTCTGGTCTTGTTTTCTAATTGGGCTTATTTTCTATTCTGGGCTTATTTGCTGTATCGCCTGATTTTGCGCAGCATATGCTTTTACGGCGGGGTTCTGCGGCGTTACATTATCGCCATCATGCTCTTCCCTCGTCTCTGGCGGCAGCGGCGGCCCCAAAGCTTGTCCTGTCTTTGGTGCATAAGGCTCGATAGGCTTATCTTCTTGCAGATAGCTTTGCATATCACTAACCAAATGGGCATTATGACGCGCCTGAAACTCAAGGCGGGTTAGGCGGCGCAATATGTCAGCGACCTTTTCCCGCGTATCTGCATTTAGCTCAGCAGCAGAAGCCAGTTGCGTGCTATGTTCAGCTAGCCAAACATCGAAATCACTGACGGCCTGCGCAAAGGCTTTAGAATCATTCAGACATGCAGAAATGCCCCCGAGCTTTTGCTTGGCGGTTTCTAATACATCGTGGATAGAGAGATGTGCAGACATAATCGTCTCCGTTTTATTTCGTGCGACGATCAGTTCTTACGTTTTCATCTCCCTATATGCGTCCATCAGCGCATCCGATATTTTATCAATATCGATGGGATAATTGCCTTCTTTAATCGCTGACTTAATCCGGTTGACTTTATCCATGTCAACGGGTGCAACAGAGGCCATATCCCGCGCAGCCGAAGCCATTTCAGCAGATTTTAATTCCACTGAATCCGTTTCAGATGCACTGCTCGGCTTAGGCGCAGGGGCAGAAGCTTGCGGTTGGGCAGCTTCATTCCGGCGGGTCTTAACCGTTTCGATCCGACTGATGGCGTTTTTCACACTATCAACCATACTTACCTCCTAATATCAGTGTTAACGACATAGATTTAAAATTTGTTAGCGCCAATGACTACTTTTTTTTCAGAAATCACCGTTGCAAAAACTTCTCGACCTGAGCGTACATTCAAGAAACGTGCCACTTCGCCCCACTGCGCATTTTCAAGGGCCTTACCTTCGCTTACGACTTGCACACCGCCAAACTCACTGGTTAAGGTTACCGGCTGACCTTCCGATATCAACCAGTTAGCCTCTAGATAGCTTGCTCGTAGCATCTTACCAATTCCCAGCCTGCGCTTCAACTTACGTCCTACCAGCGCGTCAACTGAATTATAATAATCTGAAATACCCTTAACGCTGCCTTTGGTGATTTTAATATCAGATGCGGTAATTACATGTCCGCGTTTCAAGCTCTGTGCGGCCTCTACATACACAACGGTATGGTCTGCCTTAACAGTCAAATCAGCAATTTTTTTAACCTTTTTAGGTGCCGGTGCCCCTATTTTCGTTCGAATAGCCAGCTTCCAGCCGTCTGGGTCTGGGCAGGTAACCTCTACAGTTTGCAGGTTGCCGAACATCGGCTGATAAGATAGTGGCGCCGCGCAAGGACGGAAAAGCCGACTTTGATTGATAGCTGGATTGCCTTCATAGCCTTGTTCAGCCAAATACCCTATCAAACCGGCACGCAAGTCTGCACCTGTTAACATTTCAGTTGGCATTTTTGCCGCCCCAGCTGATATCGGCGATAACAGACCAAAACATAAAGAAAAACCAAAACAAAAAGACAAACTATTGATAAGGGCGCGCATTTTAACTGCCAAAGAAGAAAATATGATTGCGGTTATCATCTGGCATATCTGCATCACTTTCTGGGCTTGACTGTTTAACCAGCATTGCCCGGATTTCGTTTAAGGACGGTAGATGCAGTACCTTGTCAGCAAACAGGTAATTTGGGTTACCACGCACAAAGGCAGACCTGTTTTTGCGGATAATAGCCATTTGAACAAAGGCGCGGTCAATGCCGCTACCACCATAAAAATTGGCGATGACATGGCTTAATGTTTCATCTTTTCTAACGCGGTGACGCGCTGAGTAATTCGGATCCATGCGGAAAGGATGCGTGCTATCCTCGCCTATCTGTACCCCGCTATCCTGACGATATTCCAGTATCACGATAGGCTCTGCCGCCGATGCCGGCAGTCCAACAAACACCCCCATTAACAACGCTGGAAGGAGACGCTTTTTTAAATGGATTCTGGTTGGAATTATGGCCATGTGTTAAACTCCAGAAAGGTAACTTCTGCGCCGGCAAGCTCAGCTAAATCCTGTCTTCTATCTAGGGGCTCAAGCACCACATTCGTATCGCCTGCCTGCGAAACCCGTAAAATCTTAAACTTTGTTGTTTTATCATCTGTAAAAGCAAGATGATTTGGGCCCAGCCCTTGACGCGTACCAAGCCGGACTTGCAGACTATCCCCCACCAATTCCAATTGTGCTTTCATTGGCGCGCAAATAACTGTTTCTGCCAGTTTCTTTGCATGGACGCTCGCAGCATTACCGATTAGCTTTTGAATAGACTCGCGGCTCTCACGGTTTAGCGTTGTCAGGCTATAAAGCAGGTTCTTTTTCCCAAGCTTAATTTTGAAAACATTGCTAACTTTCTGCGCCTCTGCTCTGCTGCCGGGTGCACTTAAAAAACTATCAATGTTAAGGATGGCAAAATGCGTTTTAGAGAGTAACTCTGCTGTGCTTTCATAGGTTATGTTAACATGCGTTTCGATACCTACATCCCCTTGGCGCATTTCAACGCGGCCAGTTGTCAGGTGGCGATAATCAAAGCGGTTGAAATTGTTACTTGGTGTGGTTGCTGCGGGGCGCTCGGTTGTCCGCGCATCATTTACCCGCAAAGTAGGCTGTTCAGACAATGCATTGGCAATTTCATGCGACAAGCTGGCCGGAATTTGCGACATCCAATGCGGTAAATCATAGGCCAATTTGTGATGCGGCTTGAATAAGGTAACATGGCTAATGGGCCGGTTCTGACAGCCATTTGCTGAAACATCCCCGATCACCGCCTGAATGGTTACCTCATAATGTGTCTCATCCCGCAGCTCATTGGTAATGGTATAATCAAGAATGCGTGACGCTGGCCGGACAATAAACATTTCCTGCAGGCTGGTGGTTTCATCCACTGCGCTGTAGCCATCTATTTTCGCGCCGCCTTCTAGGGCCGCATAATATAGGGCATCTTCCAAAGCTAGGTCGCGGGCTTCATCAACCGTATCTTCATGCTGGATAACCGCACGCCCTGTGACAGTGACCATATTTACAGATGGAAAGCCGGTTGCCTGCATGACCTTGGACACGGCCAATTGCGGCAAAAAGATTGTCATCAAGACAGTCCAGACGAATAATAGCAAAATGCCTAGTCTCATCTGTCTTTCCTTTCCAGCATCAGGGTTTCTTAAAATGTGTTTATCGCGCCGTGCTTAAGCTGCGGTGCGCGCTGTTTGCAGAAGATATCCTATCATCTCGCGGTCAATCTCTAACACCACTTCATAAGTATCAGATCCTGTCGGGTTAATCCGAACGGTGCGTGCCCCGCGAATAGTGCCAGATACGACACCTCTAAAGGTATCGTTTTGAACCATCAGATCGATAACGGTTGTGTTCGAGTCTACCTGCAGGCCGTGAATTTGTTCAGCCAAATCACGCATCGCCGCCATTCTAGCCGAACGAATTGCCATCAGTCTTTTCTGCGCTTCGCTGCGGCCGGGCTGGGAAGAAGTTACCGCATAACCAATCGCTGTCAGGGTCGGGATATCTTGGGTGTCTGCATCCAAAACATCTTTTAAAGTGACAATAGACTGAGTTTGCGAGGCTTCAACCATCGCCATTTCCGTTGCGGCTGTCTGGGCATTCATTTGTTCCATAGACATGCCTGACATATGGCCACAACCCGAAAGTAGTCCTAGCCCAGCAAGGGTAAGTAAGCTTGTGCTTGTCCGTTTCATCATCTGCGCGCTCCTGGCATTTTTTACCAATTCTCTGCTAGGTGGTGCAGGAGGTGAGCTATTCATGCCCAGCCCAAACCCACATCGTCCAGCCGATAGATATCTGCCAGTTAACATGCATCATCCATGCCAATTCCAAGGACTATAAGAGCAGGTGTATTTTTTCATCGCTTTGGCACGCTATTTGCCTTGTTTGATGTGGGGTTATCAAAGCCCAATACATATTTTTTAACGCTAGAGACAAAAATGATAAGCAAATCCAGTGTCTTGAGAAATTATAACCGCATGCAGAAACGGCATAATTCCACTTTATGTCTAATATCTGACATCAGGAGTCTGTCATGGAAATGACACTACAAAGGCTAGGCATTAGCAGCATCAGATCGCTATTTGGCAGTTTTGTGATGCCGATGGGCATTTTGATGCTTGTCGCTATGATGGTTTTGCCCCTGCCCTCTTATTTGCTTGATACGTTTTTTGTTACTAATATTTTGCTTTCTTTGCTGATTTTGATGGTGGCGATGCATACGCATAGGCCGCTTGAATTTTCTAGCTTTCCCACCCTTCTTTTAATCGCAACCGTGCTGCGGCTAGGACTAAATGTAGCCTCGACCCGAATTATTCTTGGCGATGGCCATGAAGGTACAGACGCTGCGGGGCGGGTTATTGAAGCCTTTGGCGAATTTGTTATCGCGGGTAATTTTGCGGTGGGTATCTTTGTCTTTGTCATTTTGGTCATTATCAACCTTGTTGTGATTACCAAGGGTGCAGGACGTGTATCAGAAGTTTCAGCTCGTTTTACTTTGGATGCGATGCCTGGCAAGCAGATGGCGATTGATGCGGATTTGAACGCTGGCGTCCTAACCAATGATGAAGCCCGGCAGCGGCGCGAAGAGATTACCCAAGAGGCTGATTTTTATGGCGCTATGGACGGTGCCTCTAAGTTCGTTAAAGGGGATGCAATAGCCGGTATCTTGATTTTGGCTATCAACATTATTGGCGGGCTAATCGTAGGACTTGCCCAGCATGATATGAGCCTTGAGACAGCTGGCAAATCTTATGTGCTGCTATCTATTGGCGATGGCCTTGTTGCGCAAATTCCTTCGCTTTTACTCGCTATTGCAACAGCGATTATCGTTACGCGTGTTTCTAGCACGCATGATATGGCAACCCATATCGGCAAGCAGATAGGCATGTCTCGCGCATGGATCCCCGTTACCGGTGTTCTAGCGCTTATCGGATTTGTACCGGGTATGCCAAACTTCCTGTTTGTAAGTGCTGCTATTGGTGCAGGCATCACCGCCTTTTTGGTGCGGCGAGCAGAGAAAAATGCTACCGAAGATGGCCAGCCCTTGGGTGCTGGCGCCCCGCCAGCATTGGGCGGGCCAGCAGCAAGCGGCGGTAGCAGCGGCGGCGCCGAAACTGCAGAACAAGGGGCACCAGACCGAATTGATTTATCTGATGTTACCGATAATTCTCCTGTTTCTATCCAGCTTGGCTATGGACTAATTGAAATGGTGGATGAAGAAACAGGTGGGCCGCTGGTGAATCGTATTACTGGCATTAGAAAGCAAATTTCACGGAATTTGGGCTTTGTTATTCCGGCGGTAAGAGTACGCGATGATATGAGCCTAAATGCCAACCAGTACCGTGTGCGCATTGGCCAGACCATTGTGGGCGAGGATGAAGTTTATCCAGACAGAAAACTAGCGATACCGGGCGAGCAATCTAATCTTAAATTGCCCGGCATTGAAGTTAAAGAGCCAACCTTTGGCATTGATGCGGTTTGGATTGAGCAGCATAAGCAAGCAGAAGCAGAGCGTAGCGGCTATGTTGTGGTCGAGCCAGAGACAGTACTCACTACCCATGTGAGCCATCTGATGAATAAATTTGCAGGAGAGCTATTAGGACAGGATGATGTTCAGGCCCTTTTGGATAATTTGGCTGCTTCTGCCCCTAGCCTTGTGCAATCAGTGATACCAAAGCTTATTCCGCTTCATTCTCTGACAGGTATTTTGCGCGAGTTGCTAGCTGAGCGTATGCCGATAAGCGACCTGCGCCGGATTTTGGAAACATTAGCTAATCTAGCGGGTAAGAATTTGAGCATTGCTGAATCTGCTGAAGCTTTGCGTCCGGGTCTAGCTGGCCTGCTGATCCAGCAGATTGCCCCGTTGAGCCAGCCTTTGCCCGTTATTACGCTTAGCTCAGAGCTAGAACATATGTTGATTCAAATGACAAGACAGTCTGGTGAAGCTGGTTTGATGCTAGATAACGCACTCGCAGAAAAGCTTATTACCTCGGTAACACAAGCATCAGAACGCGTATCAGCAGAAGGCAGAACCGCGGTAATGGTAGTATCCCCTGCCATTCGTAAACAGCTATCTGCCATTATTCGCCATCATATTGATGACATGGTGGTGCTTGGCTTTACCGAGCTACCAGACAATCGGAAAATTAATGTTGTTGCCACCATTAGCGGTGATGATGCGCCTGCGTCCTAACTCTTTAGAACGCAAAGGATAAGGAGATAAAAAATGACAACGCTGACTGTACAGGCAGAAGATACCGCCACAGCTATGGAAAAAATTGTCGACCAGCTAGGGCCGGATGCCCTTATTCTGTCCACGACCAAGCGGGATGGTAAAATTATCATGCGGGCATCAAATGAGAGCGCTATGCCAGCAGACAAAAAAACAGAAGCTGCCCCTGCGCCTGAGTTCAGCCAGCTATTTGCGCAGGCATCACGGCCACCCGCAACAGGGCGACCCAAACTGGCAAGTCACGGTATTGATTTCGCAAACCCGCCATCTTTGGTATCGCCAAGCCAGCTCCCGTCAGCCTCCCATAATGGGGTAGATGAAGAAGCGGCCTCACCATCCGCACAGCAAGCCATGATGCAAGCCATATCCTTGATGGCTGACAGGATGGAGATGATGGAAGCACGCTTGTCTGGCATGATGCTAACCAGCCCGGACGGGCTGAATGATACGCTTCAGGAAAGCACCCCTGTACAGCTGATGCGCGCTGGATTTAGCCAGTCTTCTGTATTTGGCTTGCGTGCTGCTTATGCCAGTCTTGGGTATGAGGCTGGGATAACAAACTTCCTGGATATGCTGGCAGACGATTTAACCCTGCCCCGTGCAGAAGATATTCTGACTAAGCGGGTTGTCTTTGTTGTTGGCCCTTCTGGTTCCGGCCGAACTACCCTTGCGGCCAAGCTTGCGGCCAGCCTGAAAGAAACGCATCGCGGAAGAGAAGTTGCGCTGGCCTCCCTTGGGGCGTCCATGAATGAGACGGATACACGCCTTCGTGGTTTGGCGCGGCTATTGAATATCGGGGTTAGCCCGCTTTCACATGACGTAACAGGTCAGGATTTTGACAAGATGACCGATTTTGACATGATGGTCGTGGATGTAACCTTAGGCGCTGAAGAAGCCGTTGAAAAGCTGGCCGAGCTTACCAACCATCTAGGGGTTCAAAATGCAGGTGTAGTTCTGACTATTCCGGGCGGAAGTTCGGCTAAAATGATCGGGGTCACGCTAGCTCAATTTTCGGAACTTGCACCAGTGACTGCGTTAACTAAACTAGATGAGTGCGAGACAACAGCCTATGAGTTTTCTGCCTTGCATCAAGCAAATGCCCGTATCGGCATGCTTTCGGGTACAAAATCTGTGGTAGGGGCTATCGCCTTTGCTAGCCAAAAAATATTGTCGCAATATCTAAAAGAAAACTTTTCTCTGCCAATAGAATAGTGGCTCGGCCGGTAAGGATAAGAACATTATGACTGTATCAATTGCCATCACCAGCGGTAAAGGCGGCGTCGGAAAAACGAACTGCGCTGTAAATGTGGCGCTGTCCCTCAGTAAAACAGGTAAAAAAGTAGTGCTGTTTGATACTGATTTCGGGATGGCTAATGCGCATATCCTGCTTGGCCGAAATCCAGAACATAATGCAGCAGAATTTCTGCAGGGCGATGTTCAGATTGACCAGATATTGTCAGATGCCCCTGAAAATCTGAAATTTATCGCCGGCGGCAGTGGTTTGCTGGAAATGCTGAACTTGGATAATCAGGCACGCTACCGCATGCTGCAATCTTTGTCAGATCTTGAAAATCAGATAGATTATCTATTGGTAGATACCCCCGCTGGCGCGTCTGATAGCACCTTATTCTTTGCTAGCGCCTGCGATATTCCGGTTGTGGTTTTGGTTGCAGAGCCAACAAGTTTTTTAGATGCCTACTCCTTAATTAAGGCGGCGCATATAGATAAAAATATAAATAATTTCAGTGTTTTAGTTAATATGGCTGATAACTCAGCTAGTGCAAAAAAGAACTTTGATAAATTTTTTGAGATTTGTCGACGCTTTCTGGACGTAAATTTGCATTATGCAGGGATGATACCGCTTTCAAATGCCATTAGACGGTCAATTGTGAAGCGGGCGCCAATTGTATCAGCGCAGCCAAGCTCGCCAGAGGCAAGAGCCTTTCAAGCAGCCGCACGCGAGATCATAAAGGCGCCACAAAATGAACAAACAGGTATCCGGTTTTTCGGAGCCTGATGAGGGAAATGAGGGCCGTATGAAACATTCATATGCTGAAAAACAGCCTGATGTTGATGAGCTAATAAGCTCGCATTCGGAATTGGTTCGCAAGATCGCGTGGCAAATTCACGGCCGCGCGCGCCACATCACGGAAATCGACGATCTGGTGCAAATTGGCTATACGGGTCTTATCGTGGCAGCCCAGAAATACACCCCGCTGGAAGGCGCGAGCTTTGCTTCTTATGCCAGCATCCGAATTCGGGGCGCGATTGTCGATTATTTACGCAAAAGCTCTAATCTGTGCCGTACCACTATCCAGATTAAGAAAAAATATAATGAGGCGACCGAAAATCTAGAGCGCAGCTTGATGCGCCAGCCTGACCGCGAAGAAATAGCCGCTGAAATGAAAATGAGCGAGGATGAGCTTACCGAATGGGAAGCGGCGTTTCAGGCAAATACCCATCAGTCGATAGAATCTATTTATGATCAGTTTTCTGTCTGGTTTACCTCTTCAGAAAACAACCCCGAAGAAGAGTTGAACGAAACGGAGCTTCATGCCCTGCTAAAGGAAGCCTTGACTACGCTGCCGGAACGCGAAGCTCTGGTAATCCAGCTTTACTATGTAGAAGAGATGAATGTCTTTGAAATTGGCGAAGTGCTGGACGTATCAACTGGCCGCGTCTCGCAAATCAAAAAGGCAGCGATAACCCATCTAAGAAGCTATATTCAGAAAGGCCAATAGCGCCTATCTCGTAGCGTCTATCTCGTAGCGCCTATTTTGGGCTGCGCACCCTGCCCCAGCTTTTCTTAAAAATAGCTTTTCTTAAAAATGAATGCGCGTACCTGCGTCTAAGTGCAAGTCAGTCTAGGCGCATCACTCTAGGCGCCCATCAGTTTAAGCACAGGACATCGACGATAATCTGGCGACACCAGATATCCTTATTATCACTGCACAAATGAACATCTTTTACGATATAGGCTAGTCTATCAGACGGCGGGTCATATCGGTTTCGGTCTGGATAAGACGCGACGAGCCTGAAAAAGCCTGCTGCGCTTGGATAAGTCCAGCCAGCTCTGCGGTCATATCCACATTTGAGAGCTCAATCGCTCCAGAAATCATCTTGCCATACCCATCTTCAAAAGGGCCGCCAACAGCCGCTTCACCAGAAGCCTGATTAGCTTTGAACAAGTTATTTCCTTTTGGGGTCAGGCGGGTGGGGTCAGAAAATTTTGCAAGACCCACACGGCCAACAATCTGTTCTTGATTGTCGCCCATCTGGGCAATCACGCGGCCAAATTCATCAATATTAATATCATTCAGGAAAAAGGTACGCCCCTGAATAACAGCCGATCGCGGTACTTGAATAGGCTGCTGGGTATCTGATAACAAAAGCTGGCCATCACTAGAGGTTATAAACCCATCATTATCAAGCGAAAAAGAACCATCGCGGGTATAGCTATTCGTATCACCAGCGGGCGCATCTGGGCGTTTTAAGACAAACATGCCCTGCCCTTCAATAGCGAGATCAAGTGTCTGGTTAGTCTGCTTGAGAGGCCCTTGAGAGCGAAATTGGCGTATCGTGTCCAAAGACGCACCATGCCCGATTCGCCCCGGTGCAAGGAAGCTGGCCTTTTCAGCATAGATGTCTTGGAAAGAGGCATCAGAGCGCTTATAGCCTGTCGTTTTGGCGTTGGCGATATTGTTCGACAACACATCAAGCTGTTTAAGAGAGGCATCTAAACCTGAACGAATAACTGAAAACATCTAAAACTCCTGACCATCAGATGCAGTGTAAACGCAAAAATTGTGCCAATTCAAAAGCCCCCTCACAAAAACAAAACCGCCCATTTCGGTGAGGCTAAAAATGCAAGAGACTTGTTAAGATACAAATAATTTAGCATTATATGTCAGCGGATCTGAACTTTTGGAGCCTTACCATTATGACGAACAGCGATTCACGCTCACTTGTGCCGGTGCCATCACGCGCCGTGTCTGTAAAGACAGGCAAACAAGATTTGGTGTCAGCCTCGCTTAATGCGGAAAATCGTCGATTTGAGACGCGCGAAGACGTGCGGAATTTTTTGCCAGATATCTTAGGCAAAACCCTAGCGCGAATATGGATTGATCCTGAGTTTCATAACAATTTTGCCTCTAATCCGACCAAGACTTTGGCTGAAAATGGCGTGATGTTGCCGGAAAATATTGTTGTTGAATTTCAAAAGCAGGATAGCCAGCGCCCGCGCGTGGTTGTGTTTGAACAAAAGCCGGGCTCTAAATTCAAGCTTAGAATATTCTATCTTCAGCTTGTCATGATGGCAGGCCGATAATGAATATCCCTGCCCGTGGCTGGAGGATACAGCTGCGCTCTTTTTATTGTGCGTTTCTAGCGGCATCATTTGCGCTGGTTATGTCTGCTCATCAGGCTTATGCCAGCGGACATAAAGCGGCCGCCTCAACCGATAGCGACTTTGCCAAAGCTGTGCAGGCCGTAAGAGATAAAAATTACCAGCTAGCCTTAAATTTATTTGAGCTAGAGGCCCAAAAAACTGAATTTGAAGCAATGTATAATCTGGCACTGCTCTTGAAAGCTGGCAAAGGCAGGCCACAAAATTATGTAAATGCGCTTTATTGGGCCTATCTTGCCCAGCTTGGCGGTATTGAGCTAGCTGAGGACGTGATTGACGATTTAACCGATATTCTGGATGAAAAACAGCGTGAGCCGATATTAGCCCGTGTCGAAGCCCAGCTTGTGGGGCGCATAAATAAAGGTGATTTTGACGCTATCCCACAATATGCCAACTATTTCATTAGCCTGTTAGAAGAGCCAGATTATGAAAAAGCTTACCAATGGTATGCGATAGCTGTTGCGCTTAATCTGCCAGACATGATGGAATTACGCGATGATATGGAATCTGAACTTGAAACAGAGAAAATCCCTGAGCTTCAGGAAATCAGTGCGACGCTTTTTAACGAGTTAATGAACGGGCAAGCCATTAAGATAGGGGAGACGGCAAATGAAAGTTGACGTACATTGGATAATTGATGGCGTGATGAGTGTAGAGGCAAACTCTGCTGAAGAAGGGGAGAAAGCCGTGTCTGAATTGCTCACCGCTTTTATCCAATCACATCCAGAATTAACCAGCCATTTCGGCGCAAAAGCTATTCAAGGGCAAGTGATCAACGAAGATGGGACGCCTGTATCTGACAAGCCAATGTTAGATTCTTAAAAGCGCGCCGAAACAGGAATAGCGAATACCCTTAATTACCAATACCCTTAGTTAAAGGTATTCAACAGGTCTGAAATAGTCTTTTCGAGCTCTTCATTATCGCGTTCGATATCTGCAATTTCCTGACGCAGCTGCTCTATGCGCGTTTTGCGCTTTTCCATCACATCGCGTATTTCGTCCAAGACAGTGGCTAAACGCTTGCTTAAATCTTCTTCATCTTCTGCCATTTTTTGTCTCCGGAAGCGCCCTTTTCATTATTTTAACATAAAATATGTTTATATCTCATGATGAAGGACAAAGCAGAAAAGCGCAGGCTTTCCTGCCTTTTTGTATAATAAAAGCCAAATTCACGTCGTTATTTTTGCAAGAACCAAGCCGTTTATCGGAGAGTTAAGAAAAAAATTAAAAATTAGATCTAAATTCAGGCCAAAATTCAGATCAGGGGGGCAACGTCATCCATTACGTAAATCCTTTTGTGAGCGTGAATTTTTTTAAGCAGAAATTAGGGCATTCGGCCTGCTTCTTGCACCTTATGAAACTTTCATAGTCGGTAAGAATTAGGAAAATTGCCCAGATGACAGAGCTGAGAATGAAAGACGAGCAGGACAAAGAGCGCCCCTCACCTATCCGACTTGCTGAGATAGATGCACAGCAGAAAATAATGGCAAGGGTAGATGAATTAATGCAAGAGGCCACCCAAACAAAGCGAAGCAGCACCCAAGATGCAGCAGCTAGGCCTTTCTGGGCGCAAACCAAAGTGGATATCCCGCCATCAGAGAAATTCGGAAAGTTAAGCCAGATGACAGAAGATGACAGCCAAAAAAATGCGCCACAACGCGCAGAAGAGGAAGTAACCGCGCCAGCCCCCCCGCCTATTCCGCAACCAGCGGCGCAAGCTGAAGGGAGTGAGGCAACCGCCCTATCTGCTATCCGTGATGAGGTGATTAATAAAATGGGGGCAGCAGCGCCCGCTATGCCCTCTCCTGAGCTAGATGAGGTATTACAGCGCCTTGATGGGCTTGAAGGACGCGTGGACAAGCATCAACAAGATTTGACCGCCTTGCTTAAATTGGTGCGCCAGCTTGCTGCAAAAAAAGAGGAAAAACCAGAACCACAGAAAGTGAAATCTAGCAGTAGCGGTGCAGGACTAGGTTTATTTGTTACCCTGTTGCTGGTCGGTGGTATGCTAGGCTGGCTGTTCTGGATGGATCCAGCCTTTATGATGGATATGATGACAAAAATCATCAATGAGGGGCTGACCATGACTATCCAGCTATTAGCCTCGTTTGGTGTGGTCTAGGCAGATAATAGCTTTCACGGGAAGCAGGGCTAAATAAAATGGCTGATGCAGACGATTTATCCAATAATGCGCCCATTGATGCGCCCTTATCCCGCCGGGCCAAGCTTGGCTTCGGCGCCCTGATACTATCGATAATTATTGTGATTGCCGGCGTGTTCTTCTACGCCTTTTCGCTATTTACCGCCCCTGCCCCTATTACCAATAGCGCGTTGCAAGAACGACTAGAAGCGGCGCGTATGTCCGAAGATGTGGCAGACAATCTTACCGACAACCAAACGGCTGAAGCAGAACTCGCTGAAATGGATGAGAGCCTCAGCGCAGAGGAGGAGATGGCGGATATGGATGGCGATGGGGTATTGGATTTCACTGGGCCAGATTATCGCTATTATGCGTTTGAGATGCCCTTTGTTTCCAATCTCGCGGACAGCAAGAAATTACTTACCCTAGAGCTATCTTTACTGATTAAGCGCCCTGCCTTTTTTGTTGATGGTGCATTGGAAGATTTGATGAAGCTGGCACCTGCCATGCGCTCACAAATCTTGAGCTATCTGATAACCTTGAAACCGGATATGCTGCAAACCCGCGCGCATAGACAAGAACTGGCAAGAAATATCCGCTTGCTTCTCAATCAATATTTGCAAGCTGATAGTCAAGATGATGAAGATGGCATTCTAGAAGTTCAAATTCTGAAAATGGTTGTGGCTTAGGCGATTATGCTGCCATAAAATTCTTAGATTAGATATCATTTATATTAGCGTTGCGGCTGGCCAGCAAAGGCAAATACCACATTCGCAAAAGCATCTACCTCATCATCTGACAACATAGCATGGGCAGCAAAGTTTGCGCTATGTTTTGCTGGCAGGTGGGCTGGTTGGGTAATAGAGGCAGGCTCTGGCGGGAAGTGCCATGTCATTTGCAGCCGCTTTTGCCGGCTCAAGCTAAACTCAACAACAATACCAAACGGCGCAAACAGAGCATTGACCTGCCGCTGAAAGGCGCCAAAATGCGGAATGGAAATATGTTTGGGAAAAGTAATTGTGCGTTTTTGCTGTACAGCACGATTTTCCGGCGTCGGCACAAAAAATCCGTCAGAAAGATTTAACGAAAGCTGGTCTGTCCTGTAATCTGCTGTGCGTTTCGCCTGCATGAAGCCATCATTTTAGAGCTATATTCGATAGGTTAATTATAGCTTATATTGCGGTTAGGTCAAATACCAACCCCAATATAGGCCATTACCCCCAATTTGGGCGATACCTTAAATGCAAAAGTCGTGCTCCCTTGTGAAGCTAGGGCAGTCTGGCCCTTTTAAGCTTTATCCTCATCATCTGAATTCCCGGCTGAACGCAGCCTGTCGACAATCGCTTTAACATCATCTTCTGCAAGATTAAGCTCGCGCGATAATTTATTGATCTCACGCCGCTCCCTTGCAGTGATATGCCCATCAGCGAGCGCCCGGCGTACCTCAGTTTCCATAATATTGCGCTTTTTGGTCATCTGGTTGGAAAAGCCAGAGGCAACAATACCTGTTAGTAAAGCGACCACGCAAACGCCCATAAGCGCGGTAAATCCAGCCACCAGCTTGCCAGCGGCTGTCATCGGCACCACATCCCCATAACCAACGGTGGTAAGGGTAATAAAAGACCACCACATAGATTCCGGGATAGAGCCAAAAACCTCTGGCTGAACTTCATGCTCAAACATATAAATAGACGTGCTGGAAATCATCACCGCCAGCACTAAAAGATAGAGGGTAGCCATAAAGGAACGGCTTTCATGCACCACCGCAGCCGCTAAATCTTCAAGTGCTGAGGTATAATGCGAGAGCTTAAATAATCGGGCAAGGCGCAATATTCGCAGCCACCGCAAGTCAATCCCGCCAAACAGAAGCGGCAGCAAGCTGGGCAATATCGCGACCAAATCAATAAGGCCGGTAGGGCTGAATATATAGCGCAAGCGTGCCCGAGATACCGGGATTTTATCCTGCTCGGCGACCACAGCAGCCGCTTTGATCCGCGATATATATTCAAGCGAAAACAAACTCACCGATATGGCTTCAATCCACCAGAAAACCAGATAATATTCCGCATAGAAATAGGGAACCGTCTCTAGGCATACAGCAGTTAAATTTATGATAATGATAGCAGAGAGCGTGATATCCACCCACCAGCTAGCCCTATCACCCGGCTCAGCTTTTTCAAGCAGACGATAGAGATACTGGTCAAAGGTTTTAACATGCGGTTGCGCAGGCATTCAAACATCCTGATCAATGGCTATAACAGCGCTTCTAGAAATTATCCTTACGACTTCGTATTTCAGCGAACACCTCTCTATCAGAGGCATCTGGCATCTTTAACTGCGCACGAATACGCGCATCAGAGGCGCGCAAAAATGGGTTTGTTGCCAGCTCTTCTGACAACAGGCTAGGCACCGTTGGCTGACCTTTTGCCCGCTTTTCTTCTACCCCCGCACAACGCGCAATCAGTTCTGCATTATCCGGGTCAACAGATAGCGCAAATGCGGCATTCGCTTGTGTATATTCATGGCTAGAATAAAGGGTTGTTTCGGCTGGCAGGGCCATCAATTTGGTTAGGCTATCCCACATCATTGATGGGTCGCCCTCAAATATACGCCCGCACCCTAGCGAGAAGAGCGTATCGCCAGTAAAACAAACACCTTGTTCTGGCAGATAATAATTCAGCATATCCAGCGTATGACCAGGCGTTGCGATAACTTCAATATCTGTTCCGCCAAAATTCAGCCTATCCCCTTCGGCAAGCGTTTGGGTGATATGCGCATGTCCATCCTTATCCCCTGACGGGCCATAGACGGTAGCCCCGGTCGTTTTGGCTAATTCAGCTACGCCATCTGTGTGATCCCAATGATGGTGGGTTAGCAATATATGGCTAATACGCCAGCCAGTTTCTGCAATAGCCGCTTGATAAGCAGGGCCATCGCCTGCATCAATTGCCGCTGTCTGACCACTTTCAGGGTCATGCATCAACACCCCATAATTATCGCTACCATATAAAAACTGATGAAATCTAAAAGGGGTCATTTTGCGCTTGCCTCCCGAGGGTTTTCTGGCAGACCTAAACCTTAGGTCTAATAGGTTACGTGCTAGTCTAACCGCAATAGTGCTACCCTCACAAGGGGGGGCTACCCGTCATTTAAACAGATAAAATGCATCTATTTAATATAAGGCCACTTGCAAGCTAATAGCATCTCGCGCCATGATGCTGGCATGTTAAAGCCTGAAGATATCCGCTATCTTGTTACTCATTGCTCGGATACCCCTGATGATGAGGGGGTTACCGCAGCGGATATCCATGCCATGCATCTGGGCTTTGGCTGGGATGGGGCTGGCTATCATGTCATCATTACCCGGGATGGGCTGTGCCATGCGGGGCGGCCTGAATATTGGCAAGGCGCACATGTTAAAGGACGCAATCATGACAGCTTAGGGGTTTGCCTTATTGGGCGGCATATCTTTACCAGCGCCCAGTTTGCTGCATTAGAGACCTTGCTTCTGGACTGGCAAGGGCGCTATCCAAAGGCAGAAGTCGTTGGCCACCGCGATATTCAAGAAACCTCTAAGACCTGCCCTAATTTTGATGCTGGCCAATGGTGGCAGAACCATAACCCGCTAGCCGCGAAAACAGCCCTTATAGGGGTGTCTTGTGCACCGCTTTACAAGACCCCGCCTGCCCTAAATAGTTTGCCGCCTGCCCCAGAAACAGAAGCGTTAATGGGCGAGCTGGTAGAAATACAAAGCCCTGAACAAGTGTCAGGCTATGTTGAAGTCCTGCTGACAACAGATGGATATAAAGGCTGGATGGCTGCATCCTGCTTGTGCCGTACGCCTGACGACTTAGACCACCAGAACAGACAGAAAATCACGGCGGCGACAGCTATTGTCACTGCTGCGCCTGACGTGAAATCTGCGCCGCTTGCCAGCTTGTCTATGGGCGCAATTGTCACGGTGGAAGACCAGCAAGACAGCTATACCAAAGTGAGCCTTAGCCGCCGGGCGGGCGGGCAGCAAATAGGGTATCTGCCTTCGCATACCCTTAAGCCCACAATAAAAGATGCGGAAGCACACATCGCCGATTGGCCTGCATTTGGTGAAAAATTTTTGGGCGTGCCGTATAAATGGGGGGGGCGCAGTGCTGCTGGTCTTGATTGCTCGGCGCTCCTTCAACTCTCGCTAGCTGCCGCAGGCTTTAACGTGCCACGCGATAGCACCCCGCAACATGCCT
>JAKMFL010000050.1 GCA_022425485.1 Alphaproteobacteria bacterium | reverse complement strand
CCGCATTACCAGTAACATTAAACAACCGGGGCTCATCTGCTCGTTTGTTCCACAAAGCTTCTGCAACCCTTTGTGCTTTTGAGGTAAGTGGTATGTCTCTTTGTCGCCTAGTTTTAGTTTTTATTGCAGGAATAATTATGAACCCCCTGCTTAAATCGACATCTCTCCATTCAATGTCCAGTAGCTCCCCTCTTCTCATGCCTGTCTCAACGGCAAGCCGAATTAAATGCTTGAGGTAGTCATTACGACTAGCCCCGTCATCAGCAGCTGCAAATAGCTTGAGCATATCATCTTCGGTAATTCTTCTGGGAATACGTGGCACTACCTTTGGCTTATTAATGAGCATAAAGATTTTCAAATCTAAATTGATGCCCATTTTCTCTGCAGCATACGCAACGACACGAATTGCAGACACCTCACGCCTGATGGTATTTTGACTAGCCTTTTTGCCTCTTTGTTCCCTCCAAAGTAACAAATCGCTTGCAGATAAATCGTGCAGAGGCTTATTTGCCCATGCCTCTCTGCATATTTTACCTAAGGTGATATTTTCGTAATTTTGTGTAGATGAGGCTTTATGGGGAGTGAAAAGTTTTAAATACAATCTGCAAACGCCAGCAAAACTAACAGTCTCTATTTTTGAAAGCTTCCCTTGTTCTATTTATAATTCTTTTTGAGCACCCCAGGCTAAAGCTTCTTTTTGCGTATTAAAGGTCTTACGAATCGAAGAACCATTTTTCTTTCTTACTCGGCAGGACCAGCGTCCCCTGCACTTATCAATTGATGGCATTTTGACCTCGTTTGGCCACATTTATGGCCTCATCCAGCTAATTTTAACTAGATTCAAGCCCACGCCACATATGAAAATAAAGCATTAACCTATTGAAAAACACTAAGTAATGAATTGGTCGGAGTGGCGGGATTTGAACCCACGCCCCCTACACCCCCAGTATAGTGCGCTACCAGGCTGCGCTACACTCCGACTTTGCCATTTATAGCTAGTTGTAAATTTAGAAGCAAGAGAAAGCCTAATTGAAAGCCTAATTGAAAGTTAGGCTAAAGCTGGATTAAAGCTGGGCTAACAGCGTATCTATGCGCCCTTGTGCTTGGCTAAGCAGGCGCGCTGCTTCTGAGAGGTTCGCAGGGGTAGATCGCGCAGCCTGTGCCTCCACCGCGTCTCTTCCGCCAATATTTTGGCCAGCGTTTTGGCCTATATTTACGCCAGCATTGACATTAGCACTGACATTACCACTGGCATTAGCCTCTGATTTGCGGCGCTTAGACAGGCTCGCTTGCGCCCCCTTTATTGTATATCCCTCATCATAGAGAAGCGCTTTAATCGTTTGCAGCAAGGCAATATCTTCTTGGCGGTAATATCGCCGCCCACCGCTGCGTTTCATAGGCTTAAGCTGACTGAACTTTGTTTCCCAAAAGCGCAACACATGCGCGGGCACATCAAGGGCAGCAGATACTTCGGAAATAGTTTTATAGGCTGAGGCAGCTTTTTGTACCATTAGCCGCCATTCACACGTTTTTTCATCAGATTGGAGGGACGGAAGCTTAAAACCCGGCGCGGGGTGATCGTTGCCTCAACCCCAGTTTTTGGGTTGCGCCCTACCCTAGCGTTCTTGCTAGAAACCGAAAAAGTGCCAAAAGAGGACAGCTTCACCTGATCCCCTGTCTCAAGACAAAGCGAGATTTCTTCTAGAACAGAGCTAACCAATTGCGCGCTTTCATTATAAGAAAGGCCAATTTGCTCATGTACTGCGTTCGCTAAATCGCTTCTTGTTAAAGTCTTGTTCATATGAAAAGTTAACATTGGCAAAATAAAAGGTCAATTAATGAGTTACAACAAATGGTTTTATGCACATTTTTCGGCCAGTTAAGCTATGCGGCGTTCAGGCTTATCCCTACTGTCCCAGATCAGGGACAACCTAGGGACGACCGTAACGCACCAGTGAGGCGCCCCATGACAACCCGCCGCCAATCGCTTCAAACGCCAGTAAATGCCCTGATTTAACCCGTCCGTCTCTGGTAGCCGCACTCAAAGCCAGAGGAATGGACGCAGCAGAGGTATTTGCATGCTGGGCGACCGTTTTAACCACTTTTTCAGGCGGTAGGCCAAGTTTTTTCTGCATGCCGTCAATTATTCTGATGTTCGCCTGATGCGGGATTAGCCAGTCAATATCTGTTGGCGCATGGCCAGTTTCGGCTATGACTTCATTCATCGAGCTAGAAAGCTTTTCCACTGCATGTTTAAATACATCCTGCCCCCGCATACGCACATGCCCTACCGTTTTACTGGAAGAAGGCCCGCCATCCACATATAAAATATCGCGGTAACGACCATCTGTATGTAAAACGGTCGATAAAACACCCCAATCTTCAGCTGGTATGTCTGCTACTTCGAGTATAACTGCGCCGGCGCCATCCCCAAACAGCACACAGGTGGTTCTATCTGACCAATCTAGAATTTTGGTAAAGCTTTCTGCCCCAATGATCAGGGCCCGCCTACCCTTGCCAGAACGAAGCAAGGACTCGCCCACCCCCAGCGCATATATGAAACCAGCACAAACCGCCTGTATATCAAAGGCAAACGCTTGATAACTTCCTAATTTATGCTGAACAGTAGAAGCTGTAGAAGGAAAGGTATCATCAGGTGTCGTGGTCGCTACGATAATAATATCGATATCATCTGAGGTAAGTCCAGCCGCCGTTAGCGCATCATTAGCCGCGGCTACCGCCATATCAGAGGTAAGCTCCCCATCGGCAACCATATGGCGTTGATGAATACCCGTGCGCTGTTTAATCCAAGCATCATCAGTATCCACAAAGGCCGCTAAATCATCATTTGTCAGCACTTTTTCAGGCAAATAGCTGCCGGCTCCGACCATAAGAATCGTATTATTCATCATCGCTCATTGTCTTTTCTTGTGCGAAAATCTCATTAGCAGTCGCAATAGCTGCCGTTACCTCAGGGATAAAGCCTTGTTTAACCATATTTACGGCTACATTAATCGCATTCGCATAGCCAATAGCATCTGTGCCGCCATGTGATTTTACTGAAATGCCGTTCAGCCCTAAAAATACCGCGCCATTATGATTGCGGGGATCCAGTTTTGCCCGCAAAGAGGCCAGCCCCCCTTTTGCTAACAGATACCCTAGCTTTCCCATAATATTTGACGAAAAGGCTTGCCGCAAAGAAGACTGAAACAGATTGGCGACCCCTTCAGCAGTTTTAAGTGCCGCATTGCCGGTAAATCCATCTGTTACAATGACATCAACACTGCCGGCTGTAATATCTGAGCCTTCTACAAAGCCGTAATAATTTACATCCAACTTCTCAAGATTTAACACCTTGGCAGCCTCGCGCAGATAATCAAAACCCTTCTGATCTTCCTCGCCAACATTCAGCAATCCAACTGACGGTGTTTCTACCCCATAAATGTCACGGTAAAAGGCTGTACCCATTATTGCAAATTGTATCAAATTTTCCGCATCACATTCGATATTAGCACCTAAATCCAGCACACAAGATTGCCCGGTACTGCTTGGGAAAAAACCTGCTATGGCTGGGCGACTTACCCCTTCTATCATCCGCAGCTGGAGTTTTGACATCGCCATTAGCGCACCTGTATTACCAGCAGAAACAACCGCTTCAGCTTTGCCTTCGGCTACAAGCTCGATAGCTTTCCACATGGAAGTTTGTTTGCCAGCGCGTATGGCCTGCGAAACTCTTGCCTCAGGCGCGATCTGCTCAGTAGTATGCACAATTTCAGATGAGCGAAGATGTTTCGTTGTTTTCAAAAGCGGCCTGATTTGCTGCTCATCCCCAACAAAAACCAGCGTTAAGTCTGGGTTTTTGGCGACGGCTATATCAGCACCTTCGATAACTATCCGAGGCGCTTTATCCCCGCCCATAGCATCCAGAGCCAGTTTTGGCTGTTTTGTCATTACCAAACCCTCCATGACGCGCTAACCATAAAGACTAATTTTATTTTTTCAATTCAGAAAGTTTGGCAAAAGGGCGATTTTCTTCTTTTGCTTCCTCTGGCGGTGCTAATATAGGCGCATCAGGATGGCGCGGCCACGGCGCGGCGTGTACAGCTAATGCTTGTGCAACCGCCTCGCCAACAGGGATCATTCCGTTTTCCAGCATTTCCACATCAACGCCCATCGGATCAATCTCTTCGGTAATTTCCGCGTTGCTATTTTCAGGTGCCGCAAGATAACGCTCTAACAACTCAAACTGAAAATCTTCTGCCACAGCTTCACCTGAAACCACACAGGCTTGCGTAATTTCAGCCATAAAAACACCCTTTAGCTGCCAGCAAGCAGCAGATAGCAGGCGAACCTCTATCTGACCTTTTAAGGAGCTGACGCCAAGATAGCCAAATCGTTCTGCTAGCTCGCTACAAACAGCCTCTGATGCAGTGATTTTCATCCTTTCGGGCGTGCCTTTCGCTATCATCGAAGCGGTGAGTTTAAGATCTAAGCTAAAAGACATTCTTATTTCCCTACTTCTGGCGCAAAAATAGGCGCAAGATCGATTTCAGCACTCAATAGCGCTTCGATTTCTGCCGTTTCCAACTTGGCTGCCACTGCCATCACAAAATCGGCACATTGCCTATCACAATCGCGCACCCCCTGTTCTTGACGGCCTAGATTACGCGCTAGAGCTTCCGCTAATCCTTGTTTATCGCCTTTATCCAAATACAGGCTATAGGCGGTCAGCCTGCCCATATAAGCTTCCGACATTTTACGTACCCGCTTGGCAACACCCAAATCACCAACCCCCATTTCACGCAATGTTAAATCCATATCAGCGAACAAAATATCAAATAAATTTTGGGAAAAATTAGGGCTTCGTGTATCAGAGGCAGCTTTAAGTCTGCGCATGACCAACGCGACATGCAAACACAGCATATCAAAACGGCCATCTAATGTGTCAGCTACCTCAAAACGTGTATAAAGCTCCGGGTTACGGCTTGCTTCTAGCACCTTTCGGTAAAGACGTTCTTCTGGCTGATTTTCTAAACTTTTGGAAGATTTACCTAAAGCTGATTTTAAACGCTTAAACATAGGCGATTTCTTAAGCCTCCAAACATAAAATAATAAGTCATGCGGTAGAATAATTACACAGCCCTTTATACGTTATATTGGGCGGTTCCGTCTATGGCTGACTGCGCTTTACAGGATGTATTGTTTCGACTATCAAGGGTTAGGTAGTTTGGTCTATGCCCTATGCTGACATCCCTATTTTTAAGATAAACGGTGATGAACTTAATGAAAAATGCGCCTTCCATCTTTACGTTATTGCTTACTAGCTTGTTGTTGCTGACGGGCTTGCAGGCTTGCGAGTCTCAGGTTACCACCCATGGAAACCTTATCGAAATTGGGGAATTGAACAAAGTTGAAATAGGCAAAACCAGTCGCAATGACGCTCTGTTTCTGCTCGGCCCACCAAGTTTTGAAGGCGCGTTTGATAGCAGCCGTCTTTATTATAACAATCAAAAGATGGAAGCCGCGATTGCTGGACGCACGCAAACCATTGAACGGGAATTGATTGTTTTAAGTTTTGATAATAACAACACCCTAGAATCTATTGAAATCAGAGACAAAACCACTGATAAAGAGATTGTGAAACTAGAATATAAAACCCCTACCCCGGGCGATACGTTAAGTGTTGTTGACCAGCTATTCTCAAACCTAAGACGCCGCTAATAATTGCGGCTAGTTTTCCGCCAATTCTATTTTGCGATATTGGCGGGCTAGCTTGTCTAAAATGGCATTTATAAAACCAACATCGCATTGGAATATATCCGCTAAACCAGAATATTCAGACAAAACAGCACGCGCTGGAATATGCGGCATAACCTTTAGCTCAAAAATACCTGCACGCAGAACAGATAGCTCGTGCAAAGCCAGCCGTTCCATAGTCCAGCCTTGTGAAAGCGTGGCGGCAATATCTTTATCCAGCTTTTCTTTTTCTGTTGCTACACCACTCGCTAGATGCTGAAAATGCGCATCATCTATCTTTTTTACCTTTAGCTGGCTTGCGATCACCTCACCATAATGAGAGATGAATTCCGGAAGTGCCTCAGCGAGAGAGCTTTGTGTTATATCTACGCTATAGTTAAGTTGAACAGCGGCAATACGGGCGCCGGTTCGCATTCGCAAAACAACAGGCCGCATGCCTTTTTTATCAGCAATACGGGTCTCTAGCTCTTGCAAGTTTGGCGCAATGAAATCTTCGCTCATGCGTGTGCGCCTTTGCCAGCAAGCATCTTTTCCCGCAAGCCAGCCATCACCAGCGCTGCACGCGCGGCATCTCCGCCCTTATCCTTTTTTTCCATATCTGCGCGCACCCAAGCTTGCGCACTATTTTCAACGGTCAGGATACCATTTCCAATTGCCAAATGCTGATTGATAGTAAGCTCCATTATAGCGCGTGCGCTTTCATTACAAACTGTTTCATAGTGGGTTGTTTCACCGCGAATAACACAGCCTAACGCCACATAGCCAGCAAAAGCTGTGTTGCCAGCAGATGCAAAAGCAATAGCAGCTGGAATTTCTAACGCGCCAGGCACAGCAATAACCGTATAGCTTGCACCAGCGGCCTCCAACGCAGCGATGGCGCCTTTGCGTTGCGCTTCAGCGATATCCTTATAAAAATCGGCTTCAACAATCAAAAAATGGCCAGCCATAGAAATTTATCCTTTGTTTTTCGCTTTGGTATGAGTGACAGGCTCCCAGCCATCAATATGCAAACCATACCCCTCAAGCCCAATAACATTCGGCTTGGAATTGGTTAACAGGATCATATTGGTGATATTCAGGTCTGTCAGTATCTGCGCCCCTACCCCATAGTCACGAAGCTCAGCACTTTGGCTATCAGTGCTTTTGCGGGCTTGTTGGTTAACCAACTCAGATAAGCTAGACGAGCTTGCTTCGCGCAATAGGACGATTACGCCCCTACCTTGCGCAGCAATCTTCGTCATCGCGCGTTGCAACTCTCCATGTTTGCGCAAACTATTCGAGCCGCCAAACAAATCCACCATCAGGTCTAACGCATGCATCCGAACCATCACTGGGCTGTTTGGCATCACCTCGCCCTTTTGCAGCACGAGATGCTCGACGCCTGTTACATCATTGCGATAGATTATTAACCGCCATTCCCCGCCAAATTCGGTTTCAATCGCGGTTTCGGTTACCCGTGTAACCAAGGTTTCATTCATCCGCCGCCAAGCAATTAAATCTGCGATAGCGCCTATTTTTAAACCATGTTCTTGCGCAAATTCTACAAGATCTGGCAGGCGTGCCATGCTGCCATCATCTTTCATAACCTCGCAAATCACGCCATTTGGTGCACAATTTGCAGCCTTAGCGATATCAATAACCGCTTCAGTATGTCCGGCACGCACT
This sequence comes from Alphaproteobacteria bacterium, assembly GCA_022425485.1. Lineage (GTDB taxonomy): Bacteria > Pseudomonadota > Alphaproteobacteria > Puniceispirillales > Puniceispirillaceae > JADHLI01. The sequence goes on along the minus strand of JAKMFL010000050.1, from coordinate 80,206 downwards.
AAGGTGCCGCCATCACGCGCCACAAGCGGAAAGATATGACCAGGTGTAGTAATGTCGCGTTCACTCATTTCCGGGTCAATGGCAACCTGAATAGTGGTTGCGCGGTCATGGGCTGAAATCCCTGTAGTAACCCCCTCACGCGCCTCGATAGAGACCGTAAAGGCTGTTTGATGGCGGGATTCATTGCGCCTTTCCATCATGGATAGACCCAATTTTTCCGTACGTTCCTTTGTAATGGCCAGACAGATAAGGCCGCGACCATATTTAGCCATAAAATTAACAGCATGCGCATCAGCATGGCTGCCAATAATACATAAATCCCCTTCATTTTCGCGGCTTTGGTCATCAACAAGAATAAACAGCTTGCCAGCCTTAGCATCAGCGATTACGTCTTCGATGGGAGAAAGGCCCAATTCCATATCATGTGACATCATCTATTTTGCCCTAGCTGCTGATCAGACGTGATACATAACGGGCAAGCATATCAATTTCAAGATTCAAATGCTGGCCGATTGTCGCATGCCCAAGCGTCGTATGCCCCCATGTATGGTCTATAATATTAACCCCAAAGCGACTGCCCTCTATGGCATTTACGGTCAGGGAAATACCATCAAGACTTACAGACCCTTTTTCAGCAATAAATTTGGATAAAGCGTCTGGCACGCTAATCTTGAGCTCGTGCGAATCTCCAGAACGGGTTATCTGGTCTATTATGGCAAGCCCATCCACATGGCCGGAAACGATATGGCCACCCAATTCATCGCCTAGGCGCAAGGCCCGCTCTAGGTTTATCTGTGTTCCAGCCTGCCATGTGCCAATCGTGGTACGCGACAGAGATTCTGCGGAAACCTCTACGGCAAACCAGTCCGCATCGTGCTCTATCACTGTTAAACACACACCCGAACAGGCAATGGATGCGCCCAGATCAATTTTGGCACAATCCCATGGCGTAGTGATTTTCAGCCGCCAATCGCCGGGCTTTTGAATATCATCAATACGGCCGATCGCGGAAATGATGCCTGTGAACATAGCTGTCTGTTATCCTTATAATTAAGCGCCAGAGGCGTATTTTTCTGTCCGATGCCAGATGATAAGCCTATCTTCTGCCAGCGCCTGCTCGCTGCTCTTTATATAATCTGCTCCTGCCGTAAAAGCCATAGAAGGCTGGCTAATTTGTGAGGGGCTGTAGCCGGCATAGCCACTTTGCAATTTTTTTGGCGCAATAAGCTCTACAATTTTATCCACTAATCCAGCATCGAAATAAGCCTTATTCAGTGTCGGGCCTGCTTCTAGCAGAATAGAATAAAGCCCCATTTTCCAGCAAAAATCAGCTACAAATTCAGGATGTGGACGCCCGTCTTTTATAGGCTCGCATAGTATCACCTGCACGCCTTTAGCCTCTAGCGCTTGCCGTTGCGCACTATCGCAATCTGGGCGGGTAAAGACCAGCACATCAGCTTGTTTTGCCGTTTGCACTAGCCTAGATTCCAGCGGCAATTGCAGGCGGCTATCCATAACCAGCCTTACCGGGCTATCACCAGCATCCCCTGCTAGGCGGCAATTTAGCTGTGCATCGTCGCTTAGGATGGTGTCGATGCCAGTTAAAATACCATCATGCCGAGAGCGCAAATCATGAACAAATGTCTTTGCTGTGAGGCCCGTTAGCCAAGTTTGCTGGCCGCGCTGTTTAGCCACAAAACCATCTGAGCTAAGGGCAATTTTGCTGGTAATCGCAGGTCTCTTCCAATTTTGAGAGAAAAGGAAGCGAGCCATAATATCGCGTGCCTTGTCTTGAAGTAGGCCAGATTCAACTTGCACGCCAGCTTGTTCCAGCATTGCATGACCACACCCATCAACACGGCTATCCGGATCACCAACGCTATATACCACCCGTCCTATCCCTGCGGACAGCAACGCCCCAGCACAAGGCGGGGTTTGCCCATGATGGGCACATGGCTCTAGCGTGACATAAGCGCTGGCCCCCTTCAGGCGTTCGGGAAAATCTATGCATTTATTTAACGCAGACTGCTCTGCATGTGGGCGGCCCGTTCGGCCGGTCATACCCGTTGCTAGCAATTGGCCGCCGCGTGATACTAGCACACACCCAACTGGCGGGTTTTCAGCTGTTCGTGCTTGTGCGCGCGCTGCCATCAGCAAGGCAAGGCGCATCCAGCGTTTATCATCTGAAAGGGGGGGAATAGGATTGAGAGGCTTAAGGTCTGAGATCATTGACGAAATCTTCGAAATCGCTGGCATCCTCAAAATTCTTATAGACTGAGGCGTAACGGATATAGCCAACCTTATCCAAAGACAAAAGGGCTTTCATCACCAGCGAGCCAACATAGTCTGATGTGACATCTGCCTCGCCTGTTGATTCCAGTTTACGGACAATATCATTAATCGCCATTACCATGTCATTTTCATGCACTGAGCGCTTGCGCAAAGCGATATTGAAAGACCGCTCTAGCTTCTCGCGGCTGAACGGCACTTTTCGGCCATCCCGTTTAAGAACAGAAATTTCGCGCAACTGTACCCGCTCAAAAGTGGTAAAACGCGCTTCACACTCTGCACATTGTCTGCGCCTGCGAATAGAGGTGCCATCCTCTGAAGGGCGCGAATCCTTAACTTGCGTATCTTCAGAACGGCAAATCGGGCATAACATTGCTCAGGCACTCCTTTTAACAGTATCTTGTGGTATGGGCGTTGCCCTCATACTATTAATAGATCGGATAGGCTCTGCACAAGTCCTTAACTTTCGCCCGCACGGTGTTTTCAATATCTGAATTGTCATTGCGGTTAGAGGCGAGACCATCTAGAACGTCCCCGATCATATGGCCTATCTGCACAAATTGCTCTGGCCCGAAGCCTCTGGTCGTGCCGGCTGGCGTGCCAAGACGCACCCCAGAAGTAACCATTGGCTTTTCTGGATCAAACGGCACACCATTTTTATTACAAGTGATACCAGCCCGCTCTAGCGATGTTTCGGTAATATCCCCCGTCAAGCCTTTTGGACGTAAATCAACCAAAACCAAATGGGTGTCTGTACCACCTGAGACAAGATCAAGACCCCTGTCTAGCAGAACCTCACCAAGTGTTTGCGCATTCTTTACAACGGTTTCTATATAGTTTTTAAATTCTGGCTTTAAGGCTTCACCAAAGGCAACAGCCTTGCCAGCAATAGCATGCATTAGCGGGCCCCCTTGCAAGCCGGGGAACACAGCAGAGTTAATCTTGCGCCCTAACTGCTCATCATTAGATAGGATAATACCCCCACGCGCTGCCCGCAGCGTTTTATGGGTGGTAGAGGTTACGATATGCGCATGCGGAACGGGGCTTGGATGCAGACCTGTAGCCACCAAACCAGAGATATGTGCCATATCAACCATCAATAATGCCCCCACCTTGTCAGCGATACGGCGGAAAGCAGCAAAATCAATTTGCCTTGGATAGGCAGATGCTCCGGCCACAATTAATTGCGGCTGGCATTCAACAGCTTGGGCCTCTAGCGCATCATAGTCGATTTGGCCCGTTTCACGCGACACGCCATATTGTACCGCATTAAACCATTTTCCAGACAGGTTAGGGCCTGCACCATGGGTTAGATGCCCGCCTGCCTCAAGAGACATGCCCAACACGGTATCACCAGGCTTTAGCAACGCTAGAAACACTGCCTGATTTGCCTGCGCCCCAGAATGCGGCTGTACATTCACATAGTTGCAGTTAAACAGCTCTTTGGCACGCTCTATAGCTAGGGTTTCCACCACATCAACATATTCACACCCTCCATAATAGCGGCGTCCAGAATAGCCTTCGGCATATTTATTGGTAAGCACCGAGCCTTGCGCTTCAAGAACAGCTGATGAAACAATATTTTCCGATGCGATCATCTCAATCTGATCTTGCTGACGTACAAGCTCATCATGGATAGCCTTAGCAATTTCAGGATCACTTTGTTCTAGATTGGTGGTAAAGAAATCAGTCATATTGTTCATGGGTTTTATTCCTTAAAACTACTATCTGTTTCGTTGATTTAGTGCGTTACTTATGGGTTTTTAGCTTTCCAGCTTCGGGGCAGACAATTTATCAATACGGCGTTGGTGGCGGCCGCCGGCAAAAGGCGTGTCTAAAAACGCCTGAACACAGTCTATAGCCTGTATTGCGCCTGTCACTCTTTCTCCTAATGCCAGTACATTTGCATCATTATGCTCGCGGCATAACCGGGCATTGGTTACGTCATGCACAAGCGCAGCACGTATCCAGCTAAAACGATTTGCAGCGATAGAAATACCAATGCCTGAGCCACAAATCGCAATCCCACGTGCGGTTGCATCCGCCTCTAGCGATGCAGCTAACTTATATCCAAAGTCAGGATAATCAACCGAACTACTGCCATCAGCGCCTAAATCTGTCACCTGATGACCTGCTTGCGTCAAATAGTCGGCAATTTCTGCCTTTAATTGGCACCCAGCATGGTCACTAGCTAAAAAAATGGCTGTCATTTCTATCTTGTCTCTCTCGTTTTATTAACGCGCTATCAGCAGGCTCTAGGGTGGAGGCGCGGCAACATCTAACCTAATCGTAAATCGCTATTCCAATCTAGCCCTTATCCACTCATCTCTCTAAAACTAAAGACGCCAGAGGTGATAATGGCATGCACAATAACAAATAAAACCGCAGCAATTCCAGAGGTTATCAGCATTTTACGCACGATACGCGGTTTGTCAGGCGCAGATGGCGCTTGCCCCGGTATCAGTTCTGCAGACGGTTTTGCTCCGAAAGGAAGGGTCATAAAAAATACCCACCACCAAAGTAATATATAAACAACAACGGAAGATACAATATCCATATCAGGCCTGCTGTAATTCGATAAGCGTACCGCTTAAGTCTTTGGGATGTATGAAAATAACCGGCTTGCCATGCGCACCAATACGTGGCTCATCACTGCCCAGAACACGCCCCCCTGCTGCGATTAGCTTGTCGCGGGAAGCGATAAGGTCTGCCACATCAAAACAGATATGATGCATACCGCCATCCGCATTCTTTTCCAGAAACTTAGCAATTGGCGAGTGCTCATCAATCGGCTCCAGCAATTCTACCTTGCCGTTTTCTGCTTTGATAAAGGCAACATGCACCCCATGCTCAGGCAGCGTTTGAATATCAGAAATTTCAGCCCCAGTTCGTTCCTGCCACTGCGCCATTGCTGCACGAATATCTGGCACCGCAATAGCAATATGATTAATTGAGCCTATCATGCGCGTAATTCCTCATCACTTGCTTGCAATATATGGGCATGGACGGTCGGACGCAGACGAAAACGCTGTTTAGCTAGACTTCGAACCGCACTGGTTACGATTTGCTCATAGGTGCGGTTGTCCCTTTTTGATTTCTCAAAATGATCCATTAGCGCATCTTCCACCGCTAAGGAGGCATCCGCAATAAAATCGACTTCTTGTTGCTCAGAACACAGCCCCGATTGGCTAATTTGCGGCGCCATCAGCAGATGCCCTGCCCCAGATAAAACGACAGATATTGTGACTGTACCATTCCACAGCATCCGTCTGCGAACGCGCAAGAAATCAGACTGCAAATCAACAATCTCGCCGCCCTCATGCGTTAAAAGGCCAGTTGGTGCTTGTCCTTCAATCTCTGCTTTTCCAGCCTTAAATTTTATCATATCCCCATTTTCAGGGATCAATGTCTGAGCGACCTGACAATTCTCAGCCAATTCTGCGTGGGCTAATAGGTGCCGCGCTGTACCATGCACAGGAATAGCGATTTTGGGACGGATAAGGCTATACATCTCTGTTAACTCGTCCCGTGATGGATGGCCAGAGACATGAACATCTGCCTCTTCATCTGTGACCAGATGAACACGCCCGCGTAACAGCGCATCCTGCACGCGCCCGATAGCCTGCTCATTGCCTGGAATCTTCCGAGAAGAGAAAATAACCGTATCTCCCGCATTTAGGCTTATCTGCTCATGCATGCCATTGGCAATGCGTGCCATGGCTGCCCGGCTCTCGCCTTGCGAGCCTGTGCAGATAATCACTAGATTTTCACGCGGAATAAGGCTGGCATCGCTTTCTGGCACAAAATCAGGGATATCGCGCAGATACCCTACCTCCTTTGCCGCAGAAATAGTGCGGTTTAGCGCCCGCCCAGCTATACAAACAGAGCGATTATTCGCGCTTGCGGCAGTGATAATGCTCTCAATACGCGCAACATTACTGGCGAAACAGGTGACAGCCACCATATTCTCAGCTTCTGCTATTACCTTTGTTAACCCTGCGCAGGCAACCGCTTCAGATGGGGTATGCCCGGGCACCATGGCGTTGGTTGAATCGCCAATAAGCGCCATCACCCCTTCATCACCCAGAGCGCGTAACCGCGCCTTGTCTGCATCCTCGCCTAGCATAGGGGTAGCATCAAACTTCCAATCCCCAGTATGCAAAACCACCCCCTCAGGCGTGCGCAAGATAAGCGCAGCTGGGTCAGGAATGGAATGGGTCATAGAAACCAATTCAACAGAAAAAGGCCCAAAATTATAATCAATATTATACTCTATTTCATGCATAGGGATATGCACATCTAGCCGCGCTTCAGCCAGCTTGCGCCGCAACAAGGCCAAGGTGAAAGCTGTGCCGTAAACGGGCACCTGCAAACGCTCCCACAAATACGGAATGGCACCAAAATGATCTTCATGCGCATGGGTAAGGATAATCGCTTCTAGATTTTCTGAACGCTCTTCGATAAAGCGCAAATCTGGAAGCACCACATCAACGCCGGGCATCGTATCATCTGGAAAGCTGATGCCGAGATCAATCATCAGCCAGCGCCCCTTATAATGATAAAGATTAGCGTTCATGCCAATCTCGCCAGACCCGCCAAGGGGTAGAAAAATTAAATCATCATGGTTTATTTTTGTCATATTATTTTCTATTTGGCGCGTATGGCCATTTGGTAAAGCCCGTCAGTGGTCAAATCGGGGCGAATAGTTTCTATCTTTGAGATATGGGGCGCAAACAAATAAGCAAGCCCACCTGTGGCAACCACTTGCATTTGCATCTGATAATGCGCCTCAATTCGGCTTAGCATACCTTCTATCAGGCTAGCATACCCCCATAATATACCAGACTGCATGGCTGTTTCTGTAGATTTGCCTATAACGGGCTGGTCGGCTGGCCATGCTTCTATGGTAACCGCTGGCAATCTTGCCGCCGCCGCCACCAGCGCCTCTAACGAGCGATGCACCCCGGGCGCAATAATGCCGCCATCATAACAGGCAAGGCTTCCAGCGTCACGAGAAGGCAGGATAATATCAAAAGTGGTCGCAGTGCCAAAATCCAAAACAATTGCAGGCAGCTGGCCAGTACAGGCAACACTATAGGCATTTACCAGCCTATCTGCCCCTAATTGCGCTGGGGTATCTATCAGAACCTGCAAGCCTAAACCGCCTTTTGCCGGGTCTGCGATTACCGGGGTTACGCCCATACGCCGCACGCAGAAATCTGTTAAATGCGGGGTTGCTTCGGGTACTACCGAGGCCAGCGCACACAAAGTCACCGCCTCAAGGCTAAATCCATCTGCTTCTAGAAGGCGGGACAGCGCAACCGCATAGTCATCTGCCGGACGTTGCGCGCGCGTTTCTAGCCGCCAGTTCCCCTGTTTTTCTCCAGCGTCATTATACAGCGCGAAACTCACATTGGTATTGCCACAATCAATGGCCAGTATCATGCTTGCCCCTTCATGATTTCCACATCACCAGCGGTAATCGATATCTCCTGCCCTGCCTCATCTTGCAGGATAAGCTGGCCTTCGCCGCCAATACCGGTACAGCGCCCTGTAACCAATCCCTTTGGCGTTTGTATATGCACATTCGCGCCTATCATAGCACAATAGCGCTGCCAGCTTTCGATGATCTTATGGTGACCTTTTTGCTCCCACACCTCATAACACTCAGCTAGATGATGAACAAGTCTGAATGCAAGAGCGCGTGCAGAAGCAGGCGCGTGTTGTGCGCTAAATTGATCTAGGGATACAGCTGGATGTTTCTGGCTTGGGTCTGTTGGCGCATTTTTCAGATTAATGCCGCAGCCAGCAACAATGCCGCCAGCACTTGCCTCTAGCAAAATGCCTGCTATCTTGCCGCCATTTACCAGCACGTCATTTGGCCATTTCAGGCTAATCTTGGCCCGGTCATCCCTAATCTGTTCTGCCAGCATATTATGCACTGCTAGCGATATGGCAAAAGACAGGCTAGGCAAAAGATGGGCTGGTGTATCTGGGCATAACACGCAAGACATATATAGCCCGTCCCCGGGGTTTGATGTCCATTGTCGCCCCAAGCGGCCGCGCCCCCTCGTTTGCTCGCCTACGACAAAACACTGCCCAGCTGCCGCATTTTTCTGCTCAGCAAGTGCAGAAAGAGCCAAATCGTTCGATGATGGCGCTGTATCAAAAAACGCTATCGACCAGCCCGCAGGAAGGTGCCCCGTTTTATCGCTTTGCCCCGCATCAAGCCTATCAGGAAAGTCCGTCATCTAAGCCGCCATGCGGTCTGCATTAAAAATACACGGACACAATAGAAACGGCTTCTTGCGAGAGAGTGCCAATACCGAAGAAGAATAATAAAATAAACCCGACAGAAATAATTAAAATCATACGGTTTTGATGAGATGCACCATCATCTAGCGGCGCATCTGAATCCTCAAAATACATCAATCTGATAATCCGAAGATAATAAAACGCGCCAATAACCGAGGTAAGCACGCCAATAACCGCAAGCGGAATAAGCCCTGCATTAACCGCTGCTAGAAATACATACCATTTGCCAAAGAAGCCCGCTAGCGGCGGTATCCCGGCCATGGAAAACATCACCACCATCATCGCCGCAGCTAGCAGCGGGTGTGAGGCAGAAAGTCCGGCAAGGTCAGAGATTTTCTCAACAGGTGTGCCTTCGCGGCGCATGGTCATAATCACGCCAAAAGCGGCCGCGCCCATAAAGACATAAGTGGTCATATAAATAACTACCGCCGATGCCCCTTCAGACGTGCCTGCTGCCAGACCTGCCAGCGCGTAACCCATATGCGCAATAGAAGAATAGGCCAGCATCCGCTTGATATTTTGCTGCATGATAGCCCCAGTTGCACCCACAATCATGGACGCTACGGAAAGCGCAATCAAGATTTGCATCCATTGGTCGGTTATATTCCCAAAGGCTGAATAAGTGACATTCATCAGCAAGGTCATGCCAGCAACTTTTGGAACAATAGCAAAAAGTGCCGTTACTGGTGTTGGCGCGCCTTCATATACATCTGGCGTCCACATATGAAACGGTGCAGCTGAAATTTTAAAGGCAAGCCCAGAGAGCAAAAACACCATGCCAACGATCATGCCAACAGACGCGCCGCCAGATAGGCTGCTGGCAATCGCCTCAAAATTCGTGCTTCCAGAAAAGCCATATACAAGCGACGCCCCATATAGAAGCAGACCTGAAGATAGCGCACCTAAAAGGAAATATTTCAAACCTGCTTCGGAGGACTTTAACGAGCTGGTACGCATAGCCGCAACCACATAAAGCGGCAGGGATTGCAGCTCCAGCGCCATATATAACGAAATCAGATTATTTGCAGAAACCATCAACAGCATGCCAATGACAGCCATCAGCACCAGCAGATGAAATTCAGGCCTGTCTACGCCCTCTCCCCATTGCTCGCTAACCAGCCAGCTAGCGAAAAAGGCGCCAACCAAAATAAGCCCCTTCATATAGATAACCAGATCATTTACCGCAAACAGCTCATTAAACAGAACAATACGTCCATCTGGCACCGAAAATAGCGCGAGGAAAGCCGCAAAATATCCAAGCAGGGATAGCGTGCGCACCAGTTTGATGCTGCCCTCACCATCCGTTTCTGTCTGCTTGGCAAAGGCAGCTATTAATACCATCACCAGCGCAAGTGAAATCAGAATAAATTCAGGCAAAGCTGCAGAAATAGTTATTTGTGAAAATTCCATATCGAAAACTACTCCTTAGCGCATCACTGTCTGAATAGACAAATCAGATGCGACATTCGCCATAATATCGGACACTGTATAGGCCATAACATCTAGCAAGGTAGCGGGATAAATCCCAAACCACAGCACTAATATGGTCAAGGGAACAAAAATCATTACCTCGCGCCTATCTAACGCGGCCATTTCCAAAACCTCTGGCTTTTCTGCACGTCCAAACACGACGCGGCGATACAGCCAGAGCATGTAACACGCCCCGAGAATCAAACCCGTAGCTGCCAAAATAGCCACCCAATGCGAGGCCTCCCATGCGCCTACCAGCACCAGCATTTCGCCAACAAAGCCTGATGTTCCCGGCAAGCCAACAGAAGCTAGCATCATAAACATGAAAAACGCAGCATAACGCGGCATTGCGTCCACAACGCCGCCATAAGCACTGATTTCGCGTGTATGAAGGCGGTCATAAACAACGCCAACACAGAAAAATAGCGCTGCTGAAACCAAGCCATGCGATATCATCTGAAACATTGCGCCTGCAATACCCTGTTCCGTCAGCGTAAATATACCAATGGTAACAAACCCCATATGCGCAACAGACGAGTAAGCAATTAGCTTTTTCATATCGCTCTGGGCAAGCGCAACAAGCGACGTGTAAATGACCGCAATAATCGATAATACGAAGATGAAAGGCGCGAAATATTCAGACGCGTCTGGAAACATAGGCAAGGAAAAACGCAAAAATCCGTAGCCGCCCATTTTCAGCAATACGCCAGCCAAAATCATCGAACCTGCGGTTGGGGCTTGCACATGCGCATCTGGCAGCCATGTATGTACTGGCCACATCGGTACCTTTACAGCAAAGGAAGCAAAAAAGCCTAGGAAAAGCCAGAATTGCACTTCTGGGCTGAAAGCAAAGGCTGCTAGGGCTGGGATATCGGTCGTGCCGACCATTTGATACATCACCAACATGCAGACCAGCATCAAAACAGAACCTAGAAGCGTGTATAAAAAGAATTTAAAGGCCGCATAAACCCGTTCTGCGCCGCCCCAGACGCCAATGATAATAAACATTGGGATCAAGACGCCTTCGAAGAACAGATAGAACATCAGCATATCCAGCGATGCGAACATGCCAACCATCATCACTTCTAGCACCAGAAAGGCTATCATATAATCACGCGCACGGTGCGTAATGCTCTTCCAACTCGCCAAAATTGATAGGGGGGTTAGGAAAGTTGCCAGCAGAATAAACGGCATAGATATCCCATCTATCCCTAGATGATAAGAAATGCCGCTACCCGTAATCCAGTCTGCACGCTCTTCAAACTGATAGCCCACAATCTCTGGATCAAAGCCAATATAAAGATATAAAGACAACAAAAAGGTAAAACCAGAAACCCATAGCGCAACAAGACGTGAGTTTGCCGCTATAGATTCCTCATTGCCGCGGATGAGCATCAAAAACAGCACACCGGTCAAAGGAAGAAAAGTAACAACGCTTAGTAAAGGCCAGCTAGAAATCATCACCCTACCTCCCAAATCCGCTGAAATACCAAGACAGCAGAACCACAACACCGATCATCATCGCAAACGCATAATGATACACATAACCAGTCTGGATATGCACCAGACGGGACGATAACCGCCCAACCAGTGCAGACAACCCATCTGGGCCAAAATAATCAATGGTGCCTTTGTCGCCGCGCCTCCATAACCAACCACCAAATAGTACGGCTGGACGCACAAAAATCCGGTCATATAGCTCGTCAAAATACCATTTATTGAATAGGAAGTCGTAAAACCCGCCGCAAGCAGAGGCAATTTTAGCAGGCAGATGCGGCATTTTCACATAGGCAATATACGCCCCCAAAACCCCACTCGTCGCCAACACAATCGGCAGCAGTTTCACCCAAAGCGGTACATGATGGGCTGCTTCCATCGCTGTATGCGAAGGCAGGATAAAGATAGAATCTCCCCAAAAAGCCGCCATATCATGCCCTACAAACAGCTCATAGCCTGCCCAACCCGCAAATATAGCACCAAGCGCTAGCGGTATTAGCGGCAGCGTCATCACGTTCGGCGATTCATGCACATGCGACATCACCTCTGCGCTTGCGCGGGGCTGGCCATGGAACGCCAATATAAGCAAACGCCAACTGTAAAAAGCGGTAAGAAGCGCTGCTGCACATCCCAGCCAGAAGGCTATCATGCCGACGCCAGTATGCGCACCATAGGCCGCTTCTAAAATCATATCCTTGGAATAGAAGCCGGCAAAGAAAGGAAAGCCTGCTAACGCCAACGAGCCAACCCACATCATCGTATAGGTCACCGGCACCTTGCGCCAAATGCCGCCCATATTGCGTAAATCTTGCTCATCCGATAGCGCATGGATAACCGACCCTGCGCCTAAAAATAGCAAGGCTTTGAAAAAGGCATGCGTGGTAAGATGGAACATCGCGGCTGGATAGGCAGAAACACCCGCCGCAAAAAACATATAGCCTAATTGAGAGCAGGTTGAATAGGCAATGACCCGCTTGATATCAAATTGTGTCATCCCCACGGTTGCCGCAAAAATGGCCGTAGACGCCCCAACAATGGTAATAACATCAAGGGCTATAGGGGCATATTCGATAATTGGCGACATCCGGCAAACCAAAAAGACGCCAGCGGTCACCATAGTCGCCGCATGAATGAGCGCAGATACAGGGGTTGGCCCCTCCATCGCATCTGGTAGCCATGTATGCAAGCCAAGCTGAGCAGATTTACCCATAGCCCCAATAAATAGTAAGATTGAGACGACTTCTAGGGCTGGCAGGCTAATTCCGCTAAAGGTAATGACAGCATTTTGATAAGAAGCCGTATCGGCAAAAATCGCATCAAAGCTAACAGAGCCTGTCAGGGTGAAAATCGCTAAAATGCCAAGAACAAAACCAAAATCACCAACCCGGTTTACCACAAAGGCCTTCATAGCGGCCGTATGCGCACTTTCCTTGTGATACCAAAAGCCAATAAGCAGGTAGGATGCAACCCCAACCCCTTCCCAGCCAAAGAATAGCTGGACAAGATTATCTGCGGTAACCAGCATCAGCATAGCAAAGGTAAATAGGCTCAGATAGGCCATGAAACGGGCTATCGCCTTATCATGATGCATATAGCCAACCGAATAGATATGCACACAAGAGGATACCCCTGTAACAACAATCAGCATGACAGCTGTCAGCGTATCAAAACGCAGCTGCCAGTTAGCCTCAAAGGTGCCTGAATTAATCCATCTTGCTACGCTAACAATTTCGGTATTACCGCCCATCGCAACATGCGCAAAAGCAAACAAAGAAAGGATAAAAGAGATAACAACACCGGAAACAGATACCGCAATCGCCGCTGAGTTCTGCTGGCGCAAGGAAAATAGCCCTGCCGCAATGGCTCCCAATAAGGGAAGAAAAACAATAGCTTGATAAAACATCTGAGCGTTAGCCTTTCATCACATTGATATCGTCGACCGATATTGAGCCGCGATTGCGGAAATACACCACCAAAATCGCTAGCCCAATCGCCGCTTCAGCAGCCGCAACGGTAAGAATGAATAAAGAGAAAATCTGCCCAGATAAATCACCAGAATAGGCAGAAAACGCAACCAGATTGATACTGACGGACAGCAAAATAAGCTCAATCGACATTAAGATCGTGATGACGTTCTTGCGGTTGATAAAAATACCAAACACGCCGAAAACGAACAAAATCGCTGCTACGGTCAAATAATGTGCAAGGGTAATATCCGCTAACATTATGACGCCTCCTTTACACCAGCACCGGTTTCTACCTTAGCTAGCTTTACTGTTTCCGCTCTGGTGCGGCTATTCTGATCTGCAATAACCTGCTTGCGCACACCAGAACGCTTGCGAAGGGTCAACGCAATAGCGCCTATCATTGCCACCAGCAAAATCAGCCCCGCGAGTTGGAACAGATAGATATAATCCGTGTAGATAACCTGCCCTAACGCTTTGGTATTATGCACCGCGCCCGGTGATGGAAGGGATTTAACATTGCCCGAATATTCAAAGAAGGTCGCAAATAGCTCCACCAGCAAAACAGCCCCGATTAACAGGCCAAGAGAGCGATATTTTTGAAACCCTTCGCGCAGTTCAGAATAGTTGATGTCTAGCATCATCACGACGAACAGGAATAGAACCGCGACCGCGCCAACATAAACAACCACCAACAGCATCGCCAGAAATTCTGCATTAAGCAGAATGAACAGCCCAGCCGCATTAAAGAAGGCTAGAATTAGAAATAGTACTGAATGCACTGGGTTGCGTGAAGATACGACCATAAGCCCTGCCAAACAGCAGATACCCGCAAACAGATAGAAAAATACAGATGATAACATCGCCCTTTTTTATTCCCCCTTCAGCTAATGGCTAGCGCCATTTCGCGTCCTGTGCCAGATTACGGGCAATTTCATCTTCCCATCTGTCACCATTAGCTAGCAGCTTGTCCTTGTCATAAAACAGCTCTTCGCGTGTTTCAGTTGCAAATTCAAAATTTGGCCCTTCGACAATTGCATCAACCGGGCACGCTTCCTGACAAAAGCCGCAATAAATACATTTCGTCATATCAATGTCATAGCGGGTAGTCCGCCGAGAGCCATCTAGACGCGGTTCTGCTTCGATAGTGATAGCCTGCGCGGGGCAAACCGCCTCGCACAGCTTACATGCAATGCAGCGCTCCTCCCCATTTGGATAGCGACGCAAGGCATGCTCCCCCCTGAAACGCGGGGACAGATAGCCTTTTTCAAACGGATAATTCAACGTCACTTTAGGCTTGAAGAAATATTTCAGCGTCAGCATCAACCCCTTGATAAGCTCAAGCAGCAAAAAGGACCGAGCTGCATTTATCCATACACTCATGCTAAATTCTCCTCTTACCCGCCAATTACAGGCAGCTTGTCAAAAGCCATCAGAAAGCCTGCTGTCAGAACAACATAAATCAATGAAAAGGGCAGAAAGATTTTCCAGCCCAGCCGCATTAGCTGGTCATAGCGATAACGCGGGGTAGTTGCCCGAACCCACAAAAACACAAACAGACACAGCATAATTTTTAGCACAAACCAAATCGGCCCGGGTATCCACGTGAAAGGCGCAAAATCAAACGGGGGAAGCCAGCCGCCTAGGAACAGCACCGTAGTCATCGCGCTCATCAGGATCATATTGGCATATTCACCAAGAAAGAACAGCGCAAAGCTCATAGAGGAATATTCAACAAAATACCCCGCTACCAGTTCAGACTCGCCCTCTGGCAAATCAAACGGCGCCCGGTTTGTTTCCGCCAATGTAGAGATAAAAAACACAATAAACATCGGCAATAACGGTAACGCAAACCACATATCCCGCTGGGCTTCGATAATATCCGACAGGTTAAGCGAGCCAACGCAAATCAGCACATTGATAATCACCAAACCCATAGATACTTCATACGAAACCATCTGGGCAGCAGAACGTAACGCGCCTAAAAATGCATATTTAGAGTTACTAGCCCAGCCCGCCATAATGACGCCGTAAACCCCAAGAGAGCTGATAGCAAAAAGATATAAAATACCAACATTAATATCTGCTAGCACTAACCCCGCATCAAAGGGGATAACCGCCCATGCAACCAATGCCAGAACGAAGGTCAGCATCGGCGCAATGATAAAGACCACTTTATCTGCACCTGCGGGTAGAATGGTTTCCTTTGCCATGAGCTTTAACGCATCAGCAAAAGGCTGGAACATACCGAACGGGCCAACCACATTTGGCCCTTTACGAAGTTGCATAAAGCCAATAACGCGCCGTTCAGCAAGTGTTAGATATGCCACTGCGATCAAAAGTGGCACGACCACAGCCAGAATTGTGGCAATCATCCAAGCCAGATCGATAAGCCAGTGTTCTATCATGATCCCCTCCCCCTTTACCTCTTGCTATTCAGCAGCAATTGCTGATTTACCAGCTTGGTTAGCTTGATAGCATTCCGCCATCGTCTCAGACGCACGGGAAATAGCACTTGTCATGTAAAATTCATCTAGTCCGGCCTCAACTGGCTCAGACTTTACCTTTGCGGTACGGCCAAATTTCGCCCATTTTGCCGGTTGGATTTCGTCCAATTTGGCAAATACAGGAACCTCTGCAACCATTTGCTTTCGCAATTCGTTCAAACTATCAAAGCTAAGTGTTTTATTGATAGTTTCTGAAAATGCCCGCAAAATGGCCCAATCTTCTCGCGCATCTCCCGGCGGAAAGGCAGCCCGCCGTGCCATCTGAACACGGCCTTCGAAATTCACATATAAGCCATCTTTTTCTGCCCAAGCTGCACCGGGCAAAACAACGTCCGCACATTGGGCGCCCTTATCCCCATGATGCCCCTGATAGACAACAAATGGCTTTGCTAGCATGTCTGTATCGAGCTCGTCTGCGCCTAAAAGCCAGACAAAATCCATCTCGCCCTTTGTTGCTGCACTTAAAATACCCTGCACATCCTTGCCGCCCTTGCCCGGCACAAACCCTAAATCAAGGCCAGCCACACGCGCGGCTGCATGATGCAGAACGTTAAAGCCGTTCCAGTCAGCTGTTACCATACCAACGCCCTCAGCTAGCTGGTGGCATAACGCCATTACTGCACTGCCATCAGCGCGGCGCAACGCGCCCATACCAACAATAACCATAGGCTTTTTAGCTTTTTTCAACTGCTTGGCAAAGGGATGTTTGCCACTAGCGAGCGCTTCTAGAACCGCCATATCATCCCCTAGATTTTCCACTGGATAGGTTAGGTCAAGTTCTGGGCCAATATGGGCTATGGGGATTTGTGCATTCAAATACCGCCGGCGAATACGTGCATTCATTACCGGGGCTTCAATACGCGGATTACTGCCGATAATTACAATGGCATCTGCCTCATCAATACCGGCAATTGTTGTGTTAAAGATATAGGAAGAACGATTTTTAGCGGTAAGCTTTGCGCCATCCTGACGACAGTCAATATGCGGGCTACCCACCTTCTCAAACAGAGATTTTAGCGCAAACATAGCCTCAGCATCAATCTGGTCGCCAGCAATAGCGGCCATTTTGTCTGCTTTTGTCTTTTTCATACGCCCAGCAATAGCCGCAAACGCATCGTCCCAACTAACAGGATGCAGCCGGCCATCTTCGCCGCGTAAATAAGGCTTATCTAGACGCTGACGGCGCAGGCCATCAATAGCATAGCGGGCTTTATCTGAAATCCATTCTTCATTGATATCTTCGTTCAGGCGCGGCAACACCCGCAACACCTGATTACCGCGTGCATCAATACGGATATTTGCGCCCATTGCATCGCTTACATCAATGCTTTCAACCTTGTTCAACTCCCAAGGGCGCGCAACAAAGGCATAAGGGCGCGAGGTAAGCGCCCCAACAGGGCATAAATCTATAACATTCGCAGAAAGCTCACTTGCTAGTGTCTTTTCAAGATAGGTGGTGATTTCCACCCCTTCACCGCGCCCGATAGCCCCTAAATCAGCTACCCCCGCAACCTCTGTTGAAAAGCGAACACAGCGCGTACAATGAATACAGCGGGTCATCACCGTTTTGATCAACGGCCCCATATGCTTCTCGCTTACCGCGCGTTTATTTTCGCCATAACGAGACGCATCATGGCCATATCCCATCGCTTGGTCTTGTAAGTCACATTCACCGCCCTGATCGCAAATCGGACAATCTAGCGGGTGATTAACCAATAAAAATTCCATAACCCCTTCACGTGCCTTTTTAACACGTTCAGATTTGGTGCTGATAACCATGCCGTCCCCTGCGGGCATCGCACAAGAAGCGACAGGCTTTGGTGCGCGTTCCATATCCACCAGACACATCCGGCAATTACCAGCAATAGACAATCTTTCATGGTAACAAAAACGGGGAATTTCTGCGCCAGCTTCTTCACAAGCTTGCAAGACGGTTGCCCCGTCTTCTACTTCTACTTCAATTCCGTCCACTGTCAGCTTTGGCATCGTCTCTTCCTTACTCAGCAGCGTTAGTTACAGCTTGGTGCGCCATAATGCGTCGTTCGATTTCCGGACGGAAATGCTTAATTAATCCCTGAATAGGCCACGCTGCCGCATCGCCTAGCGCACAGATGGTGTGCCCTTCGACTTGGCGTGTGATCTGCTCAAGGGTTTCAATTTCATGGATTTCCGCTTCGCCGCGCACCATCCGATCCATCATCCGCCACATCCAGCCTGTCCCTTCGCGGCACGGCGTGCATTGCCCGCAGCTTTCATGCTTATAAAAGTAGGAAAGACGCGCGATAGCTCGAACAATATCCGTGCTTTTATCCATAACAATAATACCAGCTGTGCCAAGGCCAGTCCCAGCATTGCGCAGGGCGTCGAAATCCATTGTCATGGTCTCGCACACATCCTTTGGCATCAACGGTGTTGACGAGCCGCCCGGAATAATCGCAAGCAAGTTATCCCAGCCGCCACGCACACCGCCAGCATGCTTTTCAATAAGCTCCTTTAACGGCACACCCATCTCTTCTTCGACATTACATGGCTTGTTTACATGGCCAGAGATGCAAAATAGTTTAGTGCCGGTATTGTTTTCCTTGCCAAGTCCTGCAAACCAAGCACCGCCGCGCCGCATGATGGTGGGGGCTACAGCGATTGATTCTACGTTATTTACCGTAGTAGGACAGCCATATAACCCTACCCCTGCAGGGAAAGGCGGTTTCAGGCGCGGTTGCCCCTTCTTACCTTCTAAAGATTCAATAAGTGCGGTTTCTTCGCCGCAGATATATGCCCCTGCCCCGCGTTGGAGATAAACATCAAAGTCCCAGCCCGAACCAGCCGCATTTTTACCTAAAAGACCCGCATCATAAGCATCATCAATGGCCGCCTGCAGAACCTTGCCCTCATTAAAGAACTCACCGCGAATATAAATATAGGCAGCGTGCGCACGCATCGCAAAACCAGCTACCAAACAGCCTTCAACAAGCTTATGCGGCTCATGCCGGATAATATCTCTATCTTTACATGTGCCGGGCTCACTCTCATCTGCATTTACCACCAGATAATGAGGGCGCAATCCAACTTCCTTTGGCATAAATGACCATTTCAATCCAGTTGGAAAGCCTGCGCCGCCACGCCCCCGAAGGCCGGAGGTCTTTATCTCTTCGACAATATCATCATGGCCACGCGCCAAAATGGCTTTGGTATTATCCCAGTCACCACGCGCTTGTGCGCCTTTCAGGCCAGCATCGCCCCAGCCATAAAGATTAGTAAAAATACGGTCCTTATCTGCAAGCATCTCTACTTCTTCTTTCCACTGCGTTTTGCAGCTTTCAGTGTTGTGGCCCCGCCTTCTGCTTCTGAGCCCTGCCGCCCCATTACTGACCCAACATCGGGCGGGCTGTCCGCCTCCAATGCCTCAAGCAAATCTTTGGTAGCTTGATAATCAAGGTCTTCATAAAAATCGTCATTCACCTGCAAGATAGGCGCATTTACACATGCCCCTAAACATTCCACTTCCAATAATGAGAATTTGCCGCAAGCAGAAGTCTCACCAGAGCTGATATCCAGCTTGTCTTTGATACAGCGCATCACATCATCAGAGCCGCGCAACATGCAAGGGGTCGTACCACAAGCTTGCAGGTAATATTTTCCGACCGGCTTTAGATTGAACATGGAATAGAAGCTGGCAACCTCCAGCACACGCATTTCTGCCATATCCAAGCGCTTGGCTATCTCTTCGATAGCCTTTACCGGTATCCAATTATCATTCTGTTTCTGGGCGATATATAACAGCGACTTTACCGCGCTGGCCTGTCGCCCTTCCGGATATTTAGAAATCGCTTTTTTGATTTCCTTTTCACTCGCCTTATCAAAGGCAAAATGTTCCGGCTGTTCTTCTGCAATAAGTGTCTGAATGCTCATCTGTCAATTTCACCAAAAACAATATCTAATGACCCAATGATGGCGACTGAATCTGCCAGCATATGCCCTCTGGACAGATAATCCACAGCCGCCATGAAATAATAGCCCGGCGCACGAAGGCGCGCACGATAGGGCTTGTTTGACCCGTCTGATACCAGATAGACGCCAAATTCACCCTTTGGCGCTTCTACAGCTGTATAGCTATCGCCAGCTGGCACATGAAACCCTTCGGTATACAGCTTAAAGTGGTGAATAAGCGATTCCATCGAATGTTTCATATCGCTGCGCCGCGGCGGTGTAACCTTATTATTTTCTGCTAATACTGGGCCTTCTGGCATCGTATCAATGGCTTGTTTAATAATCCGCAGAGATTGTTTCATCTCTTCGACCCGCACCAGATAACGCGCATAACAATCCCCAGTAGTACCTACAGGTATATCGAAATCCATTTCTGCATAACAGTCATAGGGCTGTGATTTACGCAAATCCCACGCATAACCTGTTGCCCGCAAGCATGGCCCTGTCATTCCCAAATCCAGCGCTTCATCAATGCTCATCACGCCGATATCAACTGTTCGCTGTTTGAAGATACGGTTATTGGTCAGCAGGGTTTCAAGGTCATCAATAAAGGATGGGAATTTTTCTGCCCATTCTAGGATATCATCGGTTAACCCATCTGGCAGGTCTTGATGCACCCCGCCGGGACGGAAATAGGCCGCATGCAAGCGTGCACCAGATGCACGCTCATAAAACTCCATCAAAGTTTCGCGTTCTTCAAAACCCCATAGAAGCGGGGTCATCGCCCCAACATCAATTGCAAAGGTGGTCAAGTTCAAAAGATGGTTAAGGATCCTGCCTATCTCGCAATATAAAACGCGGATATGTTGGGCACGCTTCGGCACCTCTATATTTAGTGCCTTTTCAATCGCCAGTGCCCATGCATGTTCCTGATTCATTGGCGAGACATAATCTAGCCTGTCAAAATAAGGAAGCGCCTGAAGATAAGTCTTATTTTCAATAAGTTTTTCGGTACCACGATGCAGCAGGCCAACATGCGGGTCTGCCCGGTCAATCACTTCCCCATCCATTTCCAGAACAAGGCGCAGAACACCATGTGCAGCGGGATGCTGGGGGCCAAAATTCAGGGTAAGTGGACGGATTTGCATTTCACCCATAATCTTAAGCTCCTGCCTCATCTTCGGATGGGGGTGGCGCGATATCGGCCTGCACCCCTTCCCACGGGCTCATAAAATCAAAATCACGATATTCTTGGGTTAGATGCACAGGCTCATAGACAACCCGTCTCTGGGTCTCGCTATAGCGCACTTCAACATAACCAGTTAGCGGGAAATCTTTGCGTAGCGGGTGTCCCTCGAACCCATAATCTGTTAGCAGGCGGCGCAAATCTGGATGGCCAGAGAAATAAATCCCAAACATATCCCAAACCTCACGCTCTGCCCAGTTTGCAGCGGCAAACAGCTCTGTTGCAGAAGGGGCTACGGCATCTTCGTCAATCGGGACACATACCCGCACCCGGCAATTCTCGGCAATTGAGAGAAGAAGATAGACCAGCTCAAACCGTTCTGTGCGCTCTGGATAGTCAACGGCTGTCAAATCAGTAAGCTGACGAAACTGCAAAAAGGCATCATCACGCAAGCTTTTCAGAACATAGATAAGGTTTTGCGGCGTACAGCTGATTTTTACCGCGCTTTGCGGGTCTAGCTGCACATCCGCGCTATCGCCTAACAAAGCGGCAATTTGCTCTTTCAGCGCTTCTGACCGGCCAGCTTCAATAACAGCATCTTCTGTTGGTGTGGCGTCACTCATCTTTTTTCTATTTATCCCCCGATTAGCATGGAACCGCTCATGCTTAAAAACTTCTTATCCTACGCTCAGCTTGCAGCAAACCAGCCTTTTCTGAGTAAAAGTTAGGTTTAGGCTCTAGCGATAGTGCTTGTTCTGCGAATTTTCTTTTGCAGTTGAAGCAGCCCGTAAATCAATGCCTCAGCGGTTGGCGGGCAACCCGGCACATACACATCTACCGGAACAATTCGGTCACAACCGCGCACCACTGCATAAGAATAATGATAATAGCCGCCACCATTTGCGCATGAGCCCATCGACAACACCCAGCGCGGTTCTGGCATCTGGTCATATACACGGCGCAAGGCTGGTGCCATTTTATTTGTCAATGTGCCAGCTACAATCATCACATCAGACTGGCGCGGGCTAGGCCGGAACAGCATACCGTAGCGATCCATATCATATCGGCTAGCCGCAGAATGCATCATCTCAACCGCACAACAAGCCAAACCAAAAGTCATCGGCCAGAGCGAACCTGAACGTGCCCAGTTAAATAATTTATCCGCTTTGGCAATGACAAAGCCGCGATTGGTAATCTCATCTGTTACGGCACTTAAAATTGCATCCTGATCAGCACCAGGCGGAATAGGTGCATGCGCATCGAGCTGGCTTGGCGTTAGCACCGTTTTATTATCGATCACTCCCATTCCAATGCCCCTTTCTTCCATTCATAAATAAAGCCGATAGTTAGCACACCCAAAAACACCATCATCGACCAAAAACCAAACGCGCCAATATCGCTTAATGCGACAGCCCAAGGGAATAAAAAGGCGATTTCCAGATCGAAAATAATGAACAAAATTGCGACAAGATAAAAGCGAACATCAAACGGTTTGCGGGAATCATCAAACGCATCAAATCCGCACTCATACGCGGTGAGTTTTTCAATGTCAGGCTTTTGCGAGCCAACGACAACCGCGCCAACCACAAAAGCGATAGCAAGACCAATAGCTAATGCCATAAAAACGGCAATAGGAAGATACTCTTGAAGATACCCGTCCATTGAGTTTACTGACCCCCGTCGCAATGGATAAACCTAATACCGTTTGATTAGTCCAACCGATAGCGAAATGCAAGGCTTTCCAAGGCAAAGTTATCCATAGTGCAAAAAACAGGCACTGTTAATTTATAATATGGTGGTGCTAGAATGCGGCCTCGCTTCTTACTTCACCCAAGTAGAAGAGCGCCGCCGATCAATATCCCCGCTCATCATCTCAGAAAAAGCTGTTGCCAGACCATTATAGGCGGCACGATTCTTCTTTAAAATAGCATCTAGCGGAATAACAATATCGCCGTCTTTACGTAAATAAGGCGCATCATAATTGCTATAGGCTTCTAGCAACTTTTCAAGTGCTGCTAGAAGCTGTTTTTCCTGGTCTGCATTCTCAGCTGCTGTTGGCTCAGACCTCTTTGCCCCCTCCTTCGATATAGCCTTATTTTATCTATCAAAGCAGGGGTCGTTCAAGAACTGTGCCAGAACCCCCTACTTCAAGCGTTAACGGCCTTCATAAAGCGGTCTTTAATCACCACAGGATCCATTTCAATGACCGGAACCTTGATGTTGCCTGATTCGCATTTGCTGATAATTAAGGTCATTTGCTCGCCTGCCAATGCTTTAACCACCGCATCCTTAGTATCTTCAGCAGAGCATTCAACAACATTGTCACATCCGCACGCACGCGCCACGTCAGCTAGCGAGGTTTTCATACCTGTATAAGTGGTCTGATCGCCTGTGGAGCCATAGCTGCCATTATCAATAATCAGCAAAATAAAATTAGGAGCAGGGTTATTAGCAATTGTTGGCAAAGTGCCAAAATTCATTAAAACAGACCCGTCACCATCTACGGCAATCACCTTTTTATCTTGTGCAAGTGCCAGCCCTAAACCAATAGAAGAGGCTAGCCCCATCGTACCCAGCATATAAAAATTGCTAGGCTGATCATCTAATAAATGCATCTCCTGACTAGGCAGACCGATATTGGTCACGACAAGTTCATCAGAGATAAGCGGTATTAACGTTTTCAAAACATCACTTCTGATCATAGCCTTCACGCTCCCTTCCAGAAAGTTGCGTCCATCAGGAGCGCAACCGGCTTTCTTGCCATAAAGCAATGCGATAAAATAGCGGAAGTCTCCTGCGCATCTTCAGGGTTATGAAAATGATAGGTAGGGATAGAAAGCTGGTCTAGCAATGCTTTCGTATGAACGGCCATTTCAACCTGACACGCAACAGGCTCGCCAACTTCGCCGCGATAGCTGATCAGCATGGGCAGCGGCATCCGATAAAATTGAATAAGCGTGGCCAGCGCATTAATGGTCACGCCAATAGCCGTATTCTGCATAATAATCGCAGGTTTAGCCCCGCCCATATAGGCGCCAGCACATAGCCCCATCCCTTCATCTTCACGGTTCGCGGGGACATGGCGCATATCGTCAGCCTGTTCGATTTTTTCAATAACACCAGCCAGCTGTTTACAGGGCACAGTGGTGACAAAATCGATGCCGTTCTCGCGCATGGCCTGCATGATAACATCATTCACAGACATTGCTTGTTGCTCCTCAGATAAAATTTAGACGTAGCAAGGTTATTGCCACAAGTGATAGGAATATTCTAACCTTTTGCTAAACATCATAAGCATTTGACGTTCTGAGAAAAGCCAATTTTACAAATTTTCGTGCTATCAGAGCCTTGCTTCCATAAAGGCGGGTGCAAACAGCAAAAAATGAGACTAGAAGGCGGAATAAAATGCATTCATTAAAGGGTAAAGTCATTGCCATAACCGGAATTGGATCACCAGACACCCCTATGGGAAATGGCCGCGCGATAGCTGAGCTTTTTGCCGCGCAAGGGGGATTTATCGAAGGCATAGACCTCCTAGAAGAAGAAGGCATGCGCACAAAGAAAGCGATAATCGCCAATGGCGGCGATTGTCAATTTACACAAGGTGATGTCACCTTTGAGGCGGATATAGAAAAATGGATTACCGGCATTATCACCCGTCATAAACGCCTAGATATCCTTGTGAATAATGTTGGCCAGTCCGAACGGATGCTGCCTGAAAATGTGGATAGTTCTGTCTGGCAGAAGCAGCTAGATTTAAATTTAAATAGTGCGATGATGGCGTGTCGTGCTGCCCTGCCACAAATGATAGAACAAGGCAGGGGTGCCATTGTAAATATCTCTTCTATTGCGGGCATTCGCTATTTGGGCAAACCGCAAATCGCCTATAGCACGGCCAAAGCAGCCCTTCAGCAATATACCAAAACAAGTGCAGTCATCCATGCCCCAAACAATATCCGAATGAATTGTGTGTTGCCGGGATTGATGCATACCGCAATGATAGAGCGGATGGCAGAAAAATATGCGGATGGTGACTATCAAGGCTTTGTTCAAAAGCGCCATAATCAGGTGCCTATAGGGCATATGGGCACGGCAGAAGATGTTGCCCAAGCCGCCCTTTTCCTTGCCTCAGATGAAGCACGCTATATTACCGGCACAGAAATTATTGTAGATGGCGGGGTAACCGCAACAATACCAGATTGACATATAAAAAAAGGCAGTAAAAAAACATGACATCCTATCATATTTATGGCCGCCCTTTCGCTGGCTCTCTCATTGTTGAATTTATGATGCGTGAGGCAGGTCTGTCCTACACCATCTCTTTTCCAGATGATGCCGAACGCGCAACTGCGGAATTCCGTGCGAAAAATCCAACGGGGAAAATTCCTGTGCTGGTCTGCCCAGACGGTGGACAGCTTTATGAAAGTCTAGCGATTGTGCAATATCTAGGCAGGCATTGTCCGCATTTGGTGCCAGAGGCAGGAAGCGAGGCTGAAAAAATTTATTTATCTGTTCTAACGATGCTGGGAGCCACTATGTATCCTGCGTATCACCGCCAGCATCACACCTATCAATATGGGCCTGAACACGCCTATCCAGAAATTCAAGCGATGGCACGAAGCGTAAATGACAGCCTTTATGACTATATTGAAAGCTTGTTAAACCCCTATATATGCGGTGCACAGCTAACAGCAGCTGATCTCTATCTTTATATGATTTCGCGCTGGAATGTAGATAAAACCCAATTGCGTGCTAGACGGCCAAAACTTGCACATCTCATAGATACGATTCGCGCCCATCCCACTATTGAGGCCACACTGGCTAGCCAACCCCGTCACAAATAGCCGCTAGCCATATATAAAGATGAAAAGTACCGGCAGAATTATCGCAGAAAACAGTGCATTTAGCGCCATGCCAATAGTGGCGAAACTGCCCGCAACCGAGCTAAGCTGAAAAGCATGAGCAGTGCCGATACCATGACAGGTAACCCCCACCGCAAAGCCGCGTCCACGCCAATCTACCAAGCCAAAGGCATTAAATAACGGCGTTGCTAAAACCGCGCCAGAAATACCTGTTAATACGGCTAGCAACGCGGCCAGCGATACAGCCCCGC
This sequence comes from Alphaproteobacteria bacterium, assembly GCA_022425485.1. GTDB lineage: Bacteria > Pseudomonadota > Alphaproteobacteria > Puniceispirillales > Puniceispirillaceae > JADHLI01. Next base: position 53,938 of record JAKMFL010000050.1, on the reverse strand, counting down.
CTAAATTTTCTGCAATGCCCATCGCCACTGGCGCGGTTACACTTTTTGGGGTGATAGAAGCAGCCATTTCTAAATCAAGCTCAAAAAGGACAGATAGCCCAATAGCGCTTAGCCCCGCCACACTGCCGCCTATTATCAGCGCAACCAAAACAGCAAAACGCGCCCGCCATAAGGCAGCACGGTGACGCCATACAGGCACAGCAAGTATAATAATCGCTGGCCCTAGCAAGAAATGAATAAACTGAGCGCCCCGAAAATAAGCATCATAAGGCGTTCCCGTACTATACAATACGAGGCAGATAGCCAGCGAGGAAATTAATACAGGGTTCAGCAACGCAAAACGATTGCTGAATTGGTATAGGCGCTCCGCCGCCAAAAATGCCCCCAATGTCAGGGTTAACCATAAAAGCGGGGCTTCCCCCAAATAAACAAAGACGGCCACAAAACCAGTTAAGCTATCCTGCATTATTCTGCGCCCCCGATAGAAGGCCTTGTTTTGCGCTGCCCCTCTCCAATGGGCGGGCATAAATGCCTTGCAACCCAGATAAAGCTGAGTGAGGCAGCGAGCAAAGCCGCTAGCGTGCTAAAAATAAGAATGATAAATAAAGATAGGCCTGAAGCAATTATAATATCTTTGTAATTGAGGACACCAACGGCCGCTGGCACAAATAATAGCGGCAAATAGCGCAAGAAAAAATCACACAAATTATCAAGGCTTGTTGGTGTTTTAAAGCGCAGCGCCAGCCAAATAAGCAATAATGCCATCCCTATAACAGGGCCCGGCACTGGCAAGCCAAACAAAGCTGTTAACGCCGTTCCTGCCAGTTGAAACAAAAAGATAAAAAACAGTCCTTCTATCATCACCTTCTCTTCCTTCTTTTTATGCTAACGACTAGCCTTTTCTACCTCAGACAGGGACAGGTGTGTGATTAAAGGCGTACCGGGTTAAGCAGGCCTCTTCGCCCCCTAGCGCGGCTATTTTCTCAGCCTGATCAGCAAAGGCGTTCGCATTTACAGCTTCTGGGTCACAAATATTGCGTAAACGAGCCTCCCCTTTGGCCAGCGCATCTTTAATCGTTTGTGTATGTGGCTGACAGCTATATAGATCCACTTGCTCATCAGGGTCGGCGTGCAAATCAAAAAGTTGCGGCGGTGCGCCAACATAATGGATATATTTCCAATGCTGCCAGCGTACCATAAAGCTTGCCATGGTGGAGCCGCCATCGTGATATTCGCTAAAGGCAATGCGTTCCATCTGGTCTGGCTGGTTTGCTATTTGGACAAGAGAAGTGCTGGGAGGTATTTCTAGTGCCTGTATATTCATAACATCCAGAACGGTGGGCGCGATATCGGTGAGCATAACAGGCGTATGGCAAATATGCCCTGCCGGTATGCCCGGACCGCTTAAAATCATTGGTACAGCAACCGACCCCTCATACATTACCTGCTTAGTCCATAAGCCATGATCGCCTAGCAACTCACCATGGTCGGAGATATAACAAATAACCGTATCTTCTGTCTGACCGCTTCGTTCCAACGCGTCCAGAATTTTCCCCACACAATCATCCATAAAGGAGGTAAGCCCAAAATAGGCACATTTGGCGGCACGCATCGTCTGTGCATCAAAATGGCGGTCATAGTCAAAGAACGCGGCTGTTCTGGCAAGCTCTGGATGGGTGGGCGCACCTTTTCCATATCCAATGGGCAACGCCATATCCTGTGGCTGGTACAGTTTATTAAATTCTGGTGGACAGGTAAGCGGGTAATGTGGACTAACCAGCGATATAAACGCTGACCAGCCTTTATCTTGCGCCCCAGATTTCTGTTTCTCGCCAGCTTCTTCAATCCAATTTATCGCTGCTTGTGTTATCGCATGGTCATAATCGGTATAGCTTGATGCGCCCTCGCCCACATCTGCGGATAACTCTGCGGCACCCTCATAGTCTGGCAATTCCTTGCGCAGCAAACCAATCGTCCAACCAATACCGCCGGCTACATGCATAGGCAAAATTTCTTCGGAAAATCCATTATCATCCTCCGTAGAACGAAAATGCAATTTACCAATTGAAACACATTTATGCCCAGCCCCACGCACCTTATGCATCCAGCTTTGCGGGTTGCCAGAATAAGGTGAAGCGCTATCCCAATGCCGCGTCTGATGAACAAACTGGCCAGTGGCAAGCGCCGCTCTGGCAGGCACACACATAGGCGATGCGGTATAGGCATTTGAAAAGCGGGTACCGCTGGCAGCCAGCCTATCTAGATGGGGTGTGCGCACATGGCTGTGGCCAGCACATCCCATAGCATCTGCGCGATGCTCATCAGAGGTGATAATCAGAAAATTTGTCATTGATAAGCTCTCGCCAGAAACGGGTAAGCCTAGCCTATCACGATTTAAACAAAAAAATGTAAAGGAAAGTGGCGGGAGTGACGGGACTCGAACCCGCGGCCTCTGGCGTGACAGGCCAGCGCTCTAACCAACTGAGCTACACCCCCGGAACTTTATCGGGTGCGGCCAACATCAATCTGCTGACCTCTTTGACTGGATGATATTTATAGTTGTGGGCACTTACTGTCAAGCCGATTTGAACAGAAAATAGATAAGTTATTTCCCCCTTGTTAGAGATGTCGCTCCTACAGCAGCTTTGCGCGTTTACAAGCCCCTAGCATTGCTATTGTTAAAGGCAAAAAGTAATATAAATAACGCGGCACCCGTTTTATAGGAAATGGGGCGGCAATTAGGCTTCTGATCGGGGAATATGTGAAGATAGGCGCAACCCGATTGCCGCCAGAGAAGTAACGCTGAGCGATAGCTAGGTAGTTTGAGGTCTGTTTGGCCTGAAAGTTGCAAAGCTACCTTGACATAAATTAAGGATTGTTTTGGTTTTATGGCGACCCAAACCCAAGAAAATCAAGAAATTGAGCAGGCAATTGAGCGGCTAAGCCAGAAAATGCGCACCGTATCGGACGCAATGGAGTTGGCCCGCACGCCGATTAAGAAAAAACCAGCCAATCAGAATAAAGCGCTTAAGCGCAAAAAATACCGCTTCTCTCTTGTCAGTATTTTCAAAAATCTGCTGCTGTTGCTTTTATTTGCTGGGCTTAGCTATATGCTGGCTAGTCTTGTTGGCGTCTATATCGAAAAGGTCAAAAGCCAGAGGGCAGATATACAGGCAGATACACAAGCCGCTACACCACCAAGCACAGCTGCTGATAAGAATGTCAGCGAAAGCGCGCCTGCCCCAGATAGGCTAACACCTCTTGCGCCAATTATTGCTGATACAAATCTGAACCCAGCTATTCCGCCGCAAGCGCCGCCTATAGCCCCTGCCCCGCCTGCAATAGCGGATTTTGCGCTTAAAGGCGCAAATTATCAGCTGGTTGATACAGAATTAGGGCGGGCGCTAGATATTTTTATTACGGTAGTAAACAGAGGCGGCGGGGTTGGCCGGCCAAGATTATTTGAAATTGAGCTGATAAATAAGCAAAATAAACAGCTGATGGCTTGGCCTATGGCAGTCGCAGGCGATGAAGTGCCGGGTAATTCAGAAAAAGTTTATAAAACTCGCCTGCTAGAACCGCCAGCCGATTTCCATAATATCCGCGTATCTATGCAGAAATAAGGCAGTGCCGCCAGCCTTACGCGCTTGCATCTTCAGCATCAAAGCTATAATCACGCTCTATTTTCACTACCCGTATTCGGTAAGATTTAAAGAGCTTTTCCTTGCCCTCCTTCTGGGCATCAATGTGATCAATCTGTTCTCGCCATCCAGCGATTGCCAGTTCTGATTCCCAAAAGGATAGGCTAAGCAGCTTTTCTTCATCTATCAGGCTCTGAAAGCGCTCAACAGATATAAAGCCGGGCTGAGAGACTAAAATCTGTTTTAATTGGGCGGCCAGTTCAAAATATCTGTCTCTGCCCTTTGCAAAGGGCCACACTTCAAAAATGATAGCATACATGCCGCGACCTCCTTTGGATATTTATCGTTAACGCGCCCACTAACCCTGCTCTTCAAGCCTGTCTGTAGCTGGCGGCGGGGTGGGCACTAACGCGTTTAGCTGTGCATACATATCTGCATTGATGGTGATCTTTGCCGCGCCGAGAGAGGGGGCTAACTGGTCAACATTGCGCGCACTGATGATAGGCGCGGTAATCGCTGGATGTTTTGCAACCCACGCCACAGCAAGCGCAGCTGGCGCTACGCCTGCCTGATCCGCAATTTCCGACAAGCGGGTTGCCGCTTTATGCATCCAATCTTGGCCGTAACGCGCCGCATATTTCTCATCCCAACTAAAGCGCCCCTCTTCGGCAATACCGCCGCGATATTTACCGGTCAGCAAACCACCACCAAGCGGGCTATAGCTGATAACAGCTATGTCTTCAGCCGCCGCCATTGGCAATATTTCCACCTCAGCCTGACGTTTAACCAGATTATACATAGGTTGCAGAATTTCGATGCGAGGATAGCCTTTCAGATTGGCCACACCTTGCGCTTTCATCACCTGCCACGCGGCAAAATTAGATACGCCTAGATGATAGAATTTTCCCTGCTCCTTTAACTTTGCCAATTCAGCAAAAGTTTCCTCTAACGGCACATCATCATCAAAACGGTGCAGAAAAAAGATATCCGTGTAATCTTGGTTTAAACGCGTGAGGCTAATATCGAGCTGTTCCCGAATATTCCGCGCAGATGAGCCACCAACAGCCCCTGCTTTGGTAACAAGGACTAAATCCTCTCGCTCCGTTGAAATTAATTTTCCCAAAATTTCTTCTGAACGGCCTTCAGTATAAACATAGGCTGTGTCAAAAAAATTAATACCAGCTTGCCGGCACGCATCATACATAGCTGCGCTATCGCTCTCAGAAGCACCAGCGCCAAACTGCATCGTTCCAAAACATAGGCCAGAGGGCATTAATTTATGTGGGCCAAATATATGTGAAGCAGACATTACGTAAAATCCCCTTAATCCATTAAATCAGGCAAATAATTTTGCCCTGCCAGTCTGCTACCGTAAAGCTTCACTGGCAAGATAAACCACGAGCAGCTTTCATTGGAAAATTTTAAAAAAGGGCACAAAAAAAACAGGCAAAATGCCTGTTTAATTTAAAAGCCATAGGTTTGAACGACTATTTTATGGTGGGTGGTGAGGGGCTCGAACCCCCGACCTACTCGGTGTAAACGAGTTGCTCTCCCAGCTGAGCTAACCACCCTGTTTAATCCATAAAAAAACGTTGACCCACATATGCCATGGGTCAACGCTAATGTCAAAATGAAATTAACCGTTAACAGCAGCTTTCAGAGGCGCACCAGCCTTAAATTTAGGCTGCTTTGACGCCGCAATTTGGATGGCCTCACCGGTACGTGGGTTACGACCAGTGCTTGCCGCACGATGTGCTACAGAAAAAGACCCAAAACCTACAATTCTTACTTCATCACCAGCTTTCAGTGCACCTTCAATTGAGCCGAAAACCGCATCTACGGCGCGGCCTGCATCAGTTTTAGAAAGGCCTGAATGTTCAGCAACGGCTGAAACCAAATCGTTTTTGTTCATGGGTTGATCCCCTTATTTAGATAGAGTGTTAAGTGAAACGCGAAACGCGAATGTGCCTACCTTACTCACTCATAACGAATATGGTCAACAAAAAAGCTAAGCAAAACTGCGAAAAAACACAAATTAGGTCTAACAAATCACTTTTAGTGAGCTGTAATATCTTCTGCGGTGGCTGGCTTGGCCGCAATTGGGGCTACAGCCGCCTCTGACTTCTCTTCCATTGGGCTCAATCCCCTTACAAGCGCCACGTTTAACGCTTCATCAATCAGATTAATGGGGATTATTTCCAAGGCTTCCTTTACATTATCTGGCACATCCGCCAAATCTTTCTCATTTTCTTTTGGAATCAGGACTGTTTTGATGCCCCCACGCAGCGCAGCAAGCAGCTTTTCCTTTAACCCGCCAATGGCCAGTACACGTCCACGCAACGTAATTTCACCCGTCATGGCAACATCTTTGCGCACCGGATTGCTGGTATGGGCAGAAACGATGGACGTAACCATGGCAACGCCTGCAGATGGGCCATCTTTCGGGGTAGCCCCTTCTGGCACATGCACATGCACATCATGTTTTTCGGCCTGTTCAAGATCGATTCCATATGCAGCGGCTCTTGATTTAATGAAAAACTCAGACGCTTGGATGGATTCTTTCATTACGTCGCCTAGTTTGCCAGTAGCTGTAATCTTGCCTTTGCCCGGCACTTTAACCGCTTCCACCTGCAGTAACTCACCGCCTACTTCTGTCCAAGCAAGCCCTGTCACCACGCCCACCTGATCTTCGGTGTCGATCTCGCCGAATTTAAAGCGTTTCACCCCTAGATAATCATCAAGGTCACTGGCATTAATGGTCAAACTTTCTGCCTCACCGCTGACAATACGGGTCAGCGCCTTACGGGCAATTTTGGCTATTTCCCGCTCAAGGTTACGCACGCCTGCCTCACGTGTATAATTTCGTATAACAGCGATAAGCGCGTCATCTTCAAGCGTTAGCTCTTGTTCTTTTAATCCATGTTCATCCATCTGACGCGGAATAAGATGCGCGCGCGCGATTTCCCGCTTTTCATCCTCAGTGTAGCCAGACAAGCGGATAATCTCCATTCTGTCTAGCAATGGCTGCGGCATATTTAGCGAATTAGCCGTCGTGATAAACATCACATTGGATAAATCAAAATCTACTTCCAAATAATGATCTTGGAAGGTCGCATTTTGTGCTGGATCCAAAACCTCAAGCAAGGCAGAACTAGGATCGCCGCGCCAATCTGCACCAATCTTATCGATCTCATCTAGCAGAAATAGCGGGTTGTTCTTGCCTGCTTTTTTCATGCCTTGCACAATTTTACCTGGCATGGAGCCAATATATGTACGCCGATGTCCACGAATTTCTGCCTCATCACGCACCCCGCCAAGCGCCATGCGGACATATTCGCGCCCCGATGCTTTGGCGATTGACTTACCAAGCGAGGTTTTACCTACACCCGGAGGGCCCACTAAACATAAAATAGGCCCTTTCACCTTTTTGGTGCGTTTTTGAACAGCTAGAAATTCGATGATCCTGTCTTTGACCTTCTCCAACCCATAATGGTCAGCGTCTAAAATCTCCCGAGCTTTAGAGATGTCCTTATTTACCCGGTTTGCCTTTTTCCAAGGCATACTGGTCATCCAGTCTAGGTAATTGCGCACAACGGTAGCTTCTGCGCTCATCGCGCCCATATTGCGCAGCTTCTTCAACTCTGTTTCTGCTTTTTCATGGGCTTCTTTAGGCATTTTGGCAGCCACAATTTGTTCAGCAATTTCGTCCACCTCATTGCGGCCATCTTCCCCCTCGCCTAGCTCTTTCTGGATCGCCTTCATCTGCTCGTTCAAATAATATTCGCGCTGGGTTTTTTCCATTTGGCGTTTAACACGGTTGCGAATCCGCTTTTCAACTTGCAGGACACCGATTTCGCCTTCCATGATGCCATAGATAGCTTCTAGACGTTCCTTAACATCCTCTATTTCAAGCAGCTTCTGTTTTTCAACAATCTTCACCGCAAGGTGCGAGGCAATCGTGTCCGCAATTTTGCCTGTCTCTTCGATTTGGTTTATCGACACCATCACTTCTGAGGCAATTTTCTTATTTAATTTAATATAATGCTCAAACTGCTGAACCGTCGCCTTACCAAGCGCAATCAACTCTGCTTCAGAGGTTAGCGGATCTTCACACTCTACCGCCTCACCTGTCATGTAAGGCCCAGCCTCGTGCAATTCAGTGACCTGTGCACGCGCCACGCCTTCTACCAAAACTTTTACAGTCCCGTCAGGCAGTTTAAGCATCTGCAAGATATTGCCGATAGTACCCATGGTGAACATATCTTCAGCTGACGGATCTTCGATAGCTGCATCCGTTTGGGTGAGGAGCAGGATTTGCTTATTCTCAGACATCACCGTTTCAAGAGCGCGCACTGACTTCTCTCGGCCAACAAAAAGCGGCACAATCATGTGCGGAAATACAACAATGTCCCGCAAAGGCAGTACTGGCATATGAGGTGTGGTGGAGAGGTCAGTCATAATATAATTCCTGTTTTTTCTCTGCGAAAGGGCAGATACAAAGCGGTGCAAAACAAAAGTGTCAGCACTCTAATCAATGTGTATATGAAACACGAAAATTCAAGAGGCCGCAGGTACAAACTTAAGTGCAATATCCATGCCTGTACGTATTGCCCCCACAACTTTGAAGGCTCTTAACCGCACAAAAAAAGGCTTAAGCTATTGCCCTGCTTTATTTTTCACAAGGCAGGGCAACATCAAAAATTTTGTTTAAGAAGATTTTGCGGATGGCTTGGCTTCTTTACCCATATTCGTGTGGACAACCAAAGGCGAGGCTGTACCTGTGACAACCTCCTCATTGATAATCACTTCTTCGATATCGGTAGCGGTTGGAATATCAAACATGGGATCCATCAAAATAGCTTCTAGGATTGAACGCAGGCCTCTAGCACCTGTTTTGCGCTCAATAGCCTTTTTCGCGATAGCGCGCAGCGCATCTTCCCGGAAATCAAGCGTGACCCCATCCATATCAAACAACGCTTTATATTGCTTAGTCAGCGCATTTTTAGGCTCAGTAAGAATGCGTATTAGCGCTTCCTCATCCAAATCCTCTAAGGTAGCAATTACGGGCAGTCGGCCAATAAATTCTGGGATGAGACCAAATTTAATCAGATCCTCTGGTTCTAAATCACCTAGCAGCTGGCTAATATTACGCTCATCAGGGTCGCGCACATCCGCGCCAAACCCGATACCTGCACCACTATTGCGACCAGAAATAATTTTGTCTAAACCCGCAAATGCGCCCCCACAGATAAATAGGATATTGGTGGTATCAACCTGCAAAAATTCCTGCTGCGGGTGCTTGCGCCCCCCTTGCGGCGGCACAGAAGCAACGGTGCCTTCCATAATCTTTAACAGCGCTTGCTGAACCCCTTCCCCTGACACATCACGGGTGATAGACGGGTTATCAGATTTCCGTGAAATCTTATCAACTTCATCAATATAGACGATACCACGCTGGGCTTTTTCCACATTATAATCAGAAGCTTGCAGAAGTTTTAAGATGATATTTTCAACATCTTCCCCCACATAGCCAGCTTCGGTTAGGGTGGTGGCATCTGCCATTGTAAAGGGCACATCTAGCATCCGCGCAAGTGATTGAGCCAGCAATGTTTTACCACAGCCGGTTGGCCCAACGAGCATGATATTAGACTTTTGGATTTCCAGCTCGCCTGTCTTACCTTCGTTAGCCAGCCGTTTGTAATGGTTATGCACCGCCACTGCCAGAACACGCTTTGCTTTAGCTTGGCCGATGACATAATCATCCAAAACCTTATTGATTTCTTGCGGGGTTGGAATGCCATCGCTCGATTTTGTGACTGCGCTTTTATGCTCCTCACGGATAATATCCATGCATAGCTCGACACATTCATCACAGATAAAAACCGTTGGGCCTGCTATCAGTTTGCGTACCTCATGCTGGCTTTTGCCACAAAAGGAACAAAAAAGGGTGGATTTGGACTCATCTTCTGACTTTGCCATCTTTTTCTTCGCTCCTGACCGCAAATTAACGGGGCGGCTCCCTTAGAATGGTTATTTCGTCTTTTATAGTAGACGGGTGTTAACTTTTATCTCAACAAAAATCTTACCCCAGATGTGCGGCAGTTAGAAGCACACCTGACAAAAAAGCTGATATGGCGCTATTTCTTGGCCTCTTCAGCCTCATTAGGGCGTTTCGAGACCACCTCATCAATCAAGCCCATTTCTTTTGCTTCCTCTGGCGACATAAAGGTGTCGCGCTCCATAATCTTTTCGATCTGCTTGAGGGTCTTACCTGAATGCTGCTCATAAATCTTGTTCAGACGAGTTCGCAAAGACAGGATTTCCTTGGCATGGATTTCAATATCGGTCGCTTGGCCTTGAAAACCACCAGAAGGCTGATGCGTCATAATACGCGAATGCGGAAGGGAGTAACGTTTGCCAGCTGCCCCGGCTGTCAATAGCAGCGAGCCCATAGATGCCGCTTGTCCAATGCAAACAGTTGCCACGTCTGGGCGAATATATTGCATCGTGTCATAAATCGCCAAACCAGAGGTAACGATTCCGCCCGGCGAATTAATATACATAAAGATATCTTTGTTCGGATTTTCTGATTCCAAGAATAAAAGCTGGGCACATACAAGAGAAGCCATCACATCTTCGACCGGCCCGTTAAGGAAGATAATACGTTCCTTTAATAAGCGCGAGAAGATATCAAAAGACCGCTCACCCCGCCCTGTTTGCTCGATCACCATCGGCACAAGGTTCATATCCATAGGCGGTGCTACATTCATTGTTTGGGTCATTATCTTCTCCGTTTGAGGCCAACCAGAAAAATAGAACTGGCAAAGCAGAATTTAAGGGTAGCGATAGCGAATATAAGCTATATTCCCCACCGCTTTAGCCGCGTAACTTCACAGCTATAATTATTAATGTAGGAACTTAAATAAAAACTGCCAACCCCGAAAGGCTGGCAGTTTTCATGAATATGAGTTTTTAGCTATGTTCTGCTAACTTTTTTTCGCTTTTGAAGCCGCTTTTTTAGCGGGCTTTTTGGCGGCTGCCTTTTTAGCAGGTGCCTTTTTAGCAGAGGCTGCTTTCGTATCAGACTTTTTAGCAGCAGTTTTTTTCTCAGCAGTCTTTTTCTCGGCAGCTTTCTTCTTGGCTGCCTTCTTTTCTTTCGCTGCCTTCGCTGGTTTGGCTCTCTCCTCAGCTTCAGCATACAATGCTTCAACCGTTGTTTCCTTGTCTGTGACTTTCGCCATTTCAAGGATATAATCCATTACCCGCTCTTCAAACATCGGCCCGGCTAGCTCTCTTAACGCGTCCGGGTTGCTGTTATAATATTCAATAACCTGCTGTTCCTGACCCGGAAAGCGATAAGCTTGCTGCATAACCGCTTGCTTGGTGTCTTCATCCGTCACGGTAATGTTGTTCTGATTGCCTATTTCTGTCAGCAGTAAGCCAAGCCGAACACGGCGAAGCGCCATTTCATGTGCTTCAGCTTTTTCTGCATCATCCAGATTTTCATCGGCTGCATGGCTATGCGCGTGATCGTGGTCATGGTCGTGATCATGGTCATGATTATGGTCATGGCCATCATCACCAGACATTGATTTTGCGATGCCATCATATTCAGCCTTTAGCAGACTTGGCGGCACATCAAAGTCAATATTTTGCGCCAACTGATCAAAAACATTTGTCTTTACGGCCTGACGCAATGCCATTGCATGCTGTGAGGATAACTGCCCAGCCACCGCTTCACGGAGCTTTTCCAAATCTTCAAATCCAAGCTTCGTTGCGAGAGCATCATCAATGCTCGCATCGCCCTTTTCATGAATTTCTTTGACCGGACATTCAAAAACGGCCTCTTTGCCAGCCAGATGCTCTGCCTGATAATCACTTGGGAAGGATACTTTTACATCAACCGTTTCCCCAACACTTGCACCAACCAGACCTTCTTCAAACCCGGGAATAAATGAGTTTGAGCCTAGCTCAAGCATGTGATCAGAGGCGGTACCCCCTTCGAAAGCCACACCGTCGATACGGCCAGTGAAGTCGATAAGCACCACATCACCCATCTTGGCTTTGCGTGCTTTCTCAACTTTTTGGGTTGGCCGATTTTCGTCAGCGAGACGAGACATTGTTTCGTTAATTTCGTCATCATTCGCTGGCAAGGTTGGACGGTCAACAGAAATGCCGGCTAAGTCAGGAATAGAAATATCCGGCATCACCTCAACCATAAGCTTGGCGATCAAATCTTGGCCGTCTTCATAAGAGACAATATCCAAACGAGGTTGGCTGGCCAATTTCAGTTCATTTTTTTCGACAGCGTCGCGGGCACCATTATCCAGCTCAGTGCGGATAACTTCTCCCTTAACTTGGTCGCCAAAGCGGGCTTTTACGACAGTCATCGGCACTTTTCCGGGACGGAAGCCCGGCATGTTTGCTGTCTTCGCCACTTCTTCGAGACGTGTAGAGATTTTGCTGTCCAGATCCTGCGCGGTCAGTTTCAATTCATATTCGAGCGCCAGACCGTCCTTGCTTGTTTCGTTGATATCCATGATTTTTTAGATGTCCTGAGTGCAGATATGCCTGCTAGATGTTGTTTTAAGCCCTCATTGCTTTTTAACCCAGCATTTCAGGCGTCAGTTGATAGCTTATTCATCTTTTATGCCAAATGGTGCGGGCGGAGGGACTTGAACCCCCACATCGTTAGATACCAGAACCTAAATCTGGCGCGTCTACCAATTTCGCCACGCCCGCAACAGGATTTGACAATATGAAGCGCATCGGTACTCGAAAATACGCCCCAGCGTCAACCATAAACACACCCAACCGCAGAATTTAGCCTCATTTTAGCCTGATTTTGCTATCGCCTCTGTTTTTGCGGCGATATGACAGAAAGGTATGGGGCGAGTGACCGGATTTGAACCGGCGACATCCAGTACCACAAACTGGCGCTCTAACCTACTGAGCTACACCCGCCAAAAAAAGCTCGTCAAACCGAACTTCAAGGTTTTAATATGCAAAACTGAAAAATGGGTCAATGCCTTGCAGCAGATTTTTTACCTCTACTCTGCTAGAAAATGCCGTTTTTTTTGTTTAAAAGAAGCGTTCAAGCGGTTTGCTTTGATGATAGGGGTCGTTTGCAAGGCTTGGGTAGCACCGTTGGAATCAAATAGGAAAGTTTACATTATGTTGAATGCATCTGCACAAAATCTGGGAACAGAATCAGCCTTTGGTGTGTTAGCCCGCGCTGGCGCCTTGAGCGCAGCTGGCAAAGATATCATTAATCTTGGCATTGGCCAGCCTGATTTCAGAACGCCAGAACATATTGTCGAAGCTGGTATCAAGGCTTTGCAAGATGGTGCACATGGCTATACCCCCTCTATGGGATTGATGAGCTTGCGCGAAACAGTGGCGAATGACGCCTTTCAGCGCTATGGTGTACGCCCCGATGTAAGCCGTATTCAGATTGTGCCGGGCGGCAAGCCTGTGATGTTTACCGCTATGATGCTTCTTGGCGGGCCGGGCCATGAGATTCTTACCCCTGACCCCGGCTTTCCTATCTATCAATCTGCGATTAATTATAGCGGCGCGACATCTGTTTCCTACGGCCTTGTCGAAGAAAAGGGATTTGCCTTTGATGCTGACGATGTGTTGTCAAAAATTACAGATAAGACCAGCCTTGTCATCGTGAATTCACCCGCGAATCCCACTGGCGGCATTACTCCGCGTGCTGAGATGGATAAATTTGTCAAAGGATTAGCTGACTTTCCGCATGTCACTATAATGTCAGATGAAATTTATGACCGTCTGGTATTCGATACACAGCCGCTATCTTTGTTGAGCTATCCTGAAATACAAGACCGCCTTATTGTTCTAAATGGGTGGTCAAAGACCTATGCCATGACGGGGTGGCGCATTGGCTATGGTATTTGGCCAGAACGGCTTATTGATTTTGCGGATCGTCTGGCAGTGAATTTCCATTCTTGTGTGAATGCACCGACCCAACATGCCGCAGAAGCCGCGCTAAAGGGCGACCAGTCATGTGTTGATGATATGCTGACCGCTTTTCGTCGGCGTGGCAGCCTTATCACTGGGCTGTTGAACGATATTGATGGTATCAGGTGCCAAGCGCCGGGCGGGGCTTTCTATGTCTTCGCCAATATCAGCGACACAGCGTTTACTTCGCACCAGTTTCAGGACACGGCGTTAGAAGAATATGGCGTGGCGTGCATTTCTGGCACCTCCTTTGGCGGCTTTGGCGAAGGATATGTGCGACTATCCTGTGCTAATTCAGATGAGGCGATAAGCGAAGCAATTGAAAGATTGAAGAAAATGGTTAGTGCGCGCGCCTGATCAGGAGTGCCTAAAAATTGGGCAAATTTTGCCTTTAAAGCCTCTACCAAATGGATAGCTTGCCTATTAATGGTTAAATCTACTAGGACAGAAAATCGAAATGAGGTGTGACTGCTCTTAACGGGCATGCCTACCCTCTCACGCCCATCTTTATCATCTTGGGCTCACATCATTGAGAGAAAGCGATAACCTTATGAAAAAGATCGAAGCGATTGTAAAACCCTTCAAGCTTGATGAAGTCAAAGAAGCGCTCCACGATGTTGGTATTCAGGGCATTACCGTGCTAGAAGCCAAAGGGTTTGGACGCCAAAAAGGACATACCGAGCTTTACCGCGGTGCAGAATATGTTGTTGATTTCCTGCCGAAAGTAAAAATTGAGGTAGTGGTTGAAGACAGTATGGCTGACCAAGTGGTTGAAGCGATCCAAAATGCCGCTAAAACGGGCCGTATTGGAGATGGTAAAATATTCATCTCAACAATCGACGAAGCTATCCGGATTCGTACAGGTGAGACTGGCGGAGAAGCGATTTAACGCAAATTTTGCAGGGAGAGATGCCTCAAAGCCCTCTTACTGCACGATTTTTGGTCGAAGGTGTCGGCTAAATACGAAGTTCAAAGACATACAGAAAGGAATAAATGATGTCTGGTGCAAAACAAATCATGGATATGATAAAGGAAAATGATATTTCCTTCGTTGACCTGCGCTTTACCGACCCACGTGGTAAAATGCAACATGTAACACAGCATATCGAAACTATCGATGAAGATGCGCTAAATGAAGGTTTCATGTTTGATGGCTCTTCAATTGCTGGCTGGAAGGCTATTAACGAGTCGGACATGACGTTGATGCCTGACCTAGACCGGGCTTATATTGACCCGTTCTTTGCGCAGCCAACCCTCGCTCTGTTCTGTGACGTGCTAGACCCTATCACAAATGAAGCTTATGACCGTGACCCACGTGGTACGGCTAAAGCTGCATTAAACTATATGCAATCTGCCGGCATCGCCGACACGGCGTTCTTTGGCCCAGAAGCTGAATTCTTCATTTTTGAAGATGTTAAGTTTGATGTATCAATGAACGGCGCAATGTTTAAGGTTGATTCTGTAGAAGGCCCATATAACTCTGCGCGTGATTACGAAGAAGGCAATCTTGGCCACCGTCCGGGTGTTAAGGGCGGCTATTTCCCTGTACCCCCAGTCGATTCAGGACAAGATATCCGCTCTGAAATGCTGGCTGTTATGGCCGATATGGGTGTGCCAGTTGAAAAGCATCACCACGAAGTAGCGCCATCTCAGCATGAGCTTGGCATGAAATTCGGCACATTGCTGGAAACTGCTGATAATATGCAGCTTTATAAATATGCTGTTCATCAGGTAGCAAATGCCTATGGGGTATCCGCAACCTTCTTGCCAAAGCCTATCGCTGGCGATAATGGTTCTGGCATGCATGTTCACCAGTCTCTTTGGACTGATGGAAAGCCGTTATTTGCAGGCAACGGATATGCTGATTTGTCTGAAAATGCGCTCTATTACATTGGCGGTATTATCAAGCATGCGAAAGCGTTGAACGCCTTCACCAACCCATCAACCAACAGCTATAAGCGTTTGGTTCCTGGCTATGAAGCGCCGGTGCTTCTTGCTTACTCAGCACGTAACCGTTCTGCATCTTGCCGTATCCCGTTTGTATCTAATCCAAAGGGTAAGCGGGTAGAGGTACGTTTCCCTGATGCGACTGCCAACCCCTATCTTGCCTTCTCTGCAATGCTGATGGCTGGTCTGGACGGTATCCGCAACAAGATCCACCCGGGCGATGCGATGGACAAAGATTTGTATGATCTGCCAGCTGAAGAATTGGCGAAGATTCCAACTGTTTGTGCCTCCCTTCGTGAAGCGTTGGATAGCCTTGATGCAGATCGCGCCTTCCTAACCGAAGGTAATGTGTTCACAGATGACCAGATTGATGCCTTCATTGAGCTGAAGATGGAAGAAGTGATCGCTCTTGAGCATGCACCGCATCCTATCGAATTCCAGATGTATTATTCTTACTAATCCATCTGCGTTATACGGATAAACACACACCCCCTTCCAAGGCACACGCTTTGGAAGGGTTTTTTATGGCAAGGTTGCAGGTATAAAACGCCTCATTAGCTAATTTCGCAGCATCATATATAGGCGCGGGCTATCTCAGATACCTCCAGATGCGCGCTAACAGGATGATATACTAATGCCGCAGAGGTTGTTGTTTCTGATATGAGCGTTTCCGATATGAGCGTTTGTGGTAAAATCATAAAGGCGAACAGCAGTACCGCGAAGATCAAACCATAAAGAAGTTTCAAGCAGGTTTTTAATAATTGTTGGAAGGTGGAAATTGGATAGGACATAAAAAAGCAACACCCTTTCATACAGGTTGCTCCTCTCCTCCCCTTATCTCATCTGACCAGCTTATTAGCCGCGTCTACCTTTACTATAACAGTTATTTCTAAATAATAAGTTAACGCCTGCACTATCCCCTATTTCGTATATTCTCTTTGAATTACCCCCCAGATATTGTAGGTTAGGTCAGGTTTTTTATATTAGCTATATGCATGACCCTTTTGGATAGAAGCAGGTAAATCAATGTCCGACCTATTCGGTAACAACGCCGCTAAAACAGATTATGACGCAAGCCAGATCGAAGTTTTGGAGGGGCTTGAGCCCGTTCGTCACAGACCTGGGATGTATATTGGTGGCACGGATGAGCGTGCGCTACATCATCTAGCAGCCGAAATCTTGGACAACTCTATGGATGAGGCGGTTGCTGGGCATGCGAGTTGGATTGATATCCGCCTAGAATCAGAAAATTGTTTATCTATCCGGGATAATGGGCGCGGTATTCCGGTAGATCCGCATCCAAAATTCCCTCAGAAATCAGCCTTAGAGGTCATTTTAACAACCTTGCATGCAGGCGGGAAATTCTCGGGAAAAGCCTATCAGACTTCTGGAGGCTTGCATGGGGTTGGCGCCTCTGTCGTAAATGCGCTTTCCGCTTTGCTAGAGGTTGAAGTTGCCCGTGACAAAACCCTGTATAAGCAAGTGTTTAAGCGCGGCAAAGCAGAGGGCGGGTTAATCGTCTTGGGCCCCACTCCAAATCGTCGAGGCACCCTTATTCGCTTCCAACCTGATGAAGAAATTTTTGGCAGTGGATGCCGCTTTAAGCCATCCCTACTTTTCCAGATGGCGCAGTCAAAGGCCTATCTTTTTGCTGGTGTTGAAATCCGCTGGCATTGCGCAGCAGACCTCTTAAAAGACAGCAAAGTGCCTGAAGAAGCTGTATTATGTTTCCCGGGGGGGCTAGCAGATTACCTAGCGCATTCCACAGCGGATAAGCCGATTATGTTAAATCAGCCTTTTGCAGCGCAAATCGAACTGGAAGGGCAGAAATTTGAATGGGCGCTTACATGGCTTGCCGATAGTGAGGATGGGTTTTTCCATTCCTATTGCAACACGGTACCCACACCGCTAGGCGGCACTCATGAGAACGGGTTCCGGCAAGCCATTGTGCGGGGGTTGCGCGCCTATGGTGAGCTAACGGGAAGCAAACGTTCAGCAGACCTTGCGGCTGATGATGTGCTCGCAATTACAGCAGGCATGTTATCTGTATTTATCCGCGACCCACAATTTCAAGGGCAAACAAAAGAAAAACTGGTTTCAGCAGAAGCCACACGCCAGACCGAAACCGCGGTTAGAGATCGGTTTGAATTATGGCTGACCTCTGAGCCAGAACGCGCAAATGATCTGCTAGAGCGAGCTATTGAGCGGATGGAAGAGCGGAAGAGACGGCGCAAGGAAAAGGAAGTTGCGCGTAAATCTGCTACTCGAAAATTACGCCTGCCCGGCAAACTCTCTGATTGTTCTGAGACAGATACAGATCAGACCGAACTGTTTTTGGTAGAAGGCGATAGTGCTGGCGGTTCTGCAAAATCGGCTCGTGATCGTAAAACCCAAGCGGTGCTGCCTTTGCGCGGAAAAATATTGAATGTGGCCAGCGCGACCGCTGACAAACTAACCCAGAATCAGGAATTATCAGATTTAGGGCTGGCTTTGGGGGTAAAGCGCGGCAAGGATTTCAGCCTTGATGCTCTGCGCTATGGCAAAGTGATTATCATGACAGATGCAGATGTAGATGGGGCGCATATCGCTGCTCTGCTCATGACCTATTTTTATCGCGAAATGCCACAGCTTATTGAACAAGGGCGGCTCTATCTTGCCCAGCCTCCCCTCTATCGTATGACACAAGGCAGCCAGACAGCCTATGCCCTTGATGATGACCATAAAGAAACGCTTCTAAAAAGCCAGTTTAACAGCCGTGGCAAGGTAGATATCAGCCGCTTTAAGGGTCTTGGTGAAATGCCGCCTGCACAGCTAAAAGAAACCACCATGAACAAACTTACAAGGCGGCTCTTGCAGGTTAATCTGCCGATGCGCGATATGTCAGGGGCGGATGCGCGGCGCGAAGTCGACAGGCTGGTTACGACGTTAATGGGCAAAAAGCCGGAGCTTCGCTTTGGCTATATTCGTGACCATGCCTATGAAGTGCTTGAAGATTTAGATGTTTAAACCGCTTTGTCAGCGCGTATGATGAGCTGCCCCATCAATGAGATGCCCAATTAATGAGAAGCCCCATTAATGAGATGAAGAAGTGATGAGCTGCTGCAATGCGGCACTGCAAGCCTCTGGGGCTTCTAGGGTAGATAAATGTCCAATTTCTGGCAATAATACAAGCTCTGCATGAGGCAGCAAGCTTGCCATTTCTGTAGATTTTTCAGGCGGCGTTAAAACGTCTAACTCGCCACATAATACCAGTGCTGGACGGCGAAAATCTGGCAAATGGCCCCGCTGGTCGCGGCGTCCCATTATTGCCTTTTGCTGCAGGGCGAAATTTTCCTGACCTACCTCTGCTGCCATATCCATTACCCGCGAGGTCAGCCTTTCATCTTCTAGTGCGGCAGGAGACAGAAATTGCGGCAATAAGCGCGGCGTCACCCCCTTAAACCGGCCAATAGAAGAGAGCCTGATTAACTCTTTGCGCAGCCTTTTCTTTTTATCGGTATCCTGATCAGCTGCTGTCGATAATAGCCCCATTCCCTTTATTCTTTCAGGTGCTAGCCTTATGACTTCCAAAGCAACGTAACCGCCCATAGACAGACCAGCTATCACCATCTCGCCGCTATTTTCATCTAGCAGGCGCGTTGCCATAGCGGTAATACTGTCCATGCCTTTGGTTTCAGCAACGACAATCTCTGCTGTATCTTTTAACGCTTCTATCTGCGGGGCAAACAATACCTCACTGCATAAAAGGCCGGGTATTAAAACAAGTTTCGTGGTCATCGGCTTAAATAATCTTTTCGTTATACAAAGCTTTTTATTATACCAAGCTTTTCCTTAGCATAGGCAAAATTGCACAAATTTTTACCTTTAGAGACTAGCTAATATGCCCCCTGCCCGTCCAGCCTTCACGGAAGTTTGACCAATAACTTTTATTAAGGTATGAAGAAGCATCCGAACCACAGAATTTATTCTGGTTAGCGTGAATGATATCAAATCGTGATGGTACGTTTTTGATAGGGCGTGAATTAAGGGGTCTGACATTACTTCTCCATTTTTAGACTTAGGCCTGAGTGACGGCTTAGCACAAGCTGTTGATGCGTTGGGATATGAAAAGCCAACACCCATCCAAGAAAATGCCATTCCATCTGTTTTGATGGGGCGCGATATTTTAGGCTCAGCACAAACAGGTACCGGAAAGACGGCCTCTTTTACGCTGCCGATGATCGATATTCTGGATGCAGGGCGTGCCAAAGCGCGTATGCCACGCTCACTGATTCTAGCGCCTACGCGCGAGCTTGCTGCACAGGTAGCGGAATCTTTTGAAAAATTCTCTGTTAATCACGGCCTTAGCATGGCGTTGCTTATCGGCGGCGTCAGCTTTTCAGATCAGGAAGCTGCCTTGGATAAGGGGGTTGATGTACTGATTGCAACACCGGGCCGGTTGCTAGACCATTTTGAGCGCGGGAAAGTTCTGCTTCAGGATGTTAAAATTCTGGTGATTGACGAAGCTGACCGGATGCTAGATATGGGCTTTATTCCGGATGTGGAGCGCATTGTCAGCTATTTGCCAGTGATGCGCCAGACCTTGTTCTTTTCTGCGACACTCTCAGAAGAAATCCATAAAATCGGCAAAAAGTTTGTGATGAACCCAAAGATTATTGAGGTTGCCAAACCTGCCAGCACAGCGGATACCGTTTCCCAGCGCTTGATATGGACAAAACCGCGCGAGAAACGTGAAGTATTACGTGGCTTATTGCGGCGCGAAACACTGCAAAATGCCGTTATTTTCTGTAATCGTAAGCGGGACATTGCAACATTGCTTTCCTCGTTGAAGCGGCATGAATTTAACGCCGCAGCCTTGCATGGGGATATGACACAATCTGCACGCCTTGCGGCTCTGTCTGATTTCAAGGAGGGGCGCGTTACCCTTCTTATCGCATCAGACGTTGCCGCACGTGGGCTAGATATACCGTCGGTTAGCCATGTCTTTAATTTTGATGTGCCATCCAATGCCGAAGATTATGTCCACCGTATCGGCCGCACCGGACGTGCGGGGCGCTCTGGTTCTGCCTTTACGCTTGCCGCTAGCGAAGATGATAAAAAATATCTGCATGCTATCGAAACGCTGATAGGCAAATCTATTGAGCTAGATGGCGCAAATAGCGGCAGCACGGAAAAAGTGGCTAAATCTGATGATACAGCCGTGCCACAGAAGGCGGCAGAAAAAAAGCCCCGTTCACAAAGCCGTAAGAAAGCCGTAAATGAAAATTCTGATGCCCCTAGCGATGAGGCTAAGACGCAGAGAAATTCAAAATACCCCAACGAGAAACGCCCGCCGGAATGGAAGGGCAATAGCTTCCAAGATAGCGACCATATTCCAGCCTTCTTACGATAAGCTAGATTCCAGCCTTCTTAGGCTAGGCTAGGCTGAAGCACCGCCTTCTTAGGCTGGGTTATTGGTTTCTGCTTTATTATAATGATACCTATCTCTTAAGCGCTTTTCAGGGCTTTTGAGATGACTTCATTTAAATCGCGTGATAGCGCATGGCCAGCAACAAACTTTACCGCGTCACGCATCTGCTGCTGGCGCTCTGCGCCATAATTTGAAAAACGTGTCAAAGCCAGCCCCATCCGCGCAGCAATTTGCGGATTACGCTTATCAAGATTAACCAACTCTTCGGCAATAAATCGATAGCCAGAACCATCAGATTTATGAAAATATGTTGGATTAGCGGCGGCAAATACACCTAAGACCGAACGCAGCTTGTTTGGGTTACTCGCATCAAAAACCGGGTCCTGCATAAGGGCTTTTATATTAGCGATATACCCATGCACAGCAGAGCTTGCAGATAACATCAACCATTTTTCCATCACCAATGCCGAGCCATTCCAGCGTTCATAAAAGCTGCCTAGCGCGCGGCCCCTATTGGCATGATCAGTATGATTTAACGCCTGTAGCCCCCCCATGGAGAGGCTCATATTCAGGTTTTCAGACTGCGCCAGCGCAATATCCAATGCGGTTTCATCACCGCTTGCACATGCAAGCCCCAAAAGCTTGTTTTGCAAGCTTCTACCTGCTGCCTGCTCAAGATGGCTTGTAGCGCTGATAATAGGCTTAATCTCGCTGGCTAGCGCAGCGCCCAGCCGAGCTTGCAAGGCTAACCGCTTGGCAAATATTTTTGGGGGGTCTGCTGGGGTTGCCCGCTGTTCTGTATCGGCCTGACCTGGCACTGAAAAACAAAGGGCTTTGAAGTCATCACGCAAGGAATTATCCGCTAGCCCTAGGCGAAGCGCGTTAATTAGCGCATCCTCACTCTGGCTATCAGCAGCACCTGACATTTCAGCTGCTAGAATATTATGTGCTAGTCTTTGGCAAGCCTCATAGCGGTTAAAGCTATCGCTATCAAAGGCAGCTAAAATGCCAAGCTCTTCAGCACTAACATCATCAGACAGGCGAACAGGGGCAGAAAATCCGCGAAGAAGTGAGGGCACAGCGCGTTCTGCATTTGCACCAGCTTCAAGGTCTATCTCTAGCGTCTGGCTAGCGCCCGATAAAACCACCACTTGCTCAGCCGCCGCCGCCTCGCCATTAATGCTAAAGCGCAATGCATCCCCGTCATAACCAACAAACCCTAGCCTGATAGGTATCGGCATCGGCGCAGTGCCAGTATTCGCAGGAGTCGGCATGAGCTGTTGGGATAGCTCAAGCTGTATTTTTGAGGCCTTTGCCTCCACACGCTTTGCCTGTAATTGCGGCGTGCCAGCTTGGCGATACCATAATGTAAAGCTAGAGAGATCCGCATTATTAGCACCTGCCATCGCGGCGATAAAATCATCACAAGTCACGGCCTGACCGTCATGGCGAGAAAAATATAAATCCATACCCGCGTGAAACCCTTTGGCGCCCAGCTTGGCATGCATCATACGAATAACCTCTGCCCCTTTTTCATAGACTGTAGGGGTGTAGAAATTATTAATTTCGCTATAACTTTCGGGGCGAATAGGATGGGCGGTTGGGCTAGCATCTTCGGTAAATTGAATAGCACGCAAGGTGGCCACATCTTCTGCACGCTTGACCGCCTCATCATGCATATCTGCGCTAAAGCACTGGTCACGAAAGACGGTAAGCCCCTCTTTCAGCGTTAACTGAAACCAGTCGCGGCAGGTTACCCGGTTTCCTGTCCAGTTATGAAAATATTCATGCGCAATAATAGCTTCAACACGGTCGAGATCATCATCTGTTGCGGTGCGGGCATCTGCCAGCACGAATTTACTATTAAAGATGTTCAGACCTTTATTTTCCATCGCGCCCATATTGAAATGGCTAACCGCAACAATCTGGAACAGGTCTAAATCATATTCCAGCCCATAAACTTCCTCATCCCAAGCCATAGAGCGTTTCAAGCTATCCATTGCATGCGCAGTTAAGCCTGTATTGCCCTTTTCTACGTAGATATGTAGGTCAACAACACGGCCAGACGCAGTGGTAAACTGGTCTTTGGCACAATCCAGATCGCCAGCTACCAGCGCAAACAGATAAGCAGGCTTTTTATGCGGGTCATGCCACAGGGCAAAATGACGGCCTGCCTCAAGCTGGCCTTCTTCAATTAGATTTCCATTGCTTAACAGATTCACGAACGCGTTATCTGCCTCGATACGAACCGTGAAAATGCTCATTACATCTGGGCGGTCTGGATAGAAACAAATCCGGCGAAACCCTTCTGGCTCGCATTGGGTACATAGCATACCGCCAGAAGCATACAGACCTTCAAGCGCGGTATTCTCATACGGGTTATGCGCAGAGGTAACCGCGATTTTATGCTGTCCTGTAAGGCCCGTAATCGTTAGCTTGCCATCGGCTAGCTGATAGCGGCTAGCCGGCAATTCTGCGCCATCAACCGATACAGATATCAGCTCTTGGGATTCCCCGTTTAAAACCAGATTATCTGCCATCGCAGCGTCTGGGTTAGGGCTGATATCGAGCGTTACGCAAATAACGGCTCTTTCATCAAACAGGTGCACGTCTAGGTCTGTGGTGTGCAGAACCCAGCTAAAAGGCGTGTAATCTTCGCGGTGAATGACCGCAGGGGTTTGCCTAGCTTCCATCGCGCGAGGTGGTATAAGCAAGGTCACAATGTTTAGAGCAATAGGGCTTGCCCGGCACAATCGATTTGCCGCAGAAGCTAAACTCTATTGTCTTTGGATCGCCAGTTGGCCAAACGCATTTCGAACGCGACCACTGAATACCCCGAAGCGCAAGACGCAAAGGCAAATCTCTCGGCTTTGCAGGTTCAACAACTTCTTTAGGCTTTCGTGCAATAGGGGATTGACGTTTGCGCAAGTTCAAGCGATGTGCCTTTCCAGCAACCGCATTACGGGTAACCCCCAAACGCTCTCCTATCTGTGAAATAGACAGACCTTCATCCCAATAGCCGCGCAACATCTCAAGGCGCTCTTCTGTCCAGCTTGTTTCCTCAGCCATTACCTTTATCCAATCCGCAAAAATGCAATCTCATCTTACTTAATCTGGTCTGCGCTAACTTTCAATAACTGAACACCAAGAAAACCTGCTAGCTTGCCTCTAAAGCGCCAATAAATTCCCCTATCAGCTGCATTTGATAATCTAGCATATGCCGCCCCAAATGCACATTCAGCCCACGCGCCTCCGCAGCATCAATCAGCGCCGTCCGTTCAGGCACCATTATGATATCACATACCAAGCAATCCGCAGACAGGCTATGTACATCAAAAGGCATAGCATCTTCTTTATGTAAACCAAGCGGTGTAGCATTAATAACCATATCATAGCTGGCGAAATCTACATCTGCGGCCGCTATGTTTTGAGCCGGCGCATCTGGCACAATTTTCTTGGCAAGGCGCACAGCCTTTTCCGCATTCGCAGGTGTGCGGTTGGTAATATCAATTTGCGCTAAATCACAGCGAGACAGCGCCAATGCTATTGCGCGTGCGGCCCCACCGGCCCCCACCAATAAGGCTCTTTTACCTGTAAAAATTTTATCTCTAGGCGCATTGAAGGGGTTTTCCCCGCGCAAACCAGCAACAAACCCCTCCCCGTCAAAATTATCGCCGATTAGACGTCTATCAGCCGTAAAAGCCACCGCATTTACCGCCTCTGCTGCTTGTGCGCCAGCTCCCAGCTCATCACAGAGCGCAGCTAGCGGCATTTTATGAGGAATAGTAACGGCAGCCCCCTTGAAATTGGTAAGCGCGCGCAAGCCTTCCACATAGGCAGCCAACCCTTCAGCAGGGACACTCATGGCGACCATCACCTTATCAAGATTTTGCTCTTGAAAAATGGAATTGAAAATCATCGGTGCACGCACATGGCCAGCTGGATAAGCCATACAGCCGAAAAGGGTTGTTGTACCAGTAATTTTTGAATGCGTTGAATCCGTCATTTTTTATGCCTTATACCCTAAATCTTATCTACCCTAGCAGTTTTTTTTTAGCGGCTTTTATACCCGATTTTTTTTAGCGAAGCCCTTTTCTTGCCATGATGTAGTCAGAAACCTGCCCAATTTGCCTGTTGTACTGCGAATTGTGAAGTTAAAAAAATTTTCAGGTCTGTGCCTCGCCGCAAAACCAATCTGGGAAATTTATTTAGCATCCTTATTTAGAAAATCTATTTCGCCAACATTTAAAAAGAAAAGTGAGCCTTAAAGGAGAGTTGAAATGAAGTCAAAATATTACTGGTTAATCGCCCTAACAAGCGCCTTGAGCGTGATAACTGTTAGCGGATTTGCGCATGTAAATCAAAACAAAGAAAAAACAGCTAGCAACATCCAATCTAACCAGCCCTTGATAGAACAGAAACAGAAACAAACAGGCCATAAATATCGTCATGGATTTAAGGCTCTGTTCCATGCTATTGACAGCAATCAAGACAGGCAGATTTCGCTAGCAGAAGTGAATGAAATGCTGAAATCCCGCTTTTCTGGTCTGGATGCAGATGGAAATGGACAAATCAGTTTAGACGAATTTTCCAATCGTCATCTCAGCATGTTTAGCGCTGTAGATAAGGACAGTAATGGTCTTATCACGCGCGATGAGATGAAACAGCATCGCCGCGAAAAACACCGATCTTAATCCACTATTTTCCCAATTGCGGCTAACACCCTTAATAATTCTGGCAACAGGCAAGAATTCTGGCAACTGGCTTTTTAGCGCCCTACCTTGCGGTGGTTCTCCCTCCCCCCCTCGCACTTGTGTGAGCGCAGCCATTGCCAGAACCCCTCAGCTCTCGCAGATATTGAGATTTATTGATAAATACTAGTCGTCTTTTGGGGACTAGTCGTCTTTTTGGAAGTCTAGCGAGGCAGAATTGATACAATAGCGCAAGCCACCTGCATCTACTGGCCCATCATTAAACACATGCCCCAAATGCGCCTCACATTGCGCGCAATGCACTTCGGTGCGCACCATAAAAAAGCTGCGGTCTGACTTTTGCCCAACATTTTCTTCCAAAGATGGCGATGTAAAGGAAGGCCATCCTGTGCCAGAATCGAATTTAGTATCGCTATGAAATAGCTCTGCCCCACAACAAATACAGGCATAGGCGCCGGCCTGATGATTATCGTGGTATTTCCCCGTAAAGGCACGTTCGGTTGCATGTTTTCGCGTAACCTGAAATTGCTCATCACTTAGCTGGGCACGCCATTCTTCATCTGATTTAACAATTTTTGAGCTCATATCGCTTCCTTTTTAGGTTTCATGGTCTCCCAAATTTTTTGCAATGTGGCGGGCATATCAATATGCACAACGCCTAATGCATCACAAAGCGCCGATATTACCGCAGGCGGGGCGCCTATGGCACCTGCTTCGCCAACGCCCTTAACACCTAGCACATTATTTTGGCAAACTGTGCTGCGGGTGGAAATAGAAAAAGACGGCAGATGGTCTGCACGCGGTAATGTATAATCCATTAACGAGCCAGCTAAAAGCTGACCATCGGGGTCAAAGGCCACATGCTCGTATAAAGCTTGTCCAACCCCTTGGGCAATGCCGCCATGAATTTGGCCAGCAAAAGTCATCGGATTAATGACATTTCCGATATCATCCACTACTGTATAGTCCAGAATTTGCGGCTTCAAGGTTGCCATATCCACCTCTATTTCGACGATATGACAGCCATAGGGGTAACTTGCCCCTTTGGTCGTATAAAGATGCTTCTGGTTTAGCGGATGCTCTGCTGGCGTATCACGCGCCAATAGCCCCACCAATTCTTCGATTTCGATAGAACGGTTAGTGCCAGCGGCGCTAAACAACCCGTCAGCAAATTGAATGTCGCTTGGCGCCACCTCTAGCTGTTCTGCTGCGAGGGGCATAGCCTTTTCTGCTATCAGATCTGCTGCCTGCGATAGGGTCGAGCCTAGCACAGCAGACATACGCGCACCGCCAGTGGTACCGCTGGGCGTACGCAAGCTATTGCCCTGCACAATTTTAATCTTTTCGACATCATAACCTAGCTGGTGGGAAAAAATCTGGGTTAGTGTTGTGCGATGTGCTTGGCCATTATCCTGCTGGGCTGCATAAATTACCGCTGTGCCATCTGCTTCAAACTCAATATCAACACCCGCACCGCCGCCGCCGCCGCATTGCTCTAGATACATGGCAAGCCCAATGCCGCGATATTTGCCTTTTGCACGCGCAGCGCGACGCCGGGCTTCAAACCCCTGCCAATCTGCCTTTTCCATTGCATCCGCAAGCAGACCCGGCATATCCCCTGAATCGACCACACCCCCTTCGACCATGGCATACGGGATTTGCTCTGCCTTGATAAGGTTTTCATTACGCACCGCAACCCGGTCTAACGCCAGTTCAGCCGCAATATGATCCATGAGTCGTTCCAGCAGATAATTGGCCTCTGGCCGGCCAGCGCCGCGAAAGGCATCTACCGCTGGGGTGTTTGTAACAATACCGAGCACCTGCATACCAACATCTTGGATGTCATAAGGCCCTGTTAACGTACGGCAAGCAGACAGGGTCGGAATATAGCATGAGAAGTTAGATAGCCATGAGCCCATATTGGCATGCACACGAACATCGAGCGCTAATACCCGCCCCCTATCATCAACAGCCGCACGCGCAACCGAACGGTTATCGCGGCCATGCAAATCAGATAAAAACGCATCAGACCTGTCCTGTTGCCACCGCACAAGGCTTTGCGTGACCTTCGCTGCCCATGCAATACAAAGCTGTTCAGGATGCAGAAAAATTTTATAGCCAAACCCGCCGCCAACATCCCCTGTTAAGACCTGCAACTGCTCATCTTCATAGCCCAGCGCAGTGGCAATCTGGCCCGCTAGCCCAACTGGCCCTTGACTAGGCAGCCATACTCGCAAGCCCCCTATTTCCTCAGAAGGCATCGCAACGACCGGGCGTGTTTCCATTGCATTTGGCATCACCCGGCTATTAATCACGTCTATTTCAACCAGCGTTGCGCCCTCTGATAGGGCGGCATCTAGCTTGGCACGGGCATTATTAATATCCCCAGCTTCCCAGTCAAAAACGATATTATTCACATATTCATCATGAAGTTGCGGGGCTTCGGGGCGCATGGCATCATACACATCTGTAACCGCATCCAGCGGGTCATAATCCACCTCAATAAGGTCAAGCGCATCCATAGCTTGCTGGCGCGTTTCCGCAACAACCATAGCAACCAAATCGCCAGCATGGCGTACCTTGCTACGGGCCATTGGCGGCTTGGTCGTGCGCGGAACCTGACTACCATCACGGTTTTCAGGATAGAAATTACAATTGATTTCACCAACATTATCTGCATCCATATCTGCCTGACTTGCCGCCAGAACCACCCCGTCGGCAGCACGCGCCGCGCTAATGTCTAGATGGGTGATAATTGCATGCGCAAATGGCGCCCGCAGGAACGCTACCGCACGCCCCTCGCCCGGCATTTGATCATCTGTAAATGCACCTTTACCTGTAAGCAGATTTTGATCTTCCAAGCGTTTAACGGTCTGACCAATTCCAAATTTCATTTTTTACTCCGCCTATTTGCTCGCAGTGAATTCAGGTTAATGACGGGGTTAGCTATTCTGCCCCACATTATTTAGTTACATGGTTCAGGGTTTGTTTCAACTCTGTATCACGTTATTCTTGGTAAAATTTCTCACTCTGCAAAATCTGAAAACGCAGCATGTATGCGCCAGCCTGTCGTGATAATACACAAACTGCCAAATACCCACGCAAAGATCCCAAACCATGCGGGAAATAAAAGCATCAATATAAAGACAGCGATGGTTTCTGTTCCTTCGGTCAGCCCGCCGAGATAGAAAAAACTCTTCTTACTTGATGATCTCTTGGCTGCCTTGACGCCCACCACATCAGGGTTTTTAGCTTCTAAAATGGCATAGGCAAGGAAACTACTGCCGGTACCAACAAAGCTTAGCATCAAAAATCCCGCTGCTATGGCATGTTCAGAAGAAAAGATAACAAATGAAAAAGGCACCAATGCATAGAAAATAAAATCACACACAATGTCGAGATAGCCGCCGAAATCACTGCTGCCTTGCCGCCTAGCAACGGCCCCGTCTAACCCATCACAAAGTCGGTTTAATAACAGGCAGATAAGCGCCGCCAGAAAAAAGCCCATCGAGACAAAAACAGCACAAAATACACCAAATACAAACCCTAAAATTGTGAGCCCATTCGCAGTAAGTCCAACAGCGACACAGCCGCCTGCCAGCCAGTTAAGGGGCGGGTCAATTATAGGACGAAGAGACGCATCAAACATAAAGGAGCTCCGTAAGATAGGCTATGTTTTTCGGGCCATTCACCTATTCTACACTTCTTTTTTAGCAATGATGGTATCTCCCGCTAGACAGCGCTGACCGGCATAAATATCGAGCCCATAAGAGGCGGGGAAACTGATATCTATTTTTGGACGCAAGAGCCCAAGGGCTATCGGCATTTCAAGGCTGACTTTCCGGCCTTCTTGAACACAGCTTTGCAGCACACGGCTTAGCGGTGCGCCATGATGACAAACCGTAATTTTGTCTTCAGAAGAGGCGCTATGCAAGGGAGTGAGCGCTATTTCCTGACGGGCATTTTCGGGTGGTGGCAAGGCATCATCCGCAAAGCCCGTAAATTGGCCATCATACCAGATTATCTGGTCAATCTGGCCTGCCATCGGCGCATAGGTGATATGGCTGTTGAGCCAGTCTGCGCGAACGCGAACCGTGATGCGTGCAGATACTTTATCACGGTGCACCCACAAAATCTGTCCATCAATGGGGGCGGCTATGTGCCCAGAGGGCAGCTTAGATATAGTGCGGCGGGGGCTATGCAAAATAATATGCAGATATATAAATCCAGAGAAGCCTATCAGCCCGGCTGGCAGATAAAGCGCGCATAAAATTACGGCAAGCCCGCCAGCAATAGCCAGCAACGGCCAGCCGGGCTGTTGTTTGGGAATATGAAAATAATTTGTAAACAGGTCTTTAACCATATCCTGTTTTACCTATTCTAATTCTAGTCCAGTTTAATCGGTAAATTATTGCTCTTTGTCTTGTGTCTCAGGAAGAGCAAAAACCTGCGCTGGGTAAATTAAGTCCGGATTGTTAATCTGGCGGGCATTACGCTTTACAATATCCAGATAGCGGATACCACTGCCATAGGTGCGATAGGCAATGCGCCAGAGCATATCGCCTTTGCGAATAATGACCATTTCACTACCATCAAGCCCGATTTCCAACTGTGCCAAATCCAACTCCACCTGTGAGGTAAGCACAATACTCCCATCTAAATCTAAGAGGTTTGTTTCGATGAGGGCACGCCCCTTTTTAAGGTCTGGAACAGATACCAAAGCTGACCAGTTACCAGCCTCATCCCCATCTTCTTTAAAGGCTATGTCCCTGAAGGTGTTTCCAGCAAAACTTCCGGAAACGCCAACCCCGCCATTTGAGCGCCCCTTGATACGTAACTGATTATTATCGCTCCAGCTTAGCGTACCAATAGCAATTTCAGGCGGCATCACTAAAATAGCGGTTATCTCTTTCTGCGCTAGACTTTCTGCATTTACAGCTTTGGTTTCGCCCGTATTTTCTTTATTTAATTCATTGGCGTCCGCTAGGTCTAGCGTCTCTGGCGCAGACAAGATTTCTGTTGCCGCATCATCTGTCATCGGCACAAGTGCAACCAACGGTTTTTGCCCCTCTTTATCTGCTAGCTCTATGAGAATGCCGCGCTCAGCACGAGTAATCTGGCCATTTTCATCTGTCATTTCAGCGATAATCAGATGATTGCCCGGGCGGAGCAGCGTATCTGGCACCGCAACCCACTCGCCCTTACTATTCGATAGGGTCTTTGTCAGTGGCTGAACGCCATCCAGTAGCCTTATTTCGGTTTCTGGCGGGGCTGTACCAGCAATAACAGCTGACCCGTCTGGCCCGATACGCGCAACGTCAATCACCAATTGAGACAGGCTTGTATCGCTTGTAGTTTCGGCAGCTTTATCCCCTTTGGCCTGTTGCGTGCCCGCATTTGAAGAGGCTGGTTTGGTTTCAGCTGTCTGTTCAGGCTCGGAAACACTGACATCGGTTTGCGCATTACTGTTTGATGGATCGCTTGTCGAATAGAAAAACCACGCCACTGCAAGAGCTGCTAATCCGCCGCCACCAAGTAACAACAATCCGATAATTAGCCGCATTTTATTTGCCTCCCCCGCAACCCGTGACATATTTGCTCACTATGAACCTTATTAATATGCTAGCGATGAAAGTAAATTATGACAATCTTTTCACGCGCCTATCTGTCAAACATGACCAACAGAGATAGACATCACTAGCGTGCCTGTCCTAGACTGCCCCTGATACGCGCATAATAGGAACAAAAAATCCGTCTGATTTTTGGATATGCGCCCCAAAATTGGATTGCGCCTCCAAAATTGGGCGCGTAACAAATTTATAAAGGTTTTGCATAATATGAGACAGCTTTGTGTTTTTGCCGGTGCCGCCAAAGGTATCCATGATGAATATGAGCTTCAGTCAGAGCGGCTTGGCAGCATGCTTGCGGCGCGGGATTTTAGCTTTATTTATGGCGGTGGCCGTACGGGATTGATGGGCGCGTTTGCGAGAGGCGCTATCACCGCAGACGGCCATGTTACCGGCATTATTCCGCATTTCCTTGAATCTTTGGAGGTTGGTAATACCGATATCCAGAAACTGCTGATTGTTGAGTCTATGCATGAACGTAAAGCAGCTATGTATAAGGATTCTGCGGGCTTTGTCGTGCTGCCGGGGGGGCTAGGCACCCTTGATGAATTGATGGAAGTCATGACATGGAAGCAGTTAGGCTTGATAAAGGCCCCTGTCTTTGCGCTTGATATTGCTGGGTATTGGCAACCGCTACTCAGCATGCTTGAACATGCAGGCAAACAAGGCTTTGTGCATAATCGGGGTATCATTGATTTTCATATCGGCAATGGTCCAGATCATATTGTTGACCTTATCGATCAGCATCTTGGGAAAAACTCTGCTTAACCCCTGTCTTGGCCTTGCGAAAGGACAGCAAAACCAGTACATAAAAGACGGACATAATTGGCAAATCAGAGCGTCAATTTGATTTTTTCAGGTATTTGTAAAAATCTTTAAAATTTTAAGCCAGTATTCGAGGGGGAAGCGTTATGGCAAAAATCAAAGTGAAAACACCTGTCGTTGAGATGGACGGCGATGAGATGACCCGAATCATCTGGCAAAAGATAAAAGATAAACTTATCCATCCATATCTTGATATCGATCTGAAATATTTCGATTTAGGCATCGAAGCCAGAGACAAGACAGACGACCAAATTACTGTTGATGCTGCGAATGCTACTAAGGAATATGGGGTAGCGATTAAATGTGCGACCATCACCCCAGATGAAGAACGGGTTAAAGAATTCGATTTGAATCGTATGTATAAATCCCCTAATGGCACAATCCGTAATATTCTGGGCGGCACCGTCTTTCGCCAGCCTATCATTTGCAGCAATGTGCCGCGCTTGGTTCCGGGTTGGACCCAGCCTATCGTTATTGGCCGCCACGCTTTTGGTGATCAATATCGGGCAACAGATATGAAGGTTAGCGGCCCGGGCACATTAACCATGACGTTCCAGCCAGCAGATGGCGGTGATGCGACCACCCATACGGTCTTTGACTTCCCAGATGGGGGTGTGGCGATGGCGATGTATAATTTGGACAAGTCTATTCGCGGCTTTGCGCGCGCGTGTATGAATTATGGTCTTGACCTAGGCTGGCCTGTGTATCTTTCAACTAAAAACACCATCATGAAAGTCTATGATGGCCGCTTTAAAGACCTGTTTGAAGAGGTTTTTGAAACGGAATATAAAGAAAAATTCGAAGCTGCTGGCATCATTTATGAGCACCGTTTGATCGATGATATGGTTGCCTGTGCAATGAAATGGGAAGGCGGTTTTGTTTGGGCGTGTAAAAACTATGATGGTGATGTGCAGTCTGACACGGTTGCGCAAGGGTTTGGATCGCTAGGGCTGATGACCTCTGTGTTGATGACCCCAGATGGTAAAACCGTAGAAGCAGAAGCCGCACATGGTACCGTTACCCGCCATTACCGCCAGCATCAGCAAGGCAAAGAAACTTCTACTAACCCTATCGCCTCTATCTTTGCTTGGACGCGCGGGCTTAGCTATCGTGCAAAATTTGACGATACGCCTGAGGTTGCTGAATTTGCAGAAACCCTAGAGCGTGTTTGTATCGAAACTGTTGAAAATGGCCAGATGACCAAGGATTTGGCACTGCTCGTTAGTGCTGACCAGCCTTATCTAACCACAGATAGCTTCTTGGATGCGCTGGACGTTAATTTGCAAAAGGCAATGGCCAGCTAACATTGCTTTAGCCTATCATGACTTCAGGAAAAGCCAGCTCTTTTAAAGGGCTGGCCTTTTTTTTAACCGCCTAATGCACTGCGCACCGCAGCTATAGCGGCGCCCGCCTTATCCGCATCAGGCCCGCCAGCTTGTGCCATATCTGGCCGCCCGCCCCCGCCCTTGCCGCCTACGGCTTCAGATGCCAACTTGACCAAATCCACTGCATTATAATCTTGTGTCAGCGCATCGCTAACCGATACCACGATAGAAGCCTTGCCCTCAAAAACTGAGACAAGACAAATAATATAAGGGTTTGCCCCTTGGCGCAGACTATCTGCCATAGGTTTTAGATCGCGTGGCGGCGTTTCGGCCAAAACCTTGCCTATAAAGGAGATATTACCGATATTTTCTGCCTGATTTTCAGCCCCGCCCCCCGTAGCAAGCTTTTGCCGCAACGTGCTAATCTCTTTTTCCATGCGCTTTCGGTCATCCAGTAATTGAGCGACGCGGTCTGCCACCTGCTCGGACGGTGTCTTCAGCTGGTTTGCAACATCTGTAAGCATCGCATCACGCGCAGCAAGCCAGTTCAGCCCACTTGCATGGGCACTTGCCTCAATCCGGCGCACGCCCCCGGCTACAGCGCCTTCAGAAAGCACCTTTAAAAGGGCAATATCCCCAGTATGCTGAACATGCGTGCCGCCACATAGCTCGACTGACCACGCCGCCTTTTGGCTCTCCTCATCGGCAACACCGCCCATAGAGACCACACGCACCTCATCCCCATATTTTTCACCAAACAGGGCAAGCGCACCTTCCTTGGTAGCTTCATCAGGGGTCATAATGCGGGTATTTACTTCGCTATTTTGGCGAATACGGGCATTTACGATTGCCTCCACCTCAGCGATTTCATCCGCGTTCATCGCTTGCGGATGCGAGAAGTCAAAACGCAGTCTCTCTGGCGACACTAGCGAGCCTTTCTGGGCAACATGCGCCCCTAAAACCTCTCGTAGCGCCTCATGCAGAAGATGCGTGGCGCTATGATGGGCACGCAAACTCTCGCGGCGTTTTGCGTCTACCTGCAAACGCACTGATTGTTGCGGTACAAGGCTGCCTTCTTCTACCTCAATATGATGGATAAACAGCCCAGCCGTCTTGGTGGTATTGGTAATACGTCCATGACCATCTGCCCATGTCAATGCCCCTAGATCGCCTACCTGACCACCAGATTCACCGTAAAATACCGTCTGGTTTGTGGTCATTTCCACCTTATCGCCAGCCTTTGCGACATCACAAATTTTATCGTCTTTAATAAGGGTTTCTACAACCGCCTCAGTAGATAGCCGTGTATATCCTAGAAACTCTGTTGGCCCTTTTTCATCCGCAAGTTCTAGCAGCAACCGGCTATCCGCCTTACTGCCAGAGCCAGACCAGGCTTGTCTTGCCGCTTGCTTTTGTGCAGCCATCGCCGCATCAAAACCATCTGTGTCCACAGACCAGCCAAAGCCGCGCATAAAATCTTCGGTTAAGTCCAATGGAAAGCCATAAGTATCATAAAGCTTAAACGCGGTCTGGCCATCTAGCGTACCAGATGATGCCTTACCTTGGATTTCGGCATTCAAGATTTTCAGGCCCCTAGCCAGCGCATCTTTAAAGCGCGTTTCCTCTAGCTTTAAGGTTTCCGCTATAAGCGGTTCTGCACGTTTTAGTTCTGCGTAATGTTCGCCCAT
Source organism: Alphaproteobacteria bacterium (assembly GCA_022425485.1). Classification (GTDB taxonomy): domain Bacteria; phylum Pseudomonadota; class Alphaproteobacteria; order Puniceispirillales; family Puniceispirillaceae; genus JADHLI01. Next base: position 18,779 of record JAKMFL010000050.1, on the reverse strand, counting down.
CTCTTTTACCAGCGCCGGCACTAGCTTGAACATTACCGGGTCTGCGCAGCCCAACTGATGTAAATGACGCATCGCACGGCGCATAATACGGCGCAAAACATAGCCCCGCCCCTCATTTGACGGCAGCACCCCATCGGCAATCAAAAACCCAGCAGAGCGCAGATGATCGGCTACCACACGGTGTGAGACATTATGCGCACCATCAGGCTCGGTATTGGATACATCGGCAGAGGCTTCAATAAGCGCGCGCATCAAATCGATATCATAATTATCATGCTTGCCTTGCAACACAGCAGCAATACGCTCCAACCCCATGCCGGTATCAATAGAGGGGCGCGGCAAGACCAGGCGCTCTGTTTCGGTTTGCTCATATTGCATGAACACCAGATTCCAAATTTCAATAAAGCGGTCACCATCTTCATCTGGCGAACCTGGCGGCCCGCCTGGAATATGGGCGCCATGGTCATAGAAAATCTCAGAACAAGGCCCGCATGGCCCGGTATTGCCCATTGACCAAAAATTATCGGAAGTAGAAATACGGATAATGCGGTCATCACTTAGCCCCGCAATACGCCGCCAAAGCCCAGCAGCTTCCTCGTCTTCAGAATAAACAGTAACCAGCAGCTTATCCTTATCTAGCCCAAAATCACCTGTGATAAGTTGCCATGCTTGTTCAATTGCAATATCCTTGAAATAATCACCAAAGCTAAAATTACCGAGCATCTCAAAAAAGGTATGATGGCGCGCTGTATAGCCCACATTTTCAAGATCATTATGCTTGCCACCTGCGCGGACACATTTCTGTGAAGTAGAAGCGCGGTTGTAACTGCGCTTCTCAAGGCCGGTAAATACATTTTTAAACTGCACCATACCTGAATTTGCAAACATCAAGGTAGGATCATTTTGCGGCACAAGCGGACTGGATGCGACAATTTCGTGATCGCGCTTTTCAAAAAAATTCAGGAATTGGCTGCGAATATCGCTGACACTAGACATGATAGGCCCTTATTTTGAACACATACGGCATTAATATGGCAAAAACACGCATAAAAACGCCTCAAGAAATAGCCTATATTGTTAGCCTGAACAAGGCTGTCTTGTCCAGATAATGCGCTGGATGGCGCAAAAGCAGAAACAAGCCGAAAAACAATGGCAATTAGGTCTTTTAAGGGAATATCTTGGGAATAAAAAAACCGGTCAGGCATTTTTTTAGATTATCCCGACCGGGCCATATTAGGTATTGATAAGATGCGTAATAATTTTAAGACGCCTATTCTGGACTGTCTTCTGAACTGTCTTCTGGGCTACCGGAGTCTCCACCCACATTCTCATCCATCATCTTTTCTTGGACAAGCCCTGCATTCTGGCGAATAGATACTTCAAGCTCATCTGCCATATCCGGGTTTTCACGCAAGAAATTTTTAGCATTCTCACGGCCCTGCCCGATACGTTGCTCCCCATAAGAGAACCAAGAGCCCGATTTTTCGACCAGACCTGCCGCAACCCCTAAATCCAGAAGCTCGCCAAGTTTGGAGATACCCTCCCCATACATAATATCAAACTCAACTGTCCGAAACGGAGCGGCAACTTTATTTTTCACCACTTTCACGCGGGTCTGGTTGCCAACCACATCATCCTTGTCCTTAATCGCACCAATACGGCGAATATCCAGACGAACAGAAGCATAGAATTTCAGCGCATTACCACCAGTTGTCGTTTCTGGATTGCCAAACATCACACCAATTTTCAAACGAATTTGATTAATGAAGATAACCAGACAGTTAGAACGCGCAATCGAAGAGGTTAGCTTACGCAAAGCCTGTGACATCAATCTGGCATGCAGGCCAACATGATGGTCTCCCATCTCGCCTTCTAGTTCAGCACGCGGTACCAGTGCGGCAACCGAGTCAACCACCAGCACATCAATCGCCCCAGAGCGCACCAGCGTATCCGCAATTTCCAATGCCTGTTCACCAGCATCTGGCTGCGAAATGAGCAATTCATCCAAATTGACGCCCAATTTGCGTGCATAAATCGGGTCAAGGGCATGTTCCGCATCCACAAAGGCACAATTCCCGCCTTTTGCCTGTGCTTCAGCAACCGCATGCAGGGCTAATGTTGTTTTACCAGATGATTCGGGGCCGTAAATTTCAACAATACGTCCCTTTGGAAAGCCGCCTATGCCTAGCGCTATATCCAACCCAAGTGAGCCTGTCGATATAGCTTGAATATCAACCACACTGTCACGTTGGCCAAGCTTCATAACAGAACCTTTGCCAAAGGCCTTTTCAATCTGGCCAATTGCGGCATCTAGCGCTTTGCTCTTATCATTTCCGTTCATTTTAAAATCCACGAGTTCTGCTGACATTACACGAAGCCTCCATGTTGCATAGTCTGAACCGCCTGTCCATAACTGGTCGCGGCCTAGAAGTGATTTTAGAAGTTATTTTAGAAATAATTTTAAAATACTTTCCCTGCCAACTTCTCATTTAAAACTTGTAAGGCTTGTAGTATGTTCTATTTTTGTTCTCTTTGCAATACCATATTCTGCTTTTGTTCTTTTTCAAGATTTTGTTGTTATCTTTCAGAGTATTAATTAAAAAAATAATGTGTTATTTTTGGGTTTTGCTGTTTTCTTACGGTTTCCAAGCTATTACCTAGTGCTTTGCCAGCGCTTTCCCAGTGCTTTCCCAGTGCTTTCCCAACCCTTCCCTACCTCCCCCTTTAGCCCTGCCTTTAGCTCTCTTTTGTAGGGGGAGAAAAAATGTGACTAGCGATAAAAAAAGCGCACCAAAGGGCTTATAGCTTTTCGCGTAATTCCTGCATCTCTTTATATGATTCTAAAAAAGCCAGTCTAGAGAAGCCAGTCTAGAAAAACCGGCAAAAAGAGGGCTGATTATATGCAATCAGCCCTATCAATCTATACCCAATATTGTTCTATAGAGGGGATTATCATATGGCAGAGGCCGCGCTATTCATCGCGGTGCACCCGTTCCATCTTTTCGTGCTGCTCTTGGGCTTGCAGGCTGAGCGAGGCAATCGGGCGAGCCTCTAGCCGCGCAAGGCTAATGGGCTCATCCGTTTCAACGCAATAGCCAAAGCTGCCATCTTCGATACGCCGAAGGGCATCTTCGATTTTTTGCAGCAATTTGCGCTCGCGGTCGCGGGTTCGCAGATCCAGCGCTGCATTACTTTCAATTTGTGCTCGGTCCATCTGGTCTGGTTTATGCAAACTCTCTGTGGATAGATTAGCAATCGTTTGATTGGCTTCATCTAAAAGCTCAGCACGCCAGCGCATCAATTTTTGGCGAAAATATTCCCGCTGCAAATCATTCATAAATTCTTCGTTTGCAGACGGCTGATAGCCCTCTGGCAGGCTAGTAATTGGTGTATCTATAATTTTTGATGCAACGGAACTCATCATTAACATCCTTCATAAATCTATGCTTCAGTCTGTGTCATCTTGGCCCATAAAATATTCAAAAAAAGAGGTTTTCTAATCTCTTATTTTCCAAGTCAAATATTAACACCCTCAGAACAGACATCCCCGATTAAGATTTTAACCAGCAAGTTTTTTATCAGACCACTTGTTAATTAAAGCATGTGTTACTGTAATTTCTGCCTGCTTTCAACCCCAAATTGTGCATCATGAAAAGATGGGTATTATTCATATTTCCCATACACTTATCACGATTTCTCTTGAATAATTCGGAAGTTTTAACCTTTCCAATCACGCATATGTGATTTGCCTTTAGCCCTTATTTTTTCAAAACATCTTAATGAATGCTGAACAGTTCATTAACAACACACCGCATTTTTTTAAATGACGGCATTTTGATGGAATGGCCAGTAAGGCAAATGTTAGAAAGGTCCTCATCCTATGAATATACTAATTGTCGAAGATGATACAGTTATTGCTGACGCTATTGGCATTACCTTATCCCAAGCTGGGTATCATCATGTGCATGCTAAAACTATCGAAGAGGCTTTAAATGAATTAAATCACAGTCATGTTGATGCCGTTTTGTTAGATATCAATTTACCAGATGGGGATGGTACCCGCTTGACCCGCCTGATAAGGAAGAGCTACCTGCCTGCGCCGATTTTAGTGATTTCTGGCAATAGCCGTGTAGATGATCGTATTACCGCTCTTGGTGCAGGTGCAGACGGGTACCTTACCAAGCCATTTGATAGATATGAGCTACTCGCCTATCTTGAGGCTATTATCCGCCGGGCAAATGGACATGCTTCTGCGCTTATTCAGGCCAGCAATATGACCATGGATTTAAGCCGCAATTTGATTTCCATTGATGGCAAATTTGTGCCGCTAACACAAAAGGAATATCAGATTGTTCATCTTTTATGCATGCGAAAGGGTGCTGTGCTAAGCAAGGAGAGTTTCATAGCCCATATCTATGGCGATATTGATGAGCCTGATAGCAAAATTATTGATGTATTTGTCTGTAAATTACGGCGTAAATTAGAGAAAAGTGGTCTGAAAAGTGCCAAGATAGATACTGTCTGGGGGCAAGGATATGTGCTGCGTGACGAGGATGCAGATGATGAAAAAATAGCGGTTTAACGCCCCTTTTTGTTTCTGGGGGCCTTTCAGCTATCCATTTTTTCAAAACAGCTACCCAAGAGGTTGTATGCTAGCCGCCTCTTGGGTGTTTTTTATGATACGGGATGCTGGCGCCCCTTATCGTATCTACTGGCGCCCCTTATCATATCTGCGAGTTTCTTTGCTTAATGAGGGCGCTTTCTGATAGGCTGAAATTAAGAGTGGGAGCTTATCGGTTAAAGCATGAAAGGGCTAACAGTGATGGTGTATGAATTTAGCGTAGGAGATTTTGTGCGCCACCCCACAGAGCCCGAATGGGGGCAAGGGCAAGTTCAGTCGATTATTGGTAACCGTATTACCGTAAATTTTGAACATATCGGTAAAACCATCATCCTTGCAGACAAGATAAGCCTTACACCTGTCGCTGATGAGACAAATTTTGCCCCTAACCTGTTATAGCTTGCCAAGCAATAGCGGCAAATTATGAATGCAAAAAGTACCGTTGGAGCACATGTAAGTTTTGGGGAAAGATGCACGATGCCAGAAGCGCAAATAGGTAAAAAATTGGGGCCCAAAAAAGGACGGTTCAAGCCAAAGGGACGTCAAATTGATCTTGCCGCTGTAGAGCAAATGCGCAAATTGCTTGGCAACACCCCGCCGCCACGAGACCACCTTATCGAAGCCTTACACAAAATAAATGACCATTATCACCATCTAAGCGCCACACATCTGGCAGCATTAGCGCATCTGATGCGCCTGCCTATGGCAGAAATATGGGAAGTGGCCAGCTTTTATGACCATTTCACCCTTGTTAAAGAAGGTGAGCAAGCGCCGCCTGCCCGCACTATCCGTGTTTGTACATCCCTAAGCTGCATGATGGCAGGGGCAAAAGCATTGCTGGCAGAGGCAACCAAACTCGCAAGTGATGAGGTGCAGATTGTAACTGCCCCATGTCTAGGTGCCTGTGATAGGGCGCCTGCGATTGCAGATGGTCATGCCCTTATCGGGGAAAATAATCTAGCTGGTATTATCGCGGCAACAAAAGTTTCTGCTCGTCCTGCTGGCCTTAGTGATCATATTGATTTTGATGCCTACCGCGATGCCGGAGGGTATAAACTAGCCGAAGCCTTGCAATCTGGCACTGCTGATAATGATGCATTGATGGCAGAGTTAGGGGCTGCGCAATTGCGCGGGCTAGGCGGCGCTGGTTTCCCCACCGGCCGCAAATGGCAGATCGTAGCCAGTTATGATGGGCCGCGTCTAATGGCTGTTAATGGCGATGAAGGCGAGCCGGGCACTTTTAAAGACAGGCTATATTTAAGCACTGACCCGCATCGGATGATCGAAGGCATTTTAATCGCTGGCCATCTGGTTGGCATTGATAAGGCCTATCTTTATATACGTGATGAATATCCAGAAATAATCGCGATGCTATATGCGGAACTGGCAAAGGTTGAGCAAGCTGGGCTTGCCAGCCATATGGAGCTGGAAATTCGGCGCGGGGCTGGCGCCTATATTTGCGGTGAAGAATCGGCCATGATTGAAAGTATTGAAGGCAAACGCGGCTTGCCACGTCACCGCCCTCCCTATGTTGCAGAAAATGGGCTGTTTGGTCGTCCCACCTTAGTTAATAATATTGAGACCCTGTATTGGGTGCGCGATATTCTAGAACAGGGGGCTAATTGGTATAATCAGCAAGGCAAGCCAGACCATCCTGGTTTTCGCAGCTATTCTGTATCGGGACGTGTGGCAAAGCCGGGCGTAATACGGGCCGCCGCTGGCAGCTCTGTTGCTGAACTTATTGAAGCCTGTGGCGGAATGGCAGACGGACATCAATTTAAAGCCTATTTGCCCGGCGGCGCATCTGGCGGCATCCTGCCTGCGTCCAAATCAGATATCCCGCTTGATTTTGGTGGCGCGCTAGCAAATGAGGGCTGCTTTGTTGGCTCACATGCGGTTATTGTTTTATCTGATCAAGATGATATGTGGCAAGCCGCGCTAAATTTGATGCAATTTTTCAAGCATGAATCCTGTGGTCAATGCACACCTTGCCGTTCTGGAACAGAAAAAGCAGTAATGCTCATGGAAACAAGCGCACCTGATATCACCTTATTACACGAGCTATCCCAAACCATGGCAGATGCCAGTATTTGCGGGCTAGGTCAAGCCGCTGCCAACCCACTATTGAGCGTGATGAAGCATTTTCCAGAAGATATTCCAAGCACAGGAAAAAAGACGCAAGGTTCGGATTAGGGGATTTCAAAAAAATGAACAATATGGATAAAAACACCTCCTTTACCCTAGAACTTGACGGACAGGAAATATCCGCCACTGCTGAGGATACACTCTGGCAACTTGCAAAGCGTCATGGGGTGGATATCCCTCATCTCTGCTATAAGGATGACAATAATTACCGCGAGGATGGAAATTGCCGCGCCTGCATGGTTGAAATTGAAGGTGAGCGAGTGTTGGCTGCCTCCTGCCAGCGTAAAGCCGCCGCTGGCATGAAGGTAAGCACCCAGAGCGAGCGTGCAGAAAAATCCCGAAAGATGGTCATGGAACTCTTGCTAGCTGACCAGCCTGCACGAAGGGATGCGCATGACCCGGCCTCGCATCTTTGGCACTACGCCGATAAACAAGATATTCAGACCAGCCGATTTGGCGGCAAAAATAAACCAACTGCGGATAGCAGCCATCCAGCGATTGCGGTCAATATGGATGCTTGTATTCAATGTAATCTATGTGTGCGTGCCTGCCGTGAAGTTCAGGTAAATGACGTTATTGGCCTTGCTGGGCGAGGCGCAGATGCGCGGATTATCTTTGATTTTGATGATGATATGGGCGCATCTACTTGTGTAGGGTGCGGCGAATGTGTGCAAGCTTGCCCCACGGGCGCGTTAATGCCGAAAACGATATTGTCAGAAGACCAAAAGCTAGCCATTACCCCAGATAAACAAATTGATTCGGTTTGTCCCTATTGCGGGGTAGGTTGCCAGCTGACTTTCAATGTCAAAGACGATAAAATTGTTTCCGTAAATGGTCGAAGCGGGCCTGCAAATAACAGCCGGCTCTGTGTGAAAGGCCGCTATGGCTTTGATTACATCCATAATCCAGAGCGGCTAACCCAGCCCCTTATCCGGCGGGAAGATGTTCCAAAGGATGCCTCTCTTCCGTTTGATGCGGCCACCCCCCTAACCCACTTTCGCCCGGCAAGCTGGGAAGAAGCCCTAGAAGTGGCTGCAAAAGGGTTTATGGCTATCAAAGAACGTGATGGCGCGTCTGCATTAGCGGGCTTCGGCTCTGCTAAGGGCACGAATGAAGAAGCATATCTGGTACAAAAGCTGGTGCGCACGAGTTTTAAAACTAATAATGTTGATCATTGCACGCGCCTCTGTCATGCCTCTTCGGTTGCGGCTTTGCTTGAAAATATTGGTTCTGGCGCGGTTACAGCTTCTTTTTCTCAATGCCTAAACTCTGATGCGATTATCGTTATCGGCGCTAATCCTACGGTTAATCATCCAGTTGCAGCTACCTATATTAAAAACGCCGCAAAAGCTGGGGCTAAGCTTTTTGTGATGGACCCGCGCGGCCAAGCCCTAGATCGGTATGCTGAGGCTTCGCTAAACTTTGTGCCGGGCAGTGATGTAGCCCTTCTGAATGGCATGCTGCACACCATCATTGATGAGCAAATTTACGACAAAGCCTATGTTGAAGCCCACACAGAAGGCTTTGATGCCCTTGTTGAGCAGACCAAGGCCACTAGCCCAGAAAAGATGGCACTTATTTGCGGGATTGAGGCGGAAACCATACGGTCTGTTGCCCGCCAATTTGCTGCGGCTGATGCGGGTATTATTTTCTGGGGTATGGGCGTATCCCAGCATACTCACGGCACCGATAATGCGCGCTGTCTGATATCGCTAGCCCTGCTAACAGGTAATGTTGGCAAACCGGGGGCAGGCTTGCATCCCTTGCGCGGCCAGAACAACGTGCAAGGCGCGTCTGATGCAGGTCTTATCCCCATGTTTTTCCCTGATTACCGATCTGTAGAAGATAAGCAGGTTCGGGACGAGTATGAAAATCTCTGGGGCGTTGAGCTAGATTCAGAAAAAGGGCTGACAGTGGTTGAAATTGCAGATGCTGCCTATGACAAAAACATTAAGGGTATTTATGTTATGGGCGAAAACCCGGTTATGTCTGACCCTGACCAAGCCCACGCAAGAGAAGGGTTTGCGCGTCTAGAGCATCTGGTCGTTCAAGATATTTTTATGACCGAAACAGCAGCCTTTGCGGATGTAATCCTGCCAGCTTCGGCTTTCCCTGAGAAAACTGGCACCGTAACCAACACAGATCGCCGCGTGCAGATGGGGCGGATTGCCGTTTCCATGCCGGGTGATGCGCGTCAGGATTGGTGGATAATTCAGGAATTGGCAAACCGTATGGGGCAAAACTGGAATTATCAGGGCCCAGTAGATATTTTCAATGAAATGCGCATTGTGATGCCTTCCCTAACAGGGATTACATGGCAGCGTTTAGAGATAGAAGATGCGGTCACCTATCCTTGCAAAGACGAGCATAGCGCTGGTGCAGATGTTATCTTCGCTGATGCTTTTCCCACCCCTAGCGGACGCGGGCGGATGACACCAGCCTCTGTGCTGCCACCAGATGAAGTGCCAGATGACGCTTTTCCGTTAGTGTTGTCTACAGGCAGGCTGCTGGAGCATTGGCATACCGGCTCTATGACGAGGCGGGCGCATGTATTGGATGCATTAGAGCCTGAAGCAGAGGTACATATTAGCCCTGAGGATATGTCTGATTTGGCGATTGCCCCCGGGCAAACTGTAGCGGTAGAAACGCGGCGCGGCGAAATTGCGCTATTTGCGCGTATTGATCCAAATCTGCCAAAAGGGATGATTTTTATCCCTTTTTGTTTTACCGAAGCGCCTGCCAACATGCTTACCAACCCAGCGCTTGACCCTTATGGCAAAATACCTGAGCTTAAATTTGCGGCAGCTAGGCTTAAAATACCGGCAGATACAGTGGCGGCAGAATAGCCCTTTTTTGCCCTTAAACATCCTAATTGTCGCACCCCAGCATCTGTTATTGATGCTAGATGGCAAAGCGGCTATCCTTCGAAACTAGGGTCAAGTGGCGTTTTGCAAGCGATATTTTATCGCACTCAAGCTGAAAATGGGGAAGTCAGTTGGATTATCAGTCGCTGTTACAAGAAAAAGTAGGGCAACTGAAGGACGAGAACAGGTATCGGCATTTTGTTGAACTTGAACGTCTTACAGGACGCCACCCCTATGCTTTATGGAATCACCCATCAGGTGGCAGGGAAGTTATCATCTGGTGTTCAAACGATTATCTTGGGATGGGCCAAAGCGAACACGCCATCGAAGCCATGCGGGATGCGGTAAGCGCACATGGTACAGGGGCTGGCGGTACGCGTAATATTTCAGGCACGAGCGCATCTATTGTTGCGCTTGAGGATGAACTAGCCAGCCTTCATGCCAAAGAACGGGCGTTAGTGTTCACTTCTGGTTATGTCGCTAATGAAGCCTCTATCAGCGCACTTATCAGCTTGCTGGATAACCCCATTATATTATCTGATTCGATGAACCACGCATCTATAATATCGGGAATCAGATATGGCCGTGCGGAAAAGATGATCTTCCGCCATAATGACACAGCGCATCTGGAAGAACTGCTTAAGTCCCTTCCCAAAGAGCGGCATAAGATTATCATCTTTGAATCGGTTTATTCCATGGATGGTGATGTCTCTCCTATCAGTGAGATTGTAGCACTCGCCAAAAAATATAACGCCATGACCTATTTAGATGAGGTTCATGCGGTGGGTATGTATGGCGCAGAGGGCGGCGGTATTGCCCAGCGCGACGGCATTGAGCATGAGATTGATATTATTCAAGGCACGCTAGGCAAAGCTTTTGGTGCGATGGGAGGCTATATTGCTGGCAGTGATGCCCTTTGTGATGCGGTGCGTGGCTATGGCTCTGGTTTTATTTTTACAACAGCAATGCCACCTGCATTAGCCGAGGCTGCCCTTGCTTCTATCCGCTATTTGCGTAGCTCGAATGAAGAACGCAAAAAACAGCAAGAACAAGCAAGCTATCTTAAACAAAGACTGCTGGAGCGTGGGCTGCCAGCAATGAATAGCACCACGCATATTGTGCCTGTTATGGTCGCTGATGCGATAAAAACATCTGAGATTAGCTGGACGTTATTGCAAGATCATAATCTGTATATACAGCCTATTAACTATCCAACTGTGCCGCGCGGTACCGAACGGCTGCGTATTACGCCGGGGCCGCTTCATACCAAAGAGATGATAGATAATCTTGTCGATTGTCTAGATATCGTATTTCGGCAAGTTCAGCCGCCAGCCTATCAGCCAGATTTTCCCCCGATTAATCGGTTAACAGGCTAGACCTAGCTGTCTGTCCACCTATATCAAATGCAGATAGATTTGATGGCTGTTTTGGGACAGCCTTTGACTTTTCAAGGGGTAATTCCACGATGAGCGTAAAGCCAATTCCAGATGACCATCCAAACTGGCCCTCACATGCCAAAACAGGCTTACTGCTCGTAAACCTAGGCACGCCAGATGCCACAGACAAAAAATCCATGCGGCGCTATTTAAAGCAATTTTTGTCCGATAGACGGGTTATTGAAGTCCCGCGCTTGCTTTGGTGGTTGATTCTCAATCTGATTATCTTGAATATTCGCCCTAAACGCTCGGGCGCAGCTTATGATAAAATCTGGCTGAAAGATGATAAAGATGGATCGCCTTTGCGCAAATATACGCGCCTACAAGCCGAAATGCTGCAAGCACATTATGGAGAGCGTGAGGATTTAATGGTGGATTGGGCCATGCGTTATGGCCAGCCTTCTATCCCTGACCGGCTAGAAGCTATGAAAGCAGCAGGTTGCAATCGCTTTGTCATTATCCCGCTTTATCCACAATATGCTGCCTCTACGACTGCCACAGTGAATGATGAGGTGTTTACCTGGGCGCTAAAACAACGCTGGCAACCGGCTATTCGTACTGCGCCACCTTGGCATGATCACCCTGCTTATATTGAGGCGTTAACCCGCTCGCTAGGGGATTATTTCAAAGGGCGTGAAATGCCAGAACATCTAATGCTTTCGTTTCATGGCATTCCTTATCGCTATTTCGTGCAAGGGGATCCCTATCATTGTCATTGCATGAAAACAGCGCGTCTGGTGCGTGAAAAACTGAACTGGGAGAGCGACAAATTTCATGTCTGTTTCCAGTCTCGTTTCGGCTCAGAGCCATGGTTGCAACCCTACACAGATAAAACATTAGAAAAATTAGGTGACGAGAAAGTAGCTTCTCTTGCGCTAATGGCGCCTGGATTTTCAGCTGATTGTCTGGAAACTCTGGAAGAGCTGGCAATGGAAGGTCAGGAAAGCTTTCATGAGCATGGCGGCGGCCAGTTTGATTACGTCCCCTGTTTAAATGCGAGCGAACCAGGCATGGCGGTGATCCGGCAAATTGTTGATGAGAATTTATCTGGCTGGGTAAAATAATCCGCTAAGCCTCCCGCCTTCCCTTCTTGATAAAATACATCTCCTTTGGCGCGCCGCTTGGGGCCAAGATGCTTGACAAATAATTTCCATTCCTAAAAAATGAACAAACGTTCATTTAATCATAAGAGGGGTGAAATGGCACGGCCCGCCGGCATCAAAGGAGAGCAAACGAGACAACGTATTCTAGCGAGTAGCCTTGCGTTGTTTGCGCGTTCAGGCTATGCGGCTGTTAGTATGCGCGAAATAGCGCTCGATGTAGGGGTTGGTGCAGGCGCACTCTATAATCATTTCACCACCAAACAACATATTCTGATGGCGATAATGGAAGACCATATGCGCGCGCTACTCAGCGCCTATTACGCCAGCGCAAACGCTTGTCAGAGGGATGCGCAAACGCAGCTTGAAGCCTTTGTCCGCTTTCATATCAGCTATCATACAGCCCTGCCAAATGAAGTGTTTTTATCCTATATGGAGTTGCGGGCATTAGAGCCAGAAAATTTTAAGATTATCGAAGCGCTCCGCCGCAATTATGAAACTATCTTGAAAGATATTCTTACCCTTGGTGTACAGCAAAGGCAGATGGCCTGTGATGATATTCATGTGAGTGCGATGGCTATATTGGCTATGCTGACAGGTGTAACGAGTTGGTTTCGCCAGCAAGGCCGCCTAACACGCCATCAAATTGAAAATATTTACGTATCTCTTGTCATGCGATCTGTTGCAGTGCCAATGGCTAGCCAGAACCAAGACCAGAATAACAATCAATCTAGAAAAATAATGCCTATCAAAGGAAAACAAGCCCATGTTTGATAAAGAAATGAACTTCAATCTAGGCGAAGAGATTGACGCGCTTCGGGATATGGTGCGCAGGTTTGCCAGAGATGAAATCGCCCCGCGAGCAGATGACATTGATAAGAGCAATGAATTTCCATCTGATCTGTGGGAAAAAATGGGGCAGCTTGGATTACATGGCATCACCGTACCACAAGCTGAAGGCGGTGCAGGCATGGGGTATTTAGCCCATTGTGTGGCGATTGAAGAAATTAGCCGCGCCTCTGCATCCGTTGGATTATCCTATGGTGCGCATTCTAATCTGTGCGTAAATCAAATTGCCAGATGGGGCACGCATGAGCAAAGGCAGAAATACCTGCCAAAGCTAATTTCGGGCGCGCATGTTGGCTCATTAGCTATGTCCGAACCCTCATCAGGCTCAGATGTTGTCTCCATGCGTCTAGCCGCAGAAAAACGCAATGATAGGTTCGTGCTAAACGGCAATAAGATGTGGATTACTAACGGCCCGGATGCCAGTACGCTGGTCGTTTATGCCAAAACAGATGCCGATGCTGGCTCGCGCGGTATCACAGCCTTCCTGATAGAAAAGGAAATGGCTGGGTTCACCACCGCACAAAAGCTAGATAAGTTGGGGATGCGCGGCTCTAACACCTGCGAGCTTGTGTTCGAAGATTGTGAAGTCCCGTTTGAAAATGTGCTGGGCGAGGAAGGCCGAGGGGTAAATGTGTTAATGTCAGGGCTGGATTTTGAGCGGGTAGTATTGGCCGCTGGCCCTGTCGGCATTATGGCGGCGGCCATGGATGTTGTTACGCCCTATATTCATGAGCGTGAGCAATTTGGCCAACCGATCGGCACCTTTCAGCTCATGCAAGGTAAAATTGCGGATATGTACACCACTATGAATGCTTGCCGTGCTTATGTCTATGCGGTGGCAGCCGCCTGTGATCGCGGCGAGACAACCCGCAAAGATTCTGCGGGCTGTATTTTATATGCCGCTGAAAAAGCGACACAAATCGCACTAGAAGCTATCCAGTGTCTAGGCGGAAATGGCTATATTAACGACTATCCTGCAGGCCGCTTATTGCGAGATGCCAAGCTCTATGAAATAGGGGCGGGCACTTCGGAGATACGCAGAATGCTTATTGGACGCGAGCTGTTTGAAGAAACCAGCTGAACCCTTGTAAACGCCGGATAAATTAAAGAAGAGATCAGAGGCTAGTATGACCATCCTGACATCCAAACATTCCGCTGGCACAACCACAGCGCAAGAAAACCGGCAAGCCATGTTGGCGCTAACTGCAAAAGCGGCTAAGCGTGCAAAAAAAATTATACAAGGCGGCAGCGAGGCATCACGTGCGCGTCATATCAACCGCGGCAAGCTGCTGCCCCGCACCCGTATTGACCGTCTGCTAGATAAAGGCTCTCCCTTTTTAGAGATAGGCATGTTTGCGGCATGGGGGTTATATGATGATGAAATACCCGCTGCTGGACTTATCGCTGGGGTAGGTAGAATATCTGGCAATTGGTGCATGATTATCTGTAATGATGCAACGGTTAAGGGCGGTACTTACTATGCGCTATCGGTTAAGAAACATCTGCGGGCACAAGAGATTGCCGAGCAAAATAATCTACCTTGTCTGTATCTAGTGGATTCTGGTGGGGCTAATCTGCCTAATCAGGATGAGGTTTTTCCAGACCGAGATCATTTTGGCCGTATTTTTTATAATCAAGCCCGCATGAGCGCGGCAGGTATTCCGCAAATCGCCGTGGTCATGGGGTCATGCACCGCAGGCGGCGCCTATGTACCCGCCATGTCAGATCAGGCTATTATCGTTGCGGGGCAAGGCACTATTTTCCTAGCTGGCCCGCCGCTTGTCAAAGAAGCTACAGGCGAGGATATAGATGCAGAAACGCTTGGCGGGGGCGATACACATACACGGCTTTCTGGTGTTGCTGATTATCTAGCAGATAATGATGACCATGCGCTAACGCTAGCCAGGGATATTGTAGGCAATCTAAATATCAAAACTAGCGAATACTCTGGCGAATACCCTGGCGAATACCCCGGCGAATACCCTAGCAAGCCTGCTATTGCCCCACGCTATCCAGCCGACGAATTATTATCCATCATTCCAGCGGATCCCAAACAGCCTTATGATGCACGCGAAATTATCGCTCGGCTTGTTGATGGCTCAAAATTTGATGAGTTCAAAGCGCGTTTTGGCGCATCGCTGGTATGCGGCTTTGCCCATATTGACGGCTCCCCTGTTGGCATACTCGCTAATAACGGGGTGCTCTTCTCGCAAAGTTCGCAAAAAGGAGCGCATTTTATAGAGCTATGCTGCCAGCGAAATATCCCGCTTCTATTCTTGCAAAATATCACTGGCTTTATGGTTGGCTCTTCTTATGAGGCAGGCGGTATTGCCAAAGATGGCGCCAAGCTGGTAGCGGCAGTGTCTTGCGCAAATGTTCCAAAATTGACAGTTATTGTTGGTGGGTCTTATGGCGCTGGTAATTATGGCATGTGTGGACGCGCATATTCTCCCAATTTTTTATGGATGTGGCCAAATGCCAAAATTGCTGTCATGGGCGGAGAGCAAGCCGCAGGCGTGCTAGCGCGTGTTCGCCGCGCTGGGTTTGATAAGCAAGGCAAGAGCTGGAGTGACGAGGAAGAAGCCGCATTTAAGCAACCTGTTTTGGATCAATTTAACGCCCAGAGCGATCCTTATTATGCATCAGCGCGGCTATGGGATGACGGCATTATTGACCCGTTAAAGACACGTGATGTGCTCGCACTTTGCTTAAAGATTGTGGCAAACGCCCCGCGCCAACCGCGCCTCGCGCCTGTCTTTAGAATGTAAGAGAAATTAGAATGCTGAGATACAGCCGATGATAAAAACCTTACTTATCGCTAATCGCGGGGAAATTGCCTGCCGAATTATTAAGACAGCCCAGAAAATGGGCATTCAGACAGTTGCCCTCTATTCTGATGCAGATAAAGATGCGCTGCATCCGCGTCTAGCTGACCGGACGATATCTATTGGCCCCGCAGAAGCAAGTGCAAGCTATCTTAATGTTCCAGCCATTATAGAGGCAGCTAAAAATAGCGGGGCTGATGCGATACATCCGGGATATGGGTTTTTATCTGAAAACCCTGATTTTGCTGAAGCATGCCAGAAAGCTGACTTACGATTTATAGGCCCACCGGCAGAAACCATCCGAAAAATGGGGCGTAAAGACAGCGCGCGTCAATTGATGGCCACTGCTGGTATTCCTGTTGTACCGGGCTATGATGGGCAAGAGCAGTCCGATGAACGCCTTAGCAAAGAGGCAGCTAAAATTGGTTATCCTGTGCTGATTAAAGCCCGCTCGGGCGGCGGCGGCAAAGGGATGCGCTTGGCTCAGATCGAAGGTGATTTCAAGGCGCAGCTAGAATCAGCAAGAAGAGAGGCCGCGACCAGCTTTGGCGATGATAAGGTTATCATCGAAAAATATATCACCGCCCCACGCCATATTGAAGTGCAAATATTCTCTGACACGCATGGCAACCATTTGCATTTGTTTGAGCGCGATTGCTCGCTACAACGCCGCTATCAAAAAGTACTTGAAGAAGCCCCTGCTCCGGATATGCCAAAAGCGGTACGTTCGGCCATGACAAAGGCAGCCGTGATGGCGGCCAAATCTATTGATTATGTGGGCGCTGGCACAATAGAATTTATTGCTGATGGCAAGGATGGCCTGCGTGAAGATGGGTTCTGGTTCATGGAAATGAATACCCGTTTGCAAGTTGAACATCCTGTGACTGAAGCCATAACAGGTATTGACCTTGTAGAATGGCAACTGCGCGTAGCAGCAGGCGAAGCGCTACCGCTAAAACAAGAAGCTATAGGCTTTAGCGGACATGCCGTAGAAGCACGTCTTTATGCAGAGGATGCGCGTTATGATTTCCGCCCCTGCCCCGGGCCAATCACCGCCCTTTGCTTTGCCGAAGATGCCCATATTAGAATTGATACAGGCGTTGAAAGCGGCGGACAGGTCTCACGCTTTTATGACCCGATGATCGCTAAAATTATCAGCTATGGGCAAAGCCGTGAGGAAGCGTTGTCAAATTTGCAAGAAAATTTAAGCCGCACGCACCTCTTAGGTACACAAAGTAATTTAAGCTTTCTGGCTCATCTCTGTGCAAATGAAGAGGTACGTGCCGCCAAATTAGATACCCATCTCATTGACGCCAACCTGAAGGCGTTGAGCGCAGAAGCCCCTGCAACACCTGTTGCTTTACTTGTTGCCTGCCTTAGCCTAACCGACCTTAGACAAGCTCTTGCAGGCTGGCGGCAATGGGATGACGGGCAGACCCCATTTAAGCTGCGCGGGCGCGATGGGACGGTCTATGATTGTGTGCTTGCGCTATGTAGCAAGGAAAACTTCCGCCTCTATCACCGCGATGTCGCTATAGAGGTTACCAAGCTGCGCCAAAACAGCCTGAAAGATCGTGATATCTGGCACTTCACCTATGCGCAAACCTCTTACAAGGCAGAAACTGTGCGCGTTGGCGATGATGTCAGCCTGTCATTTGATGGGCAGAACTGGCAATTTACGGCGATAGATTTTATTCCTGCAGAAGAAAAAACATCAACAGAAAATGTGCTTACTGCCCCCATGACAGCTACCATTACAGCCATAAATGTCAAAAATGGAGAGCGGGTGCGCGAAGGGCAGAGCCTGATACGAATAGAAGCGATGAAGATGGAACAAAACCTGACCGCCATTAAAGATGGTATCATTGACGATATTCTGGTTACATCTGGCCAAGGCGTTAATGAAGGCGATATTTTACTGCATTTTCGCGAAAGCGAAGAGTTAGACTGATAGAAGGGCTTGGATAAAATGCCAAAGAATCTACCAAAGAATCTACCAGAGAATCACGTTCATCTCTATGAGGTAGGGCCGCGTGATGGCTTGCAGAATGAGCCTGAAAAAATTGCAGCAAAAGATAAAATTGCGCTGATTAACAGTCTGAATAAGGTAGGTTTTTCGCTGATAGAGGCCACCAGCTTTGTCTCCCCTAAATGGGTACCACAGCTTGGTGATGCAGCAGAGGTTATGGCAGGCATTACCCGTGCACCCGGTATGCGCTATGCCGTGCTGACTCCAAACATGCGGGGCTTTGAAGATGCAAAGGCAGCAAATATTGATGAGGTCGCGGTATTTGGTGCGGCAAGCGAAGGGTTTAGCCAAAAAAATATTAATTGTAGCAAACAAGAGAGCCTAGAGCGGTTTCGCCCCGTGGTCGCCGCGGCCAGCCGCGAAGGCATAGCTGTGCGCGGCTACATCTCGGTTGTGGTTCACTGCCCCTATGAAGGTGCAGTTCAGCCTGAATCTGTGCTAGAGATGGCTGAAGCATTGTTGGAAATGGGATGCTATGAGATATCTCTTGGCGATACTACCGGTCATGCTACACCAGAGAGTGTCTCAGCATTGCTGGATATCATCGCAGCCAAGTTAAACCCTGATATCCTCGTCGGGCATTTTCACGATACCTATAATTATGCAGTAGAAAATGTGATGACATCCCTTAGCTATGGCATTCGCAAATTTGATGCCTCTGTTAGCGGGTTGGGCGGCTGTCCGTTTGCGCCAGGCGCAAAGGGCAATGTCAGTACTGGCCTCTTGCATGACGCGCTAATTGCCGCTGGCTGGCAAACTGGATTAGATCGCGAGGCCTTAAAGGCGAGCGAAGCACTGGTAACAGAAATGGGATTGCGCCCTCGCTAGGCTTCAATTTTTCAAGGAAAGCAAAAATATGGCTTATGAAACCATTACTGTAAAAACAGATATAAGAGGGGTTGCCTATTTA
>JAKMFL010000024.1 GCA_022425485.1 Alphaproteobacteria bacterium | reverse complement strand
AAAATATAACTGGAAACAAAAACAGCACCGCTGCCATGAAAATTGGAATACCCTCATCACGAATTTCAGGTGTGACCAACAGGTAGAACAGCAAAATGACTGGAAAAGCCAAGACCAGATTAGCAAGAAACGATAAGTTAGTATCCAGACGACGCCCATAATATCCGGCAGGCAAGCCAAGCGTAATCCCGACCATAAAGGCAAACGCTGTAGCCGCCGGCGCAATAGATAGAACATGTCTTGCGCCCATCACCATTCGGCTGAAGATATCACGTGCCAGATTATCCCCGCCCAGAAGATACCAAGCCTCTTCCACGCCGCGCACAGGCGTGCCGGGAACTTTGTTCTTCATGCCTGAAACTTGGTGCAGCGGATCCGCAGTAATAATCATATCAGCCAGAAAGGCTGTTAGGACCCAGAACAAAACTATTGCAAAACCTGTGATACCTACAGGGCTATCATAGAGCCTGCCGTACAATCCTAAGCGGCGTTTATACACAATCGAAATGGACATAATCACACCCATTGCCACCCAGACTGGCGTGAACTGCCAGAGAATTTTTGCGAAAATTTCACCCCAAGATAAAAGTTCCATAGAAGTCATCTCCCCGCCCGAGACCTATGTTATGCGGATACGAGGGTTTAAATACACGTACCCGATATCCGAAATCAGTTGTGTCACAAGAACTACCAGCACAGCCACAATTGAACAGGACAGCAGAAGGTCAATGTCATTATTTCCAGCAGCCTGAACCAAGGTCCAGCCAAAGCCTTTGTAATTAAAAAGAGTTTCAACCACCACAACGCCTGTAAGTAGCCACGGAAACTGCAACATGATAACAGTGAACGGGGCGATTAACGCGTTGCGCAGGGCATGCTTTATCACAATCTTTGGAAAGCTGACCCCTTTTAACCGCGCAGTGCGGATATATTGTAAGGTCATCACCTCTGCCATAGAGGCCCGCGTCATCCGCGCAATATAACCCATTCCATACAGTGCCATTGTCATAACTGGCAGTGTAAAGTTGGCAAAAGTCACCTCATCCATAGCAGAAGTGGCAGTGCCCTTGAACCACTTCAAGCCTACGGCTGAGCTTGAAAATACCACGATAAAAATTACGCCCGACACATATTCTGGCGTAGCCGTGGTTATAATAGAGAATGTTGACAAGCTGCGGTCAGTACGAGAACCTTCACGCATCCCCGCCAAAACGCCTATAACAAGGGCCGACGGGACCATCACCATCATAACCCAAAACATCAAGACGCCAGTCAGAGACAAGCGCCGGTTGACAATCGTGGATACCGGTTCTTTGAATACAGAAGAAAAGCCGAAATTACCCTGCACAACACCACAAAACCGCGACGCAACATCAACTGGTACTTTGGATGAAATACAACGCCCAGTGGTCGCGCCATTATCATCTGTGCGGGTCCAACCCGGCACAACCCCTAGCCACTCACCATATCGAGCGAGAATAGGCCGGTTATAGCCTCGGTTATCCAGCCAAGTCGCCACCTCTGCATCTGTCATTCGGTTGTTGGCTTGCGTTTTAGCTAACTTTTCCAAGTTCGGATAAAGGTTGGTAAGATAAAATACTACAAACGTGAGCACGAGCGCAGTAAGCACCATCACGCCAAGTCGTTTGATTAAAAACAGGAGCATAGCCCCTCCCCGATAACACTTGTGAAGGCCATATCCTTTAAGTGTTTGTCTTCTTTGTATTTGATTGCAACTAAAAGGCCTAACAAAAAGCCAGAGCAGAAATTAAGAATATCCCTTTAAAAAAATAACAGAGGCCGAAAAATCTCCGGCCTCTGTCGGTATGATACCAAAGCTTAAGCATTGAAACCGATATATTGGGGACGGATTTCAAAGGTTGGATGCATTTCCGCTCCAACCAAGCTCTTCTTTGCATGACGATAGAGAGAACGCCAGTAAGGCTGGATGACCACACCCTCTTCTTGCATGATTTGCTGAAGCCGTTCCATCACAACACGGCGTTCATCAGCGCTAGGGATACCATTTGCTTTGGCTAAAAGCGTGTCAAACTCTTCATTGCTGAACCCTGCTTCGTTCCAGGCTTCCCCAGACCGGTACGCCAAACCCAAAATCTGAACACCCAGCGGCCGCTGATTCCAGTTGGTTGAGGAGAACGGATATTTAACCCAGTCATTCCAGAAGGTTGACCCAGGAAGAATGGTCCGCTTCACCTTGATGCCGGCTTCACGCAACTGAGCAGCAACCGCGTCGGTTGTGTCTTTACGCCAGTTGTCATCAATTGAGATGAGCTCATGTTCAAAATCACCCATACCAGCTTCTTCCATTAATGCCTTAGCAGCGGCTCCGTCCACTTTCTGTGGCGGAAGCTTGGCATATTCAGGGTGAATTGGGCAGACATGGTGGTTTTCAGCAGGTGTTCCAAGACCGGCATAACCTAGCTCAAGACACACAGAGTTATCGACAGCCATTGCCAAAGCGCGACGCACACGGGCGTCAGCATACGGCTTCTTGCCATCAACTTCTGCCTGCTGGTTTGGACGAATAACGATTGTGGAAGCTGTTATAGCTTCTGATTTACCCCAAGTACCAAGGTCATCAAATACACCAACAAACTCACCAGTTGTCTCATACAGCATATCTATTTCTTCAGCTTCGGCGGCAGCAACAAATGCGGCTGGGTCTGTCCCGTAATCGATATATTCAACGCGGTCTAAATATGCCCCGTTGCCTTCATTCCACCAACTGTGGGCTTCGTTACGTACCAAAACTCCTTTAACACCAACTTCCATGCTTTCCGGTAAATAGGGGCCAGTTCCAACAGGATTGGACAACATACCTTCAGCAGTGTCGTCGTGTGATGAATGGACAATCGATGCCGGGTAGTCACCTGCACCAACGATAATGGTAATATCTGGCATTGGCAGGTTCAAACGAACAGTATGACTGTCGACAACCTCAATAACGCCCGCGCCCGCCTTTTCAGTTGCCGGGTCGATCAACGACGCCATGCGGCCAGCCATTGAGTTACCTTCAACGCTCTTATCGCACCACCGCTCAAAATTGCGTGCCACATCTTCAGCTGTCAAATCATCACCATTGTTCCACTTCACACCTTTACGCACGTTTAGTGTGTATGTAGTGGCGCTTGGGTTAACTTCCCAACTTTCGAGCAACACGCCAGAAATAGAACCATCACGGTTTATCTGAACCAGGTATTCAAGCCATCCCGAACAAAAGTTAGCAATCTGTGACCAGTCAAATGTGCGTGGGTCTTTTAAAGCGCGCACTTCCTGCTGGATACGCAGCGTACCACCCATCTTTGGCGGGTTTGTCCACTTGACAGCGGCTTCGGACGGATTCATGCCTATCAGCGCATATGCAGCTGTGGTAGTTGCGCCCAAAGCGGTTGCCCGAGCCATAAATTCACGGCGCGATAACTGTCCCGCCTTACACTCCTCTGCGTACATTTCTACGCTTTTGTGCAAAGGCTTTCCGTTGATTGTATCTTGTGACATTACTATTCTCCCTAAAATATTCGAAAATCGCGATATTGCATATCACTTCATCTCTAATAGTCGCATCGAGCAATTTATAATTATAAAAACAGCCATTCTTAACACAACAATTGAGCAATTGTTTACAACCCTAACATATTCAAGAGCAGGGGCAAGGCTTTCGGCGGAACAAATGTCCTATATTTTTATAAACTTGTTCTGTATACGACATTCATCCTTTAATGTTGGTAAAGAATTTCTTGCAAGCTAGTCATCTGTGGACCGCTAGATTTCCGCAATAAACACGCATTCAGAAGCTGGTCAGAGAGAGCGCAATGACGGCTTGCTGCAAGAAGTTGTTTAAATTTGGTGACTATCTCATCATAGCTGACCGGCATTTCTGGGTCGCCTATTGTGTCAAGGGTTACTGCCTCAAGACAGGCGCCTGAGATGAGGCGAACCTTCACCCGTGACTGACGTTTGGCCGGAAAAACAGCGTTGAACCCAGCATCCTCACTCAACGTGATCCGCCCACTTAGGTCATGAATATCTGCTCGCATCAAAGCCGCTTCGGACACATCCCAGGCCCCGAAATGCCGGCCTTCATGGACCGCAAAGACAGAGGCCGCGACAGGCCAACAAATCGAATATTGAGCCTCATCACCAGAGATAGGATGTGGGCTGGCCAAGCGCAGCGCTTCATGAAAAGTATTGATCTCAATCTGGTTAATCTGCTCAGGGGCAATAGGTGACCGCTTCAAAATTTCGATTACCCCCTGCATAGCAGGCTGGGCCCATCGGCAGACAGGCCAAAGTTTTATGTACTGTTCGGTTGTCCGCCAGCACTGCCCTAAATCAGACCAAATCTCTGACAACCCGTCGTCCAAAACTATGAGGGCTGGCGCGCCTGTAAAACCTGCCTTAGCTAAATCAGCTGCACTAACACCTGCCATCGCACCCCACCCTGACCCGTCCTTTAACATAGTAGCATGGTCAATTACACGCATCATCTGGCTTCGTGGAGCGTGATATTCTGCTACTCCCATTGCATGCCAAATCTGCTTCGAATCCAGGCCATATAATCGACCGACTACCCCTGCAACAGCTACTGCCATCCACGCGCCGGAGGTATGATAGTCAGATACCGAGGTATGCAAGGCCATGCCACACCGGACGCCAATTTCATACCCTATAACGAGAGCAGTGAGCAGCTCTTCGTCATCTATTTGTCGTCCGGTAGCTGCCAGAGCGGCCAAAACCGATGGCAGGAGCGCGCAGCCCACATGCCCTTTGGTCAGCTTGTGCCCATCATGAGCATCGATAGAATCGATCATCATTCCGCCGGCAAGGGCGGCCCCTGCCGGGCTCACGAGTCGTCCGTCAAATAAGATAGGCGCAGCAGGGGCAAGCGGTCCCGCTGTCATACTGGCTGCCGCAAAATCAGTTATAATTTTCGCATTTGGTGTGCCGCTGCCCGCTGCTGCAACGCCTATGAGATCAAGCAAAAGATAGCGAGCATGAATACGAACATCTTTAGGAATATCGGTTGCTTTTGTATTTGATATGAAATTCAAAACCCAGTCTGCCTGTGCAGAACCAGTCAGCCTATTTTTCTTTGGCGTTCTGCGCTCACCCATTTTCTCTCCATTCTTGCCTTTGTATCAGCCCATAATTTAAGTATAAGTTCAAGAGCTTTCCCCCATTGCTTTTTGCGCGTGGACGATGATATAACCTTGACGCCAAAGGGCAATGATCTGGGAGTATGGTGAAATTGGTAAACACGCTGGATTCAAAATCCAGTGCCGAAAGGCTTCTCGGTTCAAGTCCGAGTACTCCCACCATTATCATACATTAAACAAGTAAAACGGACCACCTTAAGATAGTTTTTAAACCTTGGGTGTTTAATGTGATTATGGTCTATATTGTACAAAGTCTCATAAATGCTTCAAGCTTTGATATCATCGGCAAGAGCTCGATTATCAGCTACTAATAAAACCCATTCTGCAAGCTTGTTTTGTTGAATTCAAGCCAGTTGCCAATTTGACTATTTTCTCTTGGCGAATAAACATTATGCTTAAGCAAATTATAATAGTAGGCAAAGACCCCTTTCTCAATTATTTTTATTTTCAATAAGGTCTAATATGCGCTCTTATTTTTCTGCACTTCTTGATTTTATTATTCTCCATGCTGGCACCCAAAAAGCGAGGCTGTTTCTATATCTGTTTTCGGCATTAGAAAGTATCATTATACCAATACCCACAGACCCCTATTTAGCCGCCTGTGTGCTGGCACGCTCAAGCACATGGGTGCGCATAAGCTTATTCACTGCGCTTGCCTCTGTGATCGGTGGGGGAATTGGCTGGTATTTAGGGTTTGCCGCGCAAGATTTAATCGCGCAAATGGCTATTTTACTCCCTGAACGCGTTGCTGGCGAAGCGCTATTTTCCAAGGTTTCTACAGCGTTTAACGAGCTTGGATTAGTGCTGGTTCTTATTGGTGCCTTCACCCCGCTTCCCTATAAGATTATCGCCATAAGTGCAGGGCTTTTTGGCTATGGGCTATTACCGTTTTTGCTATTATCTTTGGTTGGCCGCACGGCCCGCTTCTTGCTGGTAGGCGGACTGGTAGCCCATCGCCGCGATGTCCGTCTGGTGACCGGGTTTGCCTCTATTTTGGCGCTGCTCATTTGCGCAGGTATTTATATTACTTAAAATCTACAAGATGGAAATTTATTCGTGGCTAGCTTGACCCGTTCTTGCTTCCTGATAGATAGAAGTCAGAGCCTAGTAGAAGTAATTTTGGGAAAAAGAAATTTCGGGGCATTTATAAGATGGCTTCACTCTCATCGCACAAGCAGACTTACAATATGATAGTAATCCTCGGCCTGTTATCGGCTGGATTACTGAGTACCGCCTTTGCTTTTGAATATTTTGGCGGGCTTGTGCCCTGCAAACTTTGCATCTGGCAACGCGTGCCGCATGGCCTGATAATCCTTGTCGCTCTGTTGGGGCTAGCCTCACTACGCGCTGGGCTGGTTTTATTTATAATAGCCGCGCTGGCCCTGACGAATGCTGGCATTTCTTTTTATCATGTTGGGGTAGAACAAGCCTTGTGGGCGGGCCCTGCTAGCTGTAGCGGAACCCTAGATAACAATTTATCGAGCAGTGCATTATTAGATCAGCTTCTGGTAACCCCTGTGATTCGCTGTGATGAGGTGGCGTGGTCATTTTTGGGTGTTTCTATGGCAGGCTGGAATTTGCTGTTCAGCCTTGCGCAAGCTAGCCTAGCAGGGATGCGCCTGCATCGCGCCTAAACCAAACATATCGCTGGTCGCGACAAACTAGCGCGGCCGTGCAAAAAGGGCGCCGCCCCTTTGCCTTTACCCCTAAATTACCCTATATCTTATAGGCTAGACATATCCGTAAAAACACAGGTTTTCTTGTTATGCCAAATGCCCATTCCGAGCCCGCCGCTCAAGATATACAGAACCCCGAAAAAGCAGATAGCCGTTTGGCGGAATATTTGCGTGTCAATCATGCAGGGGAGCGTGCGGCCCAAACCATCTATAAAGGCCAGCTCGCTATATTGGGGAACCATCCTGATGCTTCTGAAATTCAGCATATGATGGAGCAAGAACAAGAGCATCTGGACGCCTTTGACCATCTGCTGAACGAATATAAGGTGCGCCCTTCTTTGTTAGACCCTGTTTGGGGGGCAGCTGGATTTATTCTGGGTGCGGCTACTGCTGCTATGGGGCCAAAGGCGGCGATGGCCTGTACCATTGCAGTCGAAGAAGTTATCGGCACGCATTATGATAATCAGGTCAAAGATTTATCGGCAAAAGAAAAAGAGCCTGAATTAGTGGAGGTGTTGGCAAAGTTCCGAGATGAGGAGCTAGAACACCGTGATATCGCCGTTGCCCATGATGGCCGCGAAGCGCCTGCTTATAATTTGATGCAAAAAATAATCTCTACAGGCTGTAAAACCGCTATTAAAATCGCTGAAAAGATTTAATGGCTTTAGATTTAATGGCTTCCTCGGCTTAATCTTTATCGCAGATTATCATTAACTTCTTCTATAAGCTCACTATCCCAATAGAGATAATCGCGCCAGCTATGATGCAGATAGTTAGGCGGGAAGCCGCGCCCTTGTTCTTGCAATTGCCAGACAGTTGGCTGGATAGGGCTAACCAGCGGATGCATACCGCAATCACGCGGCATCATATTCGCTTTTTTCAGATTACACGGGCTACAGGCCGCCACGACATTATCCCAGCGTGAACGCCCCCCTTTGGAGCGGGGAATAACATGGTCAAAGGTTAAATCGCTGGCAGGTAGCCTGTTATCACAATATTGGCAGGTAAATTTATCCCGAAGGAATACATTAAAGCGGGTAAAAGCAGGATGCCGACTTTGCGGAATATATTCCTTTAGCGCAATCACTGAAGGCAAGTTCATCTGCAAGGAGGGCGAAGAGACCTGTTCTTCATATTCGGATATAATGGTCACCCGCTCCAAAAATACAGCCTTGATGCTATCTTGCCATGACCATAAGGACAGCGGAAAATAGCTCAAGGGACGAAAATCGGCATTCAATACCAACGCAGGGGGATGCATGCCAGCATTCATCTTTTTTCTAAGCCTCCAAATAATAGCATTAAAAATCTAATGCCCTTAATCCAAGCATGAACAGGAAAAGCTGACAAGGGCTGATTACCTTATCCTTCCAATATATTGTGATCGTTTTATGAAACTAACCACTAAATGTAGAGGCCACTAAATGTAGAGGCCACTAAATGAAGAGATGAAAATAAAACAGGCGAAGCTAGCTCTGCTTACCCCCACACTGGGCAATAAATCTGGCTAGCGTATCTATCACCGCCTCATCAATGCTATGCTGCATTGCCGGACGGACAAGCTGTTGCGGCGCAAATCCCTTTGATATCAGCGCCGTCTTGCTCGCTTTCATCATTGCCAGCGGTACTACTGGGTCTGCATCCCCATGCGCAAGCAATATTGGCAGGCCAGTTTCTTGCAGGATAGCCTGGCTAGGCGTTAACCATCCACCAGACAAACAAAAAATCCCGCCCAGCGCGTGCTTATAAGACAGCCCCGCACTCAGCGCTATCATTCCGCCTTGCGAAAAACCACCCAACACGATGTCTGTTGCCGAAATCTGGTAGCTATCACAAAGCGCCTCTAGCATCTGGGTAATTACTGGTGCGGCGTTCAGACAGGCAGTAGCGATCACCTCAGACGATAAATCAGGGCTAGCGAGTTCAAACCATTGCCAGCCAAATGGATTGGCAGAACAGATATCTGGCGCGTCTGGCACAATAATGGCTAGGCCGGATGAATTGCCGGCTAGCATGGGGGCAAGCGGCAGCAAATCTTGACCATCTGCGCCCCAACCATGCATCAGCACTACTAATTTCTTTGGCTTTATGCTTTTTTCTGTATCTGGCTGAAATAGGCTGGCAGCAAGGTGGCGCCCCCCATCAATCGCGATCGGCATTTGTGTAAAACGCACCTTTATTTACCTCCTCAACTGGCTTGCGTTCAGTGATTATGCAAGCTGTCTTTCTTTATTATTTTTTCATGCATGCTTGGCGATAGCAAGATTGTTATACTTACCCTTAATCGCTTATGCTTTAAGCGAGCCCAATAAGCCAGATCAATAAGCCAGACCAATAAGTGACTCGCAAACGGTCAATCAGATAAATAGGAATAAATACGAAAAAGGCCATGTCAGAACTACCAGCGTCTACACCGGCGTCTATACCAGCGTCCGATTCACTACAAAAGCTTTGCGGCGGCAATGTGCGCACCCGTTTTGCCCCTAGCCCAACCGGCTATATGCATTTAGGGCATGCCTATTCAGCTCTTAGCGCATGGTATGCTGCTGGCGCAAACGCGGAACATTTTCATCTGCGTATTGACGATCTGGACACCACAAGATGCAAGGATGCGTTCACAACACAGATTTTTGACGATTTGCTGTGGCTGGGCATAAGCTGGCAGGGGCCTGTATGCTATCAGTCTGCGCGAACAGCCAGATATGAAGAGAGGCTGGCAACATTGCAAGAAGGCGATTTTATCTATCCTTGCTATCTTACACGCAAAGAAGCAGATAGCTTGCTTACAGCGCCACATAGTTTTGAAGATGGTTTAGTGCCGGCGCCTTCTACGCGTCATTTAGTTAACACACAAGAAAGCCGCAAAAGAGAGGCCAGCGGTATGACCCCTGTCTGGCGGCTAGATAGTGCGCGCGCAATCGGTGAAGTCAGCCCTTCTAAGTCTCTTTACTGGCACGATCATAAAGGCACGCAGCACCGCGTCGATGCCACTCGTTTCGGCGATGTGGTTTTAGGGCGGCGCGATAGTCCAGCCTCTTATCACCTTAGCACCGTAAGTGATGATGCAGACAGCGATATAAATCTTGTCGTACGCGGGGCAGATTTAGCCCCAGTGACCCAAATACACCGACTATTACAAGCCCTGTTAGGGTTGCCGTCGCCAATTTACTGGCATCATCAACTCATATCTGATGCTAATGGAAAACGCCTAGCGAAACGCCATGATGCGCTGAGCCTTAATAGCTTGCGCAAGCAAGGCGCAACACTCGCAAGCCTTCTTGCATCCCTGCCCAAGCTAGAAATCTAATTTAGACAAGCAGAAGCCTAGGATAGCTTTGAGATCAGCCAGAATAAGTTGAAAACTGGAAGCACAAAGGCAGAAATGTGTATTTTTATACCCATTCTTGGATAATTTCTTCAAAAAATAGGTAAATACTGTTGACATTGTTTATATGATGTTACATATATTGCAACGCACAACAGTTATTGTGCATTTCCTCCCTAAACTTGGTCGTGAGCTTTCTCACGACCTTTTTTTTGTCATTTTCATGTAATTTTTCTTACAAAGAAAGTTATTGTTTCTATTTTAGAACTAATACGCAGGGGTATGATTATTGTGCACCGCAACATATATGTGTTTCTGAAAGACATTACTATAGGTCTTTTTCAGCATCCAACCGCGATTGTGGGGTAGCCAGCAGCATCACCATAATCAGCCCCATAGGCAGCAGACAGGATAATACCAGCCCGTCCCAGCCAATCATAGAATGCAAAACCCCCGCGCTGAGCGAGGCAATGGCCACACAAGCAAATATAATCAAATCGGAAACGCCTTGCACACGGCCGCGTTCCACTGGCTTGGCAATACGGGCTATTAACGTCGTTCCGGTAACAAATAAAAAGTTCCAGCCCAAACCAAGCAAGAATAAGGCGATAAAATAATGCCAGAAGCTGACACCGGCCAGCGCAAA
Organism: Alphaproteobacteria bacterium; assembly: GCA_022425485.1. Lineage (GTDB taxonomy): Bacteria > Pseudomonadota > Alphaproteobacteria > Puniceispirillales > Puniceispirillaceae > JADHLI01. Next base: position 15,324 of record JAKMFL010000024.1, on the reverse strand, counting down.
CACTACCACTAGCCCATATAACAGGCCGCCCAGCACGATCATCCACCGCACCCCAAACCTAGCCACCAAAAAGCCAGTAAAAAATGAGGGGGCAAACATCGCAATGACATGCCATTGAATAACACGGGCATTCTCTTCAGCCCCAAGATGGCTGACATTTACGATTTGCAGCGGCGTTGCCGTCATCAAAAAGGACATCATCGCATAGCCTAGACCCGCCACGACAAGGCCAAGGCGAAAAGTCGCGGTCGAGAAAAAAGCCGATAAGGGGCGCCCACTAGCCGCACGCCTATCAGGGGGAGGAATATCCAATCCGGCTAGCGCCAAGAAAGCAAAAAACTGTACCCCCGCCGCCCCAAAAAATGCACCAGCATAAGGCGCACCATCCACCGCACCAACAAATCTATAGGCTATTTCTGGCCCCACAAGAGCGGCAAACAATCCGCCTAATAGCACAAACGAAACAGCCTTAGGCTTGTCAGCTATTGCAACCGCATCTGCCGCTGCATAGCGATAAAACTGTGCTGTACCGTGCGAGAGGCCAAGCAACACAGATCCAGTGATGAAAAGTCCAAAATCCCCGCGAATAAGCGCTAGCCCCTGTATCAGGGTCGCGGTAAGGGCAATACAGACCCCAGCGATAAAAACAGGTCGCCGCCCAAAACGCGCCATCAGCAAAGATGCTGGCAAAGTTGCCATCATCACGGCTACAAATTGCAACGAAAGCGGCAAGGTCGCCATCCACAATGCGGGGGCAAGAAGCGCACCTGCGAGCCCAGTATTGATGATATTGATATTCATCACACTCATCGACAGGCCTTGCGCGACGGTCATTCTCCACACGGTTGGCGGCATGGATAAATAGGATTTCAGCATCAATATAATTTCCAAATAGAGAGGATAAATTCCAAATAGAGAGGCGGGGAAGGAACCAAGGAATTGCGGCAAACAGACAGAGCTTGCCTGACTACCTGTATGACAAGCCTTCCCCTATCTTGTCAATTTGTTGTGTATTCGAGGCGATTGGAGGGGATGGGCGCAGTATTATACCGAGGGTACAATATTATACTGGGGGTACAGCATTATACTGGGGGTACAGCATTATAGATAAATACTTAAAGAATTATAAACATACTTCACATCTGCGTGAATGCCGGCATTTACCTATTGCTATAGCATTTGACTGCTATACTAGTTGCAGACAGTCAATATTTTATGTGCTCTGAATACTCTCCAAATTTTATCACTTTTTCTGGTTGAACCCCTGCTTAAAGCAGTTGTGTCACAGTAAAAACCTAGAGCCACATAATGTATATTATTGAAAGCACAAAACGCTTGTCATAGCGACGACTTGCATAGAAAGCAGAGCAAAGGAAACAAAAAAATGGCTTACAAACCACGTGTAAGATATTCGGACTCAACTAGAAACGATTCGGGCGGTTGGACAACCACGTTTGAACTACCTGCAAAAGATATATTGTTGCTTGAGTTTACAAACAAGTATCTCAATATACAATATCAGACGCCGCAAGGGGTGTGGCATCATCGGATACTACTCCCGGATCACTATGAAACTTATCAAGATTTATTGCAGGCTATGCGGGTGCGTGTATTGGATGAGGAAGACCCCTCTGGATATAGTTATATTGAGCCTGATCTTCACATTGATGAAGGCGGAAGGTTAAAAGGAAATAAACACGATAACGTGCTGGTTGGCTCCACTGGAGATGATATACTCATTGGCAAACTCGGCGATGATATCCTGCATGGTGATGATATCAGCAAAACTGTCTGGCTAGCTGGAAATGATAAATTGTTTGGCGGCGGCGGCAATGATACAGCCTATGGGTATCGCGGCGATGATATATTATATGGCGGGTCTGGAAATGACAAACTTCATGGCGGTCACGGCCAAGACCAGCTTTTTGGTGGTGGCGGACAGGACACGTTATATGGGGGTTATGGTCATGACACTTTATTTGGTGGCAAAAGCAGTGACACCTTACATGGTAATGACGGAAATGATGACCTTTACGGCGATGGCGGCAATGACACATTGCACGGCGGCAAAGGAAATGACATCCTAGATGGCGGCTGGGGAAAGGACACCTTATATGGCGGCGATGGCGATGACACGCTTAATGGCGGTAAAGGAGTCGACATCTTATATAGCGGCGATAGCGATGACACATTTCATGGCGGTGAAGGTGCAGATATATTTGTTCTCGAAAGATTTAATGGCCTTAATCTCGGCGATCAGGTCATGGATTTTGAAATTGGCACTGATAAAGTTAGAGTACAGGCCGATTGGATTAATGACGGACGGATATCGCTAGATTTCATCCCAGATTCGAACGATAATACTATCGACGTGGTAATAACGCGAGCAACACGGTATAGTGATAAAGAGATATTTGATTATCTCGGGGAACATGACGCCCTGCCCCCTGATTTTGATTATTCAATCAATGAGATAACATTGCGGGATATAAATTATGAGGGCGACGATATCTTTGAGCTCTTAAACAGTCCTGTGGAAGACAACATTCTGTTCGAGGTTGTCTGATCTACTCATAATGCACAAAAAATGAAGGCCAAAATGAATAATGGGGGAGCGTGCAGGAACGCTCCCCTTTTTCTTGCTTGTACTTTTGGGCTCTATTTTGCCTTCGTAGGCGCAAAGCTATCTGGCGTAACACGGTACCAGTAAGAGGCCAGACGCGCATCTTCTACCGTCTCGCCACGAAGCAATGCGCCATCCGCCACTTTGGGGTAAATTTGATCTGCTAGCTGGATCTGGCTAGCCGATAAGCGCCGAACAATATGTCGGCGGCTTAATTCTTGCGGGCTGTTTAGGCCAGCGGCTTCGAGCATTTCTGCGACTGATTCAACAGTATGTTGCTGAAAGTTGGCGACCCTTTTTGCCCGTTTTTCAATATCCACAACGCGGTACCGCTGCGGGTTCATCGTAGCAAGACCAGTTGGACAATTTCCTGAGGCACAATCGCGTGCCTGAATACAGCCAAGCGCAAACATGAAAGGCCTCGCCATATTGCACCAATCCGCCCCCAGCGCGATATGCCGAACCACATCATAGGCGGAAACAATCTTTCCAGACGCGGCAATTTTTACCCGCTTACGCAACCCCGCCCCTTTTAGCGTGTTATCAACATAAACGAGCGCATCTCGCAACGGGCAACCCAGATGATCGGTAAATTCCACAGGCGCTGCCCCAGTGCCGCCTTCCGCGCCATCAACCGTAATAAAATCCAGCGCAATATCGGTCTCCACCATCGCCTTGACAATCGCGGCAAACTCCCAAGGGTGGCCAATGCATAATTTTATGCCAACCGGCTTGCCACCAGAAAGCTGACGCAGGCGCGCCGCAAATTCCAGCAACTCACGAGGGGTAGAAAATTCGCTATGGCGAGAGGGAGATACACAGTCTTCATAAGCAGGTATTCCTCTGGTTTCAGCGATTTCCGGCGTCACCTTAGGGGCTAGCAACATCCCCCCATGACCAGGCTTTGCCCCTTGCGAAATTTTTATCTCAATCATCTTAATTTGCGACTGCTTGGCAGTGGCAGCAAAACTATCCGCGTCAAAATGGCCCTCTTTGGTGCGGCAACCAAAATAGCCTGTCGAAATTTGCCAAATAACATCCCCGCCTCCTGCAGCATGATATTTGGAAAATGCGCCTTCACCCGTATTATGGGCAAAACCGCCTAGCTTTGCGCCCTTATTCAGCGCCTGAATAGCCGGCGGCGACATCGCCCCGAAAGAAGTGCCAGAAATATTCAATAACGCGCAGTGATAAGCGTGCTCGCCCTCTCCCACACATACCCGGAAATTCTTATCTTCAATATGGCTAGGCACGATAGAATGATTTAGCCAGTTATAGTCTTCTTTATAAATATCCAGAACGGTACCCAATGGCCGGGCTGCCAGAATTCCTTTGGCGCGTTGATACACCATAGCGCGCTGATTACGTGAATAGGGCAATTCATCTGTATCCGCTTCCCAGAAATATTGCCGTAATTCTGGACGAATAGATTCCAGCATATAGCGCATCCGCCCCAATAGAGGATAATTAGCAATCACGCCGCGCCTTTTTTGGGTATAATCTGAAAGTCCGAGAAAAAATAAGGCTGCCGCAATGAGGGCAACAAGCCAGAAGAAGTTATGCAAGACAAGCCCAAGAACGATACTAGCAAGGCTGGCTAAGGCGGTGGCTAGCCATAAGGTATAACGCCCCCAAATTACTGACATCATTAATCCCCTCCCCAGATGAAGTATAGACACCCCAATTAGACAGCTCTTATATCTTAACTGTCCTTTATTTTCTTACCATACAACTCTAGGCGGTGATCAATGAGTTCATAACCCATTTTTTGGGCGATCTCCTCTTTCAAGGCTTCCAACTCCGCATGGAAGAACTCTATTACTTCCCCTGTTTCCACATCCACTAGATGTTCATGATGTTCTCTTGCTTCTTCATAGCGCGCGCGCCCATCGCCAAATTCCAGCTTTTCAATCACGCCCGCTTCTTCTAGCAATTTAACCGTGCGATAGACAGTAGCTATAGAGATAGTATTATCCTGTGCAACCGAGCGCAGATAAAGCTGATCTACATCTGGATGATCATCTGAGCCTTCGATAACTTTGATAATCGTCTGGCGCTGTGAGGTCATACGGATATTGCGCCCAAGGCATTTATCTAAAAGTGTTTCAGCCATAAGCCTTCTCTCAAGCTTCTCTTTTTTAACGTTTTTATCACTGCCATTCGCGCATTGCAGGTTTTTTTGGGGATAGCAAATATCCCCCACCGCGATAAATCTTAAATGTTTCAAAAAAAAGGCTAGCATAAACTGAATGCTATGCCTATTGCAGCAGAAAAAGATTTAAAAATCCAAGCTTTATTCCGGACTTGCCTGCCGCTTTTGAAAATTGCGGCGGCGGCGATAAAAAGCAATACAGGAAATCGGGAAGCTGGCTAGATATAAGCTCGCCAACCCTAAATATACCACCCATGGCCGCATCGCGATCATCGCGCCCAGCAGGGCAATAAGCGCAAGGAAAGGCAAAATCGCCTGACTAGGCACTTTAAAGGTCTTGCCATTAAAGGTCGGAAGTGTGCTTACTGCCCCTGCACCAACCGTTATTAAAACAAGCGAAACAGTCGTCTCATCTGTGAGCCAACTCGTGTTAAATAGATGATCTGCAACAATCGGTGTGAGCACTAGAAAGGCTGCGGCAGGCGCGGGAATGCCCACAAAAAAACTTTGTGTATATTCTGGCCTATCTGGCAATTCTGAATTAAAGCGGGCTAGGCGCAACAACACACAAACGGCAAAGAATAACGCGGTTCCCCAAGCAAAGTTTCCTGAACCTTGCAATGCCCATAAATACAAGCATAAAGCAGGAACAACACCAAAAACTACGGCATCTGACAAGCTGTCAAGGGCAGCACCAAAGGCGCTAGTAGATTTAAGCAGGCGCGCCATCCGCCCATCAAGAGCATCAAAAATCGCTGCAAGAACAATCAGCGTTACCGCCGCCATCCATTTGCCGTCAAGCGCGTATCGCAAACCTGTTAGACCTGAGACTAACCCGCCAATGGTTAACATATTTGGCAAGAGCCAATTCATTGATACGGAACGAAATGGCTTGCGCTTTACGTGTCTTGGCTTATGGGTTGCGCCATTCTTATCCGCCATTTTAAACCTCTACCCCTAGCCTTAGCTAATAGCTTTCTTAGGTGTTTTTTTGCCCACTTTCTTAACAGCTTTCTTAACAGCTTTTTTGGCCACTTTCTTAACAGCTTTCTTAGCAGTTTCTTTGGCAGCTTTGGGTGTAGTTGCCTGTTTCACCACCTGTTTCACTGCTTGTTTCGCTGCTTGTTTCGGTGGCTGTTTCGCTATTGGGCCTTTCGGCAATTTTGCCAGCACCGTCTCACCAGCCAAAGTGCGCTGACCTACCAGCACCAAAGGCTCTGCCGATAAAGGCAGCCAGACATCAACCCGGCTACCAAACCGGATAAGCCCATATACCTGACCAGCGTTTAGTCTGTCACCAATATCCACATCACATAAAATACGACGTGCGACCAACCCAGCTATCTGCACACACCCAATTTGGGGCACAGAATTATTATGCGTATTCAGTACCAAAGCAAGCCGTTCATTATCGATGTTCGCCTTATCCAGACTAGCATTTACAAACGCGCCTTTAACATAATGGCTGTCTGCCACTTCACCTGAAATCGGGCTTCGATTTACATGCACATCAAACACATTCATAAAGATGGAAATGCAACGCCAGCGACCATCTGGCAAATTCAGCTCAGGCGGTAATTCAGCCTCCCCCACAGACAAAACACGCCCATCTGCCGGGGCAATAACAGCCAGCGGATCTGACGGGGTAACGCGCAAAGGATTGCGGAAAAAATACACACACCACAATGTAGCCGGAACGCCAAGCCAAAAAAAGGGCTCAAAAGCAAGGCCGATAATGACCGTAATCGCGGCAAATAGCGCAATGAAGGGCCAACCTGCCCGGTGAATAGGCACCAGCATCTCTTCTTTAATAGCGCGGTAAATATTCATGCCTTTTCCACTTTCATCTTGGCTTCACGCCCTGCTCATTAGCAAGAATAGCACCAGAGTTACAAGTTTATTTAGCCAAAGGGCGGGATGCCAAATATTACGCGCCAGTATCGGCAATCAGACCAGCAGCCTCAATACCTGCTACCGCGGCTTTTTCATCATTATCAGACAAGTCGCCAGAAATCCCGACCGCACCCAAAATCTCGCCAGCAGTATTTTTGACCAAAACGCCGCCAGGCACAGGGATAAAATCGCCATCCAACATCCGGCCAACCGCATCAATAAAATACGCCTGCACTTCAGCGCGGTCACCAAGAGCACGTGAACCCATGCCAAGCGACATAGCGGCATTTGCCTTGCCATGCGCGATCCGGTGACGGTCAATAGACGTGCCATCTTGACTAACGCAAATACGCAAACTTGCGCGATTATCTAGAACAACCACGCAAATAGGCTTTAAGCTCATTTCTGCGGCGCTAGCGAGCGCTGCATTGGCAATTATCTGGCAGGTTTCAAGGTTTAATTGGCTCATCGTATCTCTCATTCATTCAATTATAATCTTTTGGTATAATCTCTTGGTATGATCTCTTGGTATGATCTGTTGCTACCCATTTCAGTATCAACCTTTTGAGTAGTATCTATTCCCGAACAGGCTATGGGTTTGAATCACAGCCTTTAAAAATACCCAAAATGTTGTGATTTGCACCCCTTTGAGGCTTCTAGGCGAGGCGCAAATATAGCCTATAGCTTGCAAATGTCCAAGACGAAAGCACTTGCAACATCCAATTCTTGATTTTTAGCGCAAAATAAGAGAAAGTGACAGGACTTTAATACTTTGTTAATAAAATTAAGAAAAATTGTCATCTTAGTCGTTTATGAACACAAGTTGGAGTCTGGTTGGGCTTGGTAGTCCATCAAACGCTGAGCTGAGGAGTGAAAACATGTTGAAGCGCGCAGGCCTGTTAATTATGGGTGTCAGTTTTCTTGCGACAGGCAGTTGTCTGGCAGGCGGTGATCCCGATATCAAGCCAGAAGAGGTAGACGCATCAACACCCAACGGTGCTGCCAATGCAACAACGGGAACCGGCGCTAATGCTGGCAATAGCTCTAATGCCTCTAGCAATTCAGCGGGCAATGCTGCAAGTGGCGGCAACAGTTCTGGCGGTTCTGGCGGCGGTGACGACAGTTTTGATGCGGTAGAAAATGATGAGCTGGTTATTGATGTCGAATCATTGAAAGATGGGGACGGGCTAGGCTCTATTCAGGTGCAATGGCAAATCTCTGGTGATGGCAGCAATTGGCTTATTATCCCGGGAGCTATACAGTCCAGCTTTACCCCGCGCGATTCGGAAGTTGGAAAATATTTGCGTGTCCAGATCTCATATGTAGATGGTCAAGGCAATGCCGAAATGATGATTAGCCCTGCATCAAAGCCTGTTCGCAATGTTAATGACCGCCCTATAGGTATGCCTGAGATACAAGGCGAGGCGAAAGAGAATAGCGCGCTTTATGTTGATACAAGCCGTATCACAGATGAAGATGGCATTGGCCAGATGGCCCTTATTTGGCAGCGTTCCTCGCAGCGCACTAACTGGGAAAATGTTCCAGACCAGTTCAGCGATACCCTGCAGCTTGACCAAACAGATGTCGGTTTCAGCTATCGCTCTGTCATTAGTTATATTGATGGTTTTGGCACACGTGAGACATTGGTCTCGGACGCCTCTGAAATTGTGGCCAATATCGATAACCCGCTGCAAGGTGAGGTTGTTGTGCGTGGACGCATCGTTGAAGGGGCAGAGCTAACGCTTAACACCAGCACATTGTCTGATTTTGATGGCATTGCCAGCATGGCGTCTGTGTGGGAGCGATCAACAGACGGGCGTACATGGGAGTCTGTTATTGGCAGTGAAAGCCAGCGTAGCTTGCAACTCTCGCAAGCCTTTGTTGGCGACCGCATCCGTGCCCGTGTGAACGTGGTTGATAATTTTGGCGTAGAAACTGTGGTCTATTCGCAAGCAACCGAGACAGTGCGCAATGTGAATAATAAGCCTGCTGGCCGCGTGATGATCCGCCGGATCAGCAATTAAACGAGCTTCTACTGTTTATATCTAGGGCAAGGTTTTTAACCATTTCGGGATATTTTCCTTAAACGGGAAAAAACCGCGCTTTGCGTGCGGCCAGCAAATTCTGTCATATCCCCTAACAAGCTGATGGCATTCTATGCCCTCTGCCCCTAACGATTTTGTAATCTGCGCCATATTTTGCTGAATAGGGCCAACGGGCAGATAAGAGCTTATCATATTGCCAAGCTGATACTGGCTGGCGAATTCAACAAGTTTTTTCGCAATATCTTGATATATGCCGCCCGCAAAGCTGTCTTCTGTCTGCCCCTGAACAACATGGATAGGGCAATTATAATGGGCGGCTGCGCGGGCGCCTGCATCGCTAAGCGCTTCATCATCTAAATTATCTAGGGATTTGTCTCTTAGCTGGTGAGGCTCGCCAAGAGCCATATTTCCCAAGCTTCCCGGCAAGACAAGGACTGCCTCTGGCGCAGCTGGCAGGGATAATTCTTCCACCAGACAGTCTTCTGCATGCAAAAGGAGCAGATATTTATTCTGGGGCGGCGCACTTGGCCATGCGGGCTCGGTTGCAGGCGGCGGGTCAGATGCCATTATTGGCAGAGCGCCTTCATCTAGAACGCCATAGGGGGCAAAACGGCCATTTGTGAAACGTTCTATATTATCCGCCTTTGCCAGATAATGTTTGCCCCGGCTATGCAGGCCTGCAACCCATCGCCAACTAAGCGTGTTAGATGCAGGATCGCCGTCACGCAGCCACTGCAAGAAAAAAGCAGCGCCCCATTGCCAAGGCAGTTTTAGTGTGAAAATCCAAATAGAGGCAAACCACATCCGCGCATGATTATGTAAATAACCTGTTTCACGCAACTCCTCCGCCCATTCGTTAAAACAGGCAATCTCTGTTTTGCCCTGACAGGCTTTGAGATAATTTTCATCCTCATATGCAGAAGAGGCAGATGCTAGCCATTCTGACCAAATAGAAGGGCGCATTTCAAGCCAGCCCTTAAAATAGGTGCGCCAAAATATCTCAGAAATAAATTTCTCTGATGCGGAAAAAGCATGGCGTGACTGCACCGCTTGCAGAATTTCTGTCTCGCTTATCAATCGCCGGCGAATAAACGGCGATAGGCGAGATACGGACAAATGCTGGCCACGTCCTTTATCAAAATTGCGCTCACCTGCATAAGCCCTGCCCGCTAGCGGCAGAAAGGCTTTTAGCATCGCAAGTCCCTGCGCCCTAGTCATCTTTTGTTCAGCATCGCTATCTATTTCTGCAAATAAATCCATAACTTTCCGCTTTCGAAATAAAGGTTTTGTTCATAAATATGTAAAAGATACGCGTTAAAAAAAGCCTATGGATTGCACAACACAAACTTTTCTTAATTTTTGCCTTCCCGAAATTGATTTTTTGGTCTTATACTATAGTTAGTATGGAACAGAGACCGACGAACACAAATTGTTGGGTAATGCGCAAGCCGCGCCGTTCCAATCCTACCGCCAAATATCTTTGGGATAGGGCTTGTCAGCTACCACTGGCCTGTCAAAACACCTCTTTGATATTTAACAGTCATCCAACCAAGAAGGAGCATAGATATGCAGCCATCTGATCGTGATTTGCCGGCCCGCGGAGATATTATTCCTTTTCCCGTCGACACTCCCAAATCCAAAGGACTGTTAACAACAACCATCGCTGCACTTGTTGCCGTGACAATTGTGCATGATGAGAGCGTCACCGCAGAAGATAAATTGCTGGAATTAATAGAATCTTCAGGTGAAGCAGAGGTTATGGACAGCCAAGAGGCTCTCGACCTATTAGAAGAGCCCGTATTTGTCGATGGTGGTCAAAACCTACCAAAGCCTGTGAACGACAATTATTAAGCCCTGCTATTGTTAAGGCTTTTTATCTGCTGACAACCAGCTTGCCAGCGGCCAGTCTATTGGCCTCTATACTGGCTGCTATTCTGGCTGCTATTCTGGCCGTTCTAGGATTAAATGAATTCTATTTTAAAAACCCCTTTTCTGTGATGGTATAGCCTTTTCATGTATGAGATTCTGTCTTTAACTATACCGTTCTTTGCAAGCATCTTGCTTGGCAGCCTTGCTAGCTTGAAGGGGTGGTTTTCGCTAAATGATGGGCGTATTTTATCGCGCTATGTCTTTTTTGTAGTACTGCCTCCTTTTATGTTTGTGGCCATAACCTCGCGCCCGGTTACCAATATTATCAATCTGGAATTTCTGCTTCGCTATGAGGCGGTTACTCTGTTTATTTTCATAACAGCCGTAATTTTAGGCCGAGTGTTCCTGAAGTTAAAACCAACAGAATCTGGCTTGTTCGGGCTGAATGCCGCCTATCCAAATTATGGCTATATTGGCGTGCCGCTTGCCCTTCTGGCCTTTGGCCCAGATGTCGCGGTGCCAATGGCATTGATACTGGTTTCTAATAATGTGCTGCTGTTATTGCTAACCAGCATCTTTACACGCGACGGCCGCGCCAAGGGGCTGGGGTCTTTATTATGGACAAATATTGTCTCGCTTAGCCGCAATCCGTTACTGCTATCTGTGCTGGTGGCGGTGGCGTTTTCTGCTAGCGGTTTTACCTTGCCAGCTATGCCAGATATTTTCTTGAAATTTTTAGCCGGAGCCGCCGCACCTACGGCCCTATTCGCGCTAGGAATTACCCTTGTTGGCCAGCCTATCAAGGAAGCATGGGCAGAACTTAGCCTGCTGGTGCTGATGAAGCTGTTATTACATCCCTTGCTGATCATTGCGGTATTTCTGCAAGCGCATTTATCAGGAAACAGCTCAATTGACGTGTTGTGGATCAAGGTTGCGGTGTTATTTACGTGTTTACCAATCGCCGCTAACGCCTTCGCGATGAGCGAATATTACGGCACTTATAGTGGACGCTCGGCCACCGCGATTATGATCACTACCTTGCTCGCTAGTGTAAGCGTTCCAGCTTTTCTATATATTATTTCGGTCATTTTTCCCCTATAAAAAAGGCGCTGTTGCCAGCGCCCCTTTAGACTGTTTTATTTGTTGCGGTCTTACTATTTACTTACCCGTTAGCTTGGATACAAGCTTCCACATAAACGGCACAGACATAGCAGCAATTACCAGCTTCAGAATATCGCCGTAAATAAAGGGCATCACCCCAAAGGCGATGGCTTTATCAAAACCGATAAGCTGGCTAAGCCACGCCACGCCTAGAAAATAGATAATGACCGTTCCAAGCACCATCGCCGCAGCAGTGGTTTGCCAATTACGTGTCCAGCCTCTATCTGCTAGCGCGCCCAAGACAACGCCAGCAGCTAGAAATCCTGCCAGATAGCCGCCTGTCGGCCCGGCCATATAAGCAAATCCTGCACCGCCGGCAAAAACTGGCGCTCCCAAAAAGCCTGCCAGCAGATAGCTAAACAAGGTTGCGCTGCCAAGCTTGCTGCCATAGGCCATTGCAATAACCATCACTGCAAGCGTCTGCATGGTCACTGGCACGGGATAAAATGGCACCTGAATACGTGCAGATATCGCCAAAATACCGACACCAATCATAAGCAAAGCGAAGGTCATCACCACCTCACCTAGCCCGCCTGACTTAGCTACATGCCGCGAGATTTGCCCTGCCATCGCTGGGGCTGGGGCTGTCATACTGAATGCAGAGTTTCGTAACATTTTCTGTCTCCTTTTTTGGCCCTGTTTTTTTTAGGGCCAGTGCATATGTTTTGCACAATATAAGCTATAGGCAATTAATAATCGCAATTCACCGTTTTTGCCAGTATAAAGGGGGTGTTTTTTACAAGATTAATTCACCTGTCGCCTAGTTTAATGCATAAATCTGTGTATGCGGTATTTGCCGTGGGCCGAGGGAAGGAAAATTTCCAGTGTTAAATCGCTTTTTTAAATTAGATGAGCATAAGACTTCGATTGCCACAGAATTATCTGCTGGCCTTAGCACTTTTTTAACCATGTCCTTTATCATCGCGGTCAATCCAGGCATTTTGTCAGAGGCAGGTATTGATTTTGCCGCTGGGTTTATTGCGACCATACTTGCTACCATTTTAGGCACGCTGATCATGGGGCTGTATGCCAGATGGCCGGTTGCTGTTGCGCCGGGTATGGGACTGAATGCTTATTTCGCTTTTGTGGTGGTGCTTGGATATGGGCTTAGCTGGCAACAAGCGCTAACAGCTGTTTTTATCTCCTCTATCGCCTTTTTTATTTTCTCTATTACCCGCATTCGTAGCTGGCTTATCCTTTCAATTCCAGCTGAAATGCAGATTGCCATCACCGCAGGTATTGGCTTGTTCCTAGCCATGATCGGCCTGCAAGGTGCAGGTCTTATTGTTGATAATCCGGATACGCTGGTTGGGCTAGGTAGCCTGAACAGCCCAGAAACAATACTCGCTTTGACTGGCCTCATTTTAATGGCAGCTTTAGACAAATTAGGGGTTAAGGGCAGCATCCTCATCACTATTTTAGGGCTATCGGCGCTTGGCTGGTTTACCGGGCTTGCTAGTTTTAACGGTCTTATTTCTGCGCCGCCTATAGCTGGCGCTGCCTTCTCTCTTGATTTTTCTGCGCTGACAACGACTGCCTTTTTGTCGGTTGTATTTGTTATGTTCTTCGTCGATTTCTTTGACACTACTGGCACCCTGACAGCGATTGCAGAACCTGCTAAATTAAAGGATGAAAAAGGGCAGATTAAAAACCTGAATAAAGCGGTTTTGGCAGACACCTCTGCTAGTATTTTTGGCAGTTTACTGGGCACGTCAAACATGACCACCTATCTTGAAAGTGCTGCTGGACTGCGTAGTGGCGGCCGCACGGGATTGGTGGCGGTAACGGTGGCGGTATTATTTGCTGCCTGCCTGTTTTTTGAGCCGCTTTTCTCGTCTATTCCGGCCTTTGCAACTGCCCCTGCCCTAATTTATGTAGCCATTGGATTTCTGGGAGGACTTCGCCAGATTGAATGGTCAGATATGTCTATTGCCTTGCCAGTTGTGTTGACGGTATTTTTGATGCCGCTAACTTTTTCGATAGCAGCCGGAATTAGTATAGGTTTCCTGAGCTATGTAGCCATACGGATATTAAGCGGTAAATCCAGCACCCTTAGCCCCGGCATCATGATGATCACCAGCTTTGGCCTGATTTGGATTGTTTTGCAATATGCGGTATAGACTCAAATTGAGCTGCGAGATGATTGGAAACTGGGTCATAAAAGTGACATAAATTTTCGTTACCGCTTGGTTTTAGGGTAGGGAAAGTGCTATTGCAGCAACGAGGAAAAGTGGGCAAGAGGATTAGATGATGCAGGCAGGTAAAAATATGACAGCTGTTTCTTCATTAGAGCCGCATCCTATTTTTTCTTTTGCTGATGGCGAAATGGGGCCAATAGCGAACTCCTTTATCCGCGTGATGGAAAAGGTCACTGGCCAGCCCAAAATTAAAAAAATCTATTTTGATTATGTTGATGATGAACGCCCACGCGAGTTGTTTTGGTCTGATGCGTTAGAACGGCTGAATATTAGCTATAATACCATAAAGGAAAGGCATGCAGATATCCCAAAAACCGGACGGCTGCTGGTCATTGCCAATCATCCCTTTGGGGTGATTGACGGCCTTATTCTATGCTCGATCATCGGCAAGGTGCGCCAAGATTATCGTATCATCACCCATCAGGTGCTGCGCCAAGCCCCGGCGGTTAAAGATAAAATTCTGCCCATTGATTTTTCTGAAACAGAAACCGCGCTACAGACTAATCTTGAAACACGCAAAGCGGCCCAAAAACACCTTAAAGAGGAAGATGGGGTAGTTATTATTTTTCCAGCTGGCGGCATTTCTCTAGCCCCAAAACTTATTGGCCCTGCCTTTGATTCTGAATGGAAAACCTATGCTGCCAAGCTGGCGCAAACCAAAGACACCACTATCTTGCCTGTTTATTTTGATGGGCGGAATTCTGTGATTTATCAAATGGCGCGGCGCCTTTCGGTCACGCTAGGATATTCTTTGATGTTCCGCGAAATTTGCAAGCAGATGAACGGTTGTGTAGATGTAACCTTTCGCACCCCAATACAAGCATCAGAGTTAGAAGCGTTTACAAACCGCAACGAAATAACAGACTTCCTAAGGCAGCGTACCTACGGGCTAGACCCGTCACAGGCTTTGCGTCAGCAAAGCGTCTAGCATGGCTTCCAGATACTGCGTTTCCGCTAACACCGCATAGGCCGCCTCGCCCCCCTCTTTGGGATATATTTCCAGCCTATCTGATGCCATCTTATTGGATGTGCCCACCCGCCCATTTGGCGACATTTGCAAACCATCTAGCGGCCAATTTAAACCGCTAGAGCGGTCAAACTCAATTTTTCCAAAGGGCCAAACAGATAGCCGCCGCCCTGCATCTATCCGCATCTTAAAGGGGCCTGAGGTAACATGCACGATATCCTCACTACCAACCAGCATCACCCGGTGCATTTCTGTAAAACGCGCAAGGACACTTAACGCGGCTAGGCTGTGATCAAAACGCTTGCCCAGAAACCCAAAACCAAGAATAGCTGGCGCACGCACATGCCTCAGTGCTTTTTCAAGGTCAGTTGTATCTTGCTCGAAAATGGGATGGACCCGCGTCTCTTTGCGTGCAT
>JAKMFL010000013.1 GCA_022425485.1 Alphaproteobacteria bacterium | reverse complement strand
GTTGTCTTTCAAATTTCTAAGTGCATTAGAAATATCATGTCAAAAGTATGCATTTTTGGCCGCTTAGCCGCATCATTTTTCCACCGCATTAATTTTTAATGCATCGGTCAATGCTCATTTATTCATTTCTGCAGAGGTATAGTGACCCTAAAACTATTTGGGATAACTGGCTTGACCTTGCCCTTTTTAGTCTCTTAATTTTTAGTATTGCAATATTTTTATGCTAACCTGAACGGATTAAGTTAAGCCTAATATTATTTTGTCTTATCAGGTTGCAGATGTGTTTAATTGGCTGGATAGAAATCTTTAATTATATGGCCAAGAAGCCGGCATACTAGCCCCGCTCAAACAGCGTATGTGCAGCGGCAATGCGGGTCTCATTATCTGGTGCGATAGTGCCATCTGGCATAAACATCGAATTTTCGAACCCAACTCTGACTTTACCCCCCAGAGATACCGCTGCCTCAAGGCAACTATGCTCCTGTTCAGCAAAAGCGCAAACCGCCCAATCCAGAACAAGGCCATGCGCGGCAGCACGGTCGATAAAGGGCTGGATCATATCTGGGTGGCTGACCCGCCCTGTATAGTGGCCAATCACAAACATGCCCCATATTTTTTCATCCTCAAGACCTGCTTCACTGATAAGGCGTGCCAGCAAATCTACATCCTCTGGCTGATAACAAAGATGCTGAACCCGGCAACCCGCCTCATACAAGCTTTGATAAAGGCGAAGATTATCCGCACTTGGCTGGCGGCTGGGCATCATCTCAGCTACACCAATGGAAATACCGGGCGGCATGACATCATAAGCAATTTTAGTCATTTCCTCGGGGCTGTAACGGCCTACGGCCTCGGTAGTGATTTGCAAATGCATCTCTGGGACTTGGCGATATAATTCTACTAGCCCCTCTTTATAAAGCCCTGCATCCAGAATATGTCGCTGGGCATGATCTCGCAGATGAAAATGTATAGCTTCTGCCCCAGCTGCATGACATCTTTTAGCTGTCTCTACGGTTTCCTCCAGCGTAACAGGTATAGCTGGATGATCAGATTTTGTGCGGCGGGCGCCATTTGGTGCCACCATCAGGTTTGGCAATGTTTTTGGTTGATAAAAATTCATAAAAAATCCCTAGCTCTGCATTTAATTTCTAGCTCTGCATTTAATTTATGGTGTTATTTGCGGCCAATAGACGTGTATTCTATGCCATGTTCCCGCATCAGTTTCGGCTCATAGATATTGCGTAAATCAACAAGATTTGGGCTGGCCATCAGGGATTTGAAAATCTGCGGGGTAAGGGCACGAAATTCATTCCATTCGGTTACCATTACCACACAATCTGCCCCTTTTAAGCAATCTTGAGCTGAGGCAACATAAATGACTGTTTCCGGCAACAAAGGACGAGCCTCTTCGATAGCGGCAGGGTCATATGCGGTAATGTTAGCACCAGATAGGCAAAGCGCTGATATGATATCCAAAGCTGGACTTTCACGCATATCATCTGTTTCTGGCTTAAAGGACAACCCTAAAACAGCGATGTTCTTTCCCGATATATCCCCGCCACACGCGTCGATAACGCGCGTCGACATTGCCGATTTACGTGCCGCATTATAGCTCACCACATCAGAAACAATAGAAACCGGAACATCAAAAAGTTCCGCTGTTTTCACAAGCGCTAAGGTATCTTTCGGGAAGCATGAGCCGCCATAACCGGGCCCCGGATGTAGAAACTTACTGCCGATCCTATTATCTAACCCCATCCCTTTGGCCACATCATGCACATCCGCACCAACCGCTTCACATAAATCTGCCATCTGGTTGATATAAGAAATCTTTACAGCCAAAAAGGCATTTGCGGCATATTTTATCAGTTCTGCGGTTTCAAGAGAGGTGAATAAAACGGGCTTTTCGATAAGGTAGAGTGGCCGATAAAGCGCGCGCATTCGCTCTATAGCACGCGCACTTTCCGCACCAACAACCACTCTATCTGGACGCATAAAATCGTTAATAGCAGAGCCTTCGCGAAGAAATTCTGGGTTGGAAACCACATCAAAATCAGCCTTAGGATTCGCTTTACGCATAATCGCCTCGACCTGCCGGCCAGTTCCCACAGGCACGGTCGATTTGGTGACAATCACCGTATAGTCACAAAGCTTTTCTGCCACCTCGCTAGCGGCGGCGTAAACATAACTTAAATCAGCATGACCATCCCCGCGCCGCGTTGGCGTGCCAACCGCAATAAATACTGCATCTGCATTTTCAGCATGTCCCTCTAAGGAGGTGGCAAAAGACAGGCGCCCCGCTGCATGATTACGCTCCACCAGCGCATCTAAGCCAGGCTCATAAATGGGAATGATACCTTTTTCCAACTGTTCAATTTTTTGCTGGTCTTTATCGATACAGGTAACATTAAAGCCAAACTCAGAAAAACACACGCCAGAGACAAGGCCTACATATCCAGTGCCAATAACAACAATATTCATCTTAAAAACGCCTCGCTATAGATACATAATTTTATTCATCAACTTGTAATAGCTGCTCAACTTGTGCGGTGATAGCATGCCCCAGCGCAATATGCCCTTCTTGGATATGCATAGTGATGTCACTTGGGACAGCAATTAAAAGATCGCAGTTTTCGGCTAATTTCCCGCCCGTCTGTCCAGTCATTGCGATGACTAATATACCTAATTCTCGGGCCTGTTTCGCTGCCGCAACAACATTTTTGGAATTTCCACTAGTGGAAATAGCTATCAGCACATCGCCTTTATGGCCTAGCGTTTCTACCTGCCGCGCAAAAACGCCGTCAAAGCCAAAATCATTTGCATAAGCGGTTAAAAAAGACGTGTCAGTGGTAAGCGCTATAGCAGGCAAGCCTTTGCGCGGGCGGGTATGATCAAGAGTAGCCACAAACTCTGCGGCTAAATGTTGGCTATCACCTGCCGAGCCGCCATTGCCGCATAACATCAGCTTGCCCTTGTTAGTCAGGGAATGCGCAATCATCTCAGCTGCCTGTTCTGCAGGCAGAATACAACTATTAGCAAGCGCCTGTTTGACAGTCACCGATCGGTCAATTATCTGTTTAATTCTAGACATTTTTTTCTTCTTTTTTTTGGTCGCTAAGTGAACAGACCAACCAAAAACAAAAACGTAACAGGAAAGCGTGAAGTTTTGATGAAGGTACCCGTAAAATGACAATAAAAAAAGCAATTTTTCCTGTTGGAGGTCTAGGCACACGCTTTTTGCCAGCCACCAAAGCAATGCCCAAAGAAATGCTGCCAGTTGTTGATAAACCTCTTATTCAATATGCAGTTGAAGAGGCTTCTGCCGCTGGGGTTGAGCAGTTTATTTTTGTGACTGGGCGCAATAAAACAGCTATTGAGGATCATTTTGACCATTCCACTGAGCTTGAATCGGTGCTGGTTGAAAAAAACAAAACACAAGCTCTTGAAGTGATTAGCCGGATGCTGCAAGAGCCGGGGGCGGTATCTTATGTGCGCCAACAAGAGCCCGCGGGGTTGGGTCATGCGGTCTGGTGTGCACGTCATCTGATAGGCAACGAGCCAGTGGCCGTATTACTTGCTGATGATTTGATACTTGGCGCGCCAGCCCTAGCCGAAATGACGGCCAGATATACCAGCGGTAATATGGTCGCGCTGATGGAAGTGCCAGCCAGTGATACCGGGGCTTATGGCATTATCACGCCGGGCAAAAAAGACGGTCAGGTTACCGAAATTAACGCCATTGTTGAAAAGCCCTCACCAGAGACAGCGCCATCCACAAAAGCCGTTGTTGGGCGGTATATTTTGGAGCCGGGCGTTTTTGATGTGCTTGCAAAAGGCCAGCGCGGCGCAGGCGGCGAAATACAGCTTACAGATGCCTTAGCTGCGCGTATTGGCCATGTGCCCTTTCATGGATTTGATTTTTCAGGTGAACGGTTTGACTGCGGTTCTAAAATTGGTTTTCTGAAAGCCAATATCGCCTTTGGGATGGCACGTGATGAGTTGCAAGGAGACCTAGCGGAATGGCTGCCGACAAGACTATAGAGAAAGCGCACGCATTTGAGCCTACTATTCTGCGTAGTTATGATATCAGGGGACAAGTAGGTAACACGCTGTTCGAAAAAGACGCTTTTTTTATTGGCGCTGGATTAGGTCAGATTATCCGTGAAAATCTGGCCAGAAAAAAAATCGCTAAAGTTGGCGCTAAAGTTGCTGTAGGCCGCGATGGCAGGCTAACCTCCCCTGCATTAGCAGCAGCCCTTATAGAGGGTCTGGTTTTTGCTGGATGCCACGTTTTGGATATCGGCGTGGGCCCTACACCGATGTTATATTTTGCTGACAGATATCTTGAATGTCATGGCGCTATTCAGGTTACTGGCAGCCATAATCCACCTGATCATAACGGCTTTAAAATGGTATATGACCATCAAAGCTTCTTTGGTGAAGATATTCAAAAATTGGGCGCACTTTGTGCCTCTGGCCTAACAGGTCATGAAGGCGGCACAGAAGAAAAAATATCCGTCTTTGATGCCTATATTGAGCGGGTTATGAAAGGCGCTGATTTCGGAGATAGTAATATTGTCTGGGATGCTGGAAATGGCGCAGCGGGCCCAGCTACAGACGCGATTATTGCCCGTTCAACAGGGCAGCATAAAGGGCTGTTTACGGATATTGACGGACATTTTCCTAACCATCACCCCAACCCAGTTGATCCCAAAACACTGGCCATGCTTCGCGAAGAAGTTCTAGAAGCTGGCGCAGATTGCGGCATTGGATTTGATGGGGATGGCGACAGAATTGGTGTAGTCGATGCCAAGGGGCGGCATATTGCTGGCGATGTGCTTACCGCCTATCTGGGCCTTGATATCTTGAAAAAACATCCCGGCAGTGATGTTATTTTTGATGTGAAATCTAGCCGTACCGCCATGGCCCTTATCACAGAAGCAGGCGGTAAAGCGCATCTGTGGAAAACTGGGCACAGCCATATGAAAGCCAAGTTGCGAGAGATGCAGGCACCGCTAGCAGGGGAAATGTCTGGCCATATTTTTATAGCTGATGATTATTACGGGTTTGATGATGCCTTATTTGTTGCGGTCAGGCTTATCACTTCTATGGTTCGCCGCAAGCAAGAAACAGGTAAAACCCTGACAGATTTTATAGATACGCTTCCGGCTATTTTTGCCACACCAGAATGTCATATTCCCTGCGCTGATGATAAGAAATTCGGCGTTATCGAAACATTAGCGCAGGCATTCTCAAATGCGCTACCCGCCAAACAAATAAACCTAACAGATGGCGTGCGCATCACTACCGAAGCAGGTTGGTGTCTTATTCGCGCATCAAACACCGAAGGGGCGCTGGTGGTGCGGGCAGAAGGACAAGACGCCGAAAGCCTAGCAGGCTTCATCACCCTTATCAAAACCCAACTCGCCAAAGCGGGCCTTGTCTGGGACGGGCCATAAACAAAGTTCAAAAGATTCATTTTTGAAAGGCGTTTCCATATTATGGAATTTGCGCTTACGCTGTATTATGACGTGGCGTAGACATCATCATGGCGGCGCCAATTTGTATGAGCGCCATATTAAGCCTGCGTAAATCTTTTTTTAGGAGCCTGAATTATGGGATATATCGTTCAAGGTAATTTGTCTGTAGATGCTGAACTTCTTGCCTTTGTGAATGATGTGCTTTTGCCAGCTGCATCCATTGAGCCATCTTCTTTTTGGCAGGGCTTTGATAACGCCGTACATAAGCTTGCCCCCCGTAACGCAGAATTGCTTGAAACAAGAGAAGCTATTCAAGCCAAGATAGATAAGTGGCTGGTAGATAATCGCAGCACGGGTCTGGACAGTGTTGCCTATACTGATTTTTTAAAGGAAATCGGATATCTTGTCCCTGAAGGAGATGATTTTGTTATCAGCACTGAAAATGTTGATGATGAAATTGCCAGAATAGCAGGCCCGCAACTGGTTGTACCCGTTATGAACGCAAGATATGCCCTGAACGCTGCAAATGCACGCTGGGGCAGCTTGTATGATGCGCTTTATGGTACTGATGTGCTTAGTGAAGAAGATGGCGCAGAAAAAACAGCTGGATATAATCCGGTGCGCGGGGCGGCGGTTATCAGCTATGCACGCACCCTGCTGGATGAGCGCGTACCCTTAAAGAAGGGCTCTTGGGCAACGGTAACGGGATTTGTGATCGAAGGCGGGGCGCTATCTGTAAAAACAGAAGATGGCGATACCTCCTTGGCAGATAACAGTCAGTTAGCCGGATATAATGGCAGTGCAAATGCACCAAGCGCTATCTTGTTAGGGAAAAACGGTCTGCATATCGACCTAGCAATAGATAAAGCAGGCCGTATCGGCGCAACTGACAAAGCTGGCATTAACGATATTATCCTAGAATCCGCACTTTCTACCATCATGGATTGTGAAGATTCGGTAGCAGCAGTAGACGGTACCGACAAAGTATTAGCCTATCAAAATTGGTTAGGCCTAATGGATGGTAGCTTATCTATTGAAATGAAAAAAGGCGATAAGGTTTTCACACGCGCCTTGCATACAGATCGGCACTATACCGCCCCTGATGGCGCGAGCATTAGCCTGCATGGCCGTTCTTTGATGCTGGTGCGCAATGTCGGACATTTAATGACCAATCCTGCAATTTTATTGAAAGATGGTAGTGAAATTCCAGAAGGGATTATGGATGCCTTTATGACTGTGCTAGGTGCAATGCCAGATAAAGCTCGCAAAGGCAACTCTCGCAACGGTTCGATATATATTGTTAAACCAAAAATGCATGGCCCTGAGGAAGTTCGTTTTGCTTGCGAGATTTTTGACGAAGTGGAAGCGCTATTAGGGTTAGCAGAAAATACCATCAAAATTGGGATTATGGACGAAGAACGCCGGACAACAGTTAACTTAAAAGAATGCATCCGCGCTGCTTCTGCCCGCGTTGTATTTATCAATACAGGCTTCCTTGATAGAACCGGGGATGAAATTCATACCTCGATGGAAGCGGGGCCAATGATCCGTAAAGGCGATATGAAACAAGCCCCATGGATTTCGTCTTATGAAGACTGGAATGTAGATGTAGGGCTTGCTTGTGGTTTTTCTGGCCGCGCCCAAATCGGCAAAGGCATGTGGGCTATGCCGGATTTGATGGCTGAAATGATGACTCAGAAAATTGGCCACCCAAAGGCTGGGGCAAATTGTGCATGGGTACCCTCGCCAACCGCTGCGACGCTACATGCCTTGCATTATCATCAGATAGATGTCTTTAACCGTCAGGCTGAACTTACCGGACAGAAGCGCGCCAAGCGCGAAGATATCCTAACAATTCCAGTGGCTAGCCGTCCGAATTGGTCAGATGCAGATATCACCGCTGAGCTGGAAAATAACGCACAAGGTATTCTAGGCTATGTGGTGCGGTGGGTAGATCAAGGGGTTGGGTGCTCAAAAGTGCCAGACATTAACGATGTTGGCCTGATGGAAGATAGAGCAACCTTGAGAATTTCATCACAACATATTGCCAACTGGCTACATCACGGTGTCTGTTCAGAAGATAAGGTGATGGGCGTTATGCAGAAAATGGCCGCTATCGTTGATGAACAAAACAGCCATGATCCACTCTATGAGAAGATGGCTGATAATTTTGATAATTCTATCGCCTTTCAAGCCGCATGTGATTTGGTCTTTAAAGGGCGTATTCAGCCATCTGGCTATACAGAACCTGTATTGCATCAAAGACGTCTTGAAAAGAAAGCTGCAACCGCCTAGCCTCAAGATTATTAATATGCTGATTTTTGGGATCAGAAATGGCAAATTTTAATCTTGATAACCATATTTCAAAAACGCCAGATTTTCCTAAAGAGGGAATCACCTTTTATGATATCAGCCCTGCGCTAGAAGACCCAGATGTACTTGCGCAACTGATGCAGGATATGACCAAGCTGGCAGCAGATTTTCAACCAGATATCTTTGCTGGTATTGATGCACGCGGATTTTTATTCTCCATGCCGCTCGCTTTAGCGTTAAAATGCGGCACGATCATGGTACGCAAAGCTGGTAAATTACCCGGAAAAGTGCTGGAAGAATCTTATGCGCTGGAATATGGCACAGCGCGTTTATCCATGCATGCTAGCCGTGCGGTGCAGGATAAAAAAGTTGTTTTATGTGATGATTTACTGGCAACAGGCGGTACCTTGGCAGCAGCTGAAAAGCTGGTAGAGCGTGCAGGCGGCAGTGTTGTTGGCGCGGTTTGCGTGATAGAGCTTACCGGCCTTAAAGGGCGAGACAGGTTAGGCTGTGATGTCGCTGCCTTACAAATGTATGAATTCTAGCCAAAGCCGTATTTTTACCTCTCAAAGATGGTGCTGGATGCTCTATGACTGGGCATCTTCGGTTTTGCCAACCTTGCATACCACTTTTGTGTTTGCGGTATATTTTACCACTATTGTGCTGCCAGAGAATGGCACTTTTTATTGGGCGATGATGACCGGGATTGCCGCTTTGGCCACTGGGCTACTCGCCCCCATTTTAGGGCATCTAGCAGATCTAAAAGGTCAGATAAAAAAGGGATTGATCACCGCCACCCTAGCCGCTGCACTCGCCATAATGGGGCTATGGTTTGTCGCGCCTGACCCGCAATTTGCGGTACTCGCACTAGGTCTATCTGGGCTAGCCATTTTTTTCAGTGAGCTTGGCTTCATGTTTTATAATGCGTTGCTGCCACGGCTAGCTGATGCCTCGATAACGGGCCGGATTTCGGGCTATGGCTGGGGGCTTGGCTATATCGGGGCTATTCTAGCGCTTATTCTTGTGCTGGCTATTTTTATCCTGCCAGAGCCGTCTTTATTTGGTCTATCCAAAGCAGCAGCAGAGCCGGTGCGCGCCGCCATGATTTTCGCTGGTCTATGGCTGGTTATATTCTCCCTGCCTCTTTTCTTCACCTCCTTTGAAGAAGGGCCAAAAAAACAGGCGCAGCCCTTTATGTTGTCTCTAATTCAGAGCGGAAAACTGGTTTTATCTATTCCGAATATGATGCGTTTTTTGGTAGCGCGAATGGCCTATAATGATGGTTTGATAACGTTGTTTGCCTTTGGCGGTATTTATGCCGCGAAAGTGTTTGGCTTTACCCAGCAAGATATTTTGATCTTTGCTATCGGACTAAATATCACGGCTGGTATTGGCGCCATAATTGGGGGGCCGCTGACCGATAGATGGGGCGCAATTTACATTATCCGCACCTCGCTAATTTGCCTATTTTTGCTAGGGCTTGTCTGTCTTATGACGCACAGCCTAACTATTTTCTGGGTGGCTAGTCTATGTCTGGGGTTCTTTATTGGACCCTGCCAAGCGGCTGGGCGCGTGTGGGTCAGCCATTTAGCCCCGCCTGAAAACCGGGCAAGCCTGTTTGGGTTTTTAGCTCTTTCTGGAAAGCTTACCAGCTTTGTTGGGCCAGTGTTGTATGGCTGGATTATCTTTGTTACTGGGTTAGAACGTGCAGGGATGGTGGTCGTGCTAGGCCTATTTGCGATTGGTTTTTTCTTATTGCCAAAGCAACGCGCAAACTAGACCCTATTAGGGTTTATCCTGACCATTATTTTGCCTGCGATATTCATCGCGTAACGCGTCAATACAAATATCAGTTCCATTTTTACGTACATGCCAATATAGCCAGCCATTACAAGAAGGCTGATCCTGCAAACTAGCCCCAAGCCCATGTATGGAACCTGTTTGATTGGATTTTGTAACGAGCGAGCCATCAGCGCGAATGCGGGCCTGATGTCGCCCAGATTTATCAAATAATGTATCGCCTGTGCGCAGCAAGCCACCTTCGATAAGTGCGCCAAACGGCACCCGTGGCTGCGCCCTTTTTTCGGTCAAATCTAGCAGGGCGTCATCGACCAGCGGCTGTATTTGTGCGATACGCTGACGAGCCAATGCCACATATTTTTTATCCTGCTCAATGCCTATATAATGTCGGCCCAGACGCTTTGCTACCGCTCCTGTTGTTCCGCTACCAAAAAAAGGATCTAGAACAATATCCCCTCTTTTTGTTGAGGCTAGCAATACCCGCGCGAGCAAATTTTCAGGCTTCTGAGTAGGATGTGCTTTACTTCCATTATCATCTTTTAGGCGTTCTGCACCATTGCAAATAGGCAGATACCAGTCAGAGCGCATTTGCAGACCTTCATTTAAGGCCTTCATAGCATCATAATTAAAAGTATATTTTGCATCTGAACTTTTTGCTGCCCAAATCAGGGTTTCATGCGCATTGGTAAAGCGCCTCCCTCTGAAATTTGGCATGGGATTGGTTTTACGCCAGATAATATCATTCAGCATCCAAAAACCTAAATCTTGTATCTGTTTGCCAATTCGGAAAATATTATGATAGCTGCCAATGACCCAAATGGCGCCATCAGGCTTCAGAATTCGGCGACATTCAGACAGCCAAGCAGCCGATAGCGCGTCATATTCAGCAAAACTGTCAAACTGATCCCAATCATCGTCGACCGCATCCACAAGCGACTGGTCAGGACGCCGCAATTGCCCGGTTAATTGCAAATTATACGGGGGGTCAGCAAAGATGAGATCAACGCTTGCATCCGGCAGTTTTGCCAGTGCATCAAGGCAGTTTCCTTCTATGATCAAATCTGTTTTCATATCTAAGTAATCGGCCTGTTACATGATTCTGACACCAGAATGAAACATAGAATCTAATAAAGTCAATCTTTTACTTAACATTGCTAAAGTAAACTCTAGATATTGTGTTGACCTTTTACGCGCTCACGATATCTGGTACGGCGCTTATTTCGCAGCACAAGCGAAACAGGTTAACAAGGGGGTGTGTCGGCGTTTATTGGCCTGTTTTTAAAAGCCGCTTAATTGGGGCATAGCTTCGGCGATGATGCGGGGTCACACCATGTTCATTTAACGCCAATTGATGGGCTTTTGTCCCATATCCTGCATTTCGCTCCCAGCCATACATAGGATAGGCCGCGCTAAGGGCTGTCATCACTCTATCGCGGCTTTGTTTGGCAAGGATGGATGCCGCCGCAATAGATAGAGATTTACTATCGCCCTTGATAATCGCTTTGGCGCGGTAGGGCATTGCCGGTAATAGATTGCCATCAACGAGGACACAAGCAGGCGCATTATACCCTTTTTGGGATAATTGTAAGACAACTGATTCTGCCGCGGCACACATTGCCTTAAAGGTTGCGGGCAGAATACCCATCTCGTCAATTTCGGCACCTGAACTATGCTGAACAGCGTAAATATGTCCAAATTTTGGGCTACAAAGCTGGGTTTCGATATCGGCTCGCTGGCTAGCCGATAATTTTTTGGAATCTGTCAGCTTATCAGGCAAAGCCGCAAGCGCATCTGGGCAAATCCAAAACGCCGCTGCTGTAACCGGCCCTGCCCAAGGCCCGCGTCCGGCTTCATCGACACCTATAACCGGCCCAAATTGGGCGAATTCAGCCTCTAGCTGGTAGGTTGGCCGGATAAAAGAAGTCATCTGAAACAGCGCATTCGGGCTACCTGCTCACTTGCCAGACCCGCGTCCCGCCAAACCCCCTTCGCGCAGACGCGGCATAATCTCAACAAAATTACACGGACGATGTCGATAATCTAGCTGATGAATGAGCAAATCATCCCATGCATCACGGCAGGCCGAAGGAGACCCCGGAAGCGCAAATAAATAGGTGCCACCAGAAACCCCAGCTACTGCCCGGCTCTGAAGGGTAGAAGTGCCAATCTTTTGAAAGGATAAGAAGCGAAACATTTCGCCAAACCCTTCGATTTCTTTATCAAACACACGCCGAAAGGCCTCTGGGGTAACATCACGCCCAGTAAGCCCAGTGCCGCCCGTTGCAATGACACAATCTATCGCCTCATCATCGATATAGTGGGACAATTGCGCTGTAATTTCTGCTACCTCATCGCGGATAATCGCACGCGCCGCTAATTTATGGCCTGCATCATCTAGACGCTGAACAAGCAGATCTCCTGACTTATCATCAGATAGTTTGCGCGTATCAGAAATAGTCATTACCGCAATATTTACAGGAATAAACGAACGGCTCTCATCAATTGCAGACATCTCTAACCCCTATATTCAAGAGACAAGACGCCTTAATTAGCGGCTTGTGCGTATTTTGTCTGAGCGGTTTTACCAGCAATTAGGTCGCGTAGAGCTGGAATATCTTCGTTAAATCGGTTGCCATAGATAAACATATAGCTAATCACCCCTTTAACATAATTCCTGGTCTCACGCGCTGGAATAGATTCTATCAGCAAGAACCTATCTCCATTATGATTAATTTTGCGGAGCCATTTTTTAAGATTTCCCGGGCCACCATTATAGGCCGCAAGCATTAACACCAACTCACCGCCAATATGCGCCTCACCATTTAAATGCTCAATATAATCCTGAGCCAGAGTCAGATTCAAATCTGGGTCATGCAATTTATGCCGATGCGTGCGCCGATAGCGTCTGTCGCGTGCGATAAAGGCCGCGGTTGCCGGCATTAACTGCATCAATCCCGCCGCTTTGG
>JAKMFL010000001.1 GCA_022425485.1 Alphaproteobacteria bacterium | reverse complement strand
ACAGCCCTTGCGCTAGGCGACTGGCTTATCGCGCTTTCGTTTGAGCTTGCTTCAGAGGCAGCCTGCATCGGCCAGACACCTAAATTGGTATCTGTTCTCTCGCACCATATGGCTGCAACAACCACCGGGCAGGCATTAGAATTTGCTATAGATAGCTACCCGAGCTGGTCAAAATATATGGATATCAGCACTG
The DNA here is from genome assembly GCA_022425485.1 of Alphaproteobacteria bacterium. Taxonomy (GTDB): domain Bacteria; phylum Pseudomonadota; class Alphaproteobacteria; order Puniceispirillales; family Puniceispirillaceae; genus JADHLI01. The sequence continues at coordinate 6,175 of JAKMFL010000001.1, read as the reverse complement.
GCAAGACGGCCCCTTTATTTGTCGCCTCTGTCGAGGGGATTGCCCATCTTGCTGACCGCAATGATGTGATAACACCTTTGCAACGTTTTTTTACGGCTGCTGGTGGATGTTATCAGATCGCGAATGATATGCTGAATGTTATTGGCAAAGACGGGGCAGCGAGCCCAGCATCCGATCTGTTGCGGCGTGCACCAAATGCAGTGATTGTGATGTTCAGAACAACGTTGGATAGGGAACATGCAGCTGAGTTTGATAGCTGGCTTGCTTCTGGTAGTGAACATAATGCGCTGAACTGGCAGACCCGTCTGCGCCGTTCGCCTGCGCTTTCTATGACCGCTTCCGCCCTAATGAGCATGTTTGATGAAGCCGAAAGCTCATCAGATGCCCTACCCTCAGATTGTCAGGCGATAATTACGCCAATTAAAGCGCAATTGCGCCATGTCTGTAGAGATCTTGTTGCAGAAAACAGCTAATTGCTGTCTAAGTAATAGGCAAGAGACAGGTTCAATTTTTTGCCTATTCGACCGGCTTTTTTAATCATTTTAACCCTTATTGAGGGGAGTGCAGCTTGCCATGGATGACATGGGCAGATTTGATGCATCTGATAATACAACACATACGCTTGTTATTGGCGCGGGCTTCGGCGGCATTGCGGCGGCTTTGCGGATGCGTGCTAGAGGGCATAAAGTCACCCTGATAGAACGCCTTGATGCAATAGGCGGGCGGGCGCAAGCTTTTGAGCAAGGCGGGTTTCGCCATGATGCCGGGCCTACGGTAATTACCGCCCCTTTTCTTTTTGACGAGTTATTTGCTCTATTTGGTGAAAAGCGCGAAGACCATCTGGATTTTCGCCCGCTTGACCCATGGTATCGTTTCTACTTCCATGAGGGATCTGAATTTGACTATCGCCCGTCACTAGAAGACACCCACGCTGAAATCGCCCGTTTCTCGCCAGAAGATGCGAAAAATTATGATCGGCTAATAGCTACTTCTAAAGATATCTTTGATATTGGCTTTAGCGAGCTTGCAGACCAGCCCTTTACCCGCTTTGGCGCGATGTTAAAGCAAATTCCGCAACTTCTTCGGCTGAAAAGCTATATGACGGTCGCGCAATTGGTAAATAGCCATATTAAGCATCCGCTGCTGCGTCAGGCCTTTTCTATCCATCCGCTTCTGGTTGGGGGCAATCCGTTTGATACCACCTCTATCTATGCGCTTATTCATTATTTAGAGCGTAAATGGGGCGTTTATTTCTGTATGGGCGGAACTGGCAAGCTTGTTGCGGAGTTGGAAAATCTGATGCGTCGGCAGGGGATTGAAATTCTGCTGAACACGGATGTCCGCGAGATTATGGTTAGCAAGGATGATAGCAACAGGGTTACTGGGGTTATCACACAAGATGCTAAACAGATTAGTGCGGATAGGGTTATCTGTAATGGCGATCCCCCAACCATTTATGCTGAAATGCTGCCTGCCCATAAAGGCAAGCGTAAAAAAGCGCTTCCCGATAAGGTTACCCGCTATTCTATGGGGCTATATGTGCTGTTTTTTGGCACCAAAAAAACCTATCCTAATATCGCCCATCATACGATATGGATGGGTAAGCGCTATAAAGAACTCTTGCATGATATTTTTAACCGCAAAATTCTAGCAGATGATTTCTCTTTATATGTGCATCGCCCGACAGCTACAGATGCAAGCTTTGCCCCAGAGGGATGCGACAGCTTTTATGTGCTATGTCCAGTGCCAAATCTGCAAGGCAATCTTGATTGGGAAAAAGAAGGACCCGCCCTGCAGAAACGTATTGTTGCCGCGCTAGATAAGACCATCATGCCGGGCTTGTCTGAACATATTGTTGAAGACTTTTATATGACACCTGAGGATTTCAAAACCCGCTATCGCTCGATGCATGGGGCGGGGTTTTCCATTGCGCCTAATTTTACACAATCCGCATGGTTCAGATACCATAACCGCGACCCGCATTTAAGTAATCTATATTTTGCGGCAGCAGGTGCGCATCCAGGCGCAGGTATGCCGGGCGTGCTATGTTCTGCTAAAGTGGTTGACAGGCTAGTAGGCGAAGAAGCAGGTGAGGCGGTAACGCCTTAAAAGGGCTGGATAGGGGCACTTGAATAAGAAGGGCTACGCTTAGGCAGATAGACAAAAAATGGGCCGGCACGCAGAGAATATCAAAAACATAGATGCACTTAATGTGTTGGCTAAAGGCGGGCGCAGTTTTTATTGGGCATCGCATTTTCTTGGCCGCAAGACCGCCCATGATGCAGCGCATCTCTATGCTTTCTGCCGTACAGTTGATGATTTGGCTGATGGCGATCTGGAAAATGGCGCGGCGCGGCTCGCTGCCATTAATGACCAGCTAAATCTATTGGCAGCTGGCCAGAAACTGGAAAATCCAGATGCGGCCTTGCAGGAATTTTTGCCAACCCTTAACGCATGCTCTGTGCCGATACGTCCTATTCAGCATTTACTAGATGGGCTGTTATTCGATCAAGGCCTTGTTGCGATAAAGTCTGAGGATGCGTTGATAAAATATGCCTATCAGGTAGCGGGCACCGTAGGATTACTGATGTGTCCCATTTTAGGCTGTATGAACAGGCACGCCTTCTCCTTTGCTATAGATATGGGCATTGCTATGCAGTTGACCAATATCGCAAGGGATGTGCTGGAAGATGCAAAAATGGGCAGGCGCTATCTGCCGGCAAATTGGGTTGGCCAGCTATCGGCAAGCGATATATTGGCCTGTGCAAACACGCCTGACAGCCGGGAAGCTATCCAAGTGAAGGCAGGCATAGATAGGCTGCTAAGCCTTGCAGATGCCTATTATGATAGCGGGCGTAAGGGGCTTGTCTATTTGCCGCCGCGTGCGCATATCGCTATCGCCGTTGCGGCGAATGTTTACCGTGAAATTGGCCAGAAACTGCGCCGTCGCCGCCTAAACTGGTCAGCTGGGCGGGTGGTCACCAATAAGCTTGAGAAGGTGATGGCAAGCGGCGGTGTAAGTGCCAGTCTGGCCACTAGAATAATAGGCGCTAAGCCTGTCTACTGCGCTGGTTTGCAAACCTCGTTAAAGGGGTATTTGGAGTTGGAAACCTTATGAGCGGCCACACAGAAATTTCCATCTGGGGGGCTGGTTGTGCGGGCTTGTCGCTGGCACGTTATCTAAGCCCCCACATCAGTTCAGGGGAAATCAGCGCCCCAATTAGAGTGCATGGCCCGCTGAGCCCAGCTGCGACACAGTGCCATATTTGGGGTTTCTGGCAGACGGATTGGCTTTCTGAGCCAGCGCGTCTATCCAAGCAAAGCTGGCAAAGCTGGCAGATAATCACACCGCAAGGACGGGTCACACAAACCAGCCAAACCTATCCCTATCATGCGTTGGATAGCGCTATCTGGCTACAGGATTGCGTTGCGCGTTCAAAGGGGAAAATTGCCCACCGCGATGATGCCCCCATGCCTTTAGACCATCAGGGCGCGATATTGGATAGCCGCATGCCAGAGATACCAGAGAACAGCTTGCTCCAGCATTTTATGGGCATTGAAATTAAAGCGCCGCGTCCGGTCTTTGATGCATCGGTGCTGACCTTGATGGATTTCAGATGCGATCAGTCTCGCGGTATTCATTTCATATATTTACTGCCTTTCTCAGACGATACGGCGCTGGTGGAATCAACCCTTTTTTCTGAACAGACAGAAGATAAAGCTTTTTACAGGACAGCGATTGAGCGCTATTTGCGCGAAGTTTATCAGCTTGAAGCGTATCAAATCCTGCGAGAAGAGACCGGGTGTATTCCGATGAATTTTCTGAAGCCGCGGGATCCGTCCTTGCTGGCGATAGGCGCTAATGGGGGGTGCGTGCGCCCCTCATCTGGCTATGCATTTGCCTCTATTCAAAAACAGGCGAAATGGATTAGCCAGCAGCTCGCAAGCGGTCATGTTCTAGATAAAATACAAACACCGCATCGCCGCATAGATAGCTGGCTGGACAGGGTCTTTTTGTCTGTATTAAAGGCCCATCCAGAGGCCGCCCCTGAGATATTCTTATCTATGGCAAAGGCCCTCACAGGCGATGAGCTGGCCAAATTTATGTCTGGCCTTGCGCATCTGCCTATCTATGTCAAACTCATTAACGCGATGCCGAAAAGAATGTTTATTAAACAGATATTGCCCGCAATGCGCCAGAAATGGCAGGATAGGTAGAGGATGTTATCGCCAATAGACATATTTGCCTTAATTGCGGTCATGCTGGTGGGCTTACCGCATGGTGCGTTTGATGGGGCTATTGCTTTTTTTCTTGGCGCTGGGCGGACGCCTCTACGCATCACAAGCTTTCTTGCCGGCTATAGTGTGCTGGCGGGTTTATATATTGGCTTTTGGTATGTTATGCCCTTGCCGGCACTTATAATTTTTCTTGCGCTTAGCATTATCCATTTTGGTAGCGGGGATATTCAGCCTGCGCACCTGCCACTGGATGAGAGCTGGCAAGGCCTTTTTAAAGCGGCGCGCATTCTTAGCCATGGCGGGGTTGTCGGTATCGTGATCCCTAGCCTGCATAGTGAGGAAGTGAGCACCCTCTACACCATTTTAACTGGCGGGGATGCGAGCATTATTATGGCGATAACAGCGATGCTACTGCCGCTTTGGGCGCTTTCATTCATTGTCTATCTTGTTGCTAGCCTCAAATTTGAAAGTTTGTATGGCGGCGTGATAGAGATAGGGGTGTTATGTATTCTAGCAGCCTTTCTGCCGCCTCTAGCTGGATTTGCGGCTTATTTCTGTCTGGTACATTCGCGTCGGCATTTCCTTGTTATTTGGCATGCGATGCAGGAAATGCTCTCACGCCAGACCATTTTAATAACCGCCCTTATCCTGACCATAGTCACTTGGGCAGCGGCCGCCGCCGCTTTTTATCTACAAGCTGATTTAGCAGCGGTTTCACTAGGAGATGCCGCACTACGCACGGTATTTATTTCTCTTGCTGCGCTAACCGTGCCCCATATGATTTTGGTAGACACCATTTTTCGGCCCACTTACCAGAAAAAGAGGCAGGCATGAGCGATAATTCGGCATCACAGCGTAAGGATTCGCATCTTGATTTAGCCCGTAAAACGCTGGCCGAAAGCCAAAATACCAAGCGGCCATTGGAGGCTATAGAACTGCCTTACTGCGCGTTGCCTGAGCTTAATCTAGATGAGATTGATATCACCACACGGTTTTTGTCGCGCCAATTATCTGCGCCTTTGCTTATCACCGGTATGACGGGCGGTACGGCACGCGCAGACAAGCTAAACGCCGCTTTGGTCGAGGTTGCCTGCCAGCACCAGATAGCTGTCGGGTTAGGCTCTCAGCGTGCAAGCCTAGAAGGCGGGCAATCGCAGAAAAATTTGCGAAAAAACAATCCAAAAGCCTGTCTTATTGGCAATTTGGGGGCCGTGCAAATCATTGGTGATGACGGGTTTGCGCTTGCCCAGCGTGCGGTGGCTGACATTGAGGCAGACGCGCTTGCTATACACCTAAATCCCTTGCAAGAAGCTATTCAGCCAGAGGGCGATTATGACTGGCAGGGGGTGGAGGCGGCGATAACGCGGCTGGTAGACAAGCTTGGCTGCCCTATTCTGGTCAAGGAGGTAGGTGCGGGCCTGTCTGCATCGGTGGTGCGCAGGCTTTATGCAGCGGGGGTGCGCCATGTGGATGTGGCGGCGCGTGGCGGGACTAACTGGGCGCTGATAGAATGGTTACGTCAAAACCCAGATAAACAAGCGCTTTATGATCCATTTTTGTCTATGGGCATTGATTTGCCTGACGCGGTGCGCGGGGCCCGCCACGCAGCGCCCGATATCACCATAATCGCTTCTGGCGGGGTTCAAAATGGGCTTGATATCGCCAAGACCCTGTATCTGGGAGCAGATATGGGCGGCATGGCTGGCGTGATGCTGCAAGCACTAGAAGATGAGGCGCGGGGCCTTCATCCGAGCCGATTAAGCGAAAAGATAGAGCAAGTGCAAACACAATTACGTCTGGCATGCTTTCTAACAGGGTCGAAATCGGCCAGAGATCTACAAAAATTACCCATTTTGTAGAAAAGTTTTAACGAAAAATTTAGAAAGATTACAAAATCTTAAGAAAAATTAACTAATTTAGTTAAAAATTAGTTAAC
>JAKMFL010000090.1 GCA_022425485.1 Alphaproteobacteria bacterium | reverse complement strand
CCAGCTGCCATTGAAATAGCGTGACCAACCGTGAAGGTCATTACAGTATTGCCATCGGCTGGACGTGATGCGAAATAATTCATCGCAGCAGCCCCGCCGCCGCCACGCTTGTTCACAACAACCATATCCTGCTTTAGGTGACGACGTGTGCGGATCATCATCATCCGTGAATTCACATCTGTACCCCCACCAGCACCAGCATGTGTAATCACTTCAATCGCCGGTTTATCGTCAGAAATCGCAGGGGTTGCTGTTAGAGCCATCACGCCAGCGACGGCAGCGGCAGCAGTACCTGCAGATAAAAGCATTTTCATCTTTTTCATTTGTCATATCCTCCCAGATATTATTCACGAATTTATTTTGGTATACACTATCCCAAATATGGTTAAATTTAACCGCATTTCTTGCCCTATTGGCAAGCCCTTCAGTTGAATTCATCTACATTGTTTTGCACAAAGCGAAATGAATTCAATTTTTATTCCTTTTTAGTCTATTTTCACCCCTGCCTCTGCGGCCCGTGCGACCATGTAATCCCGGCCCGCCAGCATATCATCAATAGTTGTAAAGCCATTTGTGTAATGGCCTTTATAACCAAGCCCTTCAATTTTCTTGAACATGGCGCCGAAATCTATCGTTCCCTCGCCCGGACGCTGATGAATTTCATAAGAGCCATTATTGTCAGCTAGCCGCACTTCGTGACAGAGAGAGAAATCCACCGCATCAATGAAATTTGAAATGCCAACCCCCGGCAGGAAATGCGCATGGTTAGCGGTAAAAGACCAGCGCACGGCTGGGCTGTTAATTTCGGTTAGGAAATGCATGGTTTCAGCTGGGGTTACTGGCATGTAATTTACTTCTGCTAATACTGGCTCCCAGTTCAAATTTTCAAGCAGCAGCAAAACCCCTTTTTCTTCGGCATAACCAGCCATACGTTTCAGCCTGTCGATAGCCGTTTGCATCCGAAGGGTGCGGCAGGCCGTAAAATGATACCCCCCATGCACCACAATCCAATCAGCGCCAACCTGCGGGGCAAGATCGATATAGGCTTTTAGATAGGCATCTACCGCATCCCGGCAAAAAGGGGAAAACTCGGCAACATTTACACCAGAAAGCGTATGTAGACCTAGATTGATATTATGTTTTTCTTTGAGCGCACGCACGCCAGCGATACGTTCAGCATCAAAACTTTCCAGCGCATTAGGATGAATATCGGTTTGCACATCAATGAAATGCACATCATTTTTCGCCGCCCATTCTAGCCCCTCTTCAACAGAAACACGGCGCCCAATATCAATGCCTATACGCTGTTTTAAAGTTTTGCCTGACATAAATTCGCTCCCCCTCATCATGCAGCTAGCTTTTTTAGCTTGTCCCTACCTACCTTTGAATTGCGGCTTCCGCTTCTCCATAAAGGCACGCCGACCTTCAATATAATCCTCGCTATCAAAGCAAGCTTTCACCATTTCTGCTAATTTATCCAAATCACGTTCTGCACTTGGCTTTTGCAAATCTTGTGTAATAGCCTTTATCGACCCCATCGTCATTGGGGCATTTTCTGCGATGCGGCGGCTATAATCTGCTGCGTAGGATGCCAGCATATGCGCAGGTAAAACCCGGTTAACAAGCCCCATATCATAGGCTTCTTGGGCACTAAACTGACGTGCGGTAAAGAAAATCTCTTTTACCATAGCTGGCCCAACCAGCGCGTTTAGACGCGACACACCCTCAAAACCATACCCCAGACCTAGCTTGGCAGCAGGGACAGCAAAACGTGATTTATCTTCGCAAATACGCAAATCACACGCGACCGCTAGCGCCATACCGCCGCCGATACAATAACCCTGAATATACGCTATAGTAGGTTTAGGGAAATTAAAAACGCTAGAGTAAAATTTGGCTGTAGCGGCCTGATAGGCAGCGACCTGTGCCTCGCTATTACGCTCTTTTTCAAACTTTGAGATATCCGCACCTGAAGCAAAGGCTTTGCCCCCGGCCCCTCTTATCATAAGCAAGCGCACATCATCATCACTTGCCATGGCGCTAACCTGTTCAGCAGCAGCTTCATACATTGCCATGGAAACCGCATTATGCCGCTCAGGGTTATTGATAACGATATGGCCTGTCGCATCCACGACGCCAGCCAAGATATTACCATCAGCATATTCATTTAATTGTGAGAATTTCATATCACGCCCTTTTCCGATAACGCGGTAATATCTTCTTTGCTGTAGCCAAACTCTTCTAAAATTTCTTCACTATGCTCCCCTGCGAGTGGAGGGGGCTTGCGAATTTCAGATTTTGAGCTGCTCATCATGATGGGCTGACCCACAATTTGCGTCGGGCCCCGTTCGGTGCTGACCATGTCGCGGGCTATACCTAAATGCTGAACTTGCGGGCTTTCAAACACTTTATCAATGGTATTAATCTCGCCGCACGGCACCCCTACCTCGTTCATCTTATCAATCCAGTAAGCAGAGCTTTGTGTGCGGAAATTTTCATTAATCAAGGCATTTAAGGCCTTGCGGTTATCAGAGCGTGCTTTGCCATCTGCAAATTTATCTGAATCCATGCGCGGGTCAGCAAGTGTTTCTTTAAACCGCAACCAGATATGCTGGCCAGCCACAGCGATATTAATAAAGCCATCACTGGTTTCGAACACGCCTGTCGGGATAGAAGTAGGGTGGTCGTTGCCAGCTTGTGCAGGCACTTCCCCATCCATTAACCAGCGTGTAGCTTGGAAATCCAGCATGGCAATCTGGGCTTGCAGAAGCGAGGTTTGTATCCATTGTCCCTCACCTGTATGTTCGCGCCGCAAAAGACCTAGCAGCACACCTTGCGCAGCAAAACCGCCAGCGGTTAAATCTGCGATAGGGATACCTACCCGCATTGGCCCTTTATCTGGCTCGCCAGTGATAGACATTAAGCCCCCCATGCCTTGTGCAATCTGATCAAATCCCGGCCGTTTGCTAAGCGGGCCATCTTGGCCAAATCCAGAAATAGATGCATACACAATTTTAGGGTTTAGCGCCTTGATAGTTTCATAATCAATCCCGAGGCGGAATTTCACATCTGGGCGATAATTTTCAACGATTACGTCAGCCTTGGCAGCAAGGCTCAAAAATACTTTCACCCCTTCTTCTGATTTAAGGTTAAGCACCAAGGAACGCTTATTACGGTGAAGGTTTTGGAAGTCTGAGCCATCGCGCTTGCCCCCCATATCCGAGGCGGTAGGCGCTTCAATTTTGATAACATTTGCGCCCCAATCTGCCAGTTGACGCACGCAAGTTGGGCCCGAACGCACCCGCGTTAAATCCAATACAGTATATTTAGATAGAATATCGCTTGCTGGCTCAAAACCCATTTTTCTTCCCCATGCTATCCGCATTTTCCCCTGTAAGATGCGGTATTTTTGCTATTTCACGTAAAAACACACCCCCCATGAAACAGGCGCTATGATATTGAAAATGAAATATTGTATACGAATTAAAGAAGGCTTAACGTTATGCTGTCAATGAATTAATTTCTGTTTTCCATCTCAAGAAAAACAAAATGTTTAAAGATAGATAGCAGCTTCTAAAGACTGGCCAGCCCTGATTGAATATATAGAATGAAAACTTTATTTTTACTTTTTGACAGTCTCAACCGTTCTGCGCTGGAAGCCTATGGCGGCACTAATGCGACGCCTAACTTTAATCGGCTAGCAGCACGTTCTGCTATATTTGACAATCATTATGCTGGCTCCCTGCCTTGCATGCCAGCCAGACGGGACATGCATTGTGGGCGGCTGAATTTTCTGCATCGAAGCTGGGGCCCTTTAGAGCCCTTTGATGATAGTTTTGCCGGTCAGTTAAAAAGCGCTGGCCTCTATAGCCATCTGATTTCAGATCACTATCATTATTTTGAAGATGGCGGGGCCACCTATCACACCCGTTATTCCAGCTGGGATTTTATTCGTGGACAGGAATCAGACCCCTATGTTGCCATGGTGACACCGCCGCTTGAACGCTTCCGCGCGCAATATCATCCCCTACAATTCGAAGAAACCAGAGACGGGCATCGTTTGCAGGGTATGATAAACCGAAGCGCGGTCAAACAAGAAGCGGATTATCCGATCGTGAAATGCGTGGATGCGGCGCTGGAATTTCTGCAAGGCAACCATACTTCCGACAGCTGGTTTTTGCAGATGGAGACGTTTGATCCGCATGAGCCTTTTGCGGCCCCTGCTCGTTTTCGCCAAGAATATAGTGCCGAAGATACGGGCTATGAAGGGCCTATTTTGGATTGGCCGCGCTACCGAAAGGTGGAGGAAACTAAAGCTGAAATCGCTGAATTAAAGGCAAATTATGCAGCGCTTGTGCGGTTTTGTGATGAACAGTTGGGACGCATCCTAGATAAGATGGACGCATTAGGCCTATGGGATGATACGGCGATAATCTTGACAACTGACCACGGATTTTTACTCTCTGAACATGATTGGTGGGCAAAAAACAGAATGCCTTTCTATAATGAGGTCGCGCATATTCCGCTTATGATTTACCATCCGGAAATGACCTTGCCGGGCGGAAGCCGCATCAGCGCACTGACCCAAACCACAGATTTGATGCCTACCATACTCGCATTGCATGAGGCAGAACACCCCTCGCAAATGCCAGGGAAAGTGCCAGAGCAAGTACTGGGGCAAGTACCAGAGCAAGTATTAGGGCAATCTCTATTAGCCTATCTGTTTGACCAGCCACGCGATGCCCGCCCAATCGCCCTTTACGGCATTTTCGGCGGCGCACTTAATGCCACCGATGGCCGCTATACCTATTTCTGCTATCCGGAGAATATGGAAAGTCAGGAGTTGTTTGAATATACATTGATGCCGATGCATAACCGTAGCTTATTCGAGCTTTACGAGTTGGAACCCGCTACGCTTTATCGCGGTTTTTCCTTTACCAAAGAAGCACCTGTATTAAAGCTTCCAGCCTTTGCCAATGCCAAGCGTTCACCGCGGCAAGGTGGGTTTAGTGATACCCAAACCTGTCTATATGACCTGCAATCAGACCCACAGCAATTGCGTCCTTTTCGGGATGCCACTATTGAAGCCGAACTTAGGAAGCTTATTTTGGCAGAAATGCGTGCCCATGAAGCCCCAGAAGAGCTGTATAAACGCTTTGATTTAACTTAATTATAAAAATACACCTTAAATTATAGCCTAAAATTGCAGAAAGTATCTCGATGACCAACCATTTATATGACACAATTTTTTCTACCCATGAAAACAGCGAGAAACCTTTTCTGATAGATGATGGCGGCAAGGTTAGTTACCGTGATTTCTTGCAGCGCGTGAACCAGATCGCAAACGCGCTTATCGCTTCAGGCCTTAAGACCGGCGATAGGGTAGCGGTGCAAGCCCAAAAATCAAAAGCCCAGCTTGCCCTATATGTGGCGACGATAAAGGCAGGCGGCGTCCATTTGCCGCTGAACACCGCTTATACCGCACATGAGCTTGATTATTTTATCAATAATGCCGCGGCTAGCATCATTGTTGTGGATGCAAAGAATGAGGAAAAAGTAAGCGAGATAGCTAAAAGAGAGGGAGCCTGCCTGTTAACCCTTAATCAAGATGAAAGCGGCAGCCTTGTTAGCCTTGCGGACCAACAGGAAGAAAGCTTTAGCGCGGTCACCAGAGGCACAGAAGATTTAGGCGCGATTTTATATACCTCTGGTACAACCGGACGTTCCAAAGGCGCCCAGCTTTGCCATCGTAACCTTGTTTCTAATACCGAAGTATTAAAAGATTTCTGGCAGTTTACAGCAGATGATGTTCTCTTACATATGCTGCCTATTTATCACACACATGGGCTGTTTGTGGCATGTAATCTGCTGGCTTTTGTGGGCGGGACAATGATATTCCTGCCACGTTTCGATGCAGAGGCGGCACTTTCTTGGATGCCAAAGGCCACCAGCATGATGGGTGTTCCAACTTTCTATACTCGTCTGCTAGCAGAAGAACGGTTTGATGCAGCGCTAACCGCGCATATGCGGCTATTTATTTCTGGCTCTGCACCGCTACTGGCTGAAACACACAAACAATTTGAAGCGCGTACAGGTAAAAAGATTCTGGAACGCTATGGCATGACAGAAACGAATATGAGTACCTCCAACCCTTATGATGGTGACCGCATCGCTGGTACTGTGGGTATTGCGCTGCCTGGCGTGGATGTCCGTATCGCCGATGACCACGGCAACAAACTTGCTGATGGTGAGATAGGCATTATTGAGCTTAAAGGCGATAATGTATTTACAGGCTATTGGCAGATGCCTGAAAAGACGCAAGAATCCTTCCGCTCAGATGGCTATTTCATCACTGGCGATATGGCACGAATAGATGAAAATGGCTATATCGTTATTGTTGGCCGGGATAAGGATTTAATTATCTCTGGCGGACTTAATGTCTATCCAAAGGAAGTGGAAGGGCTAATAGATGAAATTGAGGGTGTTAGCGAATCAGCCGTTATTGCTGCCCCACACAAGGATTTTGGCGAAGCAGTAGTAGCGATAGTTGTTCGCGAAGACACACGCCTGACCGAAGTAACTATAACGGAGACGTTGCAAGAAAAGCTGGCAAAATTTAAACAGCCCAAAGCAGTGATATTTGTTGAAGCCCTGCCCCGTAACACGATGGGCAAGGTACAAAAAGCAGAGCTACGCAAGAGCTATGATAGTTTGTTTGCCAGCCTTTAACTGGGCATGGTAATTTACGATATGAAAAAGGGCAAAACTGGCTCAAACATGCCAAAAAGGGATAATAACATGAACAAAATGCCAACCGCTTCTGGACCTACCATCGAGCCTTATTGCGATAACTGGCCAGAAATTGATGATGCCGCCTATATTGCTAGTACTGCAGCCATTATGGGTTCTGTGCGCATTGGGGCGGATGTTTCTATTTGGCATAATGTGACCTTGCGCGGCGATGCTAATTACATCACTATAGGCAAGGGATCAAACATTCAGGATAATTCGATTGTGCATATCGATTCTGGGGTGCTGCCAGCTATTATTGGTGACTATGTTACCGTTGGGCATTCAGCAATTGTGCATGCCTGTACATTAGAAGATTACAGCTTTGTTGGCATGGGCGCGATTGTGCTAGATGGCGCCGTAATTGAAAGCGGCGCGGTAGTCGCCGCTGGCGCACTAGTACCGCCCGGAAAGACCGTCCCTTCTGGCCAGCTTTGGGCAGGAAGCCCGGCAAAACTGATGCGTGAGCTGGATGCAGATGCACAAGCGAAGTTTCAGAAAACTGCTACAAACTATATCGAATTTGGGCGCGCAGCACGTCTTGGCCTTGCAGGCGGGCCCTATAATTTTACACCTGTCCCCCTGCCACCAAAAGGCTAGTTCTGGGATCAACGATAGCGCGCATGTGCCGATTTAACACAGCGCAACGGGATAGAGGATTCAATCGATGAAATACCGCCCAGTTTGGTAAGTTGGCCGACCAAAAATTTCTCAAACTCTTCAATATCCCGGGTAACCACCCGCAATAGATAGTCATGATTGCCTGTCATTAGCCAGCAATCAACCACCTCTGGCAACGCTTCAATACGCGCTTCAAAACGGACGAGTTCTTCATCAATTTGTCGCTCCAGACGAACAGAGACAAATACCGAAAAAGTAAAGCCTAGCTTTTTTTCGTCAATCAGGGCTGTATACCCCTTGATGACCCCCTCATCTTCTAGCTTTTTTAGTCGCCTTGCCACAGGTGTCTGGCTCAGATGGACTGCCCCGCTCAGGTCATTTACCGACATTCGGCCATCTTGGGTTAGCTGGTGCAAAATCTCAGCATCATGCATATCCATAGTGATATTTCCTAATTTAATATTTATTTTTAGTGTTTTATAACATAATTATATCAATTTATGAAGATAAATGATGATTAATCCTATCTAATTGATGCTAGCCTTTAAATGAGAGAGTAGCAAATTACTGGGGGTAGATAGATGAACGCGATACAGCCGCAGACAAAGCCATTAGCACAGCAATCTGACTTCCTGAAACAGGTGGAGCAGCGCTTGCTGTGGCTTTCGCACTGGATGATCCATCACGCCAATCATATTCGCACATCTGAAGATGGCATTAAAACGGGGGGGCATCAGGCCTCTAGTGCGTCGATGGTCTCAATGCTCACCGCTCTCTATTTTTCGGCCTTAAAGCCAGAAGATAGAGTAGCGGTAAAGCCACATGCTGCCCCTATCTTTCATGCCATGCATTATCTAGCAGGCAATCTAGAATTAGAGAAAATGAAGCGGTTTCGTGGCTATGGCGGGGTGCAGGCCTATCCGTCGCGCACCAAAGATACAGATGATGTGGATTTCTCCACCGGCTCGGTCGGGTTGGGGGTGGCTGTCACAAGCTTTGCCTCCCTGATACAGGACTATATTAGTTGCAAAAAATGGGGCGATGATATCACCGCTGGTCGGATGGTTGCGCTGATGGGGGATGCCGAGCTTGATGAGGGTAATATCTATGAATGCCTGCAAGAAGGCTGGAAGCATAATCTGCGCAATGTTTGGTGGGTAATTGACTATAACCGGCAATCTCTGGATGGGATTATCCATGAGGGTTTATGGGAGCGTGCAGAAAAAATTTTCGAAGCCTTTGGCTGGCAGGTGGTGCGCATCAAATATGGCCGCCTGCAACGTGCAGCCTTTGCAGAACCGGGCGGCGATGCATTGCAGGCATGGATAGATGCCTGCCCCAATCAAGATTATTCAGCGTTAACCTATATGGGCGGGGCAAGCTGGCGCACAAGGCTGCTAAATGATTTGGGCGATCAGGGCGATATTTCTGCCTTGCTAGAAAGACGCAGCGATACTGAACTTGCCGAATTAATGGAAAATCTGGGCGGGAATTGTGTTGCCACCCTAGCAGGCGAATTTAGCGCTATTGACCATGACCAGCCTATCTGCTTTCTAGCCTATACTATTAAAGGATGGGGCACCCCAATTGCTGGGCATAAGGATAATCATGGTGGGCTAATGACCCCTGATCAAATGGCCGGCTGGCAGACCAAAATGGGCGTACGCAAGGGACATGAATGGGACGCCTTTGAAGCCGTGCAGGACGCAAAAGCCCTGAAGAGTTTCATTGATAGCTGTCCTTTTTTTGCCGCTGGCAACAGAAGGCTGCGTGATGATCTCATTCCCTGTCCAGAGTTTGATCTGCCGCAAGATAGGCGTATCTCTACCCAGTTCGCCTTTGGTAAACTCCTAGATAATCTGGCGCGCGGCGACAGCGCTTTATCTTCCCGTATTCTGACGATGAGCCCTGATGTATCGGGGACTACCAGTCTAGGGCCATGGATAAACCGAAAAAAGCTCTTCGCACGTGAAGGCCGACAGGATGTTTTCCAAAACCAGTCTATCCCCTCTACCGCGAAATGGGAATTCACCCCAACAGGACAGCATCTAGAGCTTGGCATTGCGGAAATGAATTTATTTTTAGCACTGGCTGCAGCTGGCCTATCGCACAGCTTGTTTGGCAAACGCTTGATCCCCATCGGAACCGTGTATGACCCGTTTGTAGTACGCGGCCTAGATGCGCTGAATTATGCCTGCTATCAGGATGCCCGTTTTATGATTGTTGGCACCCCATCTGGCGTTACGCTTGCCCCAGAAGGCGGTGCGCACCAGTCAGTAGGAACGCCTCTCATCGGGATGAGCCAAGATGGGCTAGCTGCCTTTGAGCCTGCCTTTAGTGATGAGCTAGCCGTGATTATGGGCTGGTCGTTTGAGTATCTGCAGCGTGATGTTCAAATCGTGAGCGATGCAACGGGCTGGCAGCGTGAACAAACAGGTGGTTCTGTATATCTGCGCCTAACCACCAGCCCGCTGGAACAGCCGATGCGCGATATCAGCCCTGAATTGGCAAGCGATATTATCGCGGGCGGATATTGGTGGCGCAAGCCTGGACCAAATTGCGAGCTTATCATTGCCTATCAGGGGATTGTAGCTGAACAAGCCCTTGCCGCAGCTGGCCAGCTAGCAGGGCAATGCCGCGATATTGGCGTGCTTGCAATCACCTCAGCAGACCGGCTAAATGCAGGCTGGACAGCAGCCCAGCAAGCGCGCACCGATGGCCATAAACAAGCAACCAGCCATATTGAAACTCTGTTGGCAGGCGTACCGCGCCACGCGCTGATGTTAACGGTGATTGACGGGCATCCAGCAACCTTATCATGGCTTGGCGGAGTTAAGGGGATGGCCACAATCTCGCATGGGGTAGAGCATTTTGGTCAGACCGGAACCATTGGCGATCTCTATCAGCATTTCAGGCTA
>JAKMFL010000081.1 GCA_022425485.1 Alphaproteobacteria bacterium | reverse complement strand
CGTGGCGGCTTTCTAGATATCGAATTTCTGGCCATGCTAAAATGGGCGGAACTGCGCACAGATATTGCCTATCATAACACCGCCGCCCCCGCAGATCCGCTGGCCGTTTTAAAGACCTGCCAAGCGCAGATGCGCGATGCCGAACTGGCCGCCTGTATCAAAGCGGTTGCTGACCTTGAGGAAATACAAGCTTTTAGCCAGATTTGCTTGTCCCGATACGCAGATACCCCCATAGAAGAGGCCCCTTCTGCTTCCTACCGGGCATTAGCTGAAACAAGCGGCTATGCCAATTTCAACGCGCTACTAAAGGCCATTGAGGAAGGCTGTATATGCATAGAAAAATCACTGTCAGCCTGTTTAAAAAGCTGTTGAATATATGGGCTTTATTCTCAAATTAGGTAAAATAAATTCACTTTATTTCAGATACGACCCAGATAGGGCGTATTTTGGCGATCATCCCCTATTATTTTGGCATAGTTGAGGGATTAGAAGCGTGTTTTTGACGCGCATAATTTATTTTCCAAAATTGTTGAATTAAGGCTGGCTAGATTTAACCGATAATACAGGCGAATTGCCTGTTGCCCCAGCACTGAGGAGAGGTTGCATGTTACGATCGCTGATTGCAAGCTGGCCTCTATTTTTTGGCCTTTTCCTGATTATGATCGGCAATGGTTTGCTGATTTTCATGCTTGGAGTGCGTGCCAGTAATGCGGGCTTTGGCACCTTTATTTCCAGTATAATGATGGGCGGCTATTTCCTTGGCTTTTTTGGTGGCTCGCAAATTGTGCCGAAAATGCTGTCGACAGTTGGCCATATTCGTACCTTTGGCGCTTTATCCGCTATCGCCTCTGCGGCAGTTTTGATGCATCTGATAAAAACAGACCCAATTTTATGGACAGTTATGCGGGTATTTACCGGCTTTGCTTATGCTGGCATGTATATTGTTGTGGAAAGCTGGCTGAATGCCAAAGCAACCAATGAGACACGCGGCCAGATGCTGTCCATCTATATGATTATCACTATGGGCGGGGTTGGGCTTGGCCAGATAACAGGTGGTTTCGATGATGGCACGGCTATTAACCTGTTTCTGCTAGCCTCTATTCTGGTTTCTATTGCCGTCGTACCTATTTTGATTTCAGCCGCCCCTGCCCCTGAATTTGCAGAACCTGAAAGCGTGCCACTGCGCCGTCTTTACAGCATTTCTCCGCTAGCTATGTTGGGTATGGGCCTGCAAGGCATGACTGCCTCCATGACTTTTGGATTAGGCGCAATTTACGCAACTGCCATTGGCTTAACCTCTGTTCAGGGGGCCTTTTTTGTGGCCTCTGTGACCGCAGGCAATATGTTATTGCAATATCCAGTTGGCAGATTATCCGACATATTTGACAGGCGTAAAATCATTATGACGGTTTCTCTTGTCGCTGGGCTAGCCGCATTTGGCGCCAGCTTGATGGGCCCAGCCAACTACTGGCTTTTACTTGTGTTAACTGCCCTCTATGGCGGTTTTAGCCTGACAATTTATTCCCTATGTATCGCCCATGCAAATGATTACCTTACGCCCAGCCAGATGGTAGGCACGGCCTCAACACTGATCACGGTAAATGGGATTGGCGCCATCATCGGCCCGCCAGTAGTGGGCGCGCTAATGGATGTGGCTGGCACGCAAGTGTATTTCTGGATCATTGCCCTTATACACGCTGTTTTGGTTGGGCTTGCGTTACTGAGGATGAGCGTCAGCGCATCTGTTCCTGTTCTGGCACAAGGCCCGTTTGTGGCGGTTCCAGAGGTAGGCACAGCGGTTGCCGCCACCCTGAACCCAGAATCAGCATGGGATGAAGAGGATGATGATACAGACCAACAAGCCACCCTATTTGAAGATAACCCTTATCTGCAAATGCCAGCGGCTGCACAAGACTGAATCTGGCGCCTCGTTTAATACATCTGGCGCCTTGTTTAATACATTTGCCTTATCCCTCTAGCCAACGCGTTTGATCAACTGGAATTCCGCACCTATTTTCTGCTATTCTATCTCTGACACCGAAAAGCTTTCCCTAATTTAAGCTTTAATCATATAGTAGATAGGCGTTTAGAAATGCATAAATCCCGAAAATGTAGGTTTCCGAAAACAGCTTTGGCTTGGCTTATCTTGGGCATGGTTGCCCTTTCCTCTACGCAGACGCTAGCGGCTAATGATCAGAACGCAAATGCGCTAGAAAAATTAACCGTAACCAGTATCTGGGATGCAGACTCCTTACGCGCGGGCGCCTTGCGTTTGCGTTTGCATGGTATTGATGCGCCAGAGTTAAAACAACCCTGTTTCAACAAGGCTAACCAGCCTTATGATTGCGGAAAAATGGCAAGAGATTTCCTGCGTTCTGTTATAGAGACAGGCGCACAAATCGAATGCCAGCACCTAGATACAGACCGCTATCGCCGCTTGATCGTGCGGTGTTTTCATCATGGCCAAGATATTGCTGCCCAACTGGTTCGTGCTGGCTGGGCACTCGCCTATCGACGTTATGCAAAAGACTATATCGTGGCAGAAAAACAAGCAGCTGAGGCAGGACAAGGCATCTGGCAAGGCAACTTTACGCGCCCTGAAATTTGGCGCCGGCAGCAACGCCAGAAATAAGGGAAAGCCCTAAAGTAATCCCAGCTCTCGCAATTCTGAGGCGAGCTCTGTTGGCATTGGCTCGCTATCTAATGTCTGGGGCAAATCTTCAGGGGCATCCGCAACTTCTAGATAACGCCACCCTTGAAAAATACGCACACGCCGAGGCCAAACCGGTATCAGTTTTGGGTCAAGAACAATACCGCAAGCTGGGCGGCCATCCTCGCGCTTAACCTCGATCATATCCGCAATAGGCTGGCGCACCATCATCTGGCCTTTAATAATCCAGTAGATACATCCGCCATCTAGCAATTCATCGGCACGGCGCGGCCAGTTGCGGGTAGGATGAATAATGGGATGCCCCTGACGCACCGCCCTGTCCTGCCAGCTTCGAAGATTGTCGATAGAACTCGACCCAACCGATAATTTTTTTAAATGAACGCCCATAATGATTTAACTAGTCTGTCATCTAACAAACGGCAAGTCTATTTCGGGTGTTAAAAGAAGGCTACCCCTGCTGCCTCTAAATAAGATATAAGGCAGCTAGTCCTAAAAAGACCAAAAATCCGATAACATCCGTGATGGTAGTGATAAATACAGAAGAAGCTACCGCAGGATCGACCCCTGATTTTACCAGTAATAATGGTATCAAAGTGCCAGATAGTGAAGCGACAATAAGATTGATAAACATCGCAATAGCCAATAATAACGCGATATCTGCCTGACCAAACCAAACATAGGATAGAAGCGCTGTTACAGATGCAAACAACACCCCGTTTATGACCCCCACATAAAGCTCTCTCAATCCAAAAGTAACCGCTAATTTAGGGCTAAATTCACGCATCGCAATCGCGCGCACCGCCACCGTAATGGTTTGTGTTCCGGCATTCCCCCCCATTGAGGCGACAATCGGCATCAGCACAGCTAATGCAACGACTTTTTCGATCGTATTTTCAAAAAATCCAATAACGATAGACGCGGCAATTGCTGTCAGCAAATTAACAAAAAGCCAAGGCGTGCGTCCCCGTAATGTTTCCAGAACTGAGGTACGAATAGAAGCATCTGATACCCCTGCCAGCGCCATCAAATCTTCTTCTGCTTCCTCATCAATAACGTCGATAATATCATCTAATGTAATGATGCCAGCTAGCCGGCCTTCGCTATCTACTACCCCTGTTGTGACCATACCATAGCGGCGAAATAGCAATGCTACTTCTTCTTGATCCATCGTCACGGGAAGAGACCGGGTGTCTGTATCCATGATTTCAGATATGCGGCGGGGGCGCGGGGCACATAACAGCTTATTCAACCGCACCTCTCCCACCGGATGACCAGCGGTATCTGTCACCATAATCAGGTAAAAATCATTGTTATCTAATTCAGTGGAACGTAAATAATCAATTGTCTGGCCAACTGTCCAAAAAGGCGGAACAACCACCATTTCGCGCTGCATCAGACGACCAGCAGAATCTTCGGGATAGGACAGGCTTTGTTCTACAAGCACCCTATCGCGAGCCGGTAGCGCCGCCAGCGCATCATCAAGCTCTTCTGGCTCTAACTCTTCTGCGATAGTAACAACATCATCTGAATCCAGCTCTGGCAAAGAGGCCGCCAATACGTCTGGGTCCAGCATTTCAACTACATCTTCACGCACTTCCTCATCTAGATATGGCAGTATTTCTGGGTCAAACTCATTGCCATATTGGCTGACCAGAATTTGAATCTCATCTGTTGAAATGCGCTCCAATAGGTCCGCTTTATCTGCTGGGTGTAAAGGGTCCATGAGCATGCGTAAGCGTCGCCATTGCTGGCTGGCAAAACTATCCCGGATAGCCGCCTCTACCTTTGGTGTCAGCCCATACATGGACGCAACATCCGGGGCAGGCTTTTCAGGAACAGCGGGTTCAGCGTTTTCTGGCAGGTCAACCATTTGCACCCTCCGTAAAGCTGAAACCAAAATTGGCAAAAAAATTACTATTTGCACGCCTACAAAGCGTAACACAGATAGACGCTGAAAACAAACGCGCGAAAGGGGTTAAAATATTCTTGGTAATAAAATTACAAAAACTGTTTTTGTATTTTTATGATCAATAAAGGTGAGATTGTTATGCCTGTGTTCACCCTGCCTCTAGACTGCTATATTGGCCGCCATATAGGCCTGTACACCAAGGGCGAGACGATCCATTTCGGAAGCGGGAATATCTTTATGCAGTACCAGACGAAAACCCTTTTTTGCGGGGCTGATAATAATATCTTGTGCTCTGAGATAGGCCGGCAAATCAGCACATTTATCAGATGGCAGATACATATACACCATATTGGTATCCACTTGCTCTGGGGCGACATCAACGCCGTCAATAGACGCCAACTTATCAGCTAATTGACGCGCGTTTTCATGGTCTTTTGCAAGGCGTTCAACATTATGGCAAAGCGCATATTGCCCAGCCGCCGCCAGCACGCCAGCTTGCCGCATACCACCGCCTAGCATCTTTCGCCAGCGCCGCGCTTTGTGGATAAAATCAGCACTCCCGCAAAGGAGCGAGCCTGCAGGCGCACCAAGCCCCTTGGAAAGACATAGCGAGACAGAATCGCATCTCTCACCTATTTGGGCAGCAGGTTTCTGGCTAGCAACCGCGGCGTTCATTAGGCGCGCGCCATCCAAATGCGTCGATAGGCCGTTTTGATGGGCAGTGTCACATAAATCAAATAGATGATCTGTTGGCTGCACCTTCCCATTCACTGTGTTTTCAAGGCACAATAAGCGGCTGATCGGGTGATGGCTATCATCAGGTTTAATGGCAGCGCGCAAATCTGCTTTTGTTATCTGTCCATGTTCGTTCACTGGCAAGGTACAGGGAACCACACTACCCAGTGCGGCGGCACCGCCCGCTTCATAAAAATAGCTGTGATAATGGTCACCTGTAATATATTCATCTCCCCTTCCAGCATGGGTGAGGATAGCGATGAGATTAGCTTGTGTTCCAGAGGAGACAAATAGGCCAGCCTGCTTGCCGAGTAAATCAGCGCCTTGGGCTTCTAGCTGGTTAATGGTGGTATCTTCGCCATATACATCATCACCCACTTCCGCCTCATACATAGCTTTGCGCATAGCCACATCTGGCTTTGTTACCGTGTCACTGCGAAAATCAAGCAACAAGTTATCTGGCATAAAACTATTCTCCGCATCATCTATCAATGTAAAAATTGAGGGTGCGCCTAGTGTGAAAAACTAGACTGCATTTGTCTATCAATTTGTAAGAAAAGTCTGACACCATGCAAAGAAACGGGGCCTAAAAAAACAGGCCGGAAAAATAGGCCAAAAGAAATAGGCCTAAAAAAACAGGCCAAAAGAAACAGGCCAAAAGAAACAGGCAGGAAAAATTCCTGCCTGTGAAAGATTTAGTTTTGATTAAGTAGCGTCTACTTAGATACGCGGGTGAACTCAGGATAGGAATCCATGCCCAATTCAGAGTTATCTAAACCGACCATCTCATCTTCTTCGCTTACTCTAATGCCCATTACGAGGTTCAGAATTGTCCAACCAATGAAGGACACGATGAAGGTAAATAGGCCGACAACAACAATCCCTGTTATCTGCGCGCCGATAGTCGCATCACTATTGGTGATAACCACTGCCAATGTGCCCCAGATACCAGCGATGAGGTGAACAGGGATAGCCCCAACCACGTCATCAATTTTCAGCTTGTCTAACAATGGTACGGCAAACACAACAATTACACCGCCAATACCGCCGATTAAAGTCGCGACGCCCAGTGTCGGGGTTAGAGGCTCAGCTGTAATAGATACCAAACCTGCGAGAGCGCCGTTCAACACCATCGTCAAATCGACCTTTTTATACAGCACTTGCGTTAGGATAAGCGCGGTGATAGCGCCGCCCGCGGCAGCCGTATTAGTGTTGGCAAAGATACGTGATACATCTGCAACATCACCAATAGTGCCCATAGCCAGCTGTGAGCCGCCATTGAAACCAAACCAGCCAAGCCATAGAATGAACGTGCCCAAAGTAGCAAGGGGTAGGTTTGCGCCCGGCATTGGCACGACCCGGCCTTGCACATATTTACCCAAACGAGGCCCTAGAACTAAGGCGCCAGCTAGCGCTGCCCAGCCACCCACAGAGTGTACGACAGTCGAGCCAGCAAAATCTAGGAAACCAAGTTCATCAAGGAAACCACCGCCCCATTTCCAGCTTGCTTGTAGCGGATAAATAAGCGCGGTCAGCACAAAGGTGAAAATCAGAAACGGCCATAATTTAATACGTTCGGCAACTGTACCCGAAACAATAGAAGCCGTCGCTGCACAGAACATCAACTGAAAGAAATAATCGGATGCGGTAGAGGCGTAAGCTATATCATCTGCTGCTTCGGCTGCAACACCCACGGGTTCCATCACGGCTAAGGCTGGGAATAGGGCAGAAAAATACCCTTCGATAGCCCAATCGCCTAGCGGATACATCAAATTATATCCTACCAAGTAATACCCGATAGCCGCGATAGAAAATAACGCGATATTCTTGGTTAATTGTGTAGTGGTGTTCTTGGCACGAACCAAACCAGCTTCCAGCATACAAAAGCCGCAAGCCATAAACATCACTAAAAAGCCGCCTACCAAAAACAGCAATGAGTTAAGAATGAAAATCCCATGTTCGGGAACTTCTTGCGCAAAAGCGGGACTGGCAACCGCCAGCGTTGTACCCGCTATAAGCGTGGATTTAATGAGGGAACTTATCATTTTAAATACTCCTTATAAATGCGCCACGCCTTACAGCGCTTCTGCCCCTGTTTCACCTGTCCGAATGCGCAAGGCATCCTTAAGATCCATTGAGAAGACTTTACCGTCTCCGATTTTGCCTGATTCTGCTGTTTTCTGAATGGTCGCAATAACTTCTGCTGCCTTTTTGGTATCAACCGCTAATTCAATTTTGATTTTCGGCATGAAATTGACAACATATTCAGCGCCGCGATAAATCTCACTCTTGCCTTTTTGTCGGCCATAGCCCTGAACCTCGCTAACTGTCATGCCAGAAACACCGATAGCCCCAAGAGCTTCATGCACAGCATCAAGTTTTCCAGGCTGTATGATCGCAATGATATATTTCATGTTAACCTCGTAAGTTTTTCTAATTTCACGCGGCCTGCTTAAACCTTTTTTGAGGTGCGGAGGAAACAAACCGTTAAAATTTATTAACAAATAGAAGTTGATTAATATTGTGCTGAATATTATCTATAGTGATGCGTTTTTTGCATCGCTATGTTAATTGAGGTGTTTTTCGGTATGCGCCATCTTACCCATTTGAAATATATTGACGTCGTGGCACGTGAAGGTTCCATTCGCAAGGCGGCGGAAAAGCTCAACATCACCTCTACCGCGCTTAATCGGCGCATATTGTCTTTAGAAGAAGAGGTTGGCACCAGTTTGTTTGAGCGCTTACCTTCTGGCGTGCGGCTCAATACAGCTGGAGAGCTATTTATCCAGCATATTCGCTATCAGATGACTGATTTATCGCGTGTATTGTCCCAAATCGCGGATCTTTCTGGTATTCGGCGCGGTCATGTCAGATTAGGGGCAGGTCAAGAGCTGGTTGCGAGCTTTCTTCCTGAACAGATTGGCCTTTATAGAAAACAATTTACTTCTGTTAGTTTTGAGATTGCTACTGCCAACCCAAACGATTCTCTGCGTGCACTTCGTGAATTTGAAATTGATATTGCAATGTTGTTTGATGCGGTAATGCCATCGGATGTTCAAATCGTTGCCACCGTAGAACAGCGCGTTCATGCTTTTATGCATAAATCCCACCCTCTTGCCGATAAAAATAGTTTACGCTTGCAAGATTGCTTGAATACAAAAATCATGCTGCCACAGGCAAATGGCGGGTTACGTACGCTTCTAGATGTTGGGCAATTGCAAGCTAACCTGCAACTTGAAGAAGCTGTCACCGCAGATGATTTTAACATGATGTTTAACTATGCCGCCCATGAGGCGATAATTGGTTTTCATATACCGCTTGGATTTTTGCAATCAGGGGGCGTGCCAGAAGGGCTGGTTTTCATTCCATTAGATGAGCGCGATGTGGGCACAGGCCTTGTCCATCTTGTTCAGGCAAAAGGGCGTGTACTGCCTGTTGCAGCAGCCAAATTCCTTGACCAGTTACTGCAAAGCATTAATGAACGATTCCCAGAAGAGACACGGTAGATAGAAGCACGGTAGATAGAAACCACCCTGACCGCAGATCCTGTGACGCCGGCTGATCAAAAAAAGGAGAGACAGGGTATCCCAGCCTCTCCTTTTCAATAAAGTTTTTTTAGCGTGTACGCTAACTCTGCCTATCAGAGGCGTTCTTTTTCTTGCGCGTATTTATGATGCTTATCCATCAATTTTCTTATTCAATAATTTGCTTATTCAATAATTTGTTGGTGCAACAATCTGCGCAGGGCCTCAGGCCATAATTTGGAACAATAATTAATAGAGAGGCTGCTCTCCACAACTCATCCAAAACCCTAATTGATCTGCAAAGCTAGTCTGTTCACTAGACATATGATCACCTCCTCTACTATCTGTTAAAACAATACTGATTACGGTCTAGACAGATAAGCGAGCTGTCAAGCCTATATAGCGGCTTTTTCTACTTTCAGATAATCCATAATAAACACGCAAAGAGCCGACAAAATATTTGCTGATTCGTCGATGATCAGATACATAGGCTTTATGGCATTAGTAAAAGCTTATATAGTCAGTTTTAAAGAAGATAAAAAGCGGCGCGCTTTACTAGCTGAACGTTTCGCAAATACAGGACTTGAAATTGTTTTTGTCGACGC
>JAKMFL010000065.1 GCA_022425485.1 Alphaproteobacteria bacterium | reverse complement strand
CAAAAGATTATGGAAGTGCCGCCGTATTATTGTCTCTGATATTTAGCGCTATTGTTTACCTTACAGTAATTTATGAAATTATGTTTTAGGGAAAAGACGTTTTGCCGACCGCAAATGAATATTTTTTGCAGATAAGTTTTTCATAAATAACCGAATTAATAACCCGCCAAAGCAGCCTTTCGAGGCGTTAAAACATCGCGCATTTCAAAAAGCCTTACGCATTATGTAACCAAAATGTAACATTGAAGAATTAAGGTCTAGCTCTCAATTGGTTAGGATGATCGGCAATGCACAAAATCTTATTTCTATGTACGGGTAATTCCTGTCGCTCCTTGATAGCAGAGGCGCTGGCAAACCAGCTAGGTGAAGGATTTCTACATGCCGAGAGTGCGGGCAGTAATCCGGCTGGTTATGCCCACCCAAAAGCGCTCGCCACGCTCAAAAAACATGGCGTGAAAGCGGGGGGACTATTCAGCAAATCATGGGATGTTTTTGAGAAACAAGATTTCGACTATGTGGTTACTGTCTGCGATTCAGCTGCATCAGAAACCTGTCCTGTCTTTGCTGGGGGTTTCAAAAAGCTGCATTGGAGCTTGCCTGATCCAGCTGGTGTTGCGGGTAGCGAGGACGCGGTCACGGCTGCCTTTGAAGATACTTTTGCCGCATTAAAAAGTAGAATTGAAAGCGAGTTATTATAGCCAGCCTGAAATTATAGGTACAATAATCAGAAAAAAAAGCCCTATCTAGACAGAATACCCTGAGGATAACAGGGCTGCTTTATTCGCGAAATTCTCTAGCTTTTCTTTAGGCCAGTGGGATGGGCAACATCATCAATTACCAGCTTGGGCGCCACCCCAACATCAATAAGCTCTGGCCTATTGGCAAGGTAGGTTGCCATGCCAGGCAAGCTTTCCATATCGTCGATAAACCCCATCAATCTAGGAAATTCTTGTATCAAGCTAGGGTCAAGAAATTTAGATAAATCTAAATGATGATAGGTCGCAAATTCTGCGGCTCTTGGCGTATTATCGATGAAAAATTTTCCATCACTCCCCTCCAAACATCTGGCAAGATCAGAAAAGCGACTAGATAGGCCGGGACGCATCGCCTCTTTTTTGGCTATAAAATCATCCCCGACGGCAAAATTTATAGCCGGGTTTAACGGGGCAAATAATTCCTGAGCGGACTGTAAAATAGCGCTCGCCTGCGCTGCCCTAACAGTGTCGGAAATCGCTAGACCTGCCCTGTTTTCCAAATATTGCAAAATAGCGACGCTCTGGCAGATTTGCTCAGCACCATCTACTTCCAAAATCGGCAATTGTTGAAAGGCAATCTTTGGCTTCACATTTGCCCAAACATCATCAAAATGATTCCAAGACATAAGATATTGGTAGTCTATATCATAGCACTGCATCAGCATTTGTGGGGCTTCTGCCAGCGCACGCATTTTAAAATAAATTAGCTTTAATGACATATCATCTCCTGTGATGAGCCAACTATGCATCCGACATGCATCCGCCATGCATCCGATAGAATGCCAAGCCCTATCAAGATCAGTATAAAATCAGGAAATTAGGCAAATAAACTCTAAATATAAAACCAGTATAAGAATAAAATCAATATGCGAGGCAAATCGGCACGGAACACAAAAGAGGCACATAAAAATGAAGGTGAAGGATATAGGCATAGTCCTAACCCTTGCAGAGCTAATAGTTGAATTGGTCATGAAATGCTTCTATAGTTATGCACCTCAATTACCAGCATTCAGGCGGAAATAATTATGGGCTTATCCCTCTATCTTTCAGGCGAAATACATACTGACTGGCGCGAACAGATTATCGCTGGTTGTGCAGGTATGGACGTTGAATTCAGCACCCCGGTAACCGATCATGCGGCGAGTGATGATTGCGGCGTTGCCATTTTAGGCGAAGAGGCAGATAAATTTTGGCATGACCATAAGGGCGCAAAGATTAATGCTATTCGCACCCGCAAAGCCATTTCAGATGCCGATATTGTTGTCGTACGCTTCGGCGATGAATACAAACAATGGAATGCTGCCTTTGATGCTGGCTACGCAGCAGCACTAGGCAAATCGCTGATTATTATGCATAGCGCTGATCATCAACATGCCTTGAAAGAAGTAGATGCATCTGCCCTAGCGGTAGTGGAGACACCGCAAGAAATTGTGGAGATTTTGCGCTATGTTCTGGACGGAAAATTAGCTTAGACCAAGCGAAGAATTAGCTGCTTTCATGCAAACACGGCAAGCTAGCTTTTGAGATCCTGACCTAGATGAAGGATGCGCTCTCCTTCCATAAGTTTTATCTTATTGGTGCCTTTAATTTCATCTAAGGCTGATTTCATAATCGCCATAATTTTATCAGCCTCTGACTTCGAGGTGAATCTGGAAACAACAAAACAGGCATTGTTCGACAATTTGAAAATCTCGCCGCTAAGCTGACCAGCCTCAATATTCTTGGGCAGCAGTTCTTTTTCGATAAAAGCCATAATCATCTTGAACTGAATATCCGAGCTTCCAATAATTTCAGCTACACGCACATACATAGCTCTAGCACTCCATTAAACGCTTATCAGAATAGACGCTAAATAAGGGTTTGGCATACAAAACGCGCGCGCATTACAGCAACTCACCTTCGGCAACCGTTACCTTTGCCATCGCTTGCTCATGTAGGGACTGCACTGCCTTTAAAGCTTCCAGTTTTTGGGAAGCACCGCTTTTATTTTCAAAAACCTCAAAAACAACACCTGAATTATTGTTTGTTTTCATCAAATAGCGACTATAACCAGGCTCAGAAACTTGTCTGGCGGCAGTTTCAAGAACAGGCCAGATAGAGGGAGCTAATAAAGTAAAAGATATTTTACGCGCATACATCAAATTCGCCGCCCCGCTACTCTATACCCGCAACCTGCATCGAGGAAACATAGGCGTTCATTTTGTCATGACCTTTTTCAAACACGTTCATATAAGCATCTGACTCATACGCTTTAGACCAAGAAATATTTGAAAAATTACCAGATGAATAAACAATATTCACCATCGCCTCAATGTCATCATCTTCGCCAGCACCAACAACAGATACAAAATTAAAATCGATACCGCTGGTAAACAAAAATTCAAAAACCGTAATATTAAAGCGTTCAAAAAAGGGATCTAATATGACGCGTCTATCCTGAGGTTTGTTCAACATTGCAGCAGCAAAATCACTGCTTGTCTTGCCATGAATAATATATTTCATCATTTTTGCTTCCTCTCCGCATTTCATAAATTAAAACTAAATTATAAATCTGTCAGATATAGATATCCCCATATTCCCTTCGAAAAGCGTATATCCCTGCGCCATATTAGCTTTCCAAGTGAATAGTTCTATCGCCTGAAAATGACATCGTCTTTGGCGATAAGGTTTGTGTAAATCGCTGAATATTATCATCGATCAGCTGTTCAATTTTCGCTTGCGCCTCAGCGTCTGGAAATTCCCAGACAACGGTTGAAATATTAGGCGCTTGCCTGTTTCGATAAGCATTGAAACTTACCCCCGGCACTGTTTTGATTAAATCTGGCCATCTGGTTTGCAAAATAGATTCAAATAGGTCACATTCTTCAGTTGACGGGAAAGTACGGATAAATATTTTACAATGCATATATTACCTCAATATTTATTGCGTTCGCCTAATTAAGGAGAAACCTATGGATAAATTAAGCATTGCATTGCCGATCTTCTTTAGCAAGCCAGTAGCAAAACGTGCTTTTAAAGTTGCCTTAATTGTTGGCACTATCCTAGCCTTCATCAATCACGGCGACATCATTCTGTCGGGCAAGCTCACCTCAGAATGCTGGGTTAAAATGATGTTAACCGCCTTTGTTCCCTATTGCGTTTCGTCTGTCACGGCAACATTAGCCATCATGGAACAAAGGACGGCAACCCACCCATCTTAGTTGTTTCAGGCGGTTTTAGGCTGTTTTCCATGGCCCAAAATCTTTACCGGCGCCAACGATTTCATAGGCAATGACCGTCTCATCGCCCTCAACCCAACCATCATGTCCCGGCGCAAAATAATAGGCATCTTCAGCTTCAGCTAGAACTTGTGTGCCATCATTATGTACGCACATTAATTTGCCCTGAACGATCACGCCAACATGCCCAGCCTGACAGCTATCGCCTCCGACAACAGGCTGAATACACTCCGACCATTTCCAGCCCGGCTCCAAAATCAGTTTTGAAGCATTCATATCCCCAAGCTTCACTACAGAGACATGTGCCTTTGGCGGGGTCTTTACCTCGTCTGCATCTTCAAAAGATTTTTTATACATAGACGTCATTTTCATACCTCCTTAAAAACCAAATCACCAGTTAACGGAATTGTATGCCGGTCAATTGGGTTAAATTCCTGCAACATGTGCCGCACCGTATCGAGAAATTCCACACCTTCTTTCGCACTTTTCTCCAGCATATCTGCATCTCGTATGACAATGCTGAACACCTCGTCATCTTTGGTCATCACATAGTGCTGATGAACGCCTTCACGCTTATGAGAGGAGATAAAGTCTGTTATCGCCGCGACATATTCATCAAAATATTCAGGCTTCGGCTTAAACCTAATAATAGACATCTTCTCCATAGAATTTCTCCTGCTTTTAGCTGCGTGAATTATCAGTGCCATCAAAAGCTAAGCGCATTTCTGCACATTTTTTAAATTTAGCTTCTGCTAATAAAATGGTTGACTCTCTTAAAGCAGACTTCCAGTATTTCTATTAAACAAGTTTTGTTTTTGAAGTGGTTTTTTGATGTTAAAAGATATGGAATATTTTCAAAAATGTCCGATTGGCATGGCAGCAGATATCATAGGCGACAAATGGTCGTTAATAATTTTGCGCGACATTGCTATTTTTAATCGACAAACCTTTAGCCAGATATTACGCGAGAATATCGAAGGTATCTCCTCAGCTACGCTCGCGAATAAGCTGAAGAGGCTATGTGATATCGGTTTCCTGACGTTCAGGGATGATAAAGGACATAAGCAGAAGAAACTCTATTGTCTAACCGAACCAGCGATAGATTTTGTCCCTGTTCTTTTTTATCTCGCGAGCTGGACTGCGCTACACCAAGAACCCAACAAAGATTATGTAAAATTATTAAGACCCTTTTTGGATAATGAGCATGGCCGGATCGATATATTGCTGA
>JAKMFL010000063.1 GCA_022425485.1 Alphaproteobacteria bacterium | reverse complement strand
GTTAGCCGGCAACCGGTAAGTCATGCATTAATCCTGTTGGAAAAAGATGGGCTTGTGGTTGAAAAAGGCCGTAAAGGCCGGATGGTTGCGCCATTAGACAATCATCAGCTGCTGAGTTTGTATCAGGTGCGTGCTGTGCTAGACGGGCTAGCTGCTAGTTTGTGTGCCAGCCAGCCAGCGCTAGGCGGCAAGATAAATTTTGATGATTTATTAGCGGCTGGAATTGCGGCTACAAAGAGCAAGGATGTAGCGCAGATGGTCGCCGCTGATATCGCTTTTCATACCGCCATTTACAAGCATTCTGGAAACCCTGAAATTTTTAATGCTGTGCAGGCAGGGTGGCCGCATATGGTTCGTGCCATGCATATTGTTCTTAGTGGTGCTGTCTTAGCGGAAGATATCTGGACAGAGCACCGACAGATTGCTGAGGCTATTCGTGATGGGGATGCAGATAACGCCCATAGATTAGCCACCAGCCATGCCCAGACCAGCGGCCAGCTAACCTTTGAAACTTTATTAACAGACCAGCCAAAATCAGCATGAAAAGTGGCTGTAACGTATTTTCAAACAGATTTGATAAAACACATTATTGGAGGAAGAAATGAAACTATCACAAGCGCAGCTAAAGCAGTTTGACGAGGAAGGCTATTTGTTTTTCCCTAGCATGTTTTCACCTGAGGAAGCCCAGCTTCTAAAGAGCGAGGCAGATAATGTTTATGCGATGGAGCGCGAAGAAGTCTGGCGCGAGACAAGCGGTGTTGCGCGTACCGCCTTTGCTGCCCATACCTATAATGAAGGTTTTCGCCGTCTCGGCGCCCATCCGCGCCTTATTGATCCTGTCTCGCAAGTGTTGGAGGGCGATTTATATATGCATCAGTTTAAGGTGAATGCCAAAGCGGCCTTTGACGGTGATGTATGGCAATGGCATCAAGATTATGGCACGTGGAAGCGGGATGATGAAATGCCAGAACCGCGCGCCATGAATATTGCGGTATTTCTGGATGATGTGACAGCGGCAAATGGCCCCCTGCTTTTTATTCCGGGCAGTCATAAGCAAGGCGTTGTCGAAGCAGGTCACGACCTTAGCACGACCAGCTATCCTTTATGGACGCTTGATAATGATCTGGTTAAAAAGCTGGCAGATAGGGGCGGCTGTGTGGCGCCAACGGGCCCTGCGGGAAGCATGTTAATGTTCTCCTCCCTTCTTGTGCATGCTAGCCCGGCCAATATATCGCCATTTGATAGAACGATTGTTTATCTATCTCTTTGTCATGTAGATAACCATATCCGTGCCTTTAATCGCGCAGAATGGATTGCGCACCGTGATTTCACGCCTATCGAAGCGATGCCAGATGATTGTCTGGATGAGCTGGTAAAAGCCCAACTGGCCGCAGCAGAATAGGAAGAGCTGGATGTATCTTTATGATAAGTTGCTGGAACGCGCAGCCACCAGCCAGCCTGTCCGTGTTGGGCTTATTGGTGCTGGAAAATTCGGCTCGATGTTTTTATCGCAAGTGCCCACAACCCCCGGTCTTAAGGTTGCGGCGATAGCTGATCTGCGCCCTGATAATGCGCGTGCCGCTTGCCGGGGGGCTGGTTGGCCGGAGGCGCTGGTCGAGGCGACTCATTTCACAGATGATGCTTTTTCGATGATGGCCTCTGGTGCGGTAGATGTGGTGGTCGAAGCGACCGGCCATCCGATAGCCGGTATCCGCCATGCCCAGCACGCTATTGCCAATGGGCTGCATATTGTGATGGTGAATGTAGAAGCTGATGTACTAGCAGGGGCAGCACTGGCTGAAAAAGCCCGCCAAGCAGGGTCTGTTTATTCCATGGCATATGGCGACCAGCCTGCATTGACGATAGAGATGGTAGATTGGGCACGAAGCACCGGATTTAACGTGGTGGCTGCGGGTAAAGGAACCAAATATCTGCCTATCTATCATGGCTCAACCCCCGATACTGTTTGGGATCATTATGGATTAACGGCCGCAGAGGCTGGCGCAGCAGGTATGAATAGCCAGATGTTTAACAGCTTTCTGGATGGCACGAAATCAGCTCTTGAAATGGCAGCAATTTCCAATGCAACAGGGCTTTCAGCCCCTGATGGTGGACTGAAATTTCCGGCAGCTGGCATGGATGATTTAGCGCATATCCTTCGGCCTAAAACAGCCGGCGGGTGTTTGGATGAAAGCGGTCAAGTAGAGGTTGTCTCTTCGCTTGAGCGCGATGGACGGCCTGTACATAAAGATTTGCGCTGGGGCGTTTATGTGGTTATCGAAGCCCCTAATGATTATGCAGCGGCCTGTTTTAAACAATATGGCATGAATACTGATGCAAGTGGACGCTATTCTGCAATGTATAAACCTTTTCACCTGATCGGGTTGGAGCTGAATATTTCTATTTTATCCGCAGCCCTGCTTGGCCAGCCAACGGGTATGACCAAAGCCTATAATAGTGATGTTATCGCGACCGCAAAAAAACCGTTGAAAGCGGGAGAGATGCTAGATGGGGAAGGCGGCTTTACGGTTTGGGGCCAGCTTTATCCAGCCCAAGCAGCGCGTGCCATTGACGGTGTCCCAATTGGCCTTGCCCATAATTTAAAACTAACCCGTGATGTTGGGGAAGGTGCGCCCGTGACGTGGAGCGATGTCACCGAACATCCCGATAGCGATATCTCGGCGTTGCGGGCATCAATGCAGATAGGCACTTAACAGCAGGCTAGCTTTGTTCAGCCATCTAAGTCAGGCAAAGCATATTTTTGGCGAAGGGCAGTTTCTATCGCCTTTGGAATATGTGTTTCTGGCGGGCTGGATAAAATCGCTGTAACTTTTTTTCGGGCGCGGCTATGGATATCTTCTGCCCCTGCCTGCGTCCATGTTTCAACTGGCAGGCGGCACGCCAATTCAGGATATAAAAAATCGCTATGCATACGTGCATAGGTATCCGCATGGCCTAGAAAATGCCCTGCGCCTTTAGCGGTTTCATCTATTGCCGCGATCATCAAGGTATCCGTGCTAACCTCTATCGGGGTAAGGCTGCGCAATATAGCTCCGGCCATATCACTATCAATAACATAGCTTTCCAGTGCCGCTGCCATAAGCCCCGCATGCATCCCGCAAGCCTGAGTGATAAGATTAGCGCCAGCCTGCGCGGCCAATGTAATGTTCAGGCTTTTTTCAAACCCTGATTGCGCATCTGCTGTTTTTGCGTCTGTTGCGCCAGCAATAACCGAGTTAGGTAGCTGATAATAATTTGCCATTTGCGCGGTTGCAGCCATGATAAGCGCTTGCTCTCCAGACCCGCCAGACATTGCGCCAGTTCGCAGGTCTGTAACCATTGGGCGAGGGCCAAAAATGGCCTTTGCGTTCTCATCTATAAGCCATGCCATTACCAGCCCTGCCAGCGTTTCAGCACAGGTTTGCGCCAGTGACCCCGCAAGGGGTACAGGGCTAGATGCGCCAAGCTGGCCAAAGGTATTACACTGCACAGGCAGGCCAAATTTTATCGCTTCTGCCATCACCTCAACAGCTTCTTCTGCTAGCCGTAGCGGCGGGGTTATATGATTTATGTTCAGCGATAAAAAGGGCTTTTCGCGAAACGCTTCTTCACTGCCCGCAAGGGTGAAACAAATATCTGCGATAGCCGCAACATCCTCTGCGGCGCTTACCGAAGTCATGATGTGTTTTGATGTGCCTTTCAGGCTGGTAAAGGCCGTTGCAATATCCATATCGCGCGGCGTCTCAATATCGCGTGCAACCACAGGTCGGCTAAAGAAATGAATATGCTCTAGCGCTTCTGCCAGACGCGCTGCTTTAAACAGGTCTGATATGCCTGCCTCACGGAAGGTAGAACCATCTTCATCTAGAACCAAAGGGGCAGCCCCGCCTGTGCCGGTATAAACTTGTCCACTACCTAAATGCAGTTCCTGCCCAGCCTTGCGTCCATAAAGCGTAAGCGGCTTTGCAAAGGCAGAAAGCGCCTTACTTGTCAGGGCTGGCGGTATTTGCAAGCGCCCTTCTTGGGTAAGAACAGCGCCCTCGTCACAGGCCTTTTCCGCTAGTCTATGCGGTGCACCAACCACACCTGTCTGCCATAAAATAGCCTTTGCGGCGGCATCTATCGCCGCCATATCGGCATCAGAAAGGATAGTTAAATACCCGCCTGCCAGTCCTCTTGTTTTTGGCTTGATAGGGGCGGGTGCCGCTTTGTTTTTTCGTCGACGTGACCTGTTTAGATTTTTATCTGTCATGATTTTTCACTGAGCTTATCTTTATATTTTCTAGCAAGCTCATGTAATTTTGGCTGGGCTTTGATATCCCCATCTTTCACAAATTTCTCATGATTTTCGATAAGCTTTTCGCGCTCATATAAGTAATTCACCATCAGGCCATAGGACTGCTTTTGTCCACGCGGCGAGAGATCTGCTCCTTCATGAATTTGATATAGGCTGGCACCATTGCCAAGATGAAACCGAGCCACGGGATCAACGGGCATATCATTTTCGCGCTTTGCCTGCAGCAGATAACAGGCTCCTAGGGCACGGACCTCTTCTGGATGGGCGGTTAAGAAAGCTTCTGCTGGTTGCATATCTGGCCCGTCTTGTATATTTTGGCGCGCCAGCCAACGGGCAAAATTAGGCACGGGTGACAGGGTGATGAAATGTTTCAATTTCGGACGTTCTTGGCTTAATTCTGCAACAACTGTTTTGATTAAAGAATGGCCGAAAGAGATGCCCGCTAACCCCTGCTGGCAGTTTGAGATAGAATAAAAAACAGCATATTCTATCTCTTTTTCTGGTGTAGGCTCGCGCCCGTCTGACAAAATATCCTGCACCGAAGAGGGCAATTCTGCACATAAAGCAACCTCAACAAAAATCAGCGGCTCTTCTGGCATGGAGGGATGGAAGAAAGCAAAGCAGCGCCTGTCTGGTGGGGCGAGGCGGCGGCGCAAATCATCCCAACTGCTGATTTCATGCACCGCTTCATAGGAGATAATCTTTTCCAAAATATGGGCAGGGCTGGTCCAGTCAATAGGGCGCAAAACCAAAAAGCCACGATTAAACCAGCTGATAAATAGCTCTCTTAAATCAATATCCAGAACACCTAATTCTGGGTTTTCTGCTAATAGCGATAGTAAATCCCGGCGCATGGATACCAGCTCAAAGGTGGCGCCAGGCACTTCATTTAGGCGGCGGAAAAAATTGCGCCGTCGCGGCTGTGCGGCATTAATAAAAGCACGGTAATTTGTTGTTTCTTTGCTCCGCTGATAGCGCTCAATACTGCTGCTTATGGCGGTAACATCGATATCCATTTCCGTTAATAGATAAATGAAAAATGCGCGTTTATCTTCTCTGTCCAGCCGGCGATAGTGATTCAGGATTTGCTCGGAAATGGCAATGCCTGATACCTCTCCTTTGGTGGATAGCAGCGCTTCACACAAACTGGTTAGTTTATCATCGCTTGCCTGATACCCCTCCAGCAGGTTTGAGGTGCGCTCAAATAGGCTATTTAAAAGACCTGAGAAGAAATTCATATCCGTATTGGCTCCAACCCCATTACCCTTCTATAGCAAACACTACCCCAGCCTAGTTTGGCAAGTGCTAGCTTGCTCAAATTCATATAGCAAAACAGCGAGCCAGTTAGGCAGATATTCAGGGAGAAAAAACTGCTTGATATGCGTTGCAAAGCCTGTTTTTCTGGGCTTGTTCACCGCCCTTTTCCACATTGGCCAGAGAATGCTGATAAAATGCTGATAAAAGGAGGCATAAAATGCCTGAAGGCCAGATGCATAATGCAAACGCGCTAACCCCAGCACAAGCCGCGCAATATTGGCGTGATGGGTATTTGTTTCCCCTAAATCTGATGTCTATCAAAGAGGCGGCTCGATGGCGGCACACCCTAGAAGACATGGAACAAAATTATGGGGAGGCTAAAATGCAGCGCACCCTTGGCACCTATAAGCGGATAAATGCGCAATGTGTAATGCCCTTTGCTTATGAGCTAGCAACCCAGCCACGCTTACTGGATATGATAGAAGCGATTTTGGGGCCAGACATTCTGATTTATGGGGCAGAGTTTTTTATTAAAGAGGCGCAGTCTGAGCAAATTGTGAGTATGCATCAGGATTTAACTTATTGGGGTCTGGGTGCGACCGATCATCTGGTCACTGCATGGATCGCCTTATCAGAGGTTAATGTTGAAAGCGGCTGTATGCAATTTGTAGCCGGATCGCATGCC
Organism: Alphaproteobacteria bacterium; assembly: GCA_022425485.1. Classification (GTDB taxonomy): domain Bacteria; phylum Pseudomonadota; class Alphaproteobacteria; order Puniceispirillales; family Puniceispirillaceae; genus JADHLI01. The sequence continues at coordinate 9,829 of JAKMFL010000063.1, read as the reverse complement.
AATCAGATTTTGCCGCATGAAGATACATTTGCAGATAATAATTTGCTCTCCAGAGGACAGGAAATTCAGGTTCAGGTCGCAGAAGAGAATAAGACCGATATTGTGCTTCGCCCGGGTCAGCTATCGTTGCATCATGGCCGGATGATCCATGGCTCCGGCCCAAATAGCTCAGAGGATAGGCGTATCGGTTTTGTGATTCGCTATGTCAGTCCAGAGGTCATGCAAGAAGTTGCCCAGAAAGACTATGCGATGCTGGTCAGGGGGGCGGATAGGGCGCGTCATTTCGTGCATTACACGCCGCCGCCATCTCTTTTTGCGCCGTCCCATCTTGCACTCTATGAAGAAATGCGGGAAGCACAGAGGCAAGCTATGATGGCAGGGGCAAGTAAATCCAGCACCCTTTATGACTGATTTATTTTTATAGCTTTACGTTTCTTTTGCAGGCGCGAACATCGAGGTAAAAGGGGTTTTAGCCCGCCGCTTCCACTTGCCTTGCGCAAGCGAGGTGTGAAAATCCATAATGGCCTGATTAAAACTCTTTGGGTCTTCTAGATTTAATAAATGACCAGATCGTTTGAACATAGTCAGGCCGGATAGCGGCATCTGGCGTTTTAGCCATAGGCTAGCATCAAGGCAAGGCTCGTCCTCATCACCGCAAAGGATCAGAGCGGGCACCTCAGAGGCCTTTAATTTGTCTGCGAAATCATGCAAGCTTGGTCTTTTGGCTTGAACTTCTGTTAGCGTATGGACAGCGCCTATTGCTGGATGTTCGCTAAGATGGTCTCGAAATTCCTGCCATGCCGCTTTATCCTTATCTAGAAGCTGAATACGGTTTGGTGCCATTGCCATTTCTGTAGCGGGCAGTTTGCCACTATTTTTTATGGCATCAGCACTTAGTATAGCATCTGAAATAAAAGCCTGTCTTGTTGGTGGATGGCTGCCAGAACCAATGCTGGCGCACACACAAGAGGCCAGTAAATCAGGGGCATGCAGGCTCATCAATAAAGTGATATAAGCGCCCATAGATAGGCCAACCACATCTACCTGTTTTAATCCTAAATGCTGGATAAGCGCGATAGCATCTTCAAGATTTTCCTGCCAGCCATAACGGGATGCGTCATCTGGTACGCAAGAGGGTGGGTAGCCGCGGGCAGAGAGAGCCAGACAGCGCCGCGACTGCAAGGGATGCTGGCTGAAAAAACTAATCTGGTGCGCCCAAGAGCGGGTATCGCCGCCAAACTCATGTAAAAATAACAGCGCGCTATCTGGGTTTCCAGACGCTTCTTGTCCCTCATCTAGATAATGCAAGCGCAGCTTATCGCGGCTAAAAAAAGGCATGAACATCTCCTGTCTTTAGCCGCATATTTGTTTATCGCGGCTTTGCTGAATTCCGCCTGCTGGCTTTATTAGGGCTTCAATATCGCCCCTCAGTAGCTAACCTATCAGTTAGAAATAGCCGTATCCCCTTGCCAGACCCCTTTTTCTTTCAGGCTATCGGCAACTTCGCGCGGCATATAATTTTCATCATGCTTGGCAAGCACAGAATCCGCCTTGAAAATATTACCCTCAAACGCGCCTTGCGCCACAACCCCCTGACCCTCTCTAAACAGATCAGGTAGCGCGCCCTCAAAGGTAACTTGGGTAACCCCTTCCCCGTCGCCTAGTGCAAAGCTGGCTTGTAGGCCGTCAATTTGAACAGAGTCAGCCTCAACAAGACCGCCAAGACGCAAACGCTGGCCATTTTTTTGAGCATCGGTAATTTCTGATGGGCTATAAAATAGCATGATATTGCTATTTAGGGCGTTTAGGACAAGATAGCCTGCCAAGCCCAGAATAAGGCCAGAAAATAACACCAATATTAGTCGCCGGGATTTGCCGTTCATTTTCGTATCAGGAGCCTTTATACCGAAATCTTATTCTGCATGGAAACGTGATGTCCAATCTGCTAGTATATTTCGTGCTTTCACATTACCAGCATGGAGGTGATCATCATGGTTTTCCTTGCGGGCGGTTAGCTCTACCACATATCCGTTTGGGTCCCGAAAATAAATGGATGAAATAAAGCCATGATCAGAAATGCCCCTAGTTTCAATCTCTGCAGTTTTACCCTTTTCAAACATCTCATGCAGATGCTCCATGCTGACCTCTAAGGCTAGATGCAAATCGTAATCATGCTGGCGGGTAAAGGAGAATTCTTGCTCAGGCGCTTCAAAAAAAGCAATGTTAGAACCATCATCTAGCTGATAAAAACTGTGCAGGACAAAGGTTTCCCGGCCTGTTTTGGTTTCTTTGATTTCTAGCGCACCAGCAAGGGGCAGACCCAAAAAATCTTCGTAAAAGGCTCTGGTTTCTTCGGAGTTCCGGCATCTAAATGCGGCATGGTGTAAGCCTTTAATCATATTTCTCTCCATCAAGGGGGGTGGGGGGACGGCCAAATATTATGAACCGCCTTATCATAACTATTTCCCTGTTTTAAATATCTCTTTACAGGTAAGGTTTTTCCAACGAACGTCAAGATAGGTCTTGCTAATTCTGCGGTTCTGCATGGGTATAGCGGTTCATAAATTAAGGGCTAAAGGGTTTAAGGAACAGATGCACCAAAAGATGAAGATAAAGCCGCGCCGTAGTTTACTTTTTATTCCGGCTAATCGGCCTGACAGGTTTGAAAAAGCGCTTGCGAGCGGGGCAGATATGGTCTGTCTTGAGCTAGAGGACGGGGTAGCGCGCGCTGAAAAAGAAATAGCCCGCGATAATATGGTAAGGTTTTTCAATGCACGCCCAAGCCTGCCTAACTACCCTGAAATTCTGGTGCGTATAAATGCCCCTGAAGAGCAGACAGGAAAAGCTGATTTAGACGCTGTTTTGCGTTTGGCGGTTAAACCAGCTGCGGTGATGATTCCCAAAGTTAGGCAAGCAGGTGAGGTGATAGAGCTGGATAAAAAGCTTGCCAACGCTGCCCCTGATCTGGCGCTGCATTTGCTGATTGAGACAGCAGAAGCGCTGGAGAATGCGAGTGCTATTGCGGGCGCTAGCCAGCGCATAAAGATGCTGTTATTTGGCGGGGTAGATTTGGCAGCTGAGCTGCGGGCCACTACCGGATGGGAGGCGTTATTATATGCGCGTGGACGGGTTGCACATGCGGGGGCGTTAGCTGGGCTGGATCTCATGGATATGCCCTATCTTGCGATAGAGGATGAAAAAGGACTAGCAGAAGAAGCGATACGCGCCCGTGATATGGGCTTTGGCGGCAAAGCGGCCATTCACCCAAAGCAAATAGCCGCGATAAATAAGGCTTTTACCCCAACAGCTGAAGATATCAGCCAAGCCAAGAAAATAATGGCAGCTTACGCTAATGCGCCCCGAGGGGTGGTGGTAGTGGATGGCAAGCTAGTGGAAAAACCTGTCATTTTAAAGATGCAATATATATTGGCGATTGCAGATGCGGTTGGTGCCTAATTCCCGTTAAATTTCGGGACACGCTTTTCATTAAAGGCGGCCACCCCTTCCAGCCTATCTTTGGTTGGCACCGTGCGATTATAGGCCTCAATTTCAAAGGCTAGCCCATCGGCAACCGACATTTGCAACCCTCTTGTTATGGCCTGTTTTGCTTGTCGAACCGCAATCGGGCCATTCGCGGCAATTTCCTCTGCGGTAGCTTGTGTTTCTGCAAGCAATGTTTCTGCCTCAAAAACAGCATTAACCAGCCCCCATTCCAAGGCTTCCTCTGCGCTAAAGACGCGGCCAGAAAGGATCAACTCCTTGGCACGGCGCTCTCCAACCGCGCGTGCCAGATTTTGCGTGCCGCCTGCACCGGGGATAATACCGAGTTTTACTTCTGTTTGGGCAAAACGGGCATGGCGGGCAGCATAGGCAAAATCAGCCATCGCGGCTAACTCGCACCCGCCGCCATAGGCAGCGCCGTTCACCGCGGCTATAATCGGCACAGGACAGCCCATAACCGCTCTGACCATCCGCTCATAAATCAGGTGTTGGGCTTGCCACTGGGCATCGGTCATGCCGTTTCGTTCTTTAAGATCGCCCCCCGCACAAAAAGCCTTCTGGCCACTGCCTGTTAAAATAACCACACGGCAATCGCCATAATTCAGACTAAAAGCTTCAAAAAAGCGCACCATTTCGCTCGCCATAGCGGTGTTAAAAGCATTAGCAGCTTCTGGGCGATGCATTTCTAGTTTCAGAATATGCGGGGAAAGCAAGGTAAGCTTTAGGGTTTCATAAGTTTGTGTACTGGCCGGGTTAGACATTTTTTTCGTGCTCTTTTTCAAAGGATGAGAGAGGTTTTCTCCCGTTTTTTATGATTAGCCTTTGATGATGCTTGTCAAGCCTTTGCTAACGCCAATATGATTTAAAAGATAAAGCTAAAAAATAGGTAGCCGAAAATAAAATTGGGGATGAAAGCGTGGTCACAGGACTAGAAAATGAGCTTGAAGGCATAACCGTCATTTCGGTTGAACAGGCCGTTGCTGGCCCCTATTGTGGGATGCTGCTTGCAGATGCAGGGGCGCGGGTCATAAAAATTGAGCGTCCGGGGGGTGATTTTGCACGTATCTATGACCGCTGGGCAGAAGGCGAGAGCGCTATTTTTATCTGGCTGAACAGGGGTAAGGAATCTATCTGTTTGGATATTAAGTCTGATGAGGATATGGCGCTGTTGCAAAACATGGCGGCAAAGGCAGATGTGTTGCTTAGCAATCTGGCGCCCGGTGCAATGGAACGTTATGGGCTAATTGGCGCGCAGTTGCGCAAAGCTAACCCCGGGCTGATAACGTGTATGCTTTCTGGTTATGGGCGCGATGGCAAGGCAGGCCGCAAAAAAGCCTATGATTTTCTGGTGCAGGCAGAAAGCGGGGTTGTCGCCGTTACCGGCACGCCAGAAGAGCCGGTTCGGGTGGGCATTTCTATGACAGATTTATCAACAGGTTTAACGGCTTTTTCAGCTATTTTGCGTGCCTTGCATCAACGCCACCGTACTGGCAAGGGGGTAGATCTAGAGGTGAATATGTTTGATGTGATGACAGACTGGATGAATATGGCACTGCTTGGTTATCGCTATTCAGATGTTGCGCCACAGCGCTATGGTTTGACGCATGGTTTTGTTGCCCCTTATGGCGCTTATCAGTCCAAAGATGGACGCCAAGTTATGCTGTCCATCCAAAATGACCGGGAATGGAGCGATTTTTGTTTGCAGGTGCTGCGTCAGCCAGATCTGGTAGAAGACCCGCGCTATAAGCATAATCCTGAACGCTATAAAAACCGTGTGGCGTTAGCTGAAATTATCAATGCCGCCTTTGCCGCCTATGATAAGGATGACATTATCGAAATGTTGGAAGATACCCGCATTGCCTGTGCTAGCCTGAATTCTGTAGCGGAAGTATCGGAGCATGAATTTTTGCAAAACCGTACCGTTCAGATGGGCGATAAAATTATTGATATTGCCGATTTACCCGTACGGCGTGCGGCGGGTTCAGTTACCTGCGCCCCTGTATTAGATGAGCATGGTGCTATGATACGCAAGGAATTTAGCTAATGGATTATCCGCTTGGTCACCCTGAAATTCGTGCGGGCATAAAAAGGCTTTGTGCCGATTTTGCAAGTCGCTATTGGCAGGAATGTGACGCAGATGATGCCTATCCTTCTGCCTTTGTTGAGGCGTTAACCGAAGCAGGATATCTGGCCGCGCTTATACCAGAGGCGTATGGCGGGATGGGCTTGCCTCTTTCTGCAGGGGCGGCGATCTTAGAAGAAATTCATCGCTCTGGCGGCAATGCGGCAGCTTGCCATGCGCAAATGTATACGATGGGGACGATTTTGCGACATGGCAGTGAGGCGCAGAAACAAAAATATCTGCCAGATATCGCCGCGGGTAAGTTGCGCTTGCAAGCCTTTGGCGTTACCGAACCTAGTAGCGGCACCGATACGAGTGCGCTGCGCACTACTGCCAAGCAGGAAGGCGACAGATTTATTGTCAATGGCCAGAAAATCTGGACTTCCCGTGCTGAATATTCTGACCTGATGGTGTTGCTTGCGCGTACCAGCCCAGTGCCGACAGGGGGGCGCAAAACAGATGGGCTGTCTGTGTTGCTGGTGGATATGCGGGAAGTGCGCGGCGATACGCTGACCATTACATCTGTGCCGACGATGATGAACCATGCCACAACACAATTATTTTTTGATGATATGCCAGTGCCAGCTGAAAACTTAATTGGTGAGGAAGGCAAGGGCTTTAAATATATTTTAAGTGGGATGAATGCTGAGCGAATGCTTATTGCCGCAGAATGTATTGGCGATGCTAAATGGTTTATTGAAAAAGCACGAGATTATGGCTGTGATCGTGAGGTTTTTGGTCGCCCCATTGCCCAGAATCAGGGGGTGCAATTTCCCATTGCTAGCGCCTATTCAAAGATGCGGGGAGCAGAATTGATGCTAGATAAAGCCTTGCAGCTTTACGAAGAAGGCGGCAATCCAGGTGAGGAAGCTAATCTAGCGAAATTGCAAGCAGCAGATGCATCTTGGGCAGCAGCAGAAGCCTGTATCCAGACCTATGGCGGATTTGGGTTTGCCCGTGAATATGATGTAGAACGTAAATATAGAGAGGCACGCTTATATCAAGTCGCCCCGATATCAACCAATCTTATTCTGAGCTATATTGGCGAGCATGTCTTAAAAATGCCGCGATCTTACTAATGCGCTTGGCCCTATTGCAAGCAGGGTGGGGTTTTGCCTAAACTAAACGTCTGGGCACTAAATATCTGGGGGAGGAGCGATATGTCAACTTGTTGCAGTTATGATCTGGTGGAATGGGGAAAGCCTTTTGAACGGCGGGAACGCGCCCTTCCAGACGTACCAGCAAAGGCGGTTCTTGTTAAAATTACCGCTGCTGGCCTATGTCATTCTGACCTTCATATCAAAAAAGGATTTATGGATTTAGGCGCTAAGGGCAAGCTGACATTCACGCAGCGCGGCGCAACATTGCCGCTTACATTAGGACATGAAATCGCTGGCGTTATCGAAGCTGTGGGCCGGGATGTTAACAGCGTGAAAGTAGGTCAACAGGTGGTTGTGTTTCCATGGATTGGCTGCGGCAACTGCCTTGCTTGCGCCGAAGACAGGGAAAGTGATTGCACTTCTATGCGCATCATTGGGATACACCGGGATGGTGGCTTTGCAAGTCATGTGGTGGTAGAGGACGAAAAATTTGTCATTGATATTGATGGCTTTGATGCAGCCGAGATAGCCCCTTATGCGTGTTCTGGCTTAACGGTATTTAACGGCTTAGAAAAATTAGGTCCGGTGCGTGATAATGAATGGCTGGCTATTTTAGGGGCAGGCGGGTTGGGCTTAAACGCTGTCGCCATTGCGCGTGCCATGGGGTATGCCCATATTGTCGCGGTAGATATTGATGATACTAAGCTAGATGCGGCCGTGGAAATGGGCGCCGATGCGCGTGTGAACGCCCGCGCCGATGACGCAGATGAACGCTTGAAAGACATTACCCAGAACCGCCTATTTGCAGTATTGGACACTTTTGGCAGCGGCGATACAGGTGCGCTGGCGGTGTCCGCTATGACCAAAGCTGGGCGCTATGTGGTGGTTGGCCAGCATGGCGGCGATTTTACGATGCCGCAAATCTGGCTGCCCCAAAAAGCGCTGACAGTGCGCGGCAGCCATGTGGGTAACGCGTCACAATTACGCACCGTGATCGATATGTATAAAAACGGCAAGCTGAAACCTATTCCAGTAGAAGTGCGACCACTCTCGGAAATTAATGAAGCAATAGAAGCTCTGCAAGCTGGGCAGGTTACAGGAAGGATTGTTTTTAACCCGCAAGATGGCCTGTAGAATGACCCGCAAGCGGGCTTGTAGAATAAATAGCGTACTAGAAAACTATTTTAGTTATGAGGAAAGAAAAGATGAAAAAATATCAACATTTTATCAATGGTGAATATACAGATCCCGATAGCGGGGAATGGTTCGATAGTGAAAATCCCTACACCGGCGAAGTATGGGCACAAATTGCCAAAGGCAATGCCGCTGATATAGACAAAGCGGTAGGGGCAGCCAAAGCGGCATTTGAAAATGGCTGGGGGCGCAGCAGCCCGACCTATCGCGGCAAGCTTTTAAACAAGCTGGCAGAATTGCTAGAACGTGACGCAGAAAGGCTAGGCAAGCTGGAAGTGCAGGATAATGGTAAGCTGCTGGCAGAGATGGGTAGCCAAACCCGCTATATTGGGGAATGGTACCGCTATTTTGGTGGGCTTGCCGATAAGATCGAAGGTACGGTCATCCCAACCGACAAACCGAATATGTTTAATTTTACGCGGTATGAACCCTTTGGCGTTGTTGGGCTTATCACGCCGTGGAATTCGCCTTTATTGCTGGTGGCCTACAAGCTGGCCCCTGCGCTTGCGGCCGGAAATACAGCTGTAATTAAACCGTCTGAATTTACCTCTGCCTCAACGGTAGAGATGGTGGCGCTGATTAAGGAAGCAGGCTTTCCAGATGGCGTGGTGAATGTGGTAACAGGGTATGGCGCAGAGGTAGGCGCGCCGCTTGTTGATCACCCAGATGTAGAGAAAATAGCCTTTACAGGGTCAGATGCTTCTGGTCAGAAAATTTATGAAAATGGCGCGAAAAAGCTGATCCCCGTAACGCTAGAGCTTGGGGGTAAATCCCCGAATATTGTGTTTGATGATGCAGATAGAGAAGCGGCTGTTATGGGCGCGATATCAGGTATTTTCGCAGCTACTGGTCAGACCTGTATTGCGGGCTCACGCCTGCTGGTTCAGCGCAGTATGCATGATGAATTTGTATCGCGTCTGATAGAGGTTGCGAAAACGGCCAAGATAGGCGATCCGATGTCTATGGATACGCATGTTGGGCCCGTTACAACACCGCCGCAATTCCAAAAAGTAATGGATTATCTGGATATTGCGAAAGCAGAGGGCGCAAATTGTGTGCTAGGGGGCGGCGCCTATACAGGGGAGGGCGCAAAGGGCAAACAGTTTGTTGAGCCAACTATTTTCACAGGCGTAAATAACCAGATGCGTATTGCGCAAGAAGAAGTGTTTGGCCCGGTGCTTTCCGTAATCCCGTTTGAGGATGAAGAAGAAGCTGTGCAAATTGGTAATGATATTAATTTTGGTCTGGCAGCGGGTGTTTGGACTTCTGATATGGGACGCGCCATTCGTATGTCAGAGCGGCTTCGTGCTGGCACCGTTTGGGTCAATACCTATCGGGTGGTTAGCTATATGACGCCATTTGGGGGATATAAGCGCAGCGGGCTTGGCCGCGAAAATGGCCAGCAAGCTATTATGGCTTATCTGCAACAAAAATCTGTTTGGATTGCAACCGAGACGAGCGCAGCTAATCCGTTCATCATGAAATAATAATAAGGCGTCAAAATGGGGCTGACTACTACGCATTGGGGTACCTATCACCCTCAAGTTGAAAAGGGGCGCATTACCGAAATGCGGCCTTTTTCAGAGGATCCAGACCCGTCTGCAATAGGGGCTGGATTTGTGGGGGTGCTAGACGCGCCATCTAGGATTACTGCCCCGATGGTGCGTAAAGGGTGGCTAGAGCGCAAAGGCCTGATCCCGGCAGGAAAGCGTGGGCAGGATAGCTTTGTTGAAATTGACTGGCAGACGGCCCTTGATTTGGTCGCAGGTGAGCTTAACCGCGTGCGCGCTGATTATGGCAATCAGGCCATTTTCGCGGGCTGTTATGGCTGGGCAAGTGCGGGGCGTTTTCATCATGCTCAGAGCCAAATACACCGGTTTTTAAATTGTATTGGCGGCTATACAAAATCTGT
>JAKMFL010000037.1 GCA_022425485.1 Alphaproteobacteria bacterium | reverse complement strand
CATCGCACCAACAAAAGCAGCAGCATCTTCGGCTGTATTAATCATTGGACATATAATACCCAAACATCCCGCATCCAGAAGTTTCATTATAATGCCTGGTTCATTCCAAGGCACGCGTGCCATCGGCGTGATGCCTGACGCGTTCATTGCTTGTAGCATGGTTAGCGCGGTTTGGTAGTCTACTAAACCATGTTGTAAATCGATAGTCAGGCTATCATAATCATGGTTTGACATAATTTCAGCCGTTACCGTGCTTGGAATAGAACACCAGCCATTTAGGGCTGGCTTACCAGCTGCCCATCTAGCGTGCAATTTTGTTAGTTTCATATCCCTAACCCTCTCTTAAAATCAGAAAACTATAAGCCTTAGGACAGCGTCTCTATCCCCAATATATGAAGCGTAAGGGCTGCATTCCCTTTCTGCAAGTCATCAATAATATCAAAATGATGTCGGCCTTTAACCTGCCAGCTACCCGTATTTATACCAAAGCCTGACCAGATATTTGCCAGCACGCCGCTTTGACGCACGAACTCAGGTAATTCGTCGGCACCCACAATACAAGAGAACGCTAGATCTGCCAGCGGTTCTAACAGAGCCGGGCTTTGCGCAAGGGCTTCTTCAGGGTCTAGACGAATATCTGCGTTAATCTCCAGTTTGAGGATTGGACGCAAATCATGCACCCCGCTAATAGACGTAACATGGCACAAGCGCGCCTGAACTTCAGCTGACAAGGCGGTATCTGCGCAGGCAAGACGGCTCACCAGATGCCCCCCTGCTGAATGTCCAGCCAGCGCAATGGGCCCTTCTCCAGCCTTGCAGATATGATTAATGGCTGCGGCCATCTCTGCTACAATATTGGTAATGCGGACATCAGGAGCTAGCGTATAGCTGGGGATAGCGACCTGCCAGCCTTGTTCCAGCGCACCCCTAGCTAGATGGGAGAAGTATGATTTATCAAATCGGCGCCAATAGCCGCCATGAATAAAAACAAGAGTGCCTTTTGGCGTCTGATCAGGCAGAAACATATCATAGCGATTTCGCGTGCCCATCCCGTAAGCCAAATCAAGCTGACTGTTTGGCCACCTAGCCCGAAATGCCGATGCCTTTTCTTCCCAAGCACTGATATAGCTTGCAGTTGTTGGTACTGCCAGAGCGTTATCATAGGCAGTATCAAAATCAGTAATAGGTGTATCTGCATGGCAAAAACCGCTATTATTTGAAATATAATCTGCTGGTTTTGATATGTTATCCATTCACGCCCCATACACCTTCTTCTAATTTGTCGCCCAGCTTTATTTAACGCCGGCCTGATTTAACGCCAGACTTATTTAATACCAGCCTGATTTAATACATGCAAAAAAGCCTAATGCTTATTTTGGTCTTTACCTATTTTTTCAGCTCGTGATACCAGCGCCGAATTAGTGCGCGCTCCCCTTCTTCCATATAGGTGATATTTGCAGGCGGCATAGCATGGGATATGGCTGAATGCAGATAGATTGCCTCTGCTTGGGTTAGAATATCTGCGCTCGTCTCCAAATGCAGGTTCTTTGGCGCAACGATTATCCCCTCCCATAAAGGCTCTGCTGCGTGACACATACTACAGCGCCCTTCAACAATATATCCCACCTCTTCAAATAGGGGGTGATTTGCCCTTTTTTGCAATTCTGGGCTAAGCGTCAAGACGTTTGCGCGCGCGGCTGTCTCTGCTAAATCATCGCGTTGCATAAGCGGTGCGAGCGAGAGCCCCATTATAACAAAGAAGATCAGGGCTGTTGCCGCCCATGTCCAGCGCGGATGGCCTTTGCGAGCATGACCTGTATTGAAATAATGCCGTATTGTTACGCCCATCAAAAACACTAAACTTGCGATAATCCAGCTATATTCGGTCGCAAAGGCCAGCGGATAATGGTTAGATAGCATCAGGAATAACACTGGTAGCGTTAAATAATTATTATGGGTAGAGCGTTGCTTAGCGATCTGGCCATATTTTGCATCTGGCGTACGCCCCGCCTTTAAATCCGCAACCACAATTTTCTGGTTTGGGATAATCACCATAAACACATTGGCAGACATAATTGTTGCGGTTACCGCGCCCAGATGAACAAAGGCTGCACGGCCAGTAAAAATCTGATGGAAGCCCCATGAAAGCGCGATTAAAAAAACATATAAAATCACCATAAGCAAGGTCGCGTTCTGACCTAGAGTGGCGCGGCATAAAAGGCTATAAACACCCCAGACTAGCACAAGTGAGCCTATGGATAAGCCTATGGCCGCAAGCGTTGAAAGTTCCAGCTTTTCAGCGTTAATTAGATATAGATCAGCACTGCCATAATAGACTATCGCCAATAGCGCGAAACCAGACAGCCAAGTTGCATAAGATTCCCACTTAAACCACGTTAGGTGTTCTGGCAGATGCGCAGGCGCAACTAAATATTTCTGGATATGATAAAATCCACCACCATGCACTTGCCATTCATCGCCAGCAGCACCCGCAGGCAATTGGTCATGCTTGCGCAAGCCTAAATCAAGCGCGATGAAGTAAAATGAGGAACCGATCCATGCAATTGCGGTAATTACATGCAGCCAACGCACCGCAAATTCTGCCCAACTAATCAAAAAAGGTACAAGAAATGCTAAATCCATCTAGCTACCCCTATAGGTCGAATAGCCATAAGGCGATAACAGCAACGGCACATGGTAATGCTGGTCAGCATTTTGAATGCCAAAGCGCACAATCACCTCATCCAGAAACAGAATATCATCATCATGCCCTTGCCGGCGCAAATAGTCGCCAGCTACAAAAACCAGCTGATATTCGCCTGTTCTGAAGTTATCAGCTGGCAATATTGGGCTATCGGTACGCCCATCTTCATTGGTGATCATCTCAGCGATTTCAGTAAGGTGCTGGCCATCTACGCTAAATAATCGGATAGTGAGGTCAGAAGCTGGACAGCCTTTAGACGTATCCAGAACATGCGTTGTTAAAAAGCCTTTTGCCATTTTTAGCTTCCCTCCCCCTTGAAGAGTAAATCAGGCGCAGGGTAAAAAGTGCCTGTCTGTAAACCTCACTTATTTTATATTTGAGATCAATCTTGTTTTTAGAGATACTTTGAGATGGGTGCCGCATCCCTGTTTCGGCAAACACGCTATTAAGAGGGCAGCATGATACGATATATCCGTGATATGGCGGGCTATAGAGGCCAGCCGCCGCATCCAAACTGGCCAAATGGCGCGCATATCGCGGTGCAGTTTGTGTTGAATTACGAAGAAGGCGGCGAGAATTGCCTGCTCCATGGCGATACACATTCCGAAGCTTTCCTGTCTGAAATTGTTGGTGCCCAGCCGTGGGATAACCAGCGTCATTGGAATATGGAATCTATCTATGAATATGGCGCTAGAGCTGGATTTTGGCGGTTGCATGATTTGTTTTTAGATGCGGATATTCCGTTAACTATCTATGGGGTTGCAACTGCGCTGGCGCGTAATCCTGATCAGGTTCTGGCCATGCAGCAAGCAGGTTGGGAAATTGCCAGCCATGGCTATAAATGGATTGAATATAAGGATTTTTCTATTGAAGAGGAACGCGCACATATTGAGGCTGCGATAGAGCTTCACTATCAAGTAACGGGCGAGAAACCACGCGGCTGGTATACAGGACGCTGTTCGGTAAATACCGTCTCGCTGATAAGCCAGATAGGCGGTTTTGAGTATATATCAGATAGCTATGCGGACGACCTGCCCTATTGGCATGTAGAAGATAACAAGCCTCAACTGATAATTCCCTACACGCTAGATGCTAATGATATGCGCTTTGCCGCCCCGCAAGGCTTTAATTCAGGCGACCAGTTCTATAGCTATTTAAAAGATAGCTTTGATGCGCTTTATTCAGAAGGCATGGCAGGTGCGCCAAAAATGCTTACTGTGGGCTTGCATTGCCGCTTGGTTGGGCGGCCAGGGCGTATTCAGGCTTTGCGCCGCTTCCTTGATTATGTGCAATCGCATGAAAAGGTGTGGGTTACGCGGCGTCTGGATATTGCACGTCATTGGCAACAAGCCCACCCATTTGATGCTAAGGCCCATGCAAACCGCCCTAGTGCCATGAATAGGCAGGAGTTTATAACGGCTTTCGGGGGTATTTTTGAAGATTCTGCATGGGTTGCTGAGGATGCCTTTGCCCTTGAGCTAGGCCCCGCTCATGACAGTGCCGAAGGGGTGCATAGCGCCCTTTGCCGCGCATTTCGGGCAGCTGGTTATGAGAAACAGCTCGCTGTATTGCGCGCCCATCCTGACCTAGCTGGAAAGCTTGCCCAGCAGGGAAAACTAACCAAGAGTAGCACTCAAGAGCAAGCTTCTGCTGGCCTTGACAATCTCAATGCCCAAGAAATTGCAAAATTCACAGAATTAAATACTGCCTATATAGAAAAATTTGGCCATCCCTTTATTATCGCGGTCAAAGGCCTGAATAAGCAGGAAATTCTACACGCCTTCCAGACAAGACTAGAACATAATCTAGATGCAGAGTTTGCCGAAGCCTGCAACCAAGTTCAAAAGATTGCTATTTTGCGTTTACGTGATAAGCTTTAGCTGGAGCGGAACGAGATTTTGTAAAAAACAGACGGAGTCTTTGTAAATAGGTGTCCTATACAAATTATCATGTGCCTCAAGGAGGCCTGCCGCCACAATCTGAGAGATTAGCCGACAGGGCTATATTCACAGACAGCTTTGCTTTTATACCAAGCGACGTTCAAACAGATATTGTGACTAGCTTTTTGCCCCATTGGCAGGCAACGCGCCTATGGGTGCTCGCCCGTCCTATGACCGGCTTTGCGGAAACCTTTTCGCACTATTTGATGGAAGTTGGCGCGGGAGGTGGCAGCCAAAAGCCAGAGGACGACTTATCTGCACAATCGGTTCTATTTGTGGTCGGTGGACAAGCTAAATTATATTATGGCGATAGCGAGGCAGACTTGCGCAGCGGTAGCTATGTCTATCTTCCTGCTGGCCTTAATTGGCGATTAGAAAATAGCGCGAGCAGCCCCTGTCATTTTCACTGGATACGAAAGCGTTATCAAGTGGTAGAAGGTGTTGATGCCCCAGATGCGTTTGTAACCACAGATAGCGATACACCAGCAATAGAAATGCCAGATACAGATGGTATTTGGGCTACCACACGCTTTGTTGCGCCAGATGATTTGCGCCACGACATGCATGTCAATATTGTCACTTTTCAGCCGGGTGGCTGCATCCCTTTTGCGGAAACGCATGTGATGGAACATGGGCTTTATGTGTTGCAAGGCAAGGGTGTTTATTATTTAAACGGGCGCTGGATAGAGGTATCGGAAGGGGATTATATGTGGCTGCGCGCTTTTTGTCCGCAAGCTTGCTATGCCGCTGGCACAGAACCTTTCCGCTATTTGTTATATAAAGATGTGAACCGGCATATGCCGCTTACGCCTTTAGGTTTAGACAAATGACCGAAACACGACTGCAAGCAGCTGCCTTTGATGCAATGGTTTTCGCCCCATTTGGCGATGTTATTTGCACGCGCGAGGCCCCTGATGAGATAATTAATCAAGGGAAATGCGCACGCTATCATGACCTAGCACAGCTCGATTTTGTTGGTGAGGGACGCGCGGGTATAAGCCTGTTTAATGCCAAGCCACGAGCCCTGCCCTATCGTCTGGAAATGATGGAACGACATCCGCTTGGCTCGCAAGCATTCCTGCCGCTTCACGAACATCCTTTTTTAGTTGTGGTCGCAGAAGATGATAATGGCAAGCCCAAGAACGTGCAGGCATTTATCACCCCACCATCAATTGGGGTAAACTACCATCGTAATATTTGGCATGGTGTTTTAACACCATTAGAGGCTCCGGGGCTTTTTGCCGTTGTCGACAGAATCGGCACAGACAAAAACCTTGAAGAGTTCTGGTTTGATGAGGATGTGGTTATAGAAAAGTAGAGGGTACAGAACAGATAATTTTAACACCTGTTAAGTTTAGCATTAGTAATAAAGGAGGAAAATTATGACTAATGCTAAAAGTCCAGGTGCCGCAAAACAATTGCAGGATTCAAACGATGAAGTACCCATAGCACCTGCATTTCTCCTCCATAAAGGCTTTGTGTCTATTTCCGTTGCATGCATCATTATTTATTTCTAACATAGTCGGATTATGACTGACTTTGATGCTTACCGTTTAACCGAATATGCGCCCAATCATCTGGGCTTTGGCGGCCTTGACAGAGATGCGCTGACGCGTGATGCCCATCATGACCCGCACATGTTTCTGCATGGAAATATGGCCAGTGCGCTGATAACCCCGCATTGGCAATATCGCGGACTATTTGTTGGAGAGGCGGAACAGCACGGCAAACCAGAACCTCTATTTCTGACAGCAGCAGAAGCAGGAGCGCTTGTAGCGCCGCACCGCCAGCTTATCTATCTTGGTAAGCGCGCGCAGGCTAACGAAGCTCGCTATCTCTTCGCATTGGATATATCTGACCTGCCAGAAGATGGGCTAGCTAGCCAGTTTTCTAAGCAAAGTTATTTTGCCGAATTACGCGAAATAGGCCCGATGATAGATGGGCGTGATGGTTCTGTTATGGCCTATGCGCGGGCGATGCTCTACTGGCATTATCAACATATTTATTGTGGGCGATGCGGGCAAAAGACGATTGTGCAAAAGTTAGGACATCAAAGAAAATGTGGCTCTGCCAGCTGCGGGGAAATGCATTTTCCGCGCACCGACCCCGCGGTAATTATGCTGGTACATGATAGGGAGCGGGTATTGTTGGGGCGGCAAGCCATCTGGCCAGAGGGGATGTATTCTACGCTTGCAGGGTTTGTTGAACCGGGCGAGACAATAGAGCATGCAACCGCTCGCGAAGTCTATGAGGAAGTTGGCGTTCAGGTTGGCGATATTCGCTATCAGCACTCCCAGCCTTGGCCATTCCCCTCCTCGCTGATGCTAGGGTTACATGCAAAGGCGCTAACCACTAAATTACAGATCAATCATGATGAAATAGAGAATGCGCAATGGTTTACTAGAGATGAGCTATTGAATTTCGACGCACAAGGCAAGTTTCTGCCGCGCAAGCTTTCCATATCACGCCGTCTGATAGATGACTGGTTATATCAGCGCTAGCGAGCTGTTGAACAGCTTTGCGCGCAGCTATTTCCCAGACCATCTTTTCTTCATCAAACGATAAATAAAAATACAGCCAATTCCAATGAGGAGATAAATGAATGGCTCAAGGTTCATCTGCGTTCACCTTTTAAGATTTTCGTTCGTGCAACCCTTATCCATCATGAACCTTTGGCCGCTATCTGGCAATGCTCAAGTCTGGCAAAACGATAGCTGGCAAATTGGCGATATACCCAGCGCAAAATTGGCCGGATAATTGGCAGGCTAGCCAGCATAGATAACAGCCGCCAGCCAACAGATAATTCATTCCAGATCAGGATAAAAGCATCGACACCAATATGCATCTTGCCTGCTTTATCCCTTGCATGTAAGAGCCGTAGCGCATCTGCTTGCGATATATTTAGGGCCTTAAGCGGGCCTGCATCATGGGCAATATCTTGCCACTGAAAGACGCCTTTGGGAGCAATCTTTTGATAATAGCGAATTTCTTTCGAGCAGAGCCCGCATTTGCCATCAAAATATACAATCGTCACGCGTTAGCCCCTTAAGCCGTTTTTAGATATATCTATCCTGATATGTTAATTGGTATGTTCAGGGGAATTGTCAATGCGTGTGACAGCATTGCCCCGAGCCTTATAGGCTGTTATGAAACAAGGAATAACAGGTGAAGGAAAGCGTGATTACCATGCACCGATTTATCTATAAAATTTGCGCCCGCCCTTTATGGGAAGATGCAGAAAAAACAGGTGTTTTCATGGGCGCGGAAATTGATTTAACAGATGGTTATATTCACCTCTCTACTGACCAGCAGGTCGCCCAAACCCTTAGCTTGCATTTTGCAGGTCAGACAGATTTGTTGCTAATTGAGGTAGATGTAAACGGCCTAGATATCACATGGGAGACTTCCAGAGGCGGTCAGCTTTTCCCGCATCTTTATGGTAGCCTGCCCCTATCCGCGGTCAGTACTGTATGGCCACTTGCCCTTGGGGGCAATAGCATGCATATCCTGCCGCCATTACACAAAAACTAAGTAAAAAAGAGAGAGTAAAATGAGCCGCAATCCCTCACCTGATCAAATGCGAGATATGATCGAAGCCATATTCGCAAAAACAGATGCATTTCGTGCCAGCCATGAGCTAGATCCCCCTGGCGACCAGACAGGCTTTAACGAGTTATTGAGGCTCGTTTTCGCAGATGATGCTATTGGGGTATCCATTTTTGCAAGCTTTGATGAAAAGCTGTTATCTGATCTATGGGACATGTATCAAAAGCGTGTGCTGGCAGAAATGAAGTAAATGACAGGCGAAATGCTTATCTATCTGCTGCTAGCTGGCTTTGCTGGCGGCTTCATAAACGGCCTAGCAGGGTTTGGCACGGCTTTATTTTCGCTTGGGTTTTTGTTGCAAATATTATCCCCCCTTGAGGCAGTTGGAATAGTGCTGATATTGTCTGTTTTTAGCGGCTTGCAAGGGTTATGGATTGTCCGCCAGCAAATCTTTGAGAACCCAAAGCGCCTTTCACGGTTTTTACTGCCTGCACTATTTGGGATTCCCCTTGGCGTCTATAGTCTTAGCTTTATTGATACTAATCTCTTAAAAATCTTTATTGGGCTATTCATGCTATTTTATGGTGGTTTTTTTGCCTTGCGCGCTAATTTGCCCGTTTTCAGCGTACGCGCACCTATTATTGATAGGTTAGTCGGACTGGTTGGCGGCGTTTTTGGCGGGGCTGCTGGGCTATCTGGCGCTATCATTACTGTTTGGCTGTCCATGCGCCCTTATAGCAAGAATGAAACACGTGCGGTGCTACAGCCCTATAATGTTGCGGTTCTTGGCCTGTCTGTTTTGATGCTGGCTGCCAGTGGTGCCTACAGCCTGACCAGCCTTATCTATCTGGGGGTGGTAATGCCAGCTGGTCTCATCGCCGCACAGACCGGCATTTGGCTGTTTAAAAGGCTGGATACCGCGCAGTTCAGGCGGCTTTTAATTATTTTGATGTTTGTTTCTGGTGTGATGCTTATTCTGCGGAGCTTAACAGGGCTATAATATCGGTTAAATCAGCTCATCTTTGCGATCATCCGTCTCACCATAGCGTTTCAATGTTGCTGGCTTTGTGCCTTCATATAGGGCTTCAAGATTACGCGCTATTTTCTCATTTTCCCGTTCGAACAAGCTGTTGCCTTGCAAATCGCTTTCCACGATAAACGGCCCCATATTCTCAACCTCAATAACCCACATAGCCTGCGCTAGGCCGAGCTCTTCATGCCAATGCACATCTGCTACCCGTTTTACCCCGCGCCCTAATAGCGCGCCAGTGCCATAGCCAACTGTGGTCAGATAGACCGCCCCGTTAGGCACAAAATGTTTTTTGTAATCTTCTTTGCTCATCCCGCCTTTGCCAATAATCAGCTTTGCACCAGAAGCGGCCATCCAGTCACCAATCCATTTAGAAAACCGAAAAGAAGCTGTTGCCGTGACCGCCCCTAGATTAAAAGAGCCATCGCCATTCATACTAGCCGCAGGAGAGCAGTGAAAGTTTGCCGCACTTTTAGCTGGTAGCTCCATTGGTATATTGGCTTTTTCCTCTAACGCACGCGTATAAACACCCTCACGCGCTGTATAGATAGTGCCGTCCAAATACACCACATCACCAAGGCGCAATTCAGACAGGGCTTCGGGAGTTGGGTTTGTGCTTAACCTTAGTTTGCGTGGGCTTTTTCCAGCCATGCACTGTCCTCCCATTCTATGGTTTCACGGCGCTGATAAGGGGTAAACCAATCAGGGTCTGTGCGATATTCAACGTGGCCATCGCTGAAAATACGCGCTACCGCTCGCCGTGATGATAGACAAAACGCATGTACCGACATTTGCATCCCGCCTGTGTGACAATAGCCCACTTCGATATTACAATCGATCACCATAGAGCTACCAACAAAACCCATAGCCCCCATGCCAATATTATTGCCAAGCTCGGTAAATTCAGCTTCTAGTGCAGCTATTTTAGGATCTGGGTTTTTATCCCCTACTATCCGCAAACAGGCGGCGCGCTTGCCCAAAACCATACATGCATCTTTTGTCCCGCCCAAACCAATACCGATAATTGCCGGCTGACAGGCAAGTCCGCGCTTACCAAAAGCCACCAGACTATCTAAGTAAAATCGCTTTATCCCCTCAATACCATCAGAAGGAAATAGCATTCGGTAGTCTGTGCCAAACAAGCCGCCCTTATGCACGGTTATCAGATCAATCCAGGCGCCATCTGGCTCAAACGCATATTCTATTTCTGGAGCGCCAATGCCAACATTATTATTATGATCGGTGCGCCATAGCGGGTGCACCCGGTTTGGCCGCAGAGGCACATTTTGCGTTGCATTTGCGGTGGCCCGCCTAAGGGCTGTTTCCATCGCTACCGGCCCGCCCTCTATTGCTGCCTCATTACCCATTTTTACATACCAGCGCGGCGTACCTGTATCTCCACACATCGCCCGTCTATCTTCTTTAGCGGCTTCATAATTCTCCAGCATGGCCTGTAATACAAAAGCAGATAGATCGCCCTCCTCTTTGGAAGCCGCACCCTTCAGCCCCTCAAGATAGTCTTGCGGAATCTCAATTGCCGCCTTTTCCATCAAGGTTTCAGCCGTTTCTTGAATAAGCGTAGTAGATATCATCTCAAAGCTTCCTTAGACGCATTCGGCTTTCTTGCTAGGCTGGCAAAAAACAGACCCATCAAGATACCAATGTTTCAGGGGCATCTTCTGGCAAGATGGTCTCACCGGGACGCACAATAGAGAACGCAACATCCTCGCGGGTAACCTGCAGCTGATCCCCTGTTTGCTTCACCAACGTGAAATAGGAGCTTTCCAAATCCCCTTCAGTTGGGAAATCTTCGCGGAAATGTGCCCCGCGCGAATTTTCACGCGCAAGGGCAGCCGCCCCTATCACTTGTGATATCTCAATAAGGTTATCCAGATTAAGCCAGTCATGCCAAGTTAGGTTAAAGGCACGCACCCCATCTTCAACGCCAATATCATATAAATCGCGCTTAATCTGCTCTAATTTTTGCAAACCTGTCTTTAAGCCAGCCGCATCCCGCATCACGCCAACATCATCCCACATGGTTTGACGTAAATCTTGGCGCAGGCTATTCAAATCACCGCCTGTCTTGGCAAAAGGCCGGCAGGCCCGTGCAATTTCCTCTTGCAAGGTACCTTCATCTGGTTCAAGCAATGCCCCCATTTTCAGCGCATCCCGCCCCATGATATCGCCAGCCACCCCGCCATAAACAGTAGAGTTCGCAACACCATTGCCGCCCAAACGATTGGAGCCATGCGCGCCGCCAGCATCTTCGCCTGCCACATAAAGACCGGGCATCTGGGTTTTAGTATCAACATCCACAACTACCCCGCCCATGAAATAATGCGCGGTTGGTACAACCTCGACCTTACCAGCGGCCAGATCAAAGCCGCTATCTGCACAGCGTTTGACCATTCCCGGGAACAGCGCACGAACCTTATCTTCGCCTAAATGGCTCATAGAGATATAGACCCCGCCATTTGGGCTAGCATTAGATTTGCGCATTTCAGCATAAATGCCACGGCTAACCACATCGCGGGTAGCCCGCTCACCACGCGCATCATAGTCAAACATGAACCTGTCATCATAACTGTTCAGCAGATGCCCGCCTGCCCCGCGCAAGCCTTCTTCTAAAACCGTGCCAGTCATTCGCGTGTGATCCCCAGCTAATAATCCAGTAGGGTGGAATTGCACCATCTCCATATCCCGCAAAGGCAGGCCCCGCCGAAGGGCCATCGCCAACCCATCCATGGTTTTGTCGCCAGAAGGTGTGTGATAACGGTACATGGTCGGCCCGCCACCAGTAGACATCAGCACCGTTTTAGCGCGTACAAACCTAAACTTGCCCGTGCGCATATCAATAAACAACACCCCTGCCAGCCCTTCACCACCCAAAGCGGGGATAAAGGCAATGGCGCGATGTTCTTGCAATTTTTCAACAGGGCGGCGCAGCACCTGTTCCATTAGACGGCTAATAATCTCAATACCTGTCAAATCGCCCTTATGGACAGTTCTGTCGGCAGTTTGCCCTGCAAAGGCTTTTTGATGCAGGCTGCCATCCTTATTCCGATCGAAAAAACACCCTACCTCATTTTCAAGTTCCGTGATGCGTTCCACCGCAAGGGAGCAAAGCCGCCATGCCATATCCTGATCTGGCAGCCATTTTCCGCCAATAACCGTATCCATAAAATGCCGCTCAACCGTATCGCCGCCGCCAAGCGCGACATTATAGCCTCCCTGCACCATCCGTGTGCAGCCGCATTTCCCTATTAATCCTTTGACTGCTAGGGTTATCTTAAGATCAGGTGCTGCCTTTTGCGCATGCAAAGCCGCAAACAGCCCCGCCCCCCCAGAGCCAAGGATTAGAATATCGGTATCATGCCGTTCAATTTCGGTCATTTTCATATCAGCCATAAATAGTTGCACTTAGGAAAAAGCTTGTTGAAACCGCGAAACCAGCAGCAAGGGCAGTAGCGGCATAGGTTTTCTGACGTGCTGACCAAGGCAGCCATTCTAGTGCCATCAGTCGTAGCCCGCCAAAAAAATGGAACGACAGCAAAAATACTAGCCCAAATTCCGCAACCTTTATATACCAAAAATCTGTCCATGATAGAAAGCCATCCAGTGCCGCGCGGTCGTTTAGAGCCAAGGATAATACCCAAAAATGCAAGGGCAGAAACAATGCCAGTGCCAGCCCAGATAAGCGATGCGCGATATAAGCAAGCCAGAGGCCGTGTCTTTGATGTCCGGTAACCTTCATTGCAATTTCATCCTGTCACGCTATAGACAGCCTGCAATCCAAGTCCCGCCAACCCAATAGCGATACCCCAGCAAGCGATAGTTAAAACCATGCCGTTAAGGCCTGCCCATTCATGTAAAATTGCCCGCAGGCCAATAGCCGCATGTATCGCCACCGCCAGCGCAAAGGCACCATAGAACAAGGCCCAAAAAATGCTGCCTTGCGTACGTCCTAAAATCTCTGCTGCGCTTAACCCATTTTGAACTGCATATATCATCACCCCAATATGGCCAATTACCAGAGGGGCCATAATCAACGCTGTTAGGCGCTGTAAAATATAAAGACGGGCCGTTATCATACGCGCTCTCTTTTCATATTCTTTTCGGCCTTATCTTTTTTGGCCTTATCATTTTTAACAGGTGTTAAAAAGTTCTGAAGGGCGAATTTGGCTGTTTCCCGTTTAAGCCCAGCGATAGAGGCGGTGGGGTTAAGCTCATTAGGGCAATATTTCTGGCATGATTGCTGGGAGTGACAATTATGACAACCGCCTGTACCGCTTACTGCCTCCAATATCTCATCGCGCGCGCCATCACGCACATCATTTACCAGTGACCATGCGCGGTTTAGTGCCGCAGGCCCTAGATATTCAGGATTGCTGGCGACAACATCACAAGCTGCATAACAAACCGCACAATTAATACATTCAATTGCGGCATTAGCAGCCTGTCTTTCCGCTGTTTCCTCATCTACCAGCTGCACCCCCTGCTCAATAGAACGGGTGGGATGATGAACAGCTTCGGCACGCACCCATTTATCAAAAAAGACATCCATATCGACAACCAGATCTTTGATAACAGGCAAGTTCCGCAAAGGCGCAATTGTAAGGCTTCCGGCCTTATCTGTGATCTTTTTCACATGGGTCCGGCAAGTCCAGCGTGGCACACCATTAACCATCATTGCGCATGACCCGCACATACCCACCCGGCAGGCAAAACGATAGGTCAGCGACGCATCCATATATTGCTGAATATAACTAACCACATCCAATATGGTCTGGCTTTCAAGAACAGGCACATCAAAAGTCTCATAGCGGCCTTCATCACCTGCGCCGCGCCAGATACGCACCTTTAAAGATTGCTGGTCTGGTTGTAATGGTTGCGTCATCTATATTTCCTAAATCCTCGGCAGGTAGCGAGCAGATAAAACAACCTGTCTAGCGTAAAATGCCTTTCCAGAATGAACTTATGGGCTTGTTATTGCAAAAAATATTTGAAGGTTTTTCGCATCATGCACAAGAAAGTCTGGTGAACGCCAGAGCGCTTACTGCATCTTCCAGATGATATGGCATGCAATTTCATATAACCCTGCGCGGCTAGCTTCCTCGCCATCTATAAGCTGACATTCAATATTGAAATGTGCAAAGGCTGTTTGATAGAGATGGGCCATCACGCCTGCCGCATTAAGGAAAATTGGAGTTGGCTGCGCCTGTGCTAATCTGGTGATATGTTTAATTTCACTGCCAATGGCAAGGCCAGAAAGAATTGAGGCCGCAGAAGCCGAATTAAATTGGCCCGTTAAGATGCCGGCACGCACCGCAAATAGCTGATGCAAAAGACCAAGCTTTCCGGCCGCAAGCTCTAGACCTTGGATAAATCCGTCACCATCCTCAGATGCGCCTTGCTCCAATTCTGGCATCAACGGGCTGAGGATAGAATGCTGACGCATCAACTGGAACACCTCGCCTGTCATAAAGGTGGACAAACTCGTTATTTGGCTATCTTCAATTACGACCCATTTTGAATGTGTGCCGGGCAGGCAAAACAGCCCTTCTGTTATCTTCTGGCTAGCCATAATGCCCGCCAAAGCCGTTTCCTCTCCGCGCATGACATCTGCTAGCCCGTCTGCGGAAACAGATTGAACCCCCGGCACAATCCAAACAGAAGGCGTGTCTTGTAAAGGAATGGCGGCAGCGGCGAGTTCCGCTATACCAGCTGATTTTTTTAAATAGCCTGCATCACGCCATCCCTGTGCTGAGCCTATCATCCCGCACATAATAATGGGGGCATTGCTCGCCTTGGGGCCAAGCTCACCCAGAACCGATGCCAGCACAGCGGCAAAGTCTTTATCTACAATTTGGGATATTCCATGCGCGCCAGCATAAAAATTATTCACACTTCCTTTGCCATCAAGAAGCCATGCCCGAAGCGAGCTCGTCCCCCAATCAATGGCAATGATAGCGTTATTTTCATAACTCATAAACTTCCCCTTCCCCAAAGTAAGGCGCGTAAAAATGGTATGAAATTGGAGCTATTCAGAATTAACCGGGCTGACTACGGATATTATCAGGAAGCCACGTCGCTAGCTCTGGGAAAGCAATCAGAACAAACACCATTAAAACCATAATCAAGAACATCGCAAAGCCAGCGCGAGCAATAAAGCTCATCTCATGTCCTGTCATGCCTTGCAATACGAATAGGTTAAACCCGATTGGGGGTGTGATTTGGGCCATCTCAACAACCACAACAATGAAAATACCGAACCAAATTAAATCAATACCTGCCTGCCGGATCATTGGTTCTACAACGGCCATGGTCAGAACAACAGATGAAATACCATCTAAAAACATTCCAAGAATGATATAGAAAACCAACAGAACCATCAGTAATTCAAATTTGCTTAGATTAAGATCTGCTATCAAATTCGCAAGGCCACGCGGCAAACCGGTGAAGCCCATTGAAAGAGACAAAAAAGCTGCCCCTGCCAAAATCAGCGCAATCATGGCAGAAGTTCTAGTAGCGCCCATCAAGCTAGCTGAAAAGGTTTGTGGGGTTAAGGTGCCTTGCGCAGCAGCAAGAATTAGAGCACCTATCACGCCAAAGGCAGCAGCTTCGGTTGCTGTAGCAAAGCCGAAATACATTGACCCAATTACAACCGCGATTAAACATAAAACAGGTATCAGAAAACGAGAATTTTTTAGCTTTTCAGCAAAACTCATCACTGGGTCACTTATGGGATTCCATTTTTTTGATATTTTAGAATAAACCGCAACATAGGTCATAAACATTAACGCCAGAACTAGGCCAGGCAAAATGCCTGCAAAGAACAATTTTGTAATGGACTCATTAATTGTTACACCATACACAATCAAGGTCAGCGACGGTGGAATCATCAGCCCCAAAGTAGCTGCTCCAGCTAAGGTGCCAATAATAATGGGTTCTGGATATTTACGCTTTCGCAGCTCTGGGATTGACATCTTTCCCACTGTGGTTAGCGTTGCTGCCGAAGACCCAGACACAGCGGCAAAAACAGTACAGCCAACAATATTAGTATGCACAAGACCGCCCGGCAGTCCGCCCATCCATGGCGACAAGCCTCTAAACATATCCTCAGATAATCGCGTTCGATATAAAATCTCACCCATCCAGATAAATAAGGGAAGCGCGGTAAGTGTCCATGATGAGGAAGAGGCCCAAATGGTCGTAATCATCACATCGCCAACAGGACGCGAGGTAAATAATTCCATTCCTACCCATGCAACACCCATCAGCGCTAGACCAACCCAAACACCTGCGCCAAGAAGGGTAAACAAAATGAATAAAAAGAGAATGATAATAGATAGATTTTCCATGTTATATTTTCCCTCTACTCACTTGCTGTTCCCAAATCAGATTTGATAACTCGGTCTTCTCCGCGTAACAGCAAATGCAGTAGATTATCGGTTAAGGCAATCGCTAAAACAATCGCGCCGACCACCATAGCAGATTGTGGTATCCATAAAGCTATAGCGTCCTGTCCTTGTGATACCTCGTTAAATTTCCAAGACCAGAAGGTAAAACGAGTTGCATAGTAAACAAAATACCAAGCGACCGCCGTACCAACAATAAAACATGCTGTATTTATAATTCGATTCCAGAAAGGGGAGACTGCATTCAACACAATAGAAACGCGAATATGGGCGCCATGATTTAACGCATTTGCGAAGGCTAAAAAACTAGCTGCTGCCATTGCATACCCTGCGTAATTCGGAGCGCCTGGAAACATTTCACCAGTCCAACGCGCAAGCATCTGCACAACAATAAGAAACAAAATAGCGATAAGACAAAATGCAGCAGCGACGCCCGAGACTAAATAAAGCCTATCTAGTAAATGTCTAATTTTCTTTGCATACTGCATCATAAACTTCCCCATAAATTTTAATTTTTAAGATTATTTAGCAAAGTAATGCTTTCAAAAAAACTCAGAAACAGAGGAAAACAAGCCATGCCTTCCTCTGTATTTTTCGTTTTATTCTCAAGTTTGAGTTAATTCATTTTGCGAAATGAATCCACAAGAGCTTGGCCTTCTTTTCCTGCAGCTTTCAGCCAATCAGCCATCATTACTTCGCCAATTGCTTCAAATTCGGCTTTTAAATTTGCCCCAGCTGGCTCAACTGTCATTCCACCAGCGCGCAAGCCTGCCAGCGTAAATCCTGTATATTCCTTAGCACGCCATGTACCAGCATATTCAGCAATCTCAGCACATCCTTTTATTACATTTTTATTTGCCTGGCTCGTCCCATTCCAAACATCACTATTGATAATCATATAGTTTCTTGGCATCCATGCATCCACTTCATAGAAATGGGTTAGTGATTCCCACACCTTGCGGTCATACCCTGTTGCTCCAGATGAAATCATAGATTCTGCAACGCCAGTTGCAAAAGCTTGGGAGATTTCAGCCGCTTCAATAACAACCGGAAGCATGTCAGTTAGTTCAGCAAAACGTGTTGTAGTATTGTTATATGAACGGAATTTAATGCCCTTCATATCAGCAACAGAATTTATTTCCTTTTTGAAATATAGTCCCTGTGGTGGCCAGGGAACAGCATATAAAAGGGTTAGGTTTTGCTTTGCCAATGTATCTTCCAGTATCGGCTTTGCGGCATTCCATAATTTATCTGACTGGTCAAAAGAAGTGGCTAGAAAGGGAACTGAATCAAAGCCGAAAATTGCAGCCTCATTCTGGTGACCTGAAAGAAGTCTCTCGCCAATAGGCACCTGACCGGTTTGTACAGCACGTTTTATGTCCCCACCCTTAAATAGAGACCCAGATGGATGCGTAGTAATTTCAATGCCGCCACCAGTACCTGTTGTCACACATTTTGCAAATTCAGCTCCAGTGACAGAATGGAAATTTGACCCAGAGTAGGCCATTGGCAGGTCCCATTTTTCAGCAATTGCTGGGCTTGAAACAGTAGCTGTAAGCGCTGCTGCCATTAGCCATTTAGTAACATTTGTTTTCATTTCCTTATTCCTTCCTATTGTTTATCTGACTGCAAACCGCTCAGGCTTATACGCAGACATATTTTGATTGGGCGTTAACCCTGCCACTAAAGAGGCAAGTAAACGCCCAGTTTTTGGCCCACCCGTCAAACCAACATGATGATGCCCAAACCCAAGATAAATACCCTTTTTATTTTCTATTTCGCCAATAATGGGAATGGAGTCAGATGGCGCAGGGCGATGCCCCATCCACCGTGTTGTCTCCCCCCAGCGCAGATTTGGCATAGCAGACCTGATATTTCGCTCAAGTAATGCAAAAGGCGCCTCCGAAGGCGCTTTTTTCAGGCCACCAAACTCCACAACGCCCGCAAGCCTTATACGGCCCTTCATAGGTGTTGCAACAAATTTTCCAGATGCCACCATCACCGGCGCACGGGGCATAACACTCGGCTCCCACAACTCCATATGATAGCCGCGCTCAGTTTCCATTGGAATGGTGAGGCCAAGCTGGTCTGTGAGTGCCTTTGACCAAATGCCTGCGGTAATAACAAGCTTATCGGTCTCGAACACCTCACCTCCAGCTCGAATAGCACAAACAGCCCCGCCCTCACTTAAAATGGCTTCTACTTCGCAAATTCGTAGCTCGCCACCATTTTTCTGGAAATATTTAGCTAAGTCTGAAACATAATCCCCGGGACTAGTAATGCGCCCATGCTGCCCCAAACGAACCGCAAAATTGATGTCATCGGAAAAACCATCATCATAATCGCGGAATTTCTGCCCCTCCAACTGATCCCATTCAAAACCATGGGCGCGCCGAAGCGACCAACCAAAAGAATCCGCGTCAAACGCCTCCCTGTTGTTATATAAATAAAGATAATCGCAGGGTTTAATCCACTTCTCAGCACCTGTTCCCTTTGCTAGTGCCAAATGGTCATTCAGAGAATCTCCAATAATCGGCATCAACGCGTTTGAGATACGCTGTGTATCATGTGCGTTAGCGTGGCTTAGATAACGTGCCAACCACGGCATTAATTTAGGCAGATATCCCCATTTCAGAAATAAGGGCTGGTTCTTATTCAGCAACATAAACGGCGCTTTTTTCATAAGGCCAGGCCCTGTCACCGGCACTACAGAGCAAGAAGCGAGTACGCCTCCATTGCCAAAGCTTGCCCCCGCCGCGGGGCCAGCCTTATCTATAAGAACAACTTTTTTCCCCATGCGCTGCAGCGCTATCGCGGTAGAAACCCCCACAATACCCGCACCAACAACGATAATTTTATCTTCTGATGGACTTTTGTTTATTTTGCTCATTAATCACCGTTTTTAATATGCGGTTATTCTTTTAGGGCGGCTATCTTACTAAGTAGCTATTATTTTAACTTTCGCTTCCCTTGTTTCTTCAGTTGCTACTGTGATTTATAGAATAATGTTGCACCTTATTTTCAT
This sequence comes from Alphaproteobacteria bacterium, assembly GCA_022425485.1. Lineage (GTDB taxonomy): Bacteria > Pseudomonadota > Alphaproteobacteria > Puniceispirillales > Puniceispirillaceae > JADHLI01. The sequence continues at coordinate 10,575 of JAKMFL010000037.1, read as the reverse complement.
CTACTACAACACCCAAACCCGGCGCATCTGGCACCAGCACATGCCCATCTGCAATTGGAAATGGCTGTTCCAGGATATCTGTTTCTAAATAATATTTAGCTTGGTAAAACTCACACCCCAAAGTGATATGCGGGGCAGCAGCTATCATATGCACGCCGGCCATATGTGCTAGCCCTGTTTCAAACATATCACCGCCATAACATACTAGCCCCGCCGCAGCCGCAACTTCAGAAAGCTGACAAGAGACTGACAAGCTTCCAGTTTTCATTATTTTTATCGAAATACCGTCACATATTTTTTGGTCGATAGCCCGCAATAAATCATGCATATTAAACACGGATTCATCTGCTATTAGAGGTATATCTATAGCCTGTCTTATCTCAGCCATTAAACTGAAAAGTGGGGCTTTGACAGGCTGTTCTATAAAGTCAGGTTGCATGCTGGCTACATCGCGAACACGCATTAGTGCCTCATCAGGGTGAAGTCCCTGATTGAAATCAACGCGCACCCGAAAATCGGGGAACTCCTTAGCCAGCCTCTCAAGCCGCATCATATCAAAGGCATGGGTTGAAAATCCTGCCTTTAGTTTAACCATAGTAACCTTGTCTTGGCTAAGACGCCTGCACAACGAGATATCTGCATCAAAATCTGGGTTCGCCAAAGAACAGGAAAGCGGAATTTTTGTTCTAACAGCGCCCCCCAACAGCATTGCAACAGACAACCCAGAGCAATGCCCGACAAGGTCATATAACGCTGTCTCAAGCGCTGCCTTTGCCTCGGTACAATGGGCAACACAATCTCTGCATTCAAGCAAGATAGAGTGCCAGTTTGATAGGTGCCTGCCTATAATATGGGGGCGCATATATCTATCAATAGCGGCAAAGCTCGCTTCTGCTGTCCCCGTGAAGACAGACCAGGGTGACGCCTCGCCATACCCAACTTTCCCAGATGAGGTTGTCAGCTTTACGACTAATATATCGATGTTATCTGATACCGCGCCAATACCATGATCGCGCACAGAATTAACAGGTAATTTTGCATGCCAGACGTCTAGTGAAGTGATAACATCCTCAATTATAGGAGTAACGTGAGCAGGCAATTCTGGTCTCTCCATTTAGGCTATCCACTCAGAAACAGGTGCAGCAGCCAGATGCAAAGGCTGAGAGATTACATCTACTAAGCTTGGCCCATCATGGGCGAGCGCGGCTTTTAGCACACTTTCCAACTCTGCTGGGTTTTCAACACGCCAACTTTTTACCCCAAAAGCAGCCGCCACCGCGGCATGGTCAGTCCGGCCAAAATCAACATTATAGAAACGCTTATCAAAGCCTGAATGCTGTCCAGCCTTAATCCAGCCATAGCTGGCATTTGAGAAAACAATTGAGGTAATTGGCATCTTATAGCGTGTCATGGTTTCAAACTCCCCACAACAAAAACCAAAAGAACCATCCCCCATTAAATTAACTGTTTTTACAGATGACCTGCCAATATGCGCACCCATTGATGCCGCCAGCGCATAGCCCAATGCCCCATGAGCCCGGTTCGTAATAAAATTGCGCCCTGCCTTGCGCCAGCGGTAATGACCCGAAACATACGGGCAAGGCGTACCGGGATCAGCTACCACAATCGCATCATCATCTAAGCAATTTGATAGGCTTTGAATTGTTCGCTCTGGGGTTATTGGCATCTGATCAGAGCCCGCAAGCGCATTAAAATCAGCGAGCTTTTGTGCCCAGCTAGCCCGAGCAATCTTGGCCCCACCAAAATCAGTGTTTTTATTCTCTACCCGCACCGCTGCCAGTAGGGCGTTGAGTGCAAGACGTGCATCGGCACAAATTGCAACCGCCGTTCGGTAATTGGCACCAAGCACCATAGGATCGCTATCAATATGCAAAATGGTGGTAGATTTATCAGGGCTAGACCAGCGTTCAGTTGTTACAGAACCAGCACGGCACCCCACAAACAGCACAAGATCGGCGCTATCCATCACGGCTCTAGTTGATGGCAAGCCGCCATTCGTGCCAACAACGCCTAATGCATTGGGGTGGGTTTCAGCGATTACGCCTTGTCCAGAAACAGTCGTGGCTACCACCATATTCAGCATTTCTGCTAGCTCTTGAACGGCTTGCATAGCCCCGGCAATAACCGGGCCACCGCCGCAAACCATCACGGGATTTTTTGCCTGTAATAAACGCTGGGCAGCCTCCGCTATTGCTGCCTCATCAGGTGCCATCCGCTCACTAGGGAAAGTCTGGTGGCGCGGCTCCGCCCATATATCATCAGGATTTACATCTGCTTTTTGTGTGTCAAAGGGAAGCGCCAGATGCGCTGCACCTGGCCTTCCAGTTGTCATCGCCCTAAAGGCCGCACGCATTTGTGCAGGCAGGCTGACAGAATTATCTAAACTATCATTAAATTTTGTAATGCTAGAGAATAGCGTCTTTTGGTCTAACTCAGTCAGCGGATATTTACCACGCGAGCTAGTCGCTACATCTGTAGTAATTGCTAATATCGGTATCGAGCTTTCATTCGCCTCAACAACGGGGGGTAATATATAGGTTGCCCCGCCACCAGACGGGCCTTCGCAAATGCCTGGCTTGTTTGTTACCCGTGCGTAGCCATCTGCCATATAACCTGCGTGGCGCTCATCACGGGTTAGGAGATGGGTTATCGAGTGATTGAGACGCGCCAGCGCGTCATAAAAAGGAAGCGTTGTATCGCCGCACAAGCCAAAAATATGCTGTACGTCATAGGCTTCCAGCATGCGCACTACTGCTTCAGCTCCAGTTAACGTATTTATTTTTTGCATCACCCCTCCCAATGCGCCGACCACTTTTTATCCTGTGGGCCTTTACGCAATGTGTCAACACCTACAAACCGACACGGATAAACTGCATAGCTATCTGAAAAAATTAGCCCTATAGTTATTTCAACTGAGATAAAATGGAGACAGCCATATGCGCGTCAAAGGCGGCAAACCCCTTTATGGGGCTTCAGTGGGCATTTTAATGCTAGATGCACAGTTTCCGCGCATTTTGGGCGATATGGGCAATGCTAGTACTTGGCCATTTCCTGTGCATTACAAAATTGTGCGTAATGCCTCGCCAGATCGCGTGGTACGCAGGCAAGCGCAGAATATGCTGAATGATTTTATTGATGCTGGGCACGAGCTTATCGCAGATGGCGTTGACGGCATCACCACCAATTGTGGTTTTCTAGCTTTATATCAAAAGGAGCTATCTGAGGCGCTGCAGGTCCCTATTGCTAGTTCTAGCTTGATGCAGGTATCCATGGTAAATAGCCTTTTGCCCGAGAACAAACGTGCCGGCATACTAACTATTAGCGCAAGTTCACTAAACGCTGCCCATTTATCGGCGGCAAATGTACCAGATAATACCCCTATCGGCTCTACTGAGGGCGGCGCAGAATTCACCCGCGCCATTCTGGATAGCGAGCCTGAAATGGATATAGCGGCGGCTAGGTCGGATAATGTCGCCGCAGCAAAGGCACTTGCAGCCGACCCGTCTATTGGCGCGATTGTTCTGGAATGTACGAATATGGTTCCCTATGCCGCAGACATCAAAGCGGCAACCGGTTTGCCTGTTTTCTCGATCTACAATTTTATTGTATGGTTTCAGGCGAGCCTTGCCCCTAAAACCTTTCCCCACCCCCATCAGGAGGGATAGGCCTTGCTCCTTACAGCTTTAAGCAGCCTTGGCCGACACGCTCGTCTTGCGTTACCTATAGGGATTGTGATCGCGCTTTTTTTACCAGATATCCCACTCCGCTGGGATATCATCCTACCGCTGAATATCACTTTGATATATGCAGCTTCTATGATCCGATTAGATTTAAAATCAGTTGGTCTTGCTGCTCTTGCCCCAAAACGGCTAGTCCTGAGCGTAAGTATTGCTAGCTTTATATTATGTCTTGTCCCGATATTCTATGCTGGTATCGCCAATCTTGGCGGGCTGTCAGCCCTATATTTTCCGAGCTTAATCTGGTTTGCAGTTGCGCCGCCTATTGCGTCAACAGTCTGGATTTGCACCCTTTTGGGATTTCGCGCTGCACTGGCAATGGAAGTTGTTGTTCTAACCAGCCTTGCGGCTCCCTTTACTGGACCTTTTTTGGCAGCATGGCTGTTATCAGACATTGCCGCAATTGACCAATTAGCCCTCTTTATCAAACTAGCTGGGATGATATGTGGCGGCACCGTTATCGCGCTTATTGGGCAAGTCTTTTTAGGACGCAAAAAAATTGAAGATAAGCGGTATGCATTTGACGGGCTATCAGCACTCGCAATGTTAATATTTCTATTACCTGTTTTTAATGGTATGGCAGAGAAAATTGTTGCAACGCCAATATTAGCTGCTCATCTTTGCTTACTGGCTATCGCGATGAATATGGGCGCACAAATTATCTTGCTTGGTTTTAGTCGTATATTAAGTCATCGTTCGTCAACCTTACAGGTACTAGCCATAGTTACTGGGAACCGAAATGTAGGTTTGTATTTTGCTGCCCTTCCGCCAGAACCTGTCTTTGCACTATTTACTGCTATGTATCAAATACCGCTTTATTTAACCCCACTTATAATTGGCTGGTTAAGTAATTGGCTTCACCCACAAGGGGGGGTAAGTGAGGACAGCTAATCAAGGCTGGTTTTTCCATTATTTCTATGAGAATATGAGCGAAAAACCACTACTGCTTTTGGCCAAAAGCTTTTCTAACCTCAGATAATTTCTGTCCTCTGATAATTTCTAGCCCTCATGATTTATAGTAAAGAAAGACTATTTTATGCAGTTTGCAACGCTAAATAATATCACCCTTCACTATCAACAAATTAGCGGACCAGAAGATGTGCCTACAGTGGTATTTATTAACTCTCTGGCAACTGATTTTCGCATCTGGCGAGATGTAATTATCCAGCTTGCCGGTACCTATCCAATGCTTAGCTATGACAAGCGTGGACATGGTTTGTCTGACATTGGCAGCGCGCCTTATCAGCTAGATGATCATGTAAATGACCTAGCCGCGCTGATGGATAAGCTTGGCATTGCAGATGCGGTGATTTGCGGGCTATCGGTTGGCGGCCTTATTGCCATGCGTTTATATAAATTGCGCCCTGATTTGGTTTCTTCTCTTGTTTTATGCGATACAGCCCCCAAAATCGGTAATGCTGAGATGTGGGAAGAACGCATAGAAATTGTTCGCCAGCAAGGTATGGCCGGGCTGGTAAAAGCCAATATGGAACGCTGGTTTACAGAAAACTTTCATACCCACCACAGCGCGGAACTAAACGGCTATTCGAATATGTTTTTGCGCCTTCCTGTTGAAGGGTATTTAGGCACGGCCGCCGCTATCCGCGATGCCGATTACCGCGAAGATGCCAAAGTAATTGATGTGCCCGTTATATGCGTAGTAGGCGAAGAAGATGGCTCCACACCTCCAGAATTGGTTTTGGATATGGCAAACACCATCCCTGGTGCTGACTTCAAGCTGATCAAAGGAGCAGGACATATTCCTTGTGTGGAGCAGCCGCATATTCTGGCAGACACCCTTTCAGGGTTTATCGCCGGCCAGCGATAAATAGGTATCTCTTCTTTATGACAGAATTTTTTAGGCGCTATATCTACTCTAACGCGCCGCTTTTATTATCTTTGGCCGCGCTTGGATGGGCGGGTAACACTGTCGCTGGCCGACTTGCGGTGGGCGAGATTTCACCTATGGTCATTGTATTTTTGCGCTGGACTATTGTAGCTGGCTTGCTGGCCTTTACCCAGCGCAATAACTGGAGGAACGCACTACCCTTGCTAAAAGGACGGGTGAAATGGGTGTTTTTGATGGCCGGTTTTGGTTTCACCTTTTTCAATGCGCTATTTTACACCGCCGCCCAATATACCACAGCCATCAATCTCGGCATTATTCAATGTACCATGCCAGCTTACATTATTTTAGGCGCAGCCATAATTTACCGCACCCATTTAACCCGGCTTCAGCTGGCTGGAACTGCCCTGACGATGATAGGTGTTGTGACGATTATCGCTAAGGGAGATCTACAGATATTGGCTGAGCTTGCTGTTAATCAGGGGGACTGGCTGATGCTGCTGGCTTGCCTTTTTTATAGCGGTTATACCATAGGGCTTCGCGTGCGCCCGCAAATGGGTAATTTTACCATGATGTTTTTTCTAGCCTGCGCGGCTTGGCTCTTATCACTGCCACTATTACTAGCAGAAAGCCTAACAACTGGGCTGTTATGGCCAGATGATGTGCAAAGCTGGTTAGTGATTTTATATGTTGCGCTTGCCCCCTCTTTCTTAAGTCAGATTTTTTATATGCGGGGCGTAGATTTAATTGGACCTGCAAGAGCCGGTGTGTTCAGCAATCTTGTCCCTATTTACAGCGCGGCTCTTGGTATTCTCATTTTAAATGAGAGCTTGCATATCTATCATATTATCGCTTGTTTGCTAGTTTTTGGGGGGCTGGCAATTATTTCCAAGCAGAAACAACTTGCCAGCCCCGAACAAAGTTAGATAAGCAACGATATTTTACGACGCAATATCTTTCATCGCAGCCAGAAACTGCGCAACCTCATGGGTTGAATTATAATGGCATAAAGATACACGCACACAACCATCCAGACCTAACGGATCTAAAATATTGCCTGAATAATGATCGGCTTTGCGAAGATGTGTTCGGATGCCCTGCTCATTTAATTTGGCTACTACATCCACTGAGGCCATACCCTCGACATGAAGCGAGACAAGCCCTTCACGCGCCGGATTGTTAATTCCGCCAATAACATGCACCTTTTTCATCTCTGCTAGCCCGTCCAGATTTCCAGTGCCATGCAACATCGCATCTGTCAGGTTTTTTTCGTGCGCGTGGATAGCTTTGCCAGCGGCAACAAATTTATCACGCCCCTCAGCATTGGGATCAACCTGACCGCCAAGCCAGTCAAGATAGTTTATGACCTCAACCATCGTGGCATATGAACCAGTATCTCTTGTGCCAAGCTCCCAGTTACCTTCTGGTCCACCTACCAGACTATCATGGGGCAATTCAGTCATGCGCTTTGAGATCCACGCAAGCCCAAAGCCATGCCGGGAAAACATCTTGTAAGGCGAGATAACATAGCCATCCACACCATAAGCCTCAATATCAATCAGCCCATGGGCGGCATGCTGGATACCATCAACAATGATAAAACATTCAGGGGCGACCGCACGAATAGCTTTGGAAATTGCTGGAACATCCATACCCATACCGGTCACAGGCGAGGTATGCAAAATGGTAGCAACGCGCGTATCTGTTGTTACCGCAGCGGCGTAGTCCTCAGCAGTCACTAGACCACGAGCATCATCATGCGCGATCATTTTATGGGTCTTGCCAGAAATGCCCGCCCATCTTGCACACGCACTTCGGGTGGCGGGATGCTCAACCGTAGAGCCAAGTGCAACACCATCTTGTGCGGTACCTAAACAGGCATTCATTACCAACCGAAAAATGAGTTCTGTTCCGCTTTCCCCAACGAAGAACTGGCCCTCTGGCGCATTCATGAACACCCTTAAATCTGCTTTAGCTTTGTTAATTACCCTGACCAATTCATGCGAGCCGGGATTATCGCGCCCTTGATTATCAGGAATGGCAGCATAGGTTTTTGAGCAATCTACCACACTGTTAAGGGTAAGCGCCCCGCCTGCATTTTCAAAAAATACACGCTGGCCTTGCACTGGGCAGCTATCAATTTGGGCAAATTGGCTGCGAATACTACTCAGAAGATCAGGGGTGATAGCTGACATAAAATTATCCATTTCTACTAGATGTAAAAGGGGGGCAGCAGCAAACACTACCAAGTTTCAATTTACAGTTAAAAATACATAGATGACAAGTAGATGAGTTATCATATTGTAAAATTTTTTACCTAAACCGCAAATACCCTTCAGCGCTTATTAACTTGTAACAGGCTTTCTGAGCCGCTCTCTATGCAGGGTATATAAGCCAGATGAAATGATTATCGCGGTACCGCCAATAGTATAGCCATCCGGCAACTGGTCAAACACCATAAAGCCATAAAAACTAGACCAGATAATGATGGTATATTGCATCGGCGACACCACCACAGCTAGCGCTATTTCCAGTGCCTTGATGACCAACAATTCTGCAATTGCTGCCATGCTTGCCATAGAAATGATTAATAGGATTTCAGTACTTGTTTGCGGCGTTGTCCAAACAAAGGGGATTGGCAAGCTCAGAATAAGGGTAGAGGCAATCGCTGTATAAGCAACAGTCGTTTCGGTTTTATCATTGCCAGATAAAAAACGCGATATAACCTGCCGTCCCGCAAATAAACAAGCAGCAGTCAGCGGCAAAATAAGGGCGGGATGAAAGCTATCAAAGCCCGGCCGAATGATTACCAATGTTCCAACAAAGCCCACAATCACAGCTGTCCAGCGATGAATGCCAACATATTCGCCAAGTAATAATGCGCCCATAATTGTAACCAACAAGGGCGCAATAAAAGTCACTGCTACTGCATCAGCGAGGGGTACATAAGAGACCCCAATTATGAAAAGGGATGCGGATAGAGCGGCACAAGTGCCTCTGCCAATTTGCAACCCTAGTTTGGCAGTGCGCAAGATCTGGTGGCCGCGCCAGATAAGTAAAATAATCACCCCAAAAAACAATCCCATTTGGCGAAACCAAACCACTTGCAGCGGGTCAATTGTTGCTGTCAGAAACTTGGCTTGTGTATCTACAGCCGAGAAAATAAACATACTGAGCAACATCAGAACCACGCCTTTCAAATTATCGGCATGGCTAGGTGTCCTGGATATCAAATCAGATGTGATTGGATGAATAGCTATAAGAAATACCCTAAAAATAATCGGTTTCTAATGAAGCACCTCTTAAACTAAACCTATTTCAAAAATATACAAAATGGTATGAAAATAAATGAGTAAACATTTATTGGCCTCTAACTTTGTTTAATAAATACTTATAATAAAGTTTCAAAAAGTCACTTCTGCTTGTCAGGCGATTATAAACATTTTCCACACTGTCCATAAATTTCCACAACAGAATGATCTGGTCTAAAACCCTGGTCGGTTGGAATCCTATACAAACTTTTGGAAAATTGTTTGTCTAAATGTTCTTTTACTTCCCCGCAATCTTTGCAAATAACGAATATTGGTGTCTCTTCATGCTTTGAATCACAGCATAGAGTCCACGCATTCAAGCTCTCAATTTTATGAATCATCCCTTTGTCAGCAAGTTGACTTAGTGTTCGATACACCTGCAGTGGTGCTTTAATACCTTTTTTTTGCAAACTCTCCAATAATGGATACGCACCCAAAGGTCGCCGAGCCTGCTTAAGACAATCTAAAACAAGCGTTTGATTTTTAGTTAGACTATTAAAATTTTTGTCTACGTTTTTCATCAGTCCCTAGGACCTTTCCATCAGCAGCTGATTTGGTTGGTTGTTTGAAAATTAAAAACCGCAAAATTTTAAAAGGTAGAATTGAAAAAACAAAACAACCCAGAGCAGCTACAACTATACTTGGACCCGCCGGAGTATCCCATGTCAAAGACCCATTTAAACCGAGCACCACCGCTAGAACACCAATAAATCCTGCAATAGCTGCCATCAATTCTGGCGAATTTGAAAAACGTCTTGCGGACGCTGCCGGGATAATTAATAAAGCTGTAATTAGAAGCACTCCAACAAGCTTTAATGATACAGCAATAACAGCAGCAATCACTATCATAAAAATTATATTCACCAATTCAGTCTTCACGCCTTCAGCTAAAGCTAAATCATGGCTCACAGTCGCTGCAAATAATGAGCGCCAAATAAAACCTAAAGTAGCGAGGGCCAAAAATCCTCCCACCCAAATCAGAACCAAATCTTCAACAGTTATAGCAAGAATATCACCAAACAAAAAACCCATTAAATCGACCCTTACCCAAGTCATAAAAGCTAAAACCACAAGCCCAATCGCAAGTGTGGAATGCGCAAGCAACCCTAATAGGGTATCAGAGGTAAGAGCAGCTTTTCTCTGAAGAAAAAGCAATAAAAAGGATACAATTATCGAGATAAAAAATACCGCTAATGTAATGTTGAGTTCAAATAACAGTGCAATTGCAACTCCCAGTAATGCAGAATGAGATAATGTATCACCAAAATATGCAAGGCGCCGCCAAACAATAAAGCATCCAAGTGGCCCCGCTATGAGGGCTACACCAATTCCCCCAATCAAAGCCCTTACAAAAAAATCATCCAGCATTGTTGTTCACCCGTTAATTTAAGTGCTTTAAATAAAGCTACTGTTTCAAAAAAACCTAAACACTCTGCCTTATCTTCCCATCGGGTAGATGCTCATGGTCATGTTTATGCTCATAAAAAGAAAGACTAGAAGCAGCTTGAGTTCCAAAAAGCTCAATAAATTCCCTACTAGAGGCTACATTTGCAGGCGTACCAGAACAACATATGTGGCCATTCAGGCAAATCACGCGGTCCGTTTTCGACATTACAACATGGAGGTCGTGGGAAATCAGCAAAATACCACAATTTAGCTT
>JAKMFL010000029.1 GCA_022425485.1 Alphaproteobacteria bacterium | reverse complement strand
CGAAGCTCTCATCGGATAAATTATAGGACTGGCCCATAAAGAATTGAGTGGTCACCCTATCGGCATAAATCAACTCATGACCAATGCCTAGATTGACGCGACTGGCTTCGTCTTTTGGGCTGAGCGGTTGAAATAACTGGCTGCGCGTTAAATCTCGGGTCGCCGCACTAATATAGGGGACGGAATCATAACCATCATCCGCATCGGCCAACACAAGCTGCAGTTTTGGCGAAAGGGTTTGCCGGTCATAATTACTGACGCGCTCGAGCGGATAGGAGAGGGTAAAGGCGGTGCTGTTGGCGCTGAGCAGCTCATCGACAGCCTCCGCATCAGTCTTTTTCGGATCGTCCGCCTCAGTGGTGAAATCAAAGGCGTCAAATGTCAGGCGGTTATCTGCCGCCAGTAAAAAACCGCTTTGCGTAATGTGCCGCCACGACCAGTCCAGTGTCGAGGATAGCCGCGTTTCATCGACATCTTGCTTACGCAGGCGGTGGCTTAATTTATTATCGACCCGCAAATTACCGCCCAGTAAGGGCGTTGCAAAATCATAGCGATGGGTCAAGGTCGGCAACATTGAATGAACCGTTTCGTCCCTCTCTGCGGCAAGCGTCTCGCGGAATTTGTAAGCCTCAAAGCTGAAAAAATGGCGCCCGATTGTGCGGCTGGCTTTGATATTGCTGCTCAAGCGGGCGAGGTCGTTGATTTTATAGCGTCGAAAAAACAAATCATCTGACGCTTCTTGTACCGCAAAAGATAGTGTCCAATCCCCTATGGTAAAATCACCATCACCGGTCAGCCCCATACGATTATTGCGGCTGGTATCATCGGCCAAATCATTTTTTGGGCGATGCATATAGCCGGTCAGCCTGTAGCGTCCCTTGGAGGTCAAATGGCGCCATTCACTTTCGATAAAGGGGTCCTGCTTTTCGCTCAAGCGCGGTGTCAATGTGAGGTCGTAATTAGGTGCCAGATTAAGAAAATAAGGAACATCAAACGCCGTGCCAAAGTCGTTTGAGCTCGCAAAGCTTGGCGTAAGAAAACCACTACGCTTTTCGATTTCGGGCCCAGCATGCGCCATATAAGGCAAGTAGAAGACTGGTATGCCATAAACCTCTAAACGAGGGTGAACATAGACAACGTCCTGCGCCGAGCGGTCATAATTAATTCGCGATGCGCGTATTTGCCATAGTGGTGAGCCGTCGGTTTTTTTACATTCGGCACATGTCGTGTAAAGCGCGTTTACAAGCGCGAATTGCTCGCCTGCACGCGTGGCTGATTTGGCTTGCAAGCGGCTGCCGCCGTCAGTGTTCAGGCGCATATTGTCAAAGCGGCCTTTTTCCAGCGCATTATCCAATACACCGCTGGCGGCGATGATGGTGTCGCCGTTTTTATCAGTCAAACGAAGCCCTTCCGCTATGGTTAATTGCTGAGTATTTTGATTATAGGTCAGGCCGTCGGTCGTTAGGCGGCTGGACGCGCTGGAAAATTCCACGTCGCCGCTTGCACTGATTATGCCGCGCGTGTCATCGGTGTTTATTTCGCGTGCTTCCAACGTGCCGCCATTTTGCGCTTGAGCTGAAAAGGCAGTTACGCTGAGCAGGGAGATGATTATCGCGCCTCGAGCAAACATGTGAGCAAGATATAGCTATTTGCCCCATACTTACCAGACGACAATCATGCGATTTGGCTAAATTTTGAGAAAGTCATTGCTATGCGATAACGGGTAGCTATTTTAAGGACCAGTTAATTTAAGGATTTTATATGCTTGACCGTCTGAAGAACAACAAAGCCCATATTGGGGTTATTGGACTCGGTTACGTCGGATTGCCTCTGTCGATTGCTTTTGTTTCGGCGGGAAACAAAGTTACTGGCTTTGATATTGATGTCGAAAAAGCAGAAAAGTTGAATGCTGGTCAAACCTATATCAATCACATTGGTTCTGAGAGCGTTAGGGAGATGCTGGAAACTGGGCGCTTTTCGGCTTCGTCGGATTTTAAGGCATTGGAGGAGGTTGATGCTATTATCATATGCGTACCGACCCCTCTAAAAAATGATCGTGAGCCAGATCTGGGTCCCATCCTTGATACAGGTGAGACGATCTCAAAGCACTTAAAGGCCGGTCAACTGGTTGTACTTGAGTCGAGTACCTACCCTGGCACAACTGATACTGAATTAGCCGGCGTTCTGGAAAAATCTGGTTTGAAGGCGAATACCGATTTTCATCTGGCTTATTCGCCTGAGCGCGAGGACCCTGGTAATCTTGATTTCGGCACATCACGAATTCCCAAGTTGGTGGGTGCCGATACACCAGAAGCGCTCGCTCTCTCAACAGCTCTATATGAGGGGGTCATTAGTGAAGTGGTGCCAGTCGCATCGGCGCGTGCTGCCGAGGCTGCAAAATTGACTGAAAACACCTTCCGAGCCGTAAATATTGCGATGGTAAATGAGCTCAAGGTCATTTTTGATAAGATGGATATTGATGTTTGGGATGTGATTAACGCAGCGGCTACAAAGCCGTTTGGCTTTATGCCCTTTTATCCCGGGCCAGGTCTTGGTGGGCATTGCATCCCAATTGACCCGTTTTATCTGACTTGGAAGGCACGCCAGCACGGTGTTGAAACACGCTTTATCGAACTGGCGGGCGAAATTAACACCAATATGCCGAATTATGTAGTTCAGCGCTTAGAAGAAGGCTTGGCCAAACAGGATAAAAAATTAGCGGGTGCAGAGATACTTCTGATCGGCATTGCCTACAAAAAGAATATTGATGATATGCGCGAGAGCCCGGCACTTGTTCTTATTGAACTATTGGAGAAGGCGGGTGCGCAAGTTGCCTTTCATGACCCGCATGTCCCGATAATTCCAATGACCCGTGAACATAGTGGGCTTGCTGGGCGCAAATCATCTGATCTAGATATGGCCTCATCGGTGGATGCTGTTTTGATTGTAACGGACCATGACGAAATCAATTATGGATTTCTCGCTTCTGAAGCAGCTTTAATAATCGATACGCGTAACGCGATGCGAAATAGCA
>JAKMFL010000028.1 GCA_022425485.1 Alphaproteobacteria bacterium | reverse complement strand
ATGCCTATTTTGCAGGTATGCCGGGCGGGTTAATTGAAGCGGTGTTGCTTGGCGAGAAAGCTGGCGCTGATATGCGTATCCTGACGGTTCAGCATTTTGTTCGCGTCTTATCGATTGTCATGTTTGTGCCGTTCATGTTCTTCATCATCACAGGTGAGGTGGTTGGTAGTGCGAGTGGTGCAAGCATGGCCGAAGGTGTGTATGATCTATTGGATATCGGGATGATTGCGGCGATTGCGGCTACTGGTTTGGTTGCCGGAAGGGCGCTAAAGCTACCCGCAGCGCATTTACTAGGCCCGCTAATGGTGGCCATTTTTGCTGTTGTCACCTTTTCGATAGATATTAATGTCCCGCAATGGCTTTTGAATTTTGCGCAATTTATGATAGGGGCAACGCTTGGTGCTCAGTTTTCTGGCATTAGCAAGGATTTACTTAAGCGAAGCTTAAAGCTTGGGGCGATTTCGGTTGTTTTTATGTTGGCCCTTGGCTCTGCCTTTGCCTTTTCGCTTGCCCCTTTTGTGCCTATGGATATTAAAGAGTTGCTTATTAGTTTTGCTGCTGGTGGTTTGGCAGAGATGAGCCTGATAGCTCTGTCGCTAAATCTAAGCCCAGTAATTGTTGCGCTTCATCATTTGCTGCGGATTTTTCTCTCTATTTGGCTTGGCAACATCCTGTATAATCGGTTTTTTAAAGCTAAGCTGAAGGTTTGAAAAAGCCAGTAGGTGAGACAGCTTGTTTGAGGTGATGGCCTTATACCTCCTTTATGGTGGATTTTTTTGGCTATTCGCATTTCTTAGTTTGCGCTGCCTCTCTAAGCTAGTAGGCTTTAGATGAAAGCTAAAATGTAACAGCCCAATTTCTATTAGCACTATAGGGGCGCCAAAATGACAGGAAGAGTGGCTAGCCTTTGGAGGCATGATTTTGTGCAATCTCTGGCAGGTTCAAGCATCGCCTCTAATGTCCATAAAGGCTATGTAAAAGCTATTTTGATGCAGCCGAGAGGCTGGCGGTAATGGGCGTCGTTGCTTCATGTGCGCTGCCCCTGCCAGTGGTGAAGCCGCTTGGTATAAAGTTGCCAGATAAGGCGTGCGATTGTCACTTTCATATTTTTGACAAACCCTCTGTTCAGGTTGAAGGACGTTCCTATACCGCGCCCTTAGCACCGCTTAACGACTATCGCATGCTACAGAAAAAGCTAGGGCTGACCCGCTCTGTGATTGTTCAGCCTAGTGTTTATGGAAGGGATAACCGCACCACTCTCGGCGTGAAGGCGGGGGATCCAAATATGCGGGCAGTGGTTGTGGTTGATGCTGCCACGGCTAAGGAACATCTGGCAGAGCTCGCAGATGCAGGTGCAGTCGGATGCCGCGTTAATTTGCTATTTGCTAGCAATGTCGTGCATGAAAATTTGCAAGAGTTGGCGCATCGGATTGCTGATTTTGGCTGGCACATACAAATTTTGGCTGATTTATCAAACCTTGAAAATATCAGCGAAATCGTAAAGGCACTTCCTGTGCCGGTGGTGTTTGACCATTTAGGACATATCCCAGCTGAAAAGGGCGTGAAGAGTAGCGCTTTTCAGAGATGTTTAAAACTGCTTAGTGAGGGTGATATCTGGGTGAAACTTTCAGGGGCGTACCGCGTTACGGCGCAGGACAGTCACAGCTATACAGATGTCCGCCCGATGGTAGAGGCGCTGGTCAGCTCTAATCCAGAAAGGCTTGTTTGGGGCAGTGACTGGCCACATCCGCAAATACCTGTTGCTATGCCAGATGATACCGACCTTTTGAGGCTGTTTTTGGAATGGGTGCCAGAGGCTGAGGCACGGCAGAAAATTTTGGTGGATAATCCAGCCCTGCTGTATAATTTTGATTAAAAAAAGGCAGGGATAATGGATAACCAACCATCTATAGAAGCGGCCTTATCTGTAATGGATGCGCATATTGAAGCGCTGAATAAGCATGATGAAATAGCCTTGGCCAATACATTGCATTTCCCGCATATAAGGCTAAGCGGAACGCGCTTGAAAATCTGGCAAACATCGGAAAGTTATTTTACAGATTTCAAACAACGCGCAGGTGATGGCTGGTCTCATTCCGCTTTTAATGACATTCAGATAGTGGCCTCGGCTGAAGATAAAGTGCATCTGGATGCCGAAATTCTGCGTTTTCGTAGTGATGGCTCTATACTTACAAGGTTTAGATCCCTGTGGGTGGTCACCTGCGAGGCAAGTCATTGGGCTGCAAAGATGCGGTCTTCTTTTGCAAATCAATAAGCTGACAAGGCCAATAAGAGAAGGAGGAAAATATGAGAATTACACTTTTAGGGACAGGCTCGCCTGTGCCAATGGCAAACCGCGCAAGTTCTGGCTATCTGATAGAAATTGGTGATGAAATTTTGGTCTTTGATCATGGAGCAGGTGCGCACGCTAATTTTCTGCGCACGGGCTATAAAGCAACTGATTTAAGCACAATCTTTTTCTCGCATCTGCATACAGATCATTGTCTTGATTATGCCCGTTTGGTGCATAGCCGGTGGGATCAGGGTGCTGGTCAAATTCCCGATTTACAGGTCTATGCACCTGCTTATATGCAGCGTATGACAGATCTCTTATTCGCTGAAAATGGGGTGTTTCATCCAGATTTAGATGGGCGCATTAACAGCGCGGGCAGCCAGCGCGTTTACCAGAACCGTGGCGGCGTTCTGCCACGCAAGCGACCCTCACCAAATATCACCCCGTTATATGATACGATGGTGGTGGAAAGCGATAATTGGAAGGTGACTGTGCGCGAGGTAGTGCATCAGCCCGGGCATATTGAGCCTTATGCCTTCCGACTAGAAACAGATGAAGGGGTGTTGGTTTATTCTGGTGATACTGGCCCATGTGAGAATATTATAGAGCTTGCAAAAGGGGCAGATATGCTGATCCATATGTGCTATTTTGTTACTGGTACCTTTATCCCTGCGGGTAAGACGGTTACCTCATCTGGCCATAAGGAGGCTGCTTATGTGGCAGCTGAGGCAGGTGTAAATACCCTTGTCGCCACCCATTTTACCCCACAAATGGACGCGCCCGGCGTTAAAGAGCAATGCGTGTTTGAGATGGCAGAGATGTTTAAGGGACGGATTATTTGGGGTGAGGATATGATGTGCCTGCCCCTAAAGCCAGAGGAGGTTCCGCATGCAGGCTAGAAGGCTAGGGGCGTTTTAAAGTTGTAGAGTAAACTCACCCATTTTTTCCATGGCGGGGTGTTCCAGATTTAGCTTTACCCCGCTACCTTCACAATTTGAAAGACTAAAGACACCATCTTTAAAGTAATGATTTGTAGTGATTATTTCATCATAAATTGGGGATTCCGCAACTTGTCTTTCCATAGCCTCGATCAGCGGGAGCGCGGCGGCAACATGCGCAGACATGACATCCATTATCGGTCCACACGGGTTATGTGGGCTGACAGCAATGTGACGCTGACTCGCATATCTGCCAACTGCCATCACCTCTGATAGCCCGCCTGCCAATATAATATCTGGCATCACCACATCATAGCAATCATGGTTTAGGAAATGGGAAAATTGCGCGAGGCTTTCGGACTGCTCTGCCCCAGCAAACCTGCGCCCAGATTTAGCAAACTGTTTACGCATATCCGCTATTTGGGCTAGGTTTTCATCTGTTTCAGCAATCGGCTCTTCCAGCCATCCAACATCCAGTTCACCCATTTTTTCCATCAATTCGGCAGCATCGGCAGGGGTGAATCTGGCATGGCAATCAATTTGAATGCGTGCGCTCCCCTTCAAAATCTCAGCAACAGCCGCTATCCGGGCCACGCCTTCCTTGAAAAGCTGGCGATTATCACCGCTATCCAGCCCAGTGGGCGCAACACCATCAAAAGGGGCAAATTTTATCGCCTTATATCCCGTTGCAACCACGGATTTTGCGCGGGCAGCAAACCCGTCTGGCGTTCTGTCCAGCGTGCCTCTATTTATATTTGCATAGGCAGGAATTTTTGTCCGATAGTGCCCCCCAAGAGCAGCGAATAAGGGAATTTTTTGGTGCTGGGCGTGCATATCCAGAACCGCTTGTTCGATAGCGCTGGCAATGGCATTACCTACTTTGCCTGCGTATTTATCCGTGATAGCGCCTAGCTTTGCGCCCAAACCTAACGGGCAGTTCGAGGCTGCCTCTATGGCTTTTGGAAAGCTGCGGATAATCTCAGCAATATGATGGTTGGCGGTTGCCTCTCCAAAGCCCGTAATGCCTGTTTTGTCTGTAACAGAAACAAATAACCACGTTGTTTTTTCAGATATTTCAACGCGCCACAGATGAACAGATAAAGACATAAAAAAAACTCTGACTATTTCATCGGGGGCAAAGATGGGAGAGGCGGGGTTAGTCGTCTTTTTTAAGGCGCTTGCGCAAGGTTCTGAGGCCGATATAGAGGCCTAGAGCGACAGCAGCTAAAATAAAGGTATCTGTGTGCGATACCCGGTCGCCGCTAAATAATGCTGAAATTGTGCCAAAAATATCCATGTGCCGCCTGCCTTCATCAAATGGCTTTATTGCTCTCAAGCCAGAGTGCAACAACCAGCTTCCTTTGCCAAGTTTTTAATGGTGGAATGGCCGCAACCCTGCTTGCATCAACGCGCTGTCAATGCCACTCTAATTATTGGGGTAAGGTAGCCCATTAGCGACGATAAGGCAGGTATCCATATGACCGCACAAAAACCAGTTAACACCATTGCTATTTTAATGCCCGGGGATATGGGGCATGGCTGTGCAGAAAGCCTGTTGAAAAACGGTTTTCGCGTGATAAGCTGTATTTCTGGACGTAGTGATAGGACAAAATCACTGGCGCATGCAGCGGATATAGAATTGCTTGCAACGCTGGCAGAAGTGGTCGAACAGGCAGACCTTATCTTGTCTATTTTGCCACCGCAATTTGCCGTGGATATGGGTGCGCAGATTGCCCAGATCATGCAGGATAGTAAAATCTATCCGGATTATGTAGATTGCAATGCCATTTCCCCGCAAACTGCACAGCAGCTTGAAGATATTTTTGCCCCGCTTCCGGCTAATTTTATTGATGGCGGCATTATTGGTTTTAACCCTATCAAAGAAGGGGGTAAGACGCGGCTCTATGTTAGCGGGCCAGATGTCTCCTCTATTTTGCAGCTAAATGAAAGAGGTCTCGTCATCAAATCGGTGGGGGATAAAATTGGACAAGCTTCCGCGATGAAAATGGTTTATGCCAGCGCCACCAAAGGCGCTTTTTCCCTATTTGCGTCAGTTGCGGTAATGGCTGAATTGACGGGGTTGCGGGACGAGTTGTTTGAAGAGTTCGCGGCGAGCAAGCCGGATATTTTAAAAAATATGCAGATGATGGTGCCGCGCATACCGGTAGATGCTTCTCGCTGGATGGCAGAAATGGAGGAGATTTCAGCAACTTTCTCAAGCTTTGGTATGACCCCAAAATTTCATCAAGGGGCAAGGGAGCTAATGGAATTGGCAAATAAAACACCGCTGGCCAGCGAAACACGCGAAACCCTGCCAGATAACCTCAATATTAATGAGGTGCTGGATATGTATGTTCGCGCGTTAAAGGACAGCTAAGCTAATTATAAGGGAGGCAGTAAAAAAAATGGATTGGATAGATGCGATAATGCTGCCAGCTGTGATGATTGCGTGGCTTTTCTTATCCTATGATGCGGTGAACCGGCTATGTGTTCGGTTTAGCTGGAAGATGCGCGGTGGTGCTGGCATGATTATTTGGGTAGCGGTAGGATTTTCTGGCGGCGCGTATTTAATGCATCTTTTCAATGCATTATAGCCTAACGCTGTAAAAAAAAGGGACTGCTATGAAAGCAGTCCAAGTTTAGGGAGGAAGTGCGTATAATCCACCGGATCATACTCACAATTCTCTATACGTGCGTAAAGTCAGCTTTGAATCACATTTATCTTCTTAAGGCTATGATGATATGGGGCATGCCTTGTTCTTACCTAGATTTTGACGTGGGTTAATTTCCCAAAAATAGTTGCAGGCCAGCCCCTATTATCGCGCTGCTTAACAGTATGCGGATAATGCCCCATTTTAAATAAAAGGCGAGGCCCGCACTCAGAGCAAACAGGCCAAGGGCCACGCCTTCAAGGCTGGATAATTCTGGCTGCCATAGGGTAAGGGGGCCAAGCAGGCGCACCTCAATTTCGGCAAAAAATACATGCAAAGCAAACCAAAGGGACAGGTTCAATATTACGCCCACAATGGCGGCTGTTATCGCCTCTAATGCGCCGGCAATACGCGGCTGGTTAGAAATCCATTCAATATAGGGCGCCCCTGTAAAAATCCATAAAAAGCAGGGGACAAAAGTAACCCATAACACAATAATTGCGGCGCTTAGGCCAAGCCATAGCCCCCCTTCCTTGAACCCTGCAAGAAAACCAACAAATTGTGTAACAAGAATAAGCGGGCCGGGCGTTGTTTCTGCTAGGCCGAGCGCGTCTACCATTTCAGGGGCGCTTAACCAGCCAAAAGCCCCGACAGCATCTTGTGCTAAATAGGCCAAAACAGCATAAGCCCCGCCAAAGGTCACAATCGCTAGCATGGAGAAAAACTGCCCAATTTCTATCAGCAATATAGGGGCGCCAAACAGAGCTAATCCAGCCAGAGGTGCTAGCCAAATAATCATCCAGATAAAGATTGTCTGCCCAGTTTTTTTGGCAGAAAGATGCGCAAGATCAGTTGGCTGTTGCGTTTTTGACTTCCCCAGCATCAGCCAGCCAAAGATAGCAGATGCCAACACAATAATTGGAAAAGGAATGGAAAGGAAAAAGATACAAACAAAGGCAGAGCCAGCTATCAGCCAATGTATGGGACGGGAAAGCGCTTTCTGGGCAATGCGCAGCAATGCTTGCATCACAATCACCAGAACAGCGGCCTTAACCCCATAAAAGAGGAGGGCGAAAAGCGGAACATCGCCATAAACCGCATAGGCCGCCGCGAGAGCCATGATAATAACCGCACCCGGCAGAACGAAAAGTAACCCTGCTATCAGCCCGCCTAGCGTGCCATGAAGTCGCCATCCAGCATAGGTGGCAAGCTGCATTGCCTCAGGGCCGGGTAGCAGCATACAAAAGCTTA
Source organism: Alphaproteobacteria bacterium (assembly GCA_022425485.1). Classification (GTDB taxonomy): domain Bacteria; phylum Pseudomonadota; class Alphaproteobacteria; order Puniceispirillales; family Puniceispirillaceae; genus JADHLI01. Next base: position 23,230 of record JAKMFL010000028.1, on the reverse strand, counting down.
GGGCGTTTAAAAACTGACTCTCTGAAAGCCAATTGCGTAGCTCAACCACCTCACGGTGCAGGAGCGCGATTTGCGCCGCAGGACCGCCAAAAGACAAAATGCCTATTTTCCACCACAGATAGCTTGCCTCGCCAAGAGTGGGGGGATCAATTTTGCGTGATTTATCCATAAAGGAATGTGCCAAATGACTGCTGCATAAATGGGTTTAACGCCAAAGACTACGCATCAGAAACCTGTTTGTCTATGCACGAGGGACAGGGAGAAGAGATATTCTATTAGAATTCTATTAGACGAGGTGGGGGCTGGCAGGCATGCAGGTTCTAGGGCATAATGAAAACGACTTAAATAAAAGGGCTGGCTGCTTTCAGCCGGCCTTGTGAAAAGAAAAATAGCAGCGCTGGGAGTGCTTGAAAATGCAGGTTGCAACCCCCTTTATCTTTATGCGTGGCGGTACGTCGCGTGGGCCCTATTTTAACAAAAAAGATGTACCTGAAAACCGAGAAAAGCTGGCAGAGTTTTTGGTGAAAGCGGTTGGGTCAGGCCACCCCATAAATATAGATGGGATTGGCGGCGGCGTTGCGGTGACAACCAAGGTAGCTATCTTGTCAAAGTCGGAAGATGAATGGGCAGATATTGATTATTTTTTTGCTCAAGTAAGTGTGGAAACAAAGCTGGTAGATTTCAAACCAACTTGCGGTAATATGCTGTCTGGTGTTGGCCCGGCGGCCATAGAAATGGGACTTATCACAGCAATAGGTGATAGTGCTGAGGTAAAGATTAGGGCTGTCAATACGGGTGCTAGAATAGTGGCGCGGGTGCAGATACAAGATGGCATGCCGCGCTATGATGGCAGTGCCCAGATAGATGGGGTGCCGGGGTCAGCTGCGCCTGTTGAACTGAATTTTATGAATGTTGCGGGCTCTTCAACGGGGGCGTTTCTGCCAAGCGGTAATCTTATCGATAGCTTTGAGGGGGTGGAGGTTACCTGTATGGATGTAGCGATGCCAATGGTAATCGCAAGGGCGGCTGATTTCGGGCTTACAGGTGCTGAGACACGCGAGGAGTTGGATGCAAACCGTGATTTTTTTGCCAAGATGGAAACAGTGCGGCTAGCGGCAGGCGCGGCAATGGGCATGGGAGATTGCAGCCGCTCTGTGACACCAAAATTTGGCCTGTTATATCCAGTTGAAGGGGCCGGACATATTGGGGCGCGTTATTTCATGCCGTGGGAGACGCATCCAACCATGGCTGTGACCGGCTCGCAAGCGCTGGCTTCTTGTGCGTTAACGCCCGGCACAATCGCAGATAAGATGATGACCATCCCAAAAGAACGCCCAGCAAAAATTACCTTACACCATCTGATGGGTGAGATGGACGTGCTGGTAGATTATGACATGGCTGATGGCCAGTTTGTGCATAAATCAGCAGGTCTGGTGCGCACCGCCCGCAAGCTGGCCCAAGGCGATCTATTTGTTCCTGCTTGAGAAGATAAGGCTAGGTTTCTTTTGTATCTGGCCCTTCTTTTGTATCTGGTAAGCGTTTACCAATAAAGGACATAGCAAATATCAACGGGATAATTCGCACGGTGTGATGAAAGGCCACAAAGGCCACATCAAAGCCGAATATCAGCGCGAGCAGGGTGACCTCGTACAACCCGCCCGGCACGAAGGCAAGCCACAATTCTAAAAAGTTGAACGCTTCCGTCATCGCCATAATTATGGCCGCAATAAAAAATAGGCTGAGGATTAAGACCGTGGTTATAAAGGCGTCCTTTAGATAGCCAAAAACTTCTTGAAAGGGGACTTTTGCTAGCCGTGCGCCAATGGCCCCGCCAATGGCCAATTGTGCCAAAATAACAAATTCATTTATGCGCGGCAGATCAGCCCAGCCCATCAGATGAAAAAGGATGGATAGGCACATAGGCCCCAAAAGATAGGGCAGGGGAAGACGCAAAATAAGGGCAAGCCCTAGCCCTAATACCGCGATAAAAATAAATAAGCCTAGCGCATACAGGGGCAGAACAAAAATGCTGGGCATGCTGGCAAGGGTACGGTTAGAGGCCGCTACCGCATCCCCGCCTTGAATGAAGGCTAGCAGAAGTGGTGTTGATAAAAATACCACCGTTACCCGCACGAGATGGAATAGCGCGACCACATAGTCCTTTTCAACCATTTGACGCGCTAAAATCATAGCTTCGGCTTGACCGCCGGGCAAAGAGCAGAAAAAAGCCAATCTCTTATCGTAGCCGCGCCATCTGGTCAGCAGCTGATATCCCGTCATGCAGACAATGAAAGTGGTTATCATCATCACGCATAGGCTTTTCCACCAAATCGTGATTTGTACCAGCATCTGCTGGTCAAATGCTGCGCCTATCATCACTGCCAGACCTAGAATGACCGGAATATGAAACCAACGTGCAACACCTAGATAGGGCTGGATAGGACGCAGCAGCGCGCCGCCAAACCAAACCCCAAACAAGCTGCCCATTAAATAGGGGGCAGGCATGCCAGCTTGAAAAAACAGCCAGCCAGTAGATAGGGCGAGGGCAAAGGTAGCCCCCATTTTTACCACATCATCTCGAAACACATAAATTGAGGGCATATACAGTGTTAATCCATCTGCGGGTGTTCTGCCTGACTGATCAGGTGCAGGCGAGCAATTAGGCCAGCTTCTAGATGAACACGCATCGCTTGCTCTGCCGCATCGGGCTGGCCCTTCTGAATAGCGATATTAATTTTTTCATGTTCTGCCAAGATACTGGCAAGACGGGTTTCCATACTATAGACAGTTGCCCCTAATAATACCATCATTTGTGATAACTGGTTAAGATGTTCTTCAAGGAAGTGATTGCCGGATGCTTTGCAAATACTGGCATGAAAACGGCGGTTATGCTTGGCTAAAATTTCAGGCGATGCTTTGCGCTCTATCAATGATTTTTCTTCGGCTAGCAACTGGTCAATAAGATGTCGTTCTGCGGGGGTGGCACGCTGTGCGGTTAGCTTGGCGGCCAGCCCTTCAAGGGTGCCGCGCAACTCATAAAAGCTACGAATATCACCCCACCCTACTTTGCGTACGCGCAAGCCCTCTTTGTCGGCTTCTAGAACCCGCTCTGTCTTTAGCTGTGTGAGTGCCTCTCTTAAGGGCGTGCGGCTAACCTGTAAGGCTGACCCTAATTCAACTTCTTTCAGGCGCATACCAGGCCAGATAGCCCCGCTATGCAAACCTGCTAGAATGAGAGCACGAATTCGCCCCGCGCTACCTGTGCCCGGATCATTATTTTGCCTTGCCGGTGCAGCCTCTATATCCGTTTCTAGTTGCTGCCAATCAATATGCGCAGCAGTGCTCTTGCCATTTACAGGTTTTGGTTTAACCGACCTAGCTTTAGAGGCAGGTGATTTTGGTGTTTTTTTTGCTGCCAAATTTGTCTCTTTCATTGACTCTTTCGGTAAGTATGACTTAGCTGTATACAAATGTATACACAATATGAAAATGCTGAAGAACTTCTCTGGGATGTGTTGGTTATTGGGGCTGGAAATGCGGGTCTCTGTGCTGCTATTACGGCCGCAGAAGCGGGGTGTTCAGTGCTGGTATTAGAGGCAGCACCGCCAGATATGCGTGGCGGGAATACGCGCCATACGCGCAATTTGCGGGCGACCCATGATGCCCCTACCGATGTGCTAACAGAAAGCTATTCGGTCGCAGAATATTTTGATGATTTGATGCGCGTGACAAAGGGGGTTACCAATCAGGAATTGGCAACCATGACGCTAGAAAAATCAGCGGAACTCACAAGCTGGCTAGGCACAAGAGGGGTGCGCTTCCAGCCGGCGCTTAGTGGCACTCTTAATCTGGGGCGTACCAATGCGTTTTTTCTAGGTGGCGGCCGCACCATGCTGAACAGCCTGTGCCGACATGCAGAAAATTCTGGGGTGGCGTTTCTATACCAAACCCCGGTTCAGGAAATGCTGCTAGAAGATGGGTATTGTGAGGGCGTCTTGCTAGAAGATGGCCGTAATATAAAAGCGAAGAAAGTCATTGCTACCTCAGGCGGGTTTGAGGCTAATTTGGATTGGTTGTCCGAGGGTTGGGGGGCAGCAGCACAGAATTTTCTGATCCGCGGTACGCCCTATAATAAAGGGGTAGTGCTGAAAAGTTTGCTGATGCAGGGGTTAAGATCAATTGGGGATGTAGATCAATGTCATGCGGTGGCGATAGATGCCCGTGCCCCGCAATTTGATGGCGGAATTGCTAGCCGGATTGATGCGGTACCCTTCAGTGTTGTCGTGAACAAAGATGGCGAGCGTTTCTATGATGAGGGGGAAGATTTTTGGCCAAAACGATATGCTATTTGGGGGCGTCTGGTTGCAGGCCAGCCAGATCAAATTGCCTATGCCATTGTTGATAAGCATGGCCTGACCCGTTTTATGCCTTCGGTTTTTACCCCGATTAAGGATGATACAATAGCTGGGCTGGCGGAACAGTTGGGATTAAACCCAGCTAAGATGCAAGCTACTATCGCTGGCTTTAATGCGGCCTGCCCAGAGGGGCCGATTGACCAGCAAATTTTAGATGGAAAGAGAACAGATGGGCTTAACCCAGATAAAACGAACTGGGCCGCCCCGATAGCCACGCCCCCCTTTTATGGCTTTCCCCTTCGACCGGGCATCACCTTCACCTATATGGGCGTGGAGGTAAATGCGCATGCACAGATGCTGATGGAAGATGGCACACCCGCAGCAAATCTATATGCGGCTGGCGAGATTATGGCAGGCAACATTCTAGGACAAGGCTATTTAGCCGGTATCGGCATGACCATTGGCAGCGTTTTTGGACGTATTGCGGGGGCAGAGGCTGCGCGCGCCTTAAATAGAGGCGTTAAATAGGGGGGGTGTAAATGGATGATATTAATCTGGTAGAAATGGCGAAGGCTAATCCTAATGATAGGCCGAATAATGGGCCTAATAATGGGTGGGCGCATGACCAAAAAGCTCATGAAGAGACCGCGCGTATCATGCAGATTTGTAATGCCTGCCGCTATTGTGAAGGATTTTGTGCGGTTTTTCCGGCGATGACACAGAGCCGTGAATTTGATGTCGCCGATACGGCCTATCTCGCCAATTTGTGCCATCATTGCGGCGCTTGTTACTATGCTTGCCAATATGCGCCGCCGCATGAGTTCGGTGTGAATGTGCCAGCCACACTCGCTCAAAGGCGGGCTGAAACCTATGCGGATTATGCGTGGCCACGCCCGCTGGGTCAGCTATTTGCGCGTAATGGGCTGGTGGTGTCTATGGCCATTGCGGCAGGGCTTGCGCTTACATTGGGGCTGATGCTGGCGATGATAGCCCCGCATCTGTTTTGGGGGGTGCATCTGGGCGAGGGGGCTTTCTATCAGGTGATGCCGCATAATGTAATGGCCGGCATACCGCTTATCATAACCGCATTTACACTACTAGCGATGGGCATAGGGGCATCTCGTTTTTGGCGTGATGTTGGCGCCGGCTGGCCAGGTTGGCAGGGCTTGGCACAGGCGATATCAGCGGCAGGGAGCTTGAAATATCTAGGCGGGGATAATGCCGGCGATGGCCCCGGATGTCCGGTAGGGGACGATAGTAATAGCCATGATCGCCGCTATGCCCATCATCTGACTTTTTATGGTTTCATGTTGTGCTTTGCCGCCACCTCAACAGGCACAATTTATCATTATGTTTTTGGCTGGCAGGCGCCTTATGGGTATTTCAGCTTGCCGGTAATTCTAGGCACTATAGGCGGCGTGATGCTATGTTGGGGGACAGCGTGGCTATGGCAGCTGAAACGTGCGATGGCTGAGGAAATGAAAAGCTTGCGCCATCTGGGTATGGATTATGCCTTTATCTGGTTGCTGTTTTGGGTCAGTGCGACCGGATTAGCGTTGCTGGCTTTGCGCGAGACAGGCTTTATGGGACTGATGCTGGCCATTCATTTGGCGCTCGTTTACGTGCTATTTCTGGTGCTACCCTATTCTAAGTTTGTGCATAGCCTCTATCGCTCCATTGCCCTTATCCTCTATTCGGTGAAGCGCTGAGGGAGGGTCTTTATTATTGACCGCGGCGTGGCCGCTGGGGCAGGTTGTTGCCAGCATTTTTGCTATTATCTTTTTTTGCGTCTGGCGTTCCTTTTATGCTTTCTATTTTGGTCAATGATATTTTGCCGGTTTTCTCAGTTCTGGTGCTGGGGTTTTGGCTTGGCAAAATTAAACTTGTATCGCGCGAAGAGGCTAGCGCCCTAAACCGGGTTGCCTTTCTTGCCTTGCAACCACCGCTGATATTTTTGCTTCTTAGTCAGGTTGATTTATCATCTATCCATTATCTTGCCATCCTCAGCTATGGGGCGGGGCAAGCGGTTATCTTCACCCTTTCATTTTTGCTCTGCCGCTATGTATTAGGGCATGAGATGATGGAAAGTTGGCTTTTGGCCATGGCGATGATTTTTGTGAACTCGCTGTTATATATCTGGCCGATATCCACCCTGATTTATGGTGAGGCTGGTAATATTCCGATTGTTGCGATTGTCGCTTGGGATGCAGCGATTACCTTTGCTTTTTTTGTCATCTCTACTGATTTGCTAGCTCACAAAACGGCTTCCATGGCCGTCTCTTTTAAACGGCTAGCGAAAAACCCTGTGCTGTTGACGATTGTTTTTGCGATTATCTTTAATCTGTCAGGCTTGCCTTTGCTAGCGCCGATAGAAACCGCGCTGAATTTTCTTAGCGGGGCAACCGCACCTGCAACGTTGTTTGCACTGGGGGTGATTTTATCGGCAACCCGCTTGATGCCGTCGCGCACCATATGCCTGCTGACCGGCATAAAGCTGTTTGGTCTACCTGTGCTGGTTGCCGGTTTATTGATGGCCGGAAACTGGCCTGCAGACTGGAACAAGCTGTTGGTGTTAAACGCGGCTGGGCCAGCGGGCGCCATGCCTTTCGCTATCGCTATGCTATATGGGGTTAGCACCGCGCGTATTGCCCCCATCATCATTTGGACATCACTGCTATCCTTGTTCACCCTAGCTTGGCTAGCTTGAGGCGGGGGTGGATAACTGGCCTCGCTTTATTTAGGCTTATATTTAGAGCCTGGATTGAGGCGCGGCGCCTCTAGCTGATTTAGATCGCAATGCACATCTAGCATAGCCGAGAAATCATCACCGCCAAATCCGCGGGATCGTGCCAGATTAAACGCTTCCCGCGCGGCAGCGGCCATCGGCATGGAAACGGCTTGTGTATTTGCTGCCTCCACAACCAAACTTAAATCCTTATGCGCTAAATCAATGGTAAAGCCGGGCGCTTTATCATCGCTAAGCACTTTGGCAGGCCACGCTATTTTTAGCTGGCCATTTACAGCTGTTGTGCCATAGAGCACATCTAGCGTGCTATCCAGATCAAGGCCAAAACCGCTGGCCAGTGACAGGGCTTCAGCATTCATCTGGCAATAGGAAATCGCCAGGAAATTATTTACTAGCTTGGTGCGTGTGCCTGCACCTTGCGCCCCGCAATGAAAGATATCACTGCCCATCAGCTGCAATAGGGGCAGGACACGCTGATATCCAGCTTCTGTGCCGCCAACCATAAATAAGGACTGGCCAGTATCGGCGTGCGAGGCCAATCTTCCAACCGGTGCATCAATAAAATCGACGTTTTTTTCTGCACAGCAACCTGCAACAAAGTCAGTGGTCTCTGGGCTAACGGTGCTCATATCCATGACCAGGTGGCCTTTTTTAGCATGGGTTAATATGGCGTCAGCGCTGCCGGAAATCACGTCGCGCACGATAGCGGAATTGGGCAGCATGGTGATAAGAATATCTGATTTTTCGGCAATTTCAGCTACAGAGCTACAGCCTTGCCCACCTTTGGCAATTGCCGCCTCTAGCTGACTGGCTACCACGTCATAAACATGCACTTCATAACCGCCCTTGATGATATTGGCAGCCATTGGCAGACCCATTCGCCCTAGCCCGATGAAACCAATTTTTTCCATTGCTCCTACCCCCTGCTTTTTTAAAAAATCTCATTTCTGCTTATGTCTCTATCATGCTATGGCATAGGCGCTCTGCCAAATTATTTTTAAGTTGACTTATCTAGCACCTGCCCAAATCATTTAGCTTACACGTTATTAAAAGCACAGGTGCAGAGATGTTGGATTTAGGCGGACGCCAGTCGATTTATCAGCCAGAACAAGAGGGGCTTATTTTCCCCGAACGGCCGGAAAACCTCTCTTTAGAAGAAGAGCGAAAATATCGGAGGGAAAGGCTGGTTGCGGCGTGCCGTGCTTTTGCTATCCAAAAATTTGATTATGGTTTTGCAGGTCACTTAACTGTTCGTGATCCCGAATATCCAGAGCTTTACTGGACTAATCCTATGTGCGTGCCTTTTGACAAGGTTAAACTCTCTACCCTTATTCTGGTTGACCATGATGGCAAGGTTATCGAGGGGGAGTATGCCGTGAACCGCGCCGGGTTTGTTTTGCATGCCAATGTGCATGAAGAGCATCCTGATATTATTGCTATGTGTCATGCCCATACAGTTTATGGCACGGCATGGGCGGCAACCGGCCGGCCAATTGAGCCTATAACACAAGATGCTTGTGCCTTTTTTGAAGATCATGTGGTTATCGGTGATGAAGCAGGCGCGGTGGCAGTGGAAAATCATGCTGGCTCGAATGTGGCTACGGCCTTTGCTGGTGTTAAAGCAGCTTTGCACCAAAATCATGGCCTGTTGACGGCTAGTCGTCATAGTATAGATGCGGCTGCTTTTTGGTTTATTGCGCTGGAGCGTTGCTGCCAGCAACAGCTTGATATCGCGGCAAGTGGTATCGACCCGATTTATATCCCACCAGAACGTGCACGCTATAGCCGTGAGCATGTGGGTAGTGAATATATTGGCTGGTTACATTTCCAAACAATCTGGAACCAGCTGGTTGAAGATGCGCCAGATATGTTTGATTAATAAATCTGTTTGGAGGGCTGTTTTTGCCTAAATCTGGTAAAAAGAACATTTTGTTCTTGATGTTTGACCAGCTACGATTTGACTATTTAAGCTGTTACGGGCATCCGCATTTGCATACCCCTAATCTGGACTGGCTTGCCTCCCAAGGGGTGCGCTTTACCAATTGTTATGTGCAGTCGCCTATCTGCGGTGCCTCGCGGATGAGCTTTTACACAGGCCGTTATGTTAGCTCGCATGGGGCGGCATGGAATGGCTTTCCGCTAAAGGTGGGTGAGATGACGCTAGGGGATCATCTGCGCGGATTGGGCGGGGATGCGTATCTTATTGGCAAAACGCATATGCGTGCAGATGCCAAAGGTATGGCACGGCTGGGGTTGACCCCTGATAGCATCATTGGTGCAAGGGTAGCAGAGTGCGGCTTTGATATATTTGTGCGCGATGACGGGTTATGGGGCATGGGCCCTGATGGCGCTTATGATGAGCAAGCTTCGGCCTATAACCAGTATTTGCGTGATAAGGGCTATGAGGGCGAAAACCCATGGCATGATTTTGCGAATGCAGGTTTAGATGCGGAGGGAAATATCGCCTCTGGCTGGCTCTATGGGAATAGTCATTTGCCAGCCAATATTGCAGAAGAAGATTCAGAAACGCCGTGGCTTACGCAGCAGGCGATAAAGTTTCTAGAAGAAAAGGCAGATAAGGATAAGCCGTGGTTGTGTCATGTCAGCTATATCAAGCCCCATTGGCCATATATTGTGCCTGCGCCTTATCATAAACTATATGGGCCAGAAAGCTTCCTTGCGCCCATCCGCGACACAGCAGAGCTAGACGCACCGCACCCTGTATATGCTGCCTTTGCCCAGAATGCTATTGGCAAAGCCTTTCGCAATGAAGAGGTGCGCGAAAAAGTGCTGGGCGCTTATATGGGGTTGATTAAACAGATAGATGATCAGATGGGCGTGTTGTTAGACTATCTAAAATCTTCTGGCCAGATGGGAAATACAATGATTGTCGCTACCTCTGACCATGGGGATTATTTGGGCGATCATTGGCTTGGGGAAAAGGATTTATTTCACAGCCCAACTGTGAAAGTTCCGCTGATTATCTATGATCCAAGCACGCCGGCAGATGCCGGGCGCGGCAGTGTATGCGATGCCTTAGTAGAAGCCATAGACCTTGCGCCCACCTTCACTGATTTTATGGCAGGTGCGGTAGCTGATGAATGGTTTGAAGGCCGCTCGCTGATACCGCTTTTATCTGGCAGTCCGCCCCGGGATTGGCGCGATTACGTGATTAGCGAATATGATTATTCCATGTCGCCTATGGCGGCGAAGCTAGGCATTGCGCCAAAAGATGCAAGGCTATTTATGGTGGCAGATGACCGCTGGAAGCTTGTGCATTGCGAAGGGGGGCTGCCCCCCATGCTTTTTGATCTGAAAGAAGATCCCGATGAGCTTAATGATTTAGGGCGCCATCCTGATTATCAGGAAGCTCGAAAACATGGTTATGCGATGTTGTATGACTGGGCGCTTCGGTGTGGCCAGCGTACCACCCTAAGCACGAACGAAATAGTCTCAAATCGCGGCAAGTCGCGGCGTAAGGGGATTGTCTTGGGGCTTGCAAAAGAAAGCGATGCAGAGGCAGAACTTCTGGAAAAATATACAGGGAAACCCCCGGCTAGGCCTATTTAATCCCTGCCCCTACCACGCCAGTAATCCAAGCGTTATTGCGGGGAAGGCAAGAATAAGGGCTACCCGCGTTATGTCGGATGCCACAAAGAACAACACCGCCTTATAGGTTTCCTGCATGGGTGTCTTTTTGTCCATTTGGTTCAGGATAAATAAATTCATGCCCACTGGCGGGGTGATCAAGCCAACTTCTACGACAATCAAAACCAGAATACCAAACCATATAGCCAGCTGTTCTGTATTTAGCCTTGCCAATGCGCCCTTGCTAACCCCTCTTAGCTCTAAGGCTTTAATTTGCTCACGCGTTAATTCTGCCCCTGATGCCAGACTAGCTTGGATGCTCTCCAACATTTCTGGTGCAAGCTGGATACCTGCGGCTAGCGCTTCTGCGGCGCGGTGGGCGTGAAGCTCAGCCAGCGTTACAAAGGTAAAGTCAAGCGTCATCACAATGGGCCAGAATATTGGAACCGTCAGCAAAATCATCGACAAGCTATCCATGAAACAGCCTAGAATGAGGTAAAAACAAATTATGAATAACAGTACAACGAACGGGCTGAACCCTTGCGAGCCTACCCAGATGCCTATCTCTTGTGGGACTTGGGTCAGGGCAAGAAACCCATTATAAATTCCGGCGCCAAGAAGGATAAAAAATATCATTGCCGTGGACTGGCCGGTTGCATAAAAACTGCTGGCAAAGGTTTTTCTGGTTAACCCCCCTGAAAAATAGGCAACTAATCCAGTGCCAAACGCGCCAATAGAAGCGGCTTCTGTTGGGGTAAACCAGCCGATATAGATGCCGCCTACCACCACTAAAAATAGACTGAGGACAGGCCATACTTTCCCCATGGCACGCAAACGTTCAGCATAGGTACGGCGTGGACGCAGGCCCGCAGATTGCGGATATAACCGAACATAAAGCGCGATAACAAGCATATAGCCTAAAGCTGCCATTATGCCGGGAATGAGGGCAGCCAAAAACAGCTTGGCGATATTTTGCTCTGTTAAGATAGCATAGATAACCAAGACCACTGATGGCGGGATGAGGATACCTAAGGTGCCCCCTGCGGCAAGTGTTGCGGTGGAAAAGCCGCCAGCATAGCCTAGCCGCTTCATCTCTGGCATGGCCACTTTGCTCATAGTGGCGGCGGTAGCAAGCGAAGATCCGCAAATGGCGCCAAACCCTGCACAAGCGCCAATAGAGGCCATAGCTACCCCGCCTTTACGATGCCCTAGCCAGCTTTCTGCCGCATTGAATAGCGCCTTGCTCATGCCGCCAAGAGTTGCAAAATGCCCCATCAGCAAAAACATGGGTATAATAGATAAGGAATAGTTAGAAAAAGTGCTGAAGCTTTCATGGCGCAAGCGGCCAAAGGCAACACTTGTATCCCCAACAACCACCACCATACCGATAAGGCCAGTGACAAACATCGCCAGCCCAATAGGTACACGCAAAAATATCAGGAACAGCAATACTGGAAAAGAGGCGATGCCAAGGGCTAAATCGCTCATGCTTGCTCCTGTTCTTTTGATAATCTGTTTGGCTGGCCAGAGAGCAGCGCAATACCTTCATAATAGACCCTGCAAATGGCAACAAAACCAGCTACATATGCCATTATTAAAGCCGCAGCATAGCCATACCAAATGGGCAATTCCAGCAGGGCGGTTGTCTCATGGCTACGATATTTATCGCCCAACCCATTGCCTAATTGCCACGCTACCAGAATAAGGGTAAGGGCAAAGATGATTTCGATGATGAACATCAAAACGCTTTGGAAGCTTGTTGGCATTTTATCGGTGAAGATAGCCACGATGGCATGCCCTGCCTGTAATTGGCATAACGGCATAAAGGCAAAAATAACCCCTGCCATTCCAGCTTCTAAAAGCTCGTAATCACCCGTGATGGGGCCTATCCCAGCTTCGATCAAAAAACTGGCTAGGTCTGGCGCTATATTTTGAACAAGCTCTGAATGCAAAAAACTATTCAGCACCCGCCCTGCAACCGAAAAGCATGTAAGGCTAATAAGCGTGGCCAGCATAAACCCGCCAATGAGGCTGGTGAGGCGTGAAATCTGTATAACAAAACCTATCATAGGCGGATTGATCACTCTAAATCCAAGGGCAAGTTTGCCCATTTATAACCAAACAAGGACAGGCATGGATGAGGTGAATTACTTGCTTAGTTGTTTAAGGCAGCTATCTTGACGCGCGCGCGCTTCGGCAACAAGCCCAGCCCCATCCAGACCTTTTTCGTTCATATCAGCAATCCATCGCGCATAAATTGGCTCAACAGCTTGTTGCCATTCCGCCACCTTATCCCCCTTCAGGGTAATGATATTATTGCCATTATCAATCGCTAGTTCGCGGGCAGGGCCATCTTGACCAGACTGGGTGCGCCCCGCAAATACAGAAAATTCCAGTCCTGAATGTGTGTCAATGACCGCCTTTAAATCATCTGGCAGGCTGTTATAAACATCCCTATTCATGGCCATAATAAAGGTCAAAGTATATAAAGCTGCCCCTTCAAATTCTGTATGGTTTTCAACGAGGTCAGGTACTTTTAGCGAGGTGGTAACCTCCCACGGAATAGTGGTGCCGTTCAATACGCCTTTGGACAGGCTTTCAGGCACGGCTGGAACTGGCATTGCCACAGGGGTTGCCCCAACCTGTTCTAATAATTGATTTACCACGCGCGAGCCGCCGCGTATTTTCATACCCTTTAAATCAGAAATTTCTTCAACTGGGTCTTCAGTGTGAATAACACCCGGCCCATGAACCCACGTGCCAAGGATATGCATATCTGCGAATTCAGTATCCTTCATATGCCGTTCAAACATATTCCAAAAAGCACAGGAAAGGGCGCCAACATCCTTCATCAAAAAGGGCAGCTCAAACACTTCGGTTGATGGAAAACGTCCCGGGGTATAACCCACCACCGTCCAGATGATATCCGCAACCCCATTCACCACCTGATCGACCAGTTCCGGCGGGCGCCCACCAAGTTGCATAGAAGGGTAGTGATCCACCTTAATTCTGCCACCAGAATCTTTTTCAACCCTATCTGCCCATACATCTAAAACTAGTTTTGGGGCATTTGCTGTTGCGGGAAGAAACTGATGCATCTTTAGCGTGACTTCCTGTGCGGATACCGATGCGGCGCTGCCAAATGCAAGGGCAACGGCCATGGCCGCAGCGCAAGAAATTTGAGAGACAAATCTTCTAGCAGGTGTCATATTTTTCTCCGCATATCGCAGCTTGAGCATCTGAGGGTGTTTCTTCCGGAAGTGCTACCTGAAAAAACCAGATTTAGCAATAAAGTTGTGAACTGCGCTGACAGTCTCACAGCTCTTCGCTATGCTTAAATCTAAGGGCTAGACTGATAATTATATAAGAAACGCTTAAACTAATCATAATGCTTAGCTTTAAAATCATAAAGGGGAATTTACGCTATGGAAATTTCAGGGAAAAAGGCGCTGGTGACCGGGGGGGCAAGCGGCCTAGGCGCGGCGGCAGTGCGGCATTTAGCTGAGCAAGGGGCGCAGGTTACCATTCTGGATTTTGATGCAGAAAAAGCTGCCCAAATTGCGGGTGAAATTGGCGGATTTAGCCTTCAGTGTGATGTACGGAACGAAGAGCAGGTAAAAGAGAGCTTAGCCGCAGCCACTAAGCATTTTTCGGAAAGTCCGCGCATTATCATAAATTGTGCAGGGATTGCCGCAGGCGCCCGTGTGGTTAACCGTGATGGCGACGTATCTACGGCCCTATTCCGCAAGGTGATAGAGGTTAATCTGCTTGGCTCCTACCATGTGATGAGTTATGGCGCGGCGGCGATGATGGATTTGCCGGCACTGGATAATGGGGAGCGCGGTATCATCCTAAATACAAGCTCTGCTGCATATGAAGATGGACAAATTGGCCAAGCTGCTTATGCCGCTTCCAAAGGCGGGATTGCGTCTATGTGTCTGCCCGTTGCACGCGAGTTTGCCAGATCAGGTATCCGGGTAATGGCGATTGCGCCGGGCTTGTTTCACACGCCGATGATGGAAGGTTTGCCGCAAGAGACCGTGGCGGGAATTACCGCTAACATCCCGTTTCCAAACCGTCTTGGCGAGCCATCTGAGTTTGGAAAATTGGCTGCTGATATTATTCAGAATTCTTATCTAAATGGCAGTGTCATTCGGCTGGACGGCGCGGTTCGCCTGCCCCCAAAATAGACAAAAAAGGGGGCAAGAGTGCGCTGTCTTGTTAGCTTTTTTGGTCTAGGTAGCGCATTAAGGCGTCCCACGATCCTGCATCAGCTGTGGCATCATAATCACGCGATCCTGCGACCGTGAAGGAATGACGTGCGCCGCCAAATATTTCTGCTGTATGGGGGATGTTTGCCGCTTGTAGCTCATCCAGAAGGCTTGCTAAATCTTGCATTCCTGAAACCGGATCAGCCGAGCCATGTAAAAGCAACACGGAACCTTTTGTTTGGCTGTAATTCTGGCCATCTGGGGTGCTAAGCCCGCCATGAAAACTAATAAAACCATCTAGCGCCATGCCCGCGCGTGCCGCTTCCAAAACGCCAGCACCGCCAAAGCAATATCCCATGATAAAGGCCTTGCCGTCCATGCCAGCTTTGGTCTGGCCAGCAGCGATAGCCGCCTTGATACGCGCTCTAAAGGTGTCTCGGTCTTTATATAAGGCGCCTGTTTCCCGGCGGTAATCATCGCGGCCTTCCAGCTTGGCATCAACACCAAACAGGTCAATAGCGATAGCCGTGTAGCCTTGCTCAGCTAACATTTCAGCGCGGCCAATCTCATAGGCATCCAAACCGTTCCAGTCATGAATAATATAGATTGTGCCTTTTGCTGGCTGTGCTGGCATTGCAACATGTGCGGTAAATTTTTTCCCTGCAACATTATAATCCAGCTTTGTGCTATGTCCGCCAGCTAGGGCGGTTGCGATGCTAAGAGATAGGGTGAATGCGGCTACACTCAAACGCAAAAATATTTTAATCATCAATGCCCTCATAATAGAAAAATTTCGGAATTGCCTGCTTACAAAAAAGATATCACTTTCTAATTTCTATACTGATTTTAACTTCTATACTGGTTTTAATTTTTATACTGGCGAAACACCCTTATGGATGTTGCCTGAAGCTATTATTTATTCTTATAGATGGCAGATAAGGACTAATTTGAGACGGTTAACGAAGAATGTAAAACTTTAAATAGATCGCTCACTATTATCATAAAAAAAAATCACCAGAGCGTGATATTATAGGCTTTTTGAAATTAAGGAATATATTTTGCGGAAATTTCCCCCTGAGCGAATTGTCTGTCTGACCGAGGAAACCGTAGAGACATTATATCTACTGGGCGAGGAGGCGCGGATTGTTGGCGTGTCTGGCTATGCGGTTCGCCCCCCACAAGTGCGCAAAGAAAAGCCACGTGTTGCCGCCTTTACTTCAGCCGATATTCCAAAAATCCTCGCGCTGGAGCCAGATATCGTCCTTACATTTTCTGATTTGCAAGCCTCAATCGTTGCAGAGCTTATCACCTTGGGGGTTACGGTGATGGCCTATAATCAACGGGATATTGCTGGCATTTTAGCCATGATCCGGCATCTGGGTGCCTTGGTTGGGGCAGAGGCGCGTGCGGAGGCCTTAGCCAAGGGGTATGAGCGCAGGCTGGCACAAATAGCTGAAAAAGCACATCAGAAAACGCCGCCTTTAGTTTATTTTGAAGAATGGGACGAGCCGATGATAACAGGTATTAAATGGGTTTCTGAGCTGGTAGAAATCGCTGGTGGGCGTGATGTCTTTCCCCAGCTAGCGACGCAAAAAGCAGCAAAAGACAGGTTTGTTACCTCAGAGCAGGTTATAAAAGCCGCCCCCAATATTATTCTGGCCTCTTGGTGCGGGAAAAAAGTTCGGCCTGAAAAAATCGCCAGCCGCCCCGGATGGCAGGATATTCCAGCGGTAAAAAACCAGCAAATTGCGGAGATAAAATCTGCGCTTATATTACAGCCGGGGCCTGCTGCGCTTACCGATGGGCTAGATGCCATAAAGGAGATTTTATCATGAAGGGCAAGCCAGCAGTTATGTCTTGGTCATCTGGCAAGGATAGCGCTTTTGCGTTGCAAGCCGCACGCCAGCAGGCTGATATAGAAGTAGTCGGGCTGGTTTCTACCTTTAATGAAACATTTGATAGGGTGGCTATTCACGGCACACAAAGGGAGGTAGCCAAAGCGCAAGCAAAATCACTAGGCTTGCCCTTGATAGAAGTGGATTTGCCCTACCCTTGCAGCAATGAAGCCTATGAAGCCCGTATCGGGGCTTGTGTTAATAAGCTGAAAAGCCGGAATATTTATGACTGGATATTCGGCGATTTGTTCTTAGAAGATGTACGCGCCTATCGTGAAAAACAGATGGAAGGTACAGGGCTTACCCCGCATTTTCCTTTATGGGGAAAAGATACACAAAAGCTTGCCCAAGAGATGCTATCGGCAAAGCTTATTTCCCATATTGTTACCTTGAATCCAGATAAGGTGCCAAAAGATTTATGTGGCAGCCAATATACGCAAGGCTTTTTGGATGCGTTGCCAGAGGCAGTTGACCCATGCGGAGAGAATGGGGAATTTCATACCGTTGTATCCTATGCACCGGGTTTTGCTGAACCATTGCAGTTGCAAATTGGGGAAACCGTAGAGCGGGAAGGCTTTATCTATACTGATTTCAGCTTGCAGGGCTAGCATAGGCGTTTCTGAAGAAAGGCCTAAATTCCAGCAGGGGTTAATTATAGGCTGGTAATAGACTGGTTTTGGGCTAGCTAGCGATAGCTTTTGCCTGTTTCCGTAGCTCTGTTTTCAGGATTTTTCCAGTCGTGGTTTTTGGTAATTCGGTGAAGATAATCTTCTTAGGCCGCATAAATCCAGCAAGACGTGCGCGGCAATGCTCGATTAAACTCTCCTCTGTGACGCTTGCCCCCTCAGCTAGCTCGATAAAGGCACAAGGCACTTCGCCCCATTTATCATCTGGCATTGCGACCACTGCTGCCAAGGCTACGCTCTGATGTGTATAAAGCGCTTTTTCCACTTCAATAGAGCTGATATTCTCGCCGCCTGAAATAATGATATCTTTGGCTCTGTCTCGGATTTCGATATAGCCATCTGGATGCATCACAGCGATATCACCAGACCAGAACCAGCCATCCCGAAAGGCCTCGTTGCTAGCCTCTTCTTGCTTAAAATACCCCTTCATTACAATATTGCCGCGAAAGACAATTTCACCTTGCGTCTCGCCATCTAGGGGTACGGGCTGGCTGGTGCTAGGGTTAAGAACCAGCACATCTTCTTGCATCTCATAAGCAACCCCTTGCCGCGCTTTCAGACGCGCTTGCTCTTCGGCTGGCAATGCGTTCCATTCGGGTTGCCACGCACAAACCACGGCTGGCCCATATACCTCTGTTAGGCCATAGACATGGGTGATGGTAATACCTAAGGCTTCAATTTCAGCAATAACCGAAGCTGGCGGCGGTGCCGCAGCTGTCATCATTTGAATGACTTGGGAAAACGCGCGCCGTTCGGCTTTTGGGGCGCTGGCAATCATCGACATAATAATGGGCGCACCGCAAAGATGGGTAACGCTGTGATCTGCAAAAGCGGTAAAAATGGCATCAGCACGCGGGCTACGCAAAAACACATTTGTACCGCCTAGCAACGTAACTGTCCATGGAAAACACCAGCCATTACAATGGAATAATGGTAACGTCCATAAATAAACAGGGTGATGCGGCATCGTCCAAGTAACCACATTATTAACCGCATTTGTGTAAGCGCCGCGATGGGAATAGACAACCCCCTTTGGCTTGCCTGTCGTGCCAGAAGTATAGTTTAGCGCAAGGGCATCCCATTCATCATCTGGCAGGCTATAGGCGAATTCTGCATCCCCCTCTGCCAGTAAATCATCATAGCTTATATTTGTTTTGGCATCTGCATCTGGCCCTTCTTTATCGCAAATATCAATGATAGGGATATCTAGGCCAGATAGGGCAACCGCCTGTTCGGCAATTTTGCGAAACTCGGTATCTACCAGAAAGATTTTAGCCTCACCATGGCTAAGGATATAGCCAAGTGTTTCTGCATCCAGACGTGTATTATTGGCATTCAGCACTGCCCCTAGCATGGGTACGGCAAAGGCACATTCAAAGGCTTCTGGAATATTTGGGGCAAGCAATGCCACTACATCCCCTTTGCGAATACCGCGCCTTTGCAGGGCCGAAGCAAGCTGACGGCAACGCCGGCCAACCTCTGACCAGTTGCGCCGAATATTCCCATGTATTTGTGCTAGCCTGTTGCCATATACACGCTCGGTTCGCTTGAGCATGGATAAAGGGGAAAGGGGGGTGAAATTAGCCTGCCGCTTTTCTAGCTCTGCGCCCTCAAAAACAGATGTTGCTTGCATGTGACTTGCCTTAATAATCTGTGTGCCGATACATTGCTCTTATAACTATATCGGCTTACCATCACTTTGGACAGTTAAACTCTAATAGAATAGATCAGGCATGGACGGGCATATGGATAATAATCTTGTAGATAAGTTTCTGGTAGATAAAGGCAGATTTGATGGCACAGTGATGGTAACTGGGGCAGGGGGATGTATTGGGGCGTGGGTTGTAGCTATCTTGCAGCGTTCTGGCATTTCTGTTCTAGCGCTTGATCTATCCGAAGACCGGCGGCGTGTTGCCCTGCTTTTAGGAGAGGATGAGGCAGCTAGAGTGAACTGGCAGGCTAGTGATATCACTGATTTTACGGCCCTGCGCCATCTTGCAGAAACCCATAATGCCAGCGCGATTATACATCTGGCTGGGTTGCAAGTTCCCTTTTGTGCAGCCAATCCAGCGCTGGGGGCGCGGGTTAATGTTGAGGGAACAATTAATATCCTGCAAGTGGCGCGTGAGTTAGGTATCAAACGAAACGCTTATGCTTCGTCTATTGCGTCGCTGGCATTGCCGCCCGGCGGGCCTTACAAAGAAACACTTTATGGCGCCTACAAGTTGGCCAATGAGCATAGCGCTTTTGTCTATTGGTCAGATTGGCAGGTGCCCTCTATAGGGCTTCGGCCAAATGTTGTTTATGGCGTTGCCCGCGATCAGGGGATGAGCTCTAAAAACACCACGGCTATCCATGCGGCGGTTGCAGGAAGCCGCTTTGAAATCCCCTATACAGGGGATTATAGCTGGCTCTATGCAGGGGAAGCGGCGGCGGCCTTTATTGCTGCGGCCAGTTTTGAGGCAGAAGGCGCCCCTGTCTTTGATCTGAATGGCAGATGCGAGACATTAGAAGATGGGCTCGCTATTGTAAAAGAGCTGGCACCTGATGCAGAGGTGTCTTGCTCTGGGCCTGAATTTCCGTTTCCAGCCGATTTGGATGAAAGCGAACTTCGCGCCTTTGTGCCGGAATATCCCTCTATTTCCGTGACCGAGGGGGTGCGGGACACCTTCAACGGGTTTGCCGCCCTGAAAGCAGAAGGCAGACTGCCATCATTACCAGAATAGGGCATTACCAGAATAGGGCACTGCCAGAATAGCTCCGAAATTTTGGGGCTATATTGGCGCATTTAGGCATGGGGAAAAGATTCTTCAAAATCTTTTTCCCCTTCCTGATAATTGGCATGGAATTTGGATCGGAAAGCCTATCTGTTAACCTGCCGAGGCTCGACGCACCATGAACGCCAAAGAACAAAAAGAAATTCTAGAAATCTGGCAGGTGTTGGGTCTTTCCTTGATGTATATCACGGGCGACAAGCAAGAATTCTTTAAAACCGTTAAAGAAGAGCTTGGCTATCAATGGGATGGCGAAGGCTGGCGCAAAGTTATGCAACTGCATTAGCCGTGCTGGCTAGCGAATGCCGTCTGTTGTTTAGGCGCTCTGGACTTTAGGCGCTCTGGACTTTAGGGCTTTAGGGATTTAGGGTGTATAATCTACCAAAGGCATACCTGCTTCTCTCCAGCCATAAATCCCGTCTTTTAAATAAGATACTTTCTCAAAGCCAAGCTGCTGTACCAGCGCATTGCCGAGATAGGATGCGGCCTCACCATCTTCATCATAAAGGGTGAAGGGTGTGTTCAGCGATTTAATGAGGTCAGCAAATTTACGCTGAAAATCGGGATGCAACTGGCCTGAGCTGTCAAAGCCAGTGATCATCACAGCCCCTTCGATAACCCCAGAGCTGGCTCTGGCATCGGCACTACGGATATCAATAAAAATCTGGTCTTCTGCAATGGCACGCGCAAGCATATTTGCATCTAGTTCGCTTAGTTTTGGCGGCCATCTTATGGCGATCAGATAGATGTCAAAAGTGAGGGTTGCGTTTGGCGGAATGACATTTCCAGCCCCGCGCAGCCCATAGCCCAATTCTGGTGGGACAATCAATTGCCGGCGTTCCCCAACTTCCATTCCCTCAATACCGATATCCCACCCCTCAATGACTTCGCCAGCGCCAAGAATAAAGGTAAACGGCGTGTCTCGTGCGAGTGAATCATCGAATATTTTTCCATCGCTAAGGCGCCCTTGATAATGGACCTTTGCATACATACCCTTTTCAACAGCAATACCATCGCCCGGGCTAAGAATTTCAATTTCTAGTTCTGCTGCCAAGCTGGGTGTAGATAGACAAAACAGAACGCCTATACTCCAGATAAGAGAAAGGACGCTTCGGCGGCTGAGGGCAAGCATAGGTTTATCCTTATTTGTAGTGCCCTTATTCTAACGAAGGGACAGCAGAGGAAAAAAACGGTTTTTATATTTTAACCACCGTTAACACCTTTTGTATTCACATAAAGCGCATAGATAGATTGGCTAGCAGCCATAAATAGCCGATTTCGCTGTACGCCGCCAAAACATACATTTGCGCAACGTTCTGGCAGCGCTATGCGGCCAATGGCCTTGCCTTTTGGGTTGAATACCATAACCCCATCTAGCGCCTCATTGCCCATGCCCCATCCGCACCATAAATTACCATGAATATCGCACCGCATTCCGTCAGGCGTACCGCCCTTTCCGGCATCAATATGCACGCGGCGGCTGTTCTTATTTATATCGCTGCCATCATCAGACATATCATAAGCAAGGATAGTGCGGTTCGGTGTAGACCGGCTAGCCACAACATATAGGATGCGCTCATCTGGGGAAAAGCATAAGCCATTAGGCCCGTCTATATCATCTGCTATGATGCGCAGCTCCCCCCTATCTGGGTCTAGGCGATATATCGCGGGATTGTTCTCGCTCTCTTGCTGAATCCCCTCATAATTACCTAAAATACCAAAGAGCGGGTCGGTAAACCATATAGACCCATCTGATTTTACAATCACATCATTTGGTGAGTTTAAAGGGCGGTTTTGATAGCTATCAGCAAGTATGGTTATAGTGCCGTCATATTCCGTACGGGTCAGGCGCCTGCCATGCTCACACGTTACTAACCTGCCGTGGCGGTCGCGCGTATTGCCATTGGCAAAATTCGACGGCTTGCGATAGACAGATACAGCCCCTGTCTCTTCTTCCCATTTTAAAATCTGCTGATTGGGAATGTCGCTCCAGAGCAGATAACGCCCATCCCCAAAATAAACAGGGCCTTCTGCCCAGCGACAACCTGTATAAAGCCGTTCTACCGCAGCAGAGAAAATCGTCAGGCTATCAAAGCTTGGATCAAGGCTGATTACATGCGGGTCTGGATAGCGTGGATAGGGGCGCCAGCCTGCGGTTTTAGGGGTCTCATAGCTCATCATTCATATCTCTTTTTACGCGTTTCAGGCTTCTGTTTCGGGCTGGAATATTATTTATTTGGCACATTATTTATCTAGAAGGTTTTTTATTTTAGCATAGATTACCGCGCCCGTTGGTTAAATCGGCGTCCAACAAGTGCAGACGCAATATTTGTCTTTTGCACATCAATAGCCCCGCCAGCAATGCCCCAACCCCATGCATCGCGCATTTTCTGTTCCATCGGATAGGCTGCGGAATAACCATAGCCGCCCATTAATTGCAGCGCCGCGCCAGTTACTTCGCGTGCCATCTCGTTCGCATAGCATTTCGCAATAGAACTATCTGCAATGCTTGGCAGACCGTTTTGGGCGCTTACTACCGCGCGATAGAGTAGCAGACGCGCCCCGTCTAGCTTCATTTTCATTTCTGCAAGGCTCATTTGTACAGCTTGAAAATCAACAAGTGGCTTGCCAAATTGCTCGCGCTCTTGAACATAGGCTAGCGCGGTATCAAACGCAGATTGCGCACAAGCAAGGCTCATGGTTGTGTTCCCGCAACGCTCTAGATCAAAAGCTTCCATTAATTGTTTAAACCCGCCTGCAGGAACGACGATATTAGAGGTGGGGATTTCTACGTTATCAAAGAACATATCCGCACTTGGAATGCCGCGAAAACCCATATGATGTTCTGCCGCCCCAAAGCTGAAACCGCTAGCTTCTTTTTCTATAAGCACCGCCCCAATGCCCTTTGCGCCCGGCGCGTCTGATAACCGGCAATAAACAACATAGGCATCGGCATGTCCAGCACCAGAACACCA
>JAKMFL010000021.1 GCA_022425485.1 Alphaproteobacteria bacterium | reverse complement strand
GGCGTATTTTAAACCTTGCGGATATGCACCCTGCCTCGCAAGCAGATCTATTTCATTTTGCGGCGAGCCTTGCTGGCCTTACACCGCCAGAGCCCATACCCCTAGAGCAGGCAAATTTATCAGAGATGGGACGCAGTTTTTATACCTCCCAGCGCAAGATCCGCTCAAAAATTCTAGGGCAAACACTCCGATATAGCTTTACCTATCCAGATTATAAGGCAGGGTTGCGGGCCCTGTTCGAAGCAGGTGAATAGCCTTATAATCGCCTAGCTTGCCTTATAATTGCTTAGCTAGCCTTATAATTACCTAGTCTCTTATTTTTGGATCTAAGCTCTTCGAGGCATAACGCGCGGCCATATCACTCAAAGAAATGGGCTTAATTTTATGCGCGTTACCTGCCGTGCCAAACCGCTCAAGCCTATCTTCACAAACAGCCATCATTGCTTCTTGGGCAGGCTTCATAAATTTGCGTATATCAAACTCACCAGCCTTTGTTTGCGCAACCTTGCGTATAGCCCCAGCCATAGCCAAACGGCAATCTGTATCGATATTCACCTTGCGTACACCGTTTTTAATGCCGCGTTCAATTTCCGCTAGCGGCACACCATAGGTTTGCGGCATCTCACCGCCAAATTCATTGAAAATTTCCTGTAACTCTTGGGGTACCGAAGAAGAACCATGCATAACAAGATGCGTTTCTGGCAAGCGCCTGTGAATAGCTTCGATTACATGCATCGCCAAGATATCCCCGTCTGGCTGGCGGGTGAATTTATACGCGCCATGGCTTGTCCCCATCGCTATAGCCAGCGCATCTACCTTTGTTGCCCGCACAAAATCCACAGCCTGTTCCGGGTCAGTCAAAAGCTGGTCTTCAGATAATTTACCCTCCGCGCCATGGCCATCTTCTTTGTCACCCATGCCTGTTTCCAGCGAGCCTAGAACGCCTAGCTCCCCTTCTACAGATACCCCGCCATGATGCGCCATTCTGGTCACATCTCTGGTAATTTCCATATTATATTCATAAGAGGCTGGTGTGCTGCCATCTGCTTCTAGCGAGCCATCCATCATTACAGACGTAAAGCCATATTGAATAGCTGTCATACAGGTCGCTTGTGAATTACCGTGATCCTGATGCATACAAATCGGGATATGCGGGAACATCGCAACCAGACCTTTGATAAGGTTTTGCAACATCAAATCACCAGCATAAGCGCGCGCGCCGCGGCTAGCCTGAATAATCACTGGCGCATCCAGCTTGTCAGCAGCCATCAAAATGGCCAGACCCTGTTCCATGTTGTTGATATTGAAAGCTGGAACACCATATCCATGTTCAGCAGCGTGGTCGAGAAGCTGTCTTAAACTTACCAGCATTTTATCATTTCACCTTCTGGGCTGGATTGTTGACTAGCCCGATTTTTAATCTTAACTACCCCCCCCTTTAATGTGTTACTGCTCGCTATGATAGCTGTCAACCTCGTCTGCGGAGCCAAAGATAAGCGGCACACGCATATGATAGCTGGTGGGGGTAATATCCAAAATATCTATCTTCCCATCCGAAGCACGCCCCTCAGCCTGCTCCACCAGAAAAGCAATAGGGTTTGCCTCATAAACCAAACGCAAACGCCCATTTTCATAATTTTTGCGGCTATCTTCTGGATATAAAAATATGCCGCCTCGGCGGAAAATCCGAAACGCATCCGCAACCAAAGAGCCATTCCAGCGCATATTGAAATTCGTGCCTCTCGGCCCATCCACACCTGCTAAAAGCGTATCAATATAGCGTTGTACCTTAGCTGGCCAAAAGCGGCTATTAGCAGCATTAATGGCAAACTCTTTTGTGGTAGCAGGGATTTGTGGTTGCCAGTCCATTTGAACAAAGTGGCCTTCTTCATTCAGGCAGAAACCATCTACGCCCTGACCTGTTGTTAAAAGCAAAACCGTTTGTGGGCCATACGCAAAAAAACCAGCAGCTTGCTGTGCCCGCCCTTCGCGCAACCAGTTTCCTGCCTTCGCAGGGTAGAGTGAAAATATGGTTCCGATGGTCAAATTGGTATCAATGTTTGACGAGCCATCTAGCGGGTCACTTGCAACCACTATCTGGCTATCCCTGCCTTCTTCGAAGATAACCGCCTCATCCCGCTCTTCAGAGAGGTAGGCAGAAACCCCCGTAGGCGCAAGAGTACTGCAAATCAGCTGATCTGCTAGCACATCAAGCGCCTTTTGCTCATCCCCATCTGTGTTTTCAGCCCCCGTAAGACTGCCGAGATTATCTGTGCCAATCCCATTCCCAGCGGCAAGCTTAGCAATTTTCGTCGCCGCACTGCATAACGCTTCCAAAGCAGCGCAAACTTCGCGGCTCACCTCACCCTTTTCATTTTTTGCCTTTAAAAAATTTTCAATTGTTAGGCTTTCCATCGTGCCAGCTTCAATCCCTAAACCCTATAAATAAAAAGACCCACCGCCTAGCTGCCATGGGTCTTTCCTTTTTTATCGCCTATAATGCAGCTATATTAGCTATTCGCGATTACCAAGCAGTTGCACCATAAACAGGAACATATTTATGAAATCCAAATAGAGTGTCAGCGCACCAAAAATAGATTTGCGTGCGGCCACATCGCGGCTATCCCCTGCATAATACATGGATTTAATCTTCTGGGTGTCATAAGCGGTTAGACCGGCAAATAAGAGCACCCCAACGATAGAGATTAAAAACTCCATCCCAGAAGATTGCACAAATAAATTGACGATAGAGGCCAGAATAAGTCCAAATACGCCAACAATCAAAAACCCGCCCATCGCGGTTAAATCCCGCTTGGTGGTGTAGCCGTAAATGGACAAGCCTGCGAAAGCGCCTGCGGTTATGAAAAAGGCTCTGGCAACACTCGCCCCTGTAAAGGTAAGCAAGATAACAGACAATGAAACGCCCATCAGAGCCGCATAGACATAAAATAAAGTCCGCGCTTTGGCAGGTGACATTTTATTGATACGGAAGCTCATCCACATCACCATCGCCAACGGCGCAAACATGATAACATAGCTAAGCGGGGTACCGAAAAGCAACTGCGCAACAGCTGGGTTACTCATAGCCAGCATTTTTGTTCCAAATGCAGCAAAGCCAGTTAGCGCAAGCGCGGTTGTCATATGGTTATACACACCCAGCATATAGCTGCGCAAACCCGCATCAAGTGCAGTAGACCCGGTCGCAGCCTGTGACGCATAACGGTTATTTTGCATAATTTTTTTCTCCATCTTTAAAAGTATGGTTCAGATAGCCCAAAAATAGGCCGATCTGTTTTGCCTTCTTAATGTAATGGTGTTGCATTTCACTTTCAAGACTAAAGCGGACAAACTCTATAGTGTTGTTTTGCACAGCAGAAAAACAGCCAGCAATACTAAACCTTAGATGTTATATCCATTCGGCCATTAAGCCATTTGACCATTATGCCATTTGGCCATTATGCCATTTGACTGGCACGCAGGCGCACAGAATCAGACTTTAATTGTCCGCAAGCTGCCAGAATATCGCGCCCCCGCGGCGTGCGTACAGGGGATGCATAGCCTGCCTTCATCACAATACGCGCAAAACGCTCAATCGTTTCATCATCAGAACAGACATAATCTGTACCCGGCCATGGATTAAAGGGGATAAGATTTATCTTTGACGGTATGCCAGCTATCATCTTCACGAGGGCTTTGGCATCTGCCTCGCTATCATTTACCCCCGCTAGCATAACATATTCCCATGTTACGCGCCGCGCATTTGATAGCCCCGGATAATGACGTACCGTGTCCAGCAAGCTAGCCAATTTATATTTTCGGTTAATCGGCACCAGCACATCGCGCAGCTCATCCTGTACCGCATGCAAGGAGATTGCCAGATTGACGCCTAATTCCTCACCGCATTTAGTGATTTCTGGCAGAATACCGCTGGTTGACAACGTAATACGCCGCTTTGATAGCGCGATTCCCTCACCGCTCATAATCATTTTTAGGGCCGCAGAAACATTATCATAATTATAAAGCGGCTCCCCCATTCCCATCAGAACAATATTTGTCAGCCGCCTATTGGGTTTACCCGCTGGCCAATCGCCTAGCTCATCCATTGCGAGCAAAATTTGGCCGCAAATTTCAGCCACGCTTAAATTGCGGACAAGGCGCTGGGTACCGGTATGACAAAACGTACAGGTCAGCGTGCACCCAACTTGAGAGGAAATACATAAGGTGCCTCTATCCGCATCTGGAATATAAACAGCCTCTATTTCATGCCCATCATGCAGGCGCAATAGCCATTTAATTGTTCCGTCTGTGGAATCTTGACGCCGCGATACAGCAGGTCTGTCTGCATGAAAATGGCTGGCGAGCAAGGTTTGAACTGGCTTGCCCAAATCTGTCATATCAGAAAACTCGGTAACGCCATGCCGCCAAACCCAGCGCCAAAGCTGGCGCGCGCGAAACCGGGGCAACTGCAGGGCCGTCACCGCTTCTTCTAGCTCACTTTGTGATAGCCCCAATAAAGGGGTGCGCTCAAATGCGGCAATCGACATTTATCAGGCCCTTTTTATCCTATAGGCAGTTTTATGCTGACATTATGCAGCAAGAATAAACATTATCATAGGCAAGCTTGTTTCGGGCTTCCCCTAAATGTGCGGCGTAACAGTAAGCTCAAAAAGATAATCGCCCCTATTATGGGCAGGCTTTATCCAAAAAAGCTTTGGCTGCGGTAAAGCCTGCCAACGAGTAATCATCAATCGTTTTATTATTACGGCTGGAAATGCCTATGACGACCAGCTTGCTGCCACGTTTCATCGAGACAATAAGACGCTGATCATCTTCTGGGCCTTGTGACCATGCGCGGTTATCTAGGGTAAATAATTTATGCGCCTTCTTATCGATAGAAAAATCGACTTCCGACTGCTTTTTATAGCGGTAGCCTGCAAGAACAGAGACTACATCGCGCTCTCCCTTACCCGGCCCATGCGAGACAAATACCCGCGTTTCGCCGCGATTACTGCGATCATAATCACCGCGCAACTTCTTTGGGACACTCGACATGAAACAAATCCGCCCCTGACTCGTTTCCTGTTTATAGACCTGCCAGTCTTTAAAACTCTTCAACTCTTCAGTATTGGCATGCGCTGGATGCATGACCAGCAGAACACCGAAAAAGAAAGCTGTTAAGCCCGCAAATCGCTGATACCCCATAATAGATTTTCTCCGCCTTTTTCAATGTCTTTACCGAATGATGAAATCGCCCATAGCCGAACGCGCACAGAATCGCAAAACTTTACCCAACGTTCAAGAGGGTTGATGAAAATATCCAAATTGAATGTGTCATTTTTTAGTCCTTAATCTGAAAATGGGGCTAAATTAGCTTTTTGGCATATAAATTTGGGGATTTTAAACGGCTAGGTGACCTGAAAAGCACAAAATGGACATAAAAAACGAAAATTTTGATTTTGAGCTTGTCACAGATGACCCTGTCTCGTTAACTAGAGATATGGGAACCGGCTGTGATAACGACAATGCTAAAAGCATGTCGAAATGGGATATTATGCTTGTTCGCGTTGGACGCGAACGAGATAAAGTTGCTTTTGCAGCATTGTTTGACTATTTTGCCCCGCGCATTAAGAGCTTTTTGCTGCGCTTGGGGACAGACATGTCTCTGTGTGAGGAAATCGCACAAGAGGCCATGATCATGGTCTGGCGTCGAGCGGAGACCTATAACCCCGCCCAGTCAGGGGCCAGCACGTGGATTTTCACTATTGCGCGAAACAAACGCATTGACAGACTGCGTCGTGAAAACCGGCCTTTGCCTGATTTAAGCGACCCTGCTTTCGCACCAGAAGCGGTGGAAACGGGTGAAAAAGCTATTTTCAGACAGCAAGAAGAAGAAAAAATTCGCCACGCTTTGAAAAATCTTCCAGATGAGCAAGCCAAAATGATCTTTTCTGCGTATTACGAAGAAAAGTCACATAGAGAGATAGCAGATGAAAGCGGTGTGCCGCTTGGAACGGTTAAATCTCGCATTCGGTTAGCGCTAAATCGGCTGCGTGCCCATTTAGATGAACCAGAAGGAATTTGGAAGCCATGAACGAGCAGGCGTCCTTCAATATGCAAGTGCTGGATGCCCTGTTGCTGGATTATGCAACAGGCGCGTTGTCTTTGCCGCTAGAGGTGTTGGTTGAAACGCATTTGGCGATGAATGAAGACAGTGCAAAGACTATGAATATGCTGATGAAGCTAGGCGGTGTTCTATTAGAGGATAGCGAGCCTGTATCGCTATCAGAAGGCGCCCTTGAAAATGTATTAAAGGCGATTGAAGACGACGAAGAAAGCGCGGCACTAGACACACGCCGCCTTGATACAAATAGCGGTTTTCTGCCGCGTCCTATATCTGATTATATTCCTAATGCTGACCATGCATCATGGCGGCGCATTGGTCTTGGCCTGTTTGAATGTGA
The DNA here is from genome assembly GCA_022425485.1 of Alphaproteobacteria bacterium. Lineage (GTDB taxonomy): Bacteria > Pseudomonadota > Alphaproteobacteria > Puniceispirillales > Puniceispirillaceae > JADHLI01. Next base: position 63,921 of record JAKMFL010000021.1, on the reverse strand, counting down.
CGTTGTGTTTGATGGCGACCAAGGGCGGGCAAAATTTTACCGTATTGCGCCCGGCACCGCTGTTCCGTCCCACACCCATTCTGGCACCGAAGTTACCCTTGTTCTAGAAGGGGGCTTTACGGATGAGACAGGCTCTTATGGGCCTGGCGATATTGCTGTCCAAGAAGAGGGATGTGAGCATAAACCTGTTGCCGATAATGATGGCGAATGTTTGGTTTTTGCCATTAATCAGGGCGATATCCGGCTGACCGGGCCGATTGGGCGCGTTTTAAATCTGCTCGTCAATTAATCACCCGTCAATTAATCACTTGCCAAAGATACAGCCGCAAACCAGCTAGATCGATAGCGCAAGCAAGCTTGCCATAGCGGTCAGAGTTAAATGCAAGCGTAAGGTGCGCATCCATGCTGGCCAATACCCTTTTTCCAGAAGCTTTAAATCAGCGATTAGCGCTGCTGCAAACCCGGCAATCAGCAAGCTGGCCGCATAGCGCATTGGCAAAAACATCCCCTGTAAAATCAACGCAAACCATGCGATCAGAGACAAGCTAACTGACCATAACAGGGCAGTGCGCATGGATATGATTTGCTGGTCTGATGGAATTGTAACCGCCCTTCCCCAATGCAACCCGCCCAGAAAACTTAAAATAATGGCGCCATAAGAAAGCAGCGCAAAGGCGATGCTCGCCTCTGAAAAGCGCATTATTGAGCTTATTCGCAATCTAATAAATTCTGGCCACAAAACCAATAGCCCCAGCGCTAAAAAAGGCAGCGCACCAGCATAGCCAAGCCATCTAGCGAGAAAAATTAATGAACGCTTTGAATGCATCTTTCTACCCTCACCTAGCTTAGGAACGGACGCAAGATAGGCATCATCTCGTCAATAATTTTAGCCACACCTTCTGCATTTGGGTGGAGACCATCGCGTTGATTCAATTTTGGAACAAGCGCAACATCTTTTAGAAAAAAAGGATAAAAGCCAGTATCATATTTTTTCGCCATTTCAGGATAAATCGGATTAAATTCAGCGCCATATTCAGCGCCTAAATTCACTGGCGCCAACATCCCCGCTAGGAAGGTTTGCACCCCCAACGCCTGCAACCTAGTTAGAATCTGATCTAAATTTTGGCGCGTATCGGCCGGATTTATACCGCGCAACAAGTCATTTCCGCCCAGCACTATAAGGATATAATCTGGCTTTTCAGCAAGAGACCAGTTAAGACGCGCCAGACCGCCAGCACTGGTATCGCCTGATACACCGGCATTTATAACCTCAATAGCCATAGCTTCATCTTCTAATCTCGCTTGAAGCTGGCCGGTAAATCCCTCTTCAGCTGACAGGCCATATCCAGCTACTAACGAATCACCAAATATCATCAGGCGCTTTGTGTCCGCATAAGCATGGCCAGATGCAGCAAAAAAACTCGCCAATAGTCCCAGAACAAAAAGCCTGCGAAAAAAAGGGCGGCTAAAAAAAAGAAGAAAAACTTTTTTTAGGTTGAATGCTTGGCACATCAGAAAACATATCCCATATGAGGTCTATGAGCGTAACAGAATAGCTGTTGCGCCGCACGCCTAGTTCAAACGGGCAATGTGCCCATTTGTTATGCTACATATAAGGTTGCCGGCATGCCAGTTCAAGAAACCATCTCTCCCACAGGCACAGAAAATACGGTCATTTCATTAAAGGATGCTAGCCTGTCCTTCGCTAGCAACACTGGCCAAGTTGATATCCTTAAAGATATTAATCTAGATATACCAGCTGGCCAATCTGTTGCGATTCTAGGCCCAAGCGGGGCGGGAAAAACCAGCCTTTTGATGCTGATTTCCGGGCTGGAAACGCTAAGCGCTGGCAAAGCTGTGCTAGCAGGCCAAGATATTACCACCATGGATGAAGATAGCCTTGCCCAACTTCGCCGCGACCATGTCGGCATTGTGTTTCAGGCCTTTCGGCTAATTCCGTCCATGACAGCCTTGCAGAATGTAGCCGTGCCGCTAGAGCTAGCCAGTGATACCGCAGCAAATGAAAAAGCTGCAGATGCGCTAAAGAGCCTTGGCCTAGGTCACCGTATGGGGCATTTGCCTGACCAGCTATCAGGGGGGGAGCAGCAGCGTGTTGCTATTGCCAGAGCGATTGTTACCCGCCCAGATATCTTGCTAGCTGATGAGCCAACCGGCAATCTGGATAGCGCCACGGGGGCATCTGTTATCAAAGAATTATTTGCAGCGGCCGCTTCTGTAAATGCAGCCCTGGTGCTGATTACCCATGATGAGGGGCTAGCCACACGCTGCCAGCGTTTGCTGCGTATCGAAGATGGCAAGCTTGCCACCGACCAGCAGATAAAGGCAGGTGCTTAAATGGGGAATAGCTGGTCACTTGCTTGGCATTTCGCACGCTGCGAGATCAGAGGCTCGGTAGCGCGTTTTCGTGTTTTTTTAGCCGCCCTCATGCTGGGAGTTGCCGCTATTGGCGCGGTTGGATCTGTTGCCGAAGCGATGCGGGCGGGCATTGACAATAATGCACGCAGCCTGCTGGGCGGTGATTTTGAGCTTTCTAGCCTGCATATACCGCCAGCGGAAAATCTGCTGGAGTTTGCCAGCGCGGCGGGGGCGCGATCCGATATTATACAAATGCGCGCGATGCTGGGGCGAAAACAGACACAAAACCAACCAGCTGCCCGCAAGTTAGTAGAGCTAAAAGCCGTTGATACAGCCTATCCATTGGTTGGCGAAGTTACCCTATCCCCAGATATGGGGCTTGCAAATGCGCTAGCGGATAAAGGTGCTATCGCTGCCCCTGCCTTACTCGCTGCGCTTGATCTTAACATTGGTGACACGGCAACGCTGGGCGAGATAACGGTTACTATTCGTGCCAGCCTGACAGCAGAGCCTGACCAGTCTATAAGCTTTGTTGGGTTCGGGCCGCGGCTTATTATTGGCGCAGAAACCCTAAAAGCCTCTGGCCTGCAACAAGAAGGGGCATTTATATCGTATAAAACGCGTTTACGCCTTCAAGACACCTCCCGCATTCCGGCCATAGAAGCGGGTTTGGCTGAACGGGTAGAGGGCAGTTATGTGCGCCTGCGCACCCTAGCTTCTGCTGGCGCTGGATTTGAGCGTTTTGTAGAACGTGCAGAATTATTTTTAATGCTGGTTGGGCTAACCGCTCTTTTAATAGGTGGGCTAGGGGTAAGCGGCGCTGTACGCGCATGGCTGCTTAGCCGGATGAATGTCATTGCCACCTTGAAATGCTTAGGCGCTTCATCAAAGCTGATTTTCCGCGTTTACATTCTACAAGTTATGGTGATTGCTAGCCTTGGTGTTGGTGCAGGCGTTTTAATAGCTGGATTAACGCCCTTTCTTACGGCCAATTTCTTTGCTGCTTACGTAAATGTGCCCATAATGACAGATCTCTATGCTCGGCCTTTATTGCTAGCGGCTGGGTTTGGCATGCTAACGACTTTTGTTTTTGCCGTTTGGCCCCTTTCACGTACCCGCCATATTCGCGCCGCCCATCTGTTCCGCTCCTTAATGCAAATGCCTAGCGGCAGGCCATCTCCTGCTGCCTTTATCGCGGTTATGGGCGGTGTAATAGGCTTGCTTGCACTAGCCGTATTGGCCACAGGCAATCTTTTTCTTTCCTTAAGCTTTATGGTCGCGGCCCTTATCTCTATGGGGCTTTTATACCTGCTTGCAGGTGCGGTGTTGTTTGGATTGCGCCGGATGAAGCCGCCGCGATATGTACCTGCCCACCTTGCCTTATCTGCAATAACGCGCAAGGGCTCCCCCCTTCAATCTATTATGATCGCCTTTGGGTTAGGGCTGTCTGTATTGGTGGCCGTGATATCTAGCCAGCATAATTTGATGGCTCAGTTAAGTAGCCGTGCAGCAGAAGATGCCCCAGACTGGTTTTTCATTGATATCCAACCGCAACAGATAAACCCGTTCTTGGCTCTAGTGGACAACATCTCCAGCGATACCATTATTGAAAAGACACCGATGTTGCGCGGGCGGGTGACGGCGCTTAACGATGTTCCAGCTAGCCAAACAGACAAGGATGCAGAAAGCGCTTGGATTTTACGAGGTGACCGCGCGCTAACTTGGCAAGCAGAGCCGCCCATCGGCGCAACACTTACCAGAGGGGAATGGTGGCCTGCTCATTATAAAGGCCCCCCGTTAATGTCAATAACCGAAAATATGGCGCGTGATTACAATCTTGCTATTGGCGATAGCGTAACCTTAAACATTTTAGGCCGCGAAATTACCGCAAAAATTGCCAATGCACGTGAAGTTAAGTGGGAAAGTTTCAGGATAAATTTTGTCTTTATCATGACGCCGGGCGCCCTAGATGGGGCCCCACATAGCTGGCTCGCTACCACCCGGTCTCCAGACAAAAATTTGGCCAGCCAAATTGAAAAACAGGTAACAGCTGAATTTAACAATATCTCTGCTGTCTCGGTAAGTGATGCTGTACAAACGGTAGAAAAAATATTGAGCCTTTTAGGAGCAGCCATTCAGATGACAGCGATTGTCACCTTGCTATCTGGGCTTGCCGTTCTTGCAGGCAGTGTTGCTAATTCCGAGGCGCAGCGCTTTACAGATTCAATGATTTTGAAGATTTTGGGGGCAAGGCGGGTAGATATCATCATCGCATGGATTTTAGAATATAGCTTGCTGGCGATTCTCACTGGTCTGGTGGCTATTATTATTGGCAGTGCAACCAGCTATGCGCTCATAAGCTTTTTCATTGGTGCAGAGTTCATGTTTAATTTGCCACTCGTGGCGCTGACTGCTTTTTCTGGCGCGGGCGCTACCATCTGTCTCGGCCTAGCTGGGGCGATGCGCACTTTAGGCAGTAAACCAGCGCCCTTCTTGCGCGAAACCATCTAAGGTGGCACCTAAAAAACAATTTCCGTTTAAGCTGATTTTTCTGATATAGAACAGCGAATATAAAATTAGATTTTGCCTTCCGATGCTGCTAGGAGAAAACAGATGACGACACAACAGGTAAATAAGGTTGTTTTGGCCTATTCAGGCGGTCTAGATACCTCTGTCATCTTGAAATGGTTGCAAGAAGAATATGCCTGTGAGGTTGTAACTTTTACCGCTGATTTAGGTCAGGGAGAAGATATAGAGCCAGCCCGCGAGAAAGCAAAGCTGCTTGGTATCAAGGACATCTATATCGAAGATTTGCGCGAAGAGTTCGTCAAAGATTATGTCTTTCCAATGTTCCGGGCAAACGCACTTTATGAAGGGTTATATCTTCTAGGCACTTCTATTGCGCGTCCCCTTATTGCCAAGCGGCAAATAGAAATTGCAAAAGAAGTTGGCGCAGATGCGGTATCGCACGGGGCTACTGGCAAGGGCAATGATCAGGTGCGCTTTGAGCTAGGCTACTATGCCCTGCAACCTGATATCAAAGTTATCGCCCCATGGCGGGAATGGGATTTGGCGTCCAGAACCAAGCTTATCGCCTATGCCGAAGCCAATCAGATACCCGTGCCTAAAGATAAGCGCGGCGAAGCACCGTTCAGTGTAGATGCAAATTTGCTTCATATTTCAGCTGAGGGCAAAGTGCTAGAAGACCCCGCCCTGCCACCAGAAGAATATGTATTTTCGCGCACCGTCGCCCCAGAAGAAGCCCCCAACACACCAGAGCATATTAAAATCCAATTTGTTGGCGGCGATCCTGTTGCCATTAATGGCAAAGAGATGTCACCTGCCACCCTGCTGACAGAGTTAAACAGGCTTGGCGGTAAACATGGTATTGGCCGTCTGGATTTAGTAGAAAACCGTTTTGTTGGCATGAAATCGCGAGGGATCTACGAAACACCGGGCGGCACTATTTTGCTAGACGCTAGACGAGCTGTCGAATCTATCACGCTTGATAGAGGGGCTGCCCATTTAAAAGATGAGCTAATGCCCCGTTATGCAGAGTTGGTTTATAATGGTTTTTGGTTTGCACCAGAGCGGGAAATGTTGCAAGCCGCGATAAATAACTGCCAAGATATGGTGAATGGCGAGGTTGAATTAAAGCTCTATAAAGGTAACATCATTATCGTTGGGCGTACTTCACCTAATTCATTATATTCAGAGGATTTAGTTACCTTTGAAGAGGGCGCCGCCGATTATGATCACCATGATGCACACGGATTTATCCGGCTAAATGCCCTGCGCCTGCGCGTTAGTGAAATGGCACGCCGCCGCATGAAACCCTAATTGTAATTTTTGGGTCTTAATTTTCGGGTTGTAATTTTTGGGTCACAATTTTTTAGTCGCAATTTTTGGGTCACAATTTTTTATGAAATATGGCTTAGTTTGCTTTTTCTGCAACGCAGACATCCCCTGCCGTGCCGTCAAGACTGCGCTGTTTGAATAAAACAAATTTACCCGGTGCCAATGCATAGCCAGATGGACGAATACCGGTGGGGCAATCATCAATATAAGATATCTTATAGCTTGGGTTTCCGTTTGAATGGCGTGCAAACTCCTGATAAGCGGGGGTACTTACGCCAACCAAAAGCCCAGCAATCAAAATAATAGGCAACATTTTTTCATATCCTTTTTTTTGCGAGCCTTATCACTATGCAACGCGTTAATGATTTCAAGTAACTCTGTACTCAAATTATGCAGCTTTAACGGCATAAAAGCGGCAAGAATGGGACCGTAGCCCCTTTGCTTGTGAAGGTTTGCTATTATGCAATAAGAATGATTCTTTTTTATTCAAATCACGCTTCGCTTTCTATATGAATAAGAGAACGATCAACATAGCCTAAAAGGATACCGCCATGTCATTCGAACTCCCAGATTTGCCTTATGCATACGATGCGCTAGCCCAGAATGGCATGTGCAGCGAAACCCTAGAATTTCATCACGACCTGCATCACAAAGCCTATGTCGATAACGGCAATAAGCTAATTGCAGGCACAGAGTGGGAAACAAAGTCGCTCGAAGATATCATCACTGGCTCTTATGATGCGGGTGCTGTTGCCCAAAATGGTGTTTTTAATAATGCCTCTCAGCATTGGAATCATATCCAATTCTGGGAAATGATGGGCCCTAATGGCCGCACCATGCCCGGCGAGTTGGAAAATGCTATAACCGCTTCTTTCGGGTCTGTTGACGAGTTTAAAGCCCAGTTTGTTGCCGCCGGTGTTGGCCAGTTTGGCGCTGGCTGGTGTTGGCTAGTGCAGAACAACGCAGGTGAGCTTAGCATAACCAAGACTGAAAATGGCGTTAACCCGCTTTGCTTTGGTCAGACTGCTCTGTTGGGCTGTGATGTGTGGGAGCATTCCTACTACATTGATTTCAGAAATAAGCGCCCCGTATATATCCAAAATTTCCTAGATAATTTGGTGAATTGGGAAAATGTTGCCTCCAGAATGGCAGGCTAACAGCGCACCATCAGCTGAACCAAAAGAGATGAAGCGATATCTAAATTCGCTTCATTTTTCATTATAAGGAACCGATAGCTGCTATGATATCTCTAAACGACCCGAGCTTGTTAAAGACGGACGCCTTTATAAATGGCAAATTCACCTCTGCACAGAGCGATAAACGCTTTAGCGTGACCAATCCTGCCAATGGCGATGTCATTGCAGAAGTGGCTGATTTTGGCGCTGACGGCATTGCCGCTGCCATTGAAGCTGCAGAGGCAGCACGCCATGCATGGGCGGCCCGCACCGCCAAAGACCGTGCCGGAATTTTGCGGCGCTGGTATGATTTATGTATTGAACATGCAGATGATCTGGCAACTATCCTGACAGCTGAAATGGGCAAGCCTCTAGCCGAAGCCAAAGGCGAAATCCTTTATGGCTCCAGCTTTATTGAATGGTTTGCCGAAGAAGCTAAACGCGTATCAGGTGATGTGCTAGAAAGCCCCTTTCCAGATAAAAAATTCCTTGTCCTAAAGCAGCCAGTCGGCGTTTTTGGCGCGATAACGCCGTGGAATTTCCCAAATGCAATGATAACCCGAAAAGTCTCACCGGGACTGGCAGCAGGGTGTACATGCGTGCTGAAACCAGCTGAACAAACACCGCTTTCTGCGCTTGCTTTAGCAGAACTAGCGCACCGCGCAGGCTTCCCTGCTGGCGTGATGAACATCGTTACCGGCATGGATGCACCGGCCATGGGCAACACGCTATGCGCGGATGAGCGCGTGCGCAAAATCACCTTTACCGGATCAACAGAAGTCGGCCGAATCTTAATGCGGCAATCCGCTGAGACGGTGAAAAAAGTTAGCCTAGAGTTAGGCGGCAATGCGCCGCTTATTGTGTTTGATGATGCCGATTTAGAAGAGGCAGTAGAAGGCGCAATCGCCTCAAAATATCGGAATGCTGGACAGACATGTGTTTGTGCCAATCGCATTTTTGTGCAGGCGGGTATTTATGATGAATTCGCCCGCGCTTTAACTGAAAAAGTGGCGGCAATGAAAGTTGGCGATGGCTTTGAAGATGGGGTATCGCAAGGCCCTATCATCGACCAGCAAGGCTTTGATAAAATTGAGCGTCATGTCGCAGATGCGCTCGCAAAAGGGGCCGCCGTTTCAGTAGGCGCCGCCCCACATGAAAAAGGCGGTACATTTTATCAGCCCACCGTGCTAACCGGCGCAACAAAAGATATGCAACTCTTCTCAGAAGAGACCTTTGGCCCGGTTGCTGCTTTATTTAAATTCGAAACCGAAGAAGAAGTGATAGAAGCTGCCAATGATACTATCTTTGGGCTTGCCGCCTATTATTTTACCAAGGATGTGGGACGAATTTTCCGCGTTGGTGAGGCGCTGGAATATGGGATGGCTGTTGCCAATACAGGCGCGTATTCATCGGAAGTAGGCCCATTTGGCGGGGTAAAAGCCTCTGGGCTTGGACGCGAGGGCTCAAAATATGGCATTGATGAATTTTTGGAAATCAAACTGTTGGTCGTTGGCGGTGTGTAACCGCATCTAATTGTTTGCAACAAAATAAAGCTTAATAAAAGAGGGGCGATTTGCCCCTCTTTCAATAGCGGTCGGCCTTTGCATTACCTGCTTATTTTGAACGCTTTAATAGCCGGATAAGGCTAGAAGTATCATTGCGCCCAAACCCCTGATGCGAGAGCGCAGCATAGAATTGAGCTACCAATGCGGTCACGGGAAGCTCGGTGCCATTTTGGGCAGCCTCGGCCATGCATATCCGTAAATCTTTGCGCATCCAATCTACCGCAAAGCCAAAATCAAATTCATCGCGCACCATGGTTGCGCCCCGATTTTCCATCTGCCAAGATTGCGCAGCGCCTCCGGAAACAACCCCCAGCACCTTATCCATATCCAGCCCCGCATTTTGGCCGAAATTTAACGCTTCTGATAAGCCTTGCACCAATCCAGCAATACAAATCTGGTTTACCATCTTGGTGAGCTGGCCAGCCCCAGCATCCCCCATATGTGTTACCTTTGCCCCATAACAGGCCATTAAAGGCTCAGCACGCGCAAATGCAGCGGCATCACCGCCGCACATCACCGTCAGCTTACCATTTTCGGCCCCAGCCTGACCGCCGGAAACAGGGGCATCAATAAAATGCATGCCATGCGTACGTGCCGCGCTATATAGCTCTCTTGCAACATCGGCAGAAGCGGTTGTGTTATCAATAAAAACGGCATCGCTGGCCATAGTGGCAAACGCCCCATTCTCGCCTGTGGTAATGCTACGAATATCCGCATCATCACCCACACAAGCAAACACAAATTCAGCGCCAGATGCAGCCTCAGCTGGCGTAGCCGCAAGGGCGCCGCCATGCTGGGAAACCCATTTTTCTGCTTTTGCATCAGTGCGGTTATAAACAACAACCTCATGGCCACCGGAAGCTAGATGCCCCGCCATCGGATAGCCCATAACCCCAAGGCCTAAAAATGCTGCTTTTGCCATATTCGCTCTCCATCTGCTCTATCATATTAAACTATCTAAAATTCCCGACCACAGAATAGGGCGGGTAGGGCAGGCAAGTCCAGTGCTTTACAAGCACATCTTATAAAAGTGATGTAAGGTAAAATTGATTTAAGGCAAAAGTGATTTAAGGTAATTTTTTTCTGTCCCTAGCGCGTGGTCATGCTATGCTAGCTTGCGCGGAGTTTATCAAAATTACGAGCCTGTTAATTGGCGTGATAAGTGCGTAAGAGGCGTTGTCTAGAACAAGAGGTTAAAACATGTCTGTTCTTACCGGTGATGATCATGTTGAGATCCTAATTTCCGAGACGGAAATCACCGCCCGCGTTAACCAGCTTGCTAAACAGATAACGGAAAGTTATCCAAATACAGAACAGCTTGTTGTGGTGGGCCTTCTGCGCGGATCCTTTATTTTTATTGCTGATCTGGTGCGCCGGTTAAACCTGCCTGTTGAGGTGGATTTTATGACGGTATCCAGCTATGGCGACGCCACTATATCCTCTCGGCAAGTGAAAATCTTAAAAGATTTAGAAACCAATATCCATAATCGTGATGTGCTGGTCGTCGAGGATATCATTGATACTGGCTATACTCTGGCGCAGGTGCTGAAGATTATGCAGACCAGAGGCCCGTCTAGCCTGTCTGTCTGCACGCTCCTCAATAAGCCCTCGCGGCGTGAGATAGAGGTGGATATCCGCTGGACAGGCTTTGATATTCCAGATGAGTTTGTTATTGGCTATGGCATTGATTATGCCCAGCAAGGGCGCAATCTGCCGCATATAGGCTTTGTGCAAAAAGGCGCGTAATAGCAAACCTCCTAACTCAGTAAATCTGCTTCATACGGATAGCACGATAAAGCTTCTGCGCCCTTTTCAGTGATAACCACCTGTTCTTCTAGCTTAACGCCTTCTCTGCCGCCTTCTGCGCCAATATAGGCCTCAACACTCAAAATCATGCCAACCTCTAGCTGGCCGCCATAGCCGTAATGCGTGACATCTTCTGGATAGCGAATGGAAGGATACTCATCACATAACCCTACCCCATGCGCCAAAACCCCATAACGCAGTGCGCGGTAAGCTTCCGGCAAGCGGTGGGCCTTTTGGGTCGCCTCAAAAAAGCCCATCCCGGGCTTTAGCATCGCAATATTATGCATGACATGCTCATAAGCGATTTTATATAAGGTTTTTTGATCATTCGTTGGCATGACATCCCCGACAACCCATGAGCGCGAAATATCACAGCAATAGCCATAAGTTGAGACCAAATCCGTATCAAAAGCCAGCATATCACCAGCTTCCATAATTCGGGGACCACATTCCTGAAACCATGGGTTGGTGCGCGGCCCAGAGGATAATATCCGCGTTTCAATCCATTCACCGCCGCGTTTGATACTGCCAGCATGCAAAACCGCCCAAACATCATTTTCGGTAACACCTGGCACCACCGCCCTGCGCATTTCATCGACCGCACGCTCACAAGCATGAATAGCGCAGCGCATCGCATTTACTTCATTTTCATTCTTTATGGAACGCGCATGTTCGCTTAGCACCTGGCCATCTAGCAGTTGCACGCCTTTGCGGGTCAGGGCTGCAAAGCCCGCATTTTCAATCTTATCCACCGCTAGCCGCTTATTCTTGCCGCCATGTATCGCCATAAGAGACATAATTTGATCAGCAAAGAGATTTGCATGCTCCTCTGTGCGATCACCCGTTTCAAAATAGAAGAAGGAAGCACCGCCCCGCACTTCACCAACCAGAGGCAAATGCGCAGATAGATGTGCACAGGAATGGAAATCAAACAATACCATCTTGCCAGAAGGCGGCACAAAACAGGCACGTGCCGCATTATGAGCCGTCCAAAGTTGCATATTCGAGCTATCTGTTGCATAGCGGATATTCAGCGGATCAAACAGCAGCAAGCCTGCACAATCATGGGCTTTTATCTGTTCTTGTAACCGCGATAACCGGTATTCACGCAAAGCTGGCAAGTCAGGCGGCGTGATACCAGCCTCCTGCCATTCTGAAAAAGCCAGCCCAGTGGGGCCAATTTCACACCGGTCATTATCAAGAGTGGTGCCATCGGGCCGTAAGTGCGCCCGCCGTGAGGGATCAATTTTTCGGTTAGAACCCATAACAAAAGAATTCATGATTAAATCTCCTGCCTTAAAAAGCTGCTCGCTTTTTTCTCAAAAAATGTCGCCATCCAGCTTCAGCGTCATTCCATTTTTAGGGTGACAAACTTTTAGCGAAACACAAGTTCAAGAGGCGACAGTTTTACAGATAAATGTCGAAAAAGAAGCAATTTTAGAGGTAAAAACGAGGCTTAAGACAAGCTGGTAGTGACCTGAATGCCCGCTTCTAGCGATTTATGCACCAGGCATATAACCGCAACGTCATTGCGGTACAGGCAACAAGCCCAGCTAGCAGAAAGTCGTAAGGGGGAGGCCTGCCATCCAAACCGCCCGGAACCGTATCTGGCTCATCTGCACGCATCAGATAGCTTCCTGCTAGGATATAATAAGCAAAATCACTATCAGGGCTTGCACTTACCAGCGCGTCTCCTTCTTTGGAGGGGTTAAGTTTTTCCGCCCTCGGCAGGCAACTTTGCGCCCAGCTAGAAATAACCTCTGCGGCAAAATTGGCGTCTCCTGCATTGGCTAGCAGATGGTTGGTCTTATCTAAAGAGACAAAGGATTTTGGATGTTTCGCATGGGCAAATATTTCAGCTGCATTTTCAATGCCTACAATGCTATCAATAGGGCTATGTAGTACCAGAAAATCGCAGCGAAGATCGGCAATATATTCTGCTGTGATGCGGGCCTTTAGATCCTGCACCATCCCTGCCCCCTACCAAAAAAGGGCGCCCGCCAATACGCACTTCAGCCTGTCCTTTTGTCTGAACTGCTTTTAGCTGTCTTTAGGCCTTCTATCGCTTAGCCCTTCTTTCGCTTTTTAACTCGAGAGCCAGACCCGCCTTACCACATGATCGCTAAAAACATGCCTATCAGACTATCGGACCCTACAGACAGACGAGACAACGCCCCTGTATCTCTCCTTTCAATATCGCTTTGCTTGTTTCCTCAAGCGACCCTAGGTTGATTTCAGTAACAATTTCCTCCAGTTTTTCCATTGGAAATTGCGACGCAAGTCGCTGCCAAGCTGTCACTCTATTTGCATAGGGCTGAAATACAGAATCAATACCAAGCAAATTCACACCGCGCAGCAGAAAGGGCAGCACATTTGCTGGCAAATCATTGCCACCTGCATTGCCAATAGCGGCCACCGAGCCCCCATACCGAAGCTGGCCTAAAATACGCGCAAGCATCTGTCCGCCCACATTATCTATACAAGAAAGCCAAAGCTCACTCTCCAATGGTCTGGATGAAGTCTCAGAAAGTTCATCACGAGCGATTAGAGTATGCGCGCCCATTTTTCGTAAAAAGTCACCAGAGGCATCTATCCGGCCAGTGACCGCGGCCACGCGGTAGCCTAGCGCTGATAGCAATGCAACAGAGATAGAACCTACCCCGCCAGCCGCGCCAGTAACTAAAACCTCTGGAACTTCATCTCCTTTTGGTGGGGTCAAGCCATGCGCCTCTAGCGCTTGCAATCCAAACATCGCAGTAAGGCCGGGTGTGCCAAATATCATTGCCTGACGGGTAGTCATCGAAGCTGGCAGTGGCACAAGCTGATCAGCCTTAATACGTGCGCGCTGCGCATAGCCGCCATGGCTTACCTCACCAATGCGCCACCCAGTAGCAATAACCTTATCACCCTGCTTGTAGCGGGCATCACGACTTTCCAGAACTTCTCCTGAAAATTCAACACCGGGAATGCGTGGAAATTCACGGATTAAACGCCCTAAACCATTAATGCACAGACCGTCTTTATAATTCACGCCGGCATATTCTACCGCGACCAAAACCTCGCCATCCTCACCCAGAAAATCATTATCAACCTGACGGATTTCGACACGTGTTTTTCCTGCATCATCCTGTTCTAACACCAGCGCATCAAACATAAAGTATCTCCCCAAACTTTTCGTTTGCTAAAAAATCTGGCACTCTAGCCAGACTATACCCTACAAAAAACGCACCCATAAAGAAAGTCAGGAACAAATATGTTTACCGAATTGAGCCCAAAAGAGGTCTATCACGCGCTCACAGAAAACAAAAATAGCCTTCTGATAGACTGCCGCACCCGCGCTGAATGGGTCTATGTGGGTATCCCTGATATTCGCGAAACCAAGGGACAGCTTGCTCTTATCGAGTGGAGCGATATTACAGGCCAGCAAAATTTAAATTTTGTTAATCAGTGCCAAGAGCAGGCAAGCGCAGATACAGAAATTTTTGTGATTTGCCGGTCTGGCGCACGTTCTGCAGCGGCGTGTATGAGCCTTGTTCAGAACGGGTTTGAAAAGGTCTGCAATGTGCGCGAAGGTTTTGAAGGGGATTTGGATAGCCAGAATCATCGCAGTCTTACAAATGGGTGGAAATATCACCAGTTGCCCTGGAATCAAAGATAAAACTGGAGCACCAAAGATAAATCAGCAGCGGCATAGGGGTTAAAACGGGTATAAAACCGTCAGCGGTTTTTTTATATAATAACCTCATAGCCTGATTCTTCAGGCTCATCGTCAGTGATTTCATTTGGAAAGCCTGCTGCACTTACATCCAGACCGTGGGCCTCTTCTAGACGGCGAATAATGTTGGGAGAGAATTCACGCGGTCCGTATTTTTCAATACCATCTTTAAAGATTTCTACCAGAAAGGGGGCAAGCTCCAATTGCAAGCCAGACCGGATGGCAACATCCTGAAACAGGCTAATATCCTTTAGCACCAGATCCATCGTAAAATTAATATCACGGCTACCATTTAAAATAACCTGCCCTTCGGTTTCATGTACAAAGCTGGTCCCGCTAGATATTGCTATGGCTTCATAGCTGGTGCGCATATCCATGCCTGCTGCCTTACAGGTAGATAGCGCTTCGGCAACAGATAGAAGATTAGCCGTTGCCAAATAATTAGTTACGACTTTAAGCACTGTTGCAGAACCAAGAGGGCCAGTATGTAAAATCCGTCGTCCCATTTTGGTCAAGAACGGCAGCATGTCATCAAACACCTCGCGCTCACATCCCGCGAAGATAGAAATATTTCCTGTTGCTGCGCGGTGACACCCCCCTGACACTGGACAGTCAACAGCACGCCCGCCAACCGCAGCCACCTTCGCAGATAATCGGTGAATCTCGGTCTCATCTGTGGTGCTCATCTCTGCCCAGATACACCCTTTTCTAAAACCAGCAAGCAGGCCATCTTCTGCTTCAAGCACAGCCGCACTTATCACAGGCGAAGGCAAACACGTAATAATTATATCGCAAGCTGATGCCATTTCAGCAGGGCTTTTACCCCATTTAGCCCCTGCCGCTAGCAAGGGGGCCGCTGCGGCCTCATCCAGATCCCGAATGGTAAGGTCAGCACCATTGCGTAGCAACGATCCAGCGAGCTTAGCGCCAACATTCCCAAGCCCAATGAAACCAACCGCTTTATCTTCTTTTGCCCTGGTCATCGCTTGTCTCCTAATTTTATGAATTTACCGATTAAAGCGTTATCTCTTTATTTCGGGGATTAACCCTTGCGGTGCGAAACGCAACATCAACAACATCAATAATCCCATTGTCATCAGGCGCATATGCGCTGCTGACGCCAAAAGATGCATCTTCAAAGGATTATTGGCGTCTAACGGCATGGTAATGACGTCCATTAACCAGAGGCCAAGGGGCTCAGATTCAACCCAAAAGAACCAGATAATAAAGCCGCCTAATACCGAGCCAAAATTATTCCCAGAGCCGCCAACAATCACCATAATCCAAATCAAAAAAGTAAAGCGAAGGGGCAAATAGGAATGCGGTGTAAACTGGCCATCTAGGGTTGTCAGCATCGCCCCAGCAACCCCAATTACAGCTGATCCCAACACAAAAACTTGTAAGTGTTTGGCGGTCACATGCTTGCCCATAGCATTGGCGGCAACCTCATTATCGCGAATAGCGCGCATCATCCGTCCCCATGGCGAGCGCAAAGCTGTTTCAAACAACCAGAATAAAATCGCCAGAACGAGAATAAATAGCCCAGCATAACATAGCTTGACGATTATCGAAGACAGCTCGTTAACATCTGCACCTAACCTTGCGGCAAGCTCGGAAACCCAAGCGGTAGCTTGCAAATCTACCTCATAGGGTACAGGACGCGGCAAACCATTTACGTTCTTGACGCCGCGTGCCAGCCAATCTTCATTTTTCAGCACATAAACGACAATTTCAGAAATACCTAATGTTGCGATAGCGAGGTAGTCAGAGCGCAAACCAAGCGATGCCTTGCCAATAACATAGGCTGCCCCCGCCGCAAAAATGCCGCCAACCACCCACGATAACAAAATAGGCAAACCTAGCCCGCCAATATGCCCAGCCTTTGCCGGATTAATTGATTCGATTGCTTCAATGGCTGGGTCTACCAGCAGCCGCAATAGGAAATAGCCTGTCAGGCTAACTCCAACAATTATCCAGAACCGCCAGCGCCCCAAATGTTGGGTTTTGCTAGCCGCAAATACCGCCAGCACGATGGTGATCATAATAATCGCCCCGCCTAGTAATAGTTCTGGCCCTCCTGCCTGCCAGCTAGCCGCAACCGGAGGCATGGATACCAGCACACCTGCCAGACCACCAAGCGCGGCAAACCCCATCACACCGAAATTAACAATGCCCGCATATCCCCATTGGATATTTACACCAAGTGTCATAATCGCAGAAATCAGACATAAATTCAGAATAGCCAGAGAAACATTCCAGCTTTGTGCCATGCCTACAAACACAAATAATACAACCAACACACCAAAAAGCGTCAGATTGCGTTCCTGTCTTTTTTTTGTGTCATCAGATGGCGTATTCATTCCTGTATTTCCACTTACTCGCCGCTAAATTGTTTTTCCCGAAAACAACCCTGTCGGTCTAATCAATAAGACGATCAATAAAATCACGAAAGATACGGCAATTTTATAATCAGTTGATAATAGCTGAACCAGCCCTTCTGGGACGACCTGCTCAAAGGTTAGATAGCTAATAACTTTTTTATAGGCAAAGGTAACCAGCAATTCAGAAAATGCGATCACATACCCCCCAGCGATAGCGCCTATGGGGCTGCCAACACCGCCAACAATGGCAGAAGCAAAAATCGGCAATAATAACGATAGATAGGTGAACGGCTTATAGCTTTTATCAAGGCCGTATAAAGTGCCTGCCAATGCTGCTAACGCGCCAGTAATAATCCACGTAATCATTACTACCCGTTCAGGGTTAATGCCAGAGAGCAGCGCCAAATCTTCATTATCAGAATAGGCACGCATAGATTTACCCGTTTTGGTGCGGTTTAAAAACCAAAATAGGGCTGCCACCACCACAAAGGCCAGTATAATGGTTACGCCTTGCGATGTTTTAATGGCTAAACCTTCGCTAAGACCTGTTGCGTCTTTAAAGGTGCGCGCCTTTAGTAAAAACCGCTGCCCATCCGCAAACACACGGTCATCTGGCCCGATAATAAAGCGGATTAGCCCGCCTATAAAAAACATCACACCAACGGAAACAATCAGATAGGTAACTGTCTCTGAACGCTGACGCCGATAATAGGAAAAGACCAGCTTGTCGGTCATAAGTGCAAGCGCGATAGTTAGGAGTATCGCCGCAGGCAACGCTAAAAGCGCGGTGGGAAGCGGCGTGATACTTATACCAGCTGATTGCAAACCCCAAGTTATCAACACACAGAACATCGCCCCAAAAGACATAAGCTCGCCATGCGCAAAATTAGAAAAACGCAATACAGAATAGACCATGGTAACACCAAGCGCACCAAGAGCAAGCTGGCTGCCATAGGCAAGACCGGGTATCAAAACAAAATTTGCGAGCAATACAAACGCATTTAGGATATCTGTCATATCGGCTCTATCCCCCTAAAAACGCTTTGCGCACATCTTTGTCAGCTAGCAAAGCAGCACCAGTATCGGTATAGCGGTTCCGCCCTTGGACCAAGACAAAGCCTTTATCCGCAATAGATAGGGCTTGTTTAGCATTCTGCTCAACCATCAAAATGGCAATACCTGTTCGTGCTACCTCAATGATGCGGTCAAACAGCTCATCCATCACAATAGGCGAGACACCTGCGGTAGGCTCATCCAGCATAAGGACTTTTGGGCGGGTCATCAGCGCCCGCGCTACCGCAACTTGTTGGCGCTGACCGCCTGATAATTCGCCAGCAGGCTGTTCTGCCTTTTCCGCTAGAACTGGAAAAAGCTGAAAAACCTGTTCCAATGTCCCAGAGATATCGTCATCACGGATAAAAGCGCCCATCTCCAGATTTTCCAAAACACTTAAGCCGGGAAATACATTTTGCGTCTGCGGCACAAATCCCATCCCCTTAAAGACTCGTTCTTGTGGCATAAGAGAAGTGATATCTTCCCCATCCAGCATCACAGCGCCTTCACGTAAATGCAACATCCCAAAGACGGCTTTCATGGCGGTAGATTTGCCGGCACCGTTTGGCCCCACCACAACGGCTATTTCGCCCTTTTCAACGCCAATGCTGCAATGATGCAAGATATCCGCATCACCATAGCCACCCGTCATATTCTCGCCTGATAAATAGGCCATCTCTTAAGATCCCTTTGGCTGATTTTTTAAACCAGTACCCAGATAGGCTTCGATCACATCCTCATTGGCTCTAACTTCTGCTGCTGTTCCAGTGGCCAGCACACCGCCCTCAGCCATCACAATAACGGGATCACATAAGCGGCTAATAAATTCCATATCATGTTCGATCATGCAAAAAGTGTACTTCTTTTCTTCATTCAGCCGGAGTATGGCATCGCCGATATGCCCAAGCAGCGTGCGGTTTACGCCTGCGCCCACCTCATCCAGAAAGACAATCTTAGCGTCGACCATCATGGTGCGGCCAAGTTCCAGTAGCTTTTTCTGCCCACCAGATAGGCGTCCTGCC
This sequence comes from Alphaproteobacteria bacterium, assembly GCA_022425485.1. Taxonomy (GTDB): domain Bacteria; phylum Pseudomonadota; class Alphaproteobacteria; order Puniceispirillales; family Puniceispirillaceae; genus JADHLI01. The sequence continues at coordinate 44,970 of JAKMFL010000021.1, read as the reverse complement.
AACTCATCTGCAACCGCATCTAGCTGCAAAAATTTTATAACCTCTTCTGCTTTATCAGAGATAAGCTCTTCTTCAGCACGTACTTTTTTGGAACGAAACCACGCCTGTAATAAATGCTCGCCAGATTGACCGGCAACAACCATTTTTAGATTATCGCGCACGGTGAGGGTGGAAAACTCATGCGCTATCTGAAACGTCCGAAGCAAGCCGCGATGAAAAAGTTCATGCGGCGGCAAGCCAGTAATATCGTTACCATCCAGCGTAACCGTGCCGCTATCTGGCTTATAAAGCCCAGCAATAATATTGAACAAAGTGGTTTTACCAGCGCCATTTGGACCAATTAATCCAGTGATAGAGCCAGTTTCAATTTTCAAAGAAGCATCATTAACAGCATGAATGCCGCCAAATGATTTATTTAAATGAGATACGCTAATCATAAAAAATGACGATACATAAAACAAAGCCCGGGGGTTTTATCCTACACCCGGGCTTTGTAATAATTATCTTATCCGCCTAGCGATAACCAACAGTGACATTCTTGCCACCCTTGATTTCAATCTCGGCATAGTTACCAGCAGACTCGCCAGCCCCAACAAGCTCAACAGCCGAGGCGCCAACATAATCAACGTCTTTGCCTTCACTAATAAGCTTCAGTGCCTTGCCTAAATCGCCCGGGAAAATCTTTTCGCCGGGGGCGTTTGCCACATCCATTACTTTGGATTTAAACACTTCGCTATCTGTTGATTTTGCAGCCTGCATAGCCAGCAAGATAAGCGCCGCGCCATCATAGCTTTCAGGGGCAAATGGCCCTGCTTTAAAGCCGCCTACGGTTGCCATTTCGGCAAATTTGGCAGCACCTGGGCTATCTGTACCTGGTACATCACCAATGGATCCGTTCAAGCCGGGGCCAATAGCTTCGGGCAGAGCATCGCCTATCATGCCGTCTGGCAGATAGAACATATTGAAGGCGTCTGCGTCTAGCGATGCTTGAATGATACCTTTACCGCCCTGATCAAGATACCCTGCAACAATCAGAATTTCGCCGCCAGCCTGAGCCAAAGCCGCAACTTCTGCGCCATAATCACCCTTACCATCTTCATGGGCAGTAGAAATAGTTATAACGCCGCCATTAGCTTCAAAATTGCTCTTAATCGAATCAGCCAGACCCTTGCCATAATCATTATTAGTGTAGGTCATAGCGGCTGTCTTATAGCCCTTATCCTTGAGGATTTCGGCCACTACTTCGCCTTGACGCGCATCTGATGGCGCGGTTCTGAAAAATAGGTCATTATCTGCTACTGTTGATAGCGCAGGCGAGGTTGCAGAAGGAGAAACCATCATCACCCCATTTGGCACTGCCACATTTTCTAGAATAGCCGTTGTAACACCAGAACAATCTGCGCCCATGATGGCATTAACCTTGTCTGATGTAACCAGACGTTCTGCTGCTGCAGTGGCTGCGGCTGAATCGATACAGGTTGAATCAGCACGAACAGAGGTCACCTCGCCAAGGGCAAAATTACCAGAATTATTGGCTTCTGCAATAGCAAGCTCCGCCCCCATAGCCATATCAGGTGTGAGCGATTCAATAGGCCCTGTATAGCCTAAGATAATACCAATTTTAGGGCCTTCAGCAGTTTGCATACCGCCTTTATCTCCGGCCACAAAAATATAAGCCAGTCCAGCAAGCGCCGCGACACCTACAAGTATTAAAACATTTTTATTCATCGGGTTCCTCCCAAAAAAACGATCACAGCTTATACCACATACCGCCCTAACTGTTTTTTACAGATGGGTTCAAACGATCGATAGGCTGGTTGATCCATAAAGCATACCGCCTTCTCCTTAACAGCTAGCTTATTTTTAAGGAATTTTCAATAATCTTTGCAGGCTACACGCTTTCTTTGTTTTCCAGCGCCAACCGCGACAGGCTTTGTGATTGAACCCAATCCATCTGCCCTAAAACACCGCAAGACGGACAGACCATCTCCCACTGCACCAATGCATCATCGCATGCCAAGCAATGCCAACGCGCAGCATGGGGAGCATGAGCGGCAGCCAATAATGCGGCTTCTTTTTCCAGATTATTATTCGTATCTTTGCCCTTTAGGCTAGAAGCGTCCTTATTTTCTGGATCGATAGACTGCTTTTTAACCGCTAGCTCCGATGCGAGCAGGAAATATTTATTGGTTTGCCCAGCTAAGCTTACCTCTTCCAGCATTGACGAGGCTGATGCCCATATCCCGCTTCGTAACGCCCGTTCTGCCACGATAAGACGCGCTTCATCAGAATGCGTCGACGCTGCTGCCAATTTCCCCAGACGAGCTATGAGTTGGCCATCATTATCCCCAGACAGCTTTGCAATCAGATCCGCTAGCTGACCATGCGGAAAAGTTTTGAAATCTTTTTCCAGCCGCTTAAGCGCTGATTTTTTCTGCCCATCTGAGGCTAGAAGTGCTAGGCGGCGACTGGCCTCTATCATGCGGGGACTAAAATCAAGGGCACGCTCTAAATACCCTTTTTTATCCCCTATATCCTCTTCAGATAAAAGAACACATAAATGCGCGGCCAACAAAGAAGGCTTTACAAGCTGGCCTGCTGATAGCCCTTCTTGCATTCCAGCAGCAGCAAGCACGCCTTCATCTTGGCGAAGAAAACCAGATAATTTATCCAGCGCATCACGCCAGCGCATCGCCCTTAAATCATCCGCGAAAATCCGAATGGCAGCGGGTGACTGGGCGTCCGAGCTTGCCAATGCCTTATGCGCTGCCGCCAGACTTTGCGCCTCTTTGCCTTGCTCTTGATAGAGGCGCATCAAACCTAAATGCCCAAAATAGGCGGTATCTTCATGGCGCGATAGGGCTGTGAAATAGCGCAAGGCAGCCTTAGCATCACCTGCGGCATGGGCAGCTTGCGCAGATAACAGGTCTGGCAGCAAGCCTGTGCCTAGGAGTTTTTCTGCTTTGCGGGCTTGGCGACGCGCAACTTTGTGATCCCCAGCAGCGAAGGCCACCATACCAAGCGAAAGGGCACGCTCGCCTTTTTTGTGACGGCGCATCTGCCAGTTATGGCCTAGCCACCCCGGCCATAAAATCAACGCACGCACTGTTCTGTATGCCAGGAATAGCAAGGCAATGAATAAAACTGATGCCGCAATAACAAGGCTAGTTCGTAATTCTATCTGCCAGCCTGACCAAGCAATTAGGGTCATGCCCGGTTGTTTGGCAAGCCAACTTATTAACAGCGCAGCACCGCCGCATACTAAAATGAACTGCACAAGCCTTGCCATTATTGAGACGTGCTTTCGCTAGAGGATTGGGTGCTTTGTGAGGCACCTTCAGGCGCATCTTCTGTTTTACGTATTGTCACAAGACCTGAAAACCAGTCAGCCACAGGTTCCATCGCCGCACCCACCCAGTTTGGCAACCACGCCTCATCAGCAGCCAGCGGCTGGCTATCTGGCTTTCTATCCGGCTGTTTATTTGGCTGGCTGGCTGGCTGGCTGGCTGGGCCATCAGGGCTAGCTGGTTGTCTTGCAGCGCTATCGGTTATATCGGCGCTATCATCTGTCTGCGGTGTTTTTTCCGCAGAAAGCGTGCGCAGATTTAAACTCTCCAGCACATCCTGCTGGGTTTTTTGTACCTTCTGGGCAAGGCTCTCAAGCTCTGCCCGCAGATTTACGGCGAGTGTTTCAGCCTGCTCGGTAGCCTGCATAGTAAGCTTGTCTATGTCTGTTTTCAGCGCACCGCTTAACCCCTGCTGCTCAACTACGGTTTTTGCAAGTTCTGTTTGTGCTGTAGCTAAGCTTTCCAATGCAGATGAAAGGGTATCGACACGTGCGCTTAATTCAGCCTGTCTTTCATTTGCTACTTTAGTAGTCAGAACTGGCCATAATGCTAGCCCAACCGCGATAAGCGACAAAACTGCCGCAATGCAGCTCATAATCTCTGCCCGGCTTAATTTTCCAGCGATAGGGCTATCGGCTTGCAACTGCGCATCAATGATGGTTTCCGCAGCTGATAGACCTTCATCAGCTTGCTGATTTTCATCAGATTTTGTTTTGTTAGTTTGTGCTTTGCGTTTGACCATTTGAGGGGTGCTTCTGGCTAACTGTTTCTTTTGAGTATCTATAAGCTAACACATCTGGTCAATTTCAGCTTGCATCTTATCAGCAGTTTTTTATCACCTATGCCGCTGTGCCCACGCAGCCGCGCATGCTAGCAAAGCTTCCCGTCCCAACCCTTCTGCGCAGATACATGAAAAGCCTAAATTCTCTGCCCTTTCTGCTTGCGCTGGCGATTGAACAATCAGGATAGGGTTTGCCGATCTAGCTGATATCTTTCCATCTGGTATCTCTCCATCTGGCATCTTTCCATCTGGCATCTTTCCATCTGGCATCTTTTGGTGTGCTAGCATTTCGGCAAAGCGTGTAATGGTGCGTGCCGACATAGCGATAGCAGCAACGGGGCGTCCAGCAGAAAGCGCATCTAATAGGGCCTGATTTTCTGGGTGCTGGCTGTCTGGGGTATAGCCCACAGTTTGATAGATGATAATGCGGGTGGCGCGATGGCCGCGCAGATTAAGCCCTTTTTCTATGTTAAAGGCGATATCGGCGCCTGAAAGCCATAAAAGACTAGGCTTTTTATCCACATTGCTCGCGTCAATCTCCTCTAGCAACTCTGCCGCATCTGCTTTGCCGACCTCAACTTGTATAAATCCAGCCTGCCTTAATATTTCTGCACTACCAGCCCCCACACACCAAATCCGCGATTGCCTGAACGCTGAGCTGTTAGAATAGGCTGCCAGCATTCTGCCTGATTGTTTGCTGGTGATAATTATTTCTGTATCCGGTGTGTGGCTAAACGTTTCTAGCGCTTTGTCCAGCGCGGCATAATCCCCTTTAATGGCCATCATAGGCAGGGGGCGTGCTTCATATCCCGCCCTTGTCAATGAAGCAACATCTTCGCTACAATCTGGCTCTGGGCGTAGGCTAAAAATCAGCGGCTTTGACATGCTATGCCTTTTATTTTGTTCTAACGGCTAGTGATGCATTTATAACCGTAATGTTTTTATCAGCCCTAACGCTAGGCTAGAAATCCGCGCCCGCCGCAGGCTGACAGCAATTCCTTTGCCAAGCTTTGCCCTAAAGCAGCTGCCTCGTCTTTTGAGGCATGGGCTTCGGCACGGAAACATTCCCTGCCATCTAGCGAGAGAACCGCCCCGCGTAAACGCAAATTGCCGTCAGCTTCCAAATCAGCCATCGCCGAAATGGGGGTGCGGCAGGAACCATCTAGCTCGGCGAGCATAGCACGTTCAGCACGCACACATATCTGTGTCTGCGCACAATTTAACTGTCTAATCAGGCTGGCAGCGGCGGCAGCTCGCGCATCACCCTCTCGCACCTGAACCGCTAATGCGCCTTGCGCGGCGGCAGCTGGCATCACTTCCTCATCCAGCAGGCTATACCCTTTATTTATGCCTAGCCGGCGCAGACCCGCAGCCGCCAAAATAATGGCATCAAACTCACCAGCCTCAAGCCGCGCAAGGCGGCTATTCACGTTTCCGCGCAACAGGCTAATCCGCAAATCCGGACGGTAATGATGCAAACATGCCGAGCGGCGAACCGAAGCAGTTCCAATATGCGCACCTTGTGGCAGCGCATCAAGACAGCCAAAGGGGCCGACCAGCGCATCGCGTCTATCCTCGCGCGGCAGCACAGCTGCAATAACGGTACCCTCGGCGATATGTGTTTCCATATCCTTCATTGAATGCACAGCTGCATCCGCCTTCCCAGATAATAGAGCTGCTTCAAGGGTTTTCACAAACACGCCCTTGCCGCCAACATCTACTAGCGGGCGGTCTAATACCTCATCGCCTTTGGTGGACAAACCCAATATTTCAGTGTTGCATGGCGCCAGCAAAGACTGTACCGCGCGTGTTTGCACCATCGCTAACGCTGATTTACGGCTGGCCAGCACCAATGGTGCAGGTTTAAAAATGGAAACCAGTGCATCTGTCATGCGGCCTTACTTCTCACAATTAGGCTAATGCTGTAAAGCGTGAATTAGGACAGCTATCCTTCGCTTATTCTGCAACTTCGGCATATTCAGAAAGCGGCGGACAGGTACATACCAAATTGCGATCCCCAAACACATTATCAACCCGTGCAACAGGTGGCCAATATTTATCGGTTATAGCCCCTTCATCTGGCCGGCCAGCTACTTGGCGCTCATAGGGATGCTCCCAGCTTTGCGCCATCAGCATGGCAGCGGTATGCGGGGCATTTACCAACGGATTATCCGCAGCTGGCCACGTGCCATTTTCAACCTGTCTTATTTCAGCACGAATAGATTTCATCGCGTGAATAAACCGGTCTAATTCTGCACGCGCTTCACTTTCGGTTGGCTCAATCATCAACGTGCCGGCAACTGGAAAGCTCATCGTTGGCGCGTGGAAGCCATAATCCATGAGGCGTTTGGCAATATCTTCTGCATCAATGCCTATAGCCTGTTTCAACGGGCGAATATCCAAGATAACTTCATGCGCCACATAGCCGCCCTCACCTGCATATAAAACCGTATAGTCTTCGGCCAACTGATTGGCAATGTAATTGGCGTTCAAGATGGCGAGCTGGCTAGCCTTGCGCAAACCTTGCGAGCCCATCATGCGAATATAGGCATAGGAAATCGGCAAAATCAGGGGCGATCCAAACGGCGCCGCCGCTATTTGCCCTGTTTGTACCGCACCGTCGCTAGCGCTTGCGCCCTTTACTTCGGGCGCTTGCCCATGATGCGGCAGGAACGGCGCTAGATGCGCGCCAACCCCAATAGGCCCCATACCGGGCCCGCCGCCGCCATGCGGAATGCAGAAGGTCTTATGTAAATTCAGATGGCTAACATCCGCACCATAGCGACCTGGCTGTGCCAAACCTACCTGTGCATTTAGATTAGCGCCATCTAAATAGACCTGTCCCCCGGCTTGATGCACCCAATTACAGATTGTGGTGATATCTTTTTCAAAAACCCCATGGGTAGATGGGTAGGTAACCATCATTGCTGCTAAATTTTCTTGATGCGCATCTATTTTTTCACGCAAATCAGCTAGGTCAATATTGCCATCCTCATCACAGGCTACAACCACAACCTGCATACCTGCCATCTGCGCAGAGGCAGGGTTAGTGCCATGGGCTGACTGGGCAATGAGGCATATGGTACGGCTGCCCTGACCTTTGCTTTTCAAATAACTTCGAATAGCCAACAAGCCAGCATATTCGCCTTGCGCCCCTGAATTTGGCTGCATTGAGATAGCATCATAGCCCGTGATGGTGCAGAGCCAGTCTTTCAATTCCTCTATCATATTAATATAGCCTTGCGCCTGATCTGCTGGGCAGAAGGGATGAATGTCTGCAAATTCAGGCCATGTGACCGGCATCATTTCAGCCGCCGCATTTAGCTTCATCGTACAGGAGCCAAGCGGTATCATTGTCCGGTCAAGGGCAAGATCGCGGTCAGAAAGTCGCCGTAAATAGCGCATCATTTCTGTCTCTGAATGATGCTGATGAAATACTGGATGGGTCAGATAATCAGACCTGCGCATCAGCGCATCTGGCAGGGTTTGTCCCCCCAGCTTTGCGTCAATCTCGCCAAAATCAGCTTCTACGGCAAAGAGCTGCCAGAGGGTAGTGACAATATCTGCATTACAGGTCTCATCAAATGACAGGCTGACCCCAGCCTCTGTACGGCGTAAATTAATGCCTGCTTGCACAGCACGCTCGCAAATGGCCGCCCCCTCATCTGTCTTTACAAGCACCGTGTCAAAAAATCTGCTGCCCACTTCAATACCCGCATCCGAAAGTCCAGTGGCAAAAACAGCTGCTAGACGGTGCACGCGTGCAGCTATCTGATACAGACCTGTTGGCCCATGCCAGACCGCATACATCGACGCCATAATAGCCAACAAAGCTTGTGCGGTACAAATATTCGAAGTCGCCTTTTCCCGCCGGATATGTTGCTCGCGTGTTTGCAAGGCCAATCGGTAGGCAGGCGCGCCTTCTTTATCTATAGATACGCCAATAATCCGCCCGGGCAACATCCGTTTATAGGCATCTGTAGTAGCCATAAAAGCCGCATGCGGCCCGCCATATCCCATCGGTACGCCAAAACGCTGGGCAGAGCCTATCGCCATATCCGCATCAAGTTCACCCGGCGGCACCAGCAGCGCCAGACTAAGCAGATCGCAGGCCATTATCACAAAACCACCCGCCTTCTTCACCGCGTCTATCGGTGCGGCATAATCTGGTATGTGGCCATCTGTTCCGGGGTAAGCCAACAGCACGCCAAAACAATCTTCGGCGATAAGGTCGGTTTGCGGATTGCCAACGACTATCTGCCAGCCAAGCGGCTCGGCGCGTGTCTTCACCACCTCTATAACTTGTGCATGACACTGGCTGTCGACGAAAAACACATCATGCTTAATTTTAGAGACACGGCGCGCTACCGCCATCGCTTCTGCAGCAGCCGTGGCTTCATCCAAAAGAGATGCATTTGCCATATCAAAGCCGGTCAAATCGCAAATCATCGTTTGGAAATTAAGCAAGGCTTCCAAGCGTCCCTGACTAATCTCAGGCTGATAAGGGGTGTAGGCTGTATACCATGCTGGATTTTCCAGAATATTGCGTTGCAAAACTGGCGGAATTAGCGTGCCATAATACCCTTGACCAATCAGCGATTTCAGCCGCTTATTTTGCCCTGCAAATTCCTTCATAATCGTCAGTAAACTAGCTTCAGAAGCAGGCGGACAAACCGTCATCGCTTCGCGCATTTGAATCGATTTTGGCAAAATGGCGCTGGTCATCTGATCTAGTGTATCAAATCCAACTATGCCCAGCATTTCAGCTATATCGCTGTCAGAAGGGCCTATATGGCGCTGAATAAAATCTTCTTCGCTTTGATGCTCTAGCTCACTATAACGCATTGTCACCCTCGTTACCTTTGCTTTGATTTACCGTTAACTCTGCCTCTAGCTGACCAAGGCTAAATAGGCAGCTTCATCCATTAGCGTATCTAGCTGGCTTACATCATCCATCTTCACTTTTACAAACCAGCCTGTGCCCATCGGCTCTGTGTTAACTTGCGCTGGATCATCCCCAAGCGTTTCATTAACCTCAACCACTTCGCCTGTTACTGGGGCATAAACCGAAGAGGCAGCTTTAAAGCTTTCAACGGTTGCCATCTCGCCCCCTGAGCTAACTTTGGTGCCGATTTCCGGTAATTCGACAAACACAATATCACCAAGCTCGCTTTGTGCATGATCGGTAATACCAATAGTAGCGATATCTCCATCAAGGCGAATCCATTCATGCTCTTGGGTAAATTTTTCCATCTTATTGCTCCATAAGCTTGATAAATATTAGTCTGTTCTCTTTTTATTCGACTGCGCCATAATTTAGGCCCCCTTACCGCCCCCACGATAAAAACGATGGGCTACAAAAGGCATTTTGGCACGTTCTAGCGCCAGTCTTTTACCGCGAACCTCCGCAAATAAGGGCCCATCAATAGCGGCCTCACCTACCACCCGCACCATCGCTACAGGCTGGCCAACACAAGGGGAGGGCGCACCAGAGGTTACAAGACCTATCTGATTGCCATCTGTTTCCGCGTCAAAAATTAGCGCCCCACTGCGCGGCGGCACCCCTTTAGGCGCAAGAACGCCTATCCGGCACATTGCCGCGCCATCTTGTAATTCTGGCAGGGTGTGTTCTGCGCCGATAAAGCCGCCTGCGCGCGCGCCGCCTATGCGCCTGATTTTAGGTATCGCCCATTCAAGGCTAGCCGCAGCCACGCTAATATTCTCGTCCATATCTTGGCCATAAAGGCATAAACCTGCCTCCAGACGCAGGCTATCCCGCGCGACAAGGCCAGCCATTTTAACTCGGCCATCATCACAAAGCGCCGTAACAAAAGCTTCTGCGATATCTTCTGGCAAGCTGATCTCAAATCCGTCCTCGCCTGTGTAACCTGATCTGGATAGCTGTATGTCTTGTTCGGCAAACTGGCTAGTCGCCACACCCATAAAAGCCATGTTTTCTGGCAGCAAAATGTGAGCGGCCACCACATCTGCGGCGGCGGGGCCTTGCACAGCGACAAGGGCGCGTTGAAGGCGGGTAATCTTAAAACCAGATAGCTGCGCTTGTAACCAGTTTTGGTCTTTTTCTGCACAAGCTGCATTGACAACCAAACGGACATAATCCCCAGCATTAATGACCATCAGGTCATCAATAATGCCCCCTTGGGCATTCAAAAACAGACCATAACGTTGCTTACCTGCTGGCAAATCTATCAAATTGGCAGGGATAAGGCCTTCTAGTGCAGCTAAAATAGGGCTGGCGGTACCAGACGCATGGGTGATATCTAGCTGCGCCATGTGCGAGACGTCAAATATAGCTGCCCCCTCGCGGCAGGCCATATGCTCTTTTAGCGCACCATCCCCATAATTTAGCGGCATCATATAGCCAGCAAAAGGGGCCATACGTGCCCCTTGCGCAATATGATACGCATTAAGACAAGTTGTTTTTTCTTCTCTCGCCACGCGCTGTTTTAAGATCCCTAATTTTTTCTCGCATCAGCCTATCACTCGCTAATGCCACCAAAACAAATCAGCTCCCCCTGGCGGCGGCGATCGCTTCCCATGTTACAGTGTTATAAAATTAACCAAATGAATCAACCATGATTTTAAATGAATCAGCGATGATTTCACCTAGTAAGATTAGGGCGCACAACTTTCTAGGCCCTGCCTTAGATCTGGCGATTTACCAATCATGGGTTATCGTCTATAAAGTCGGTAAAGATAGCCATAAAGCGCCAGCTTAAAACAAGAAAGTCCGGCTTGTGAGCATTACTGATAAAATCATTTTAGGTGATAAAATCATTTTAGGAATCGAAAGCAGTTGTGATGAAACCGCTGCGGCGCTGGTGCGTGCAGACCGAACCATCTGCGCGCATCAAATTGCGTCTTCAGCTGAAATTCATGCAAGCTATGGCGGTGTTGTGCCAGAGATTGCCGCACGCCAGCATCTAGATATCATTGATAGGGTGATAAAACATAGTTTTGATGAAGCTGGATTGACGCCAAACGATATTGATGGGGTTGCCGCCACTGGCGGGCCCGGCCTTATTGGCGGGGTGTTGGTTGGTACCATGACAGCCAAAGCGATTGCCCATACTATGGATGTTCCTTTCTTTGCGGTTAACCACCTAGAGGGGCATGCATTAACAGCGCGGCTAACAGATGGGCTGCGCTTTCCCTTTTTATTGCTTTTGGTTTCTGGTGGGCATACCCAATTATTGAGCGTTTATGGGGCCGGCCAGTATAAAAGGCTGGGTACAACCATGGATGATGCGGCCGGCGAAGCCTTTGACAAAGGCGCCGCTGTCTTGGGGCTTGGATATCCGGGCGGTCCCGCTATACAAGCCGCAGCAGAAGCCGGGCAAAGCCGTGCAATTGCGCTGCCACGTCCACGTAAAGGGGCAGAAGATTGTCACTTTTCTTTTTCAGGTCTGAAAACAGCCCTAGCCCAGAAATGGCAAAAGACAGAAGATAAAAGCGCGTCTGCTCGTGCTGATTTTGCCGCCAGCCTGCAAAGCGCCATTGCCGACTGCTTGATAGATAGAACGGCACGCGCCATGGAATTATTTGCAGATGAAACAGGCCAGCGCCAACTTGTTATCGCTGGCGGTGTAGCCGCAAATGTTGAAATTGGCAGCAGATTACGCGCCCTCGCCAGTGATTTATCCTTTACCCTTACGATACCGCCTGCTGCCCTTTGCACCGACAATGCGGCCATGGTCGCATGGGTTGGCCATGAATATTTAGCGCAAGGCAAAAGTGATTCTCTAGATTTTGCCCCGCGACCACGCTGGCCTCTGGATAGTGCCGCACCGCCTCCGCCCGGGCGCGGCGTGCGCAGTTAAATAATTTCTGGTCATCCCCTAAGCCCCCATTATAATCAGCGATATGAACACCAGCATGAAGATTAGTAAAAATACCGTCATTATTGGCGGCGGCGCGTGGGGCGCGGCAATTGCCCATCAATTGCGGCTAGGTGCGGCACAAATTGGGGCGGCACAAAACAGCACCCTATTGGTACGTGCTTCCTCTACGGTGCACGCGTTGGAAAAGGGGCATATACGCCAACATCCTGAAATTACAGGGCTATCTGGCTTTAATGCCACAACCGACCTTACTTGTTTGAAAGAAGCGGATATCGTTTATTTGGTGGTCCCTGTTGCTGCCCATGCAGAAATGCTAGAGCGCATAAAATCAGGTACAAAGCAAAATTGCGCAATTGTCCTATGCGCAAAAGGATTGATGCCCGACAACGAAAAGGGCGGCATCTTTTTGCATGAATATGCCGCAAAACATCTTGGCCAAAGACCATTAGCGCTTTTTACTGGCCCTTCTTTTGCAGATGAAGTGCTAAAGGGGCTGCCAACTGCTTTGCTGGCAGCAAGCCTACAAACAGACCTATCTGCATGCTTGGCCGCACAATTCGAAAATAGCCAACTCCGCGTTTATCAAGGAAGCGACGTCATAGGCGCAGCCCTTGGCGGGACGGTGAAAAATGTTATTGCCATTGCCGCTGGCATTTGCGCTGGCCAGCAGCTAGGCGACAATGCACGCGCCGGGCTTATCACAAGGGGTTTGGCCGAAACAATGCGGCTAGCAGACAAACTAGGCGCACAGCGCGCAACCATGTCCGGACTGGCTGGTATTGGCGATCTGATCTTATCTTGTAGCAACAGTCATTCTCGTAATATGGCCTTTGGCATGGCACTTGGTAGCGGTGTTACTATACCTGAAAAACTAGCTGAAGGGCGGCATTCTGCTGCGTATCTTTGCGCTAGAGCCCGCTTTGAGGGGATTGAGATGCCCGTATGTGAGGCTGTTGATAAAATTGTTAATCACAAGGCAAATATTAAAACAACCATTGCCAAGCTATTGTCACGGCAAGCTGGAAGTGAATAAGCGCGTGCTTAACGCCTTTCATTTGGCATTTAAACCTAACGGAGCAAACAGATATGGCATTTTGGCTATTTAAATCAGAACCGAATACTTGGTCATGGCAAGACCAGCTCGATAAAGGGGATATTGGCGAGGGATGGGATGGCGTGCGCAACCATCAAGCTGGCAATAATATGAAGGCCATGCAAATTGGCGATTTGGGATTTTTCTATCATTCCGTTTCGGAAAAACAAATTGTTGGTATTGTTGATGTAACCGAGCTTTGGCATCTTGACCCAACCGACCCGCAAGGGCGCTTTGGCATGGTAACAGTGCGGGCCATTAAATCCATGACTAAACCTGTGAGCCTTGCTGAAATTAAGGCAGAACCGCGCCTATCCGAGCTAGCTTTGGTAAAGCAATCACGCCTTTCTGTTGTGCCGGTAGGAGAGGCGGAATGGAACCTGATTATGGAGATGGGGCAAACGCGCCTATAGCGTTAGGCGTTATCACCGCGCTGTTCTTTGAAAATAAGAAACAGGTTGCGAAGATAGATAAATAATCCAAGCCCCTGCCCACAGATAATAACTGGGTCTTGCCGCCAGAGCGCGTATAAGAACAACACCAACCCGCCGCCAATAGAAAAATACCAAAAAGCGAGCGGAATAACCGACCGGCCTTCCCCTTCTGATTTTAGCCATTGGATGATAAAGCGCATGGCAAACAGCCCTTGCCCAGCAAAACCAATAATCAGCATCAATTGTTCTGGCTTAGTTGCCAGAGACTCAGGTAAAAACGGAAATAAGCTGGTCAGAAGATAGCCAATAGACAGTGCCCCACTGGCAATAATTCCTGAGATGGTCTCTAACATTTATCTCATTCTTCCTGTTTTCGCTTTTGTTTTGGCTTTTGGTGCTGTCTTTCTTGGTGCTGTCTTTGCTGGTTTAGGAGCCTTGACCTCATCCTCAACAATCATCCCGGTTTTTGGCATACGCCTAAGCAGCCAAATAACCCCTAGCATATCTGAAATACCAACCAGCAACCTATCCAGAATACCATATTTCGAGAGACCACGTTCGCGCATTCTATGGCCAACGGGCACCGCCAAAACACAGCCTCCCTCACGCCGAATCAAGGCCGGCATAAAACGATGCATATGGTTAAAAAACGGAAGTTTGAGAAAAATTTCTCTATCTACCACTTTTAACCCGCACCCGCTATCAGGATGATCATCCTTTAAAAGCTGACGTCTAAGCCAACGTGCAATTGCCGAGGCTTGCCGGCGTATAGCGGTGTCTTTGCGTGTTACCCGAACCCCGCCAGCCATTCCCATCGCTGGCCGTGCGGCAAGCAATGCTGCTTCTAGGGCTGGCAAATCAGCGGGTATATTCTGGCCATCGCCATCCAGAACAGCAATGAGCGGCGCATGTGATGCAAGCAACGCCGTGCGCACAGCCGCTGATTGACCAGAGCGATTTTCGTGATGCAGCACCCGTAATTGTGGCACCTGTTTCTGCGCGGCGAGCAAATCATCTTTCGTGCCATCATTGCTGGCATCATTTACATAGATAATCTCAAACTTTCGGCCGCTATATGTCGCTACAATTTCATCGATGAGGGGCCGGATATTACCCTGCTCATTCATTACCGGAACCAGCACAGAAATTTCAGGCATCTGAGATGTGATAGGAGCCATTTAACGTCAACACCTGTTTGGTTTTTTACGGCTGGTTTTCGCCAGTTCAAATTTCATGACTACCCTATAGACTGTCAGCTTAGCCAGTGTCAATCAGCCGCCGCTTGCTCGAGCGCGGTGTTGATAGAAAAATAGCTGAATCTCTCGCCCTTTTGAGAGGTTTGTCCCCAAAAGCGTATCGGTAACCGCTAACTGCTGGTTAAGCTGTTCTGCAAGTTGAAGGAATGCCTCGCGGTGGCGCGCTTCAATAACGGCCAGACCATCTGGGGCTTCGGCCATAAAAAGGGCTGCCTGCTTAACATCCAAAAGCAAGATATCCTGACCCAAATGGAATACAGCTGATGGTTCATGATAGCCTACCAGCGCAATGGCCGCTGGCCTATCTGGCAAGCTAGCAATATGGTCTTTCAGCCGATGTGCAATATGGATTTGCGAGAGACTGGCAAACAAACCAGCAATAAGCAGAATATGCACGGCCAAACCCGCACCGCAAATAGCCAATAAATCGCTGAGGTTCTGGCCGCGATACCACTGCCATAGCCGCCACAACACAAACCCAACCAAAAGGCCAATGAGGGCCGCAAAAACAAAGGCCCATCCCCCTGACCGGCCACCATACCTAATCGCTAGCCAAAAACAGATCCCCGCAAGCGCCGCGCCCCAAATAGCCGCAAGGCCGTATCCTGCTAGGACAAGATAGCGCTGAAATCGGCTGGCAGGGGGGAGCGGGCTAAGCAAGGTAGCAGCGATAAGCATAGCCAAGGCTGGAAAAACAGGCAAAACATAATGGGGCAGTTTGGTAGGGACAAGCTCTATCGCCAACCAGTACCCTGCAAGCCAAGCGACACAAAACCGGCTAGAAGGGTGCTGTAATATCTCTAGGCCCTGCCGGAATAGGAAACCAGCAAAGGCAATTCCGGGCCAGAATAAAAGCCCAACCAGACCAAAATAGGTGCCAAACGGCGCCCCATGCGATTCCTGCCCTGAACGCACTTTGGATAGGAAATCGCCCCGAATAGCGATATCCAAAAAGGCACCATCTGTTTGATAGGATACAGCTACAATCCACGGCAGGGTGATTGCCGCCAAAATCAAAATTCCGCGAAAAAATGCCAGATGAGCCAACCATTTTATCTGCCGATCTATGGCTAGCAGCGTCAAAATCGTTGTCAGGGCAATAAGCGGGGCAATCGGGCCTTTAACCAAAACACCAATCGCCATAAACACCCAGAAGCCAATAAATAACAGGCCAGTGGGCGGCGGGTCTTGGTTATGGAAGCGTTGATAAAGTCGCCAAAGATAAAATTGCTGACATAAAATTGCCGCCAATAATACCGCATCCGTCTTGGCAAGATGCGCCTCGCCTATCATCACTGGCGTAGCGGCAAGCAACAGCACCGATAGGGTTGGCAGAAGCGGGATTGCGGGCCACATACTAGCAGCCAAACGGAAGGTAAGGAAAAGCGCGACCAGCACGCCTAGCGCCGAAGGCAGGCGATAACTAGCAATGTCAAAATGACCGAAAATGGCCGCTGAGGCAGATTGCAACCAATAGATAGCTATTGGTTTTTTTGCACGCAACTCATCCATAAAATAAGGGGTAATTAAATCCCCGCTAAGCACCATTTGCTTGCTTGCCTGTGCAAAACGGGCTTCATCACGGTCGATCACTTCAAGGCTTTGATGCCCCATAAGCACAGCGATAAAAATCACCGTTAGGAATCCCCAGAAAAAGCCCCGATGGCTCGCTATTTTGCTTAGGATGCGCTGCCAGTCTCTGGAAGATAAATATGTGGATAAGCTCATCTTTGCCAATCGCCATTTTAGCCTGCTTCTGTTTGAACAGGCCCAAGAAAATATGGGTTATAAAACCCGAACCTTTTTTGTGTTCTATAACGCGCATCATAAATTGTCTAACCCTATCGGAAATCGCCAAGCTCCGCCAGTCAAGAGATACAGAAATACCTGCATAAAAAACAAAAACCCTCGCAGCTGAAATTTATGCCGCAGATTAGTATTTTGAAAAAACCCTGAAATAGAGGTACAAGCGCACATGAAAAAAGCGCAAAAAATGAAGCCAAAGCGAACAGCAGAGACAGAACGCTTTAAAGAAGCTGAGACGAGCTATCGTCATATTTGGGCTTTATCTTGGCCGGTGATGTTATCCACGATGTCTGTTCCAATGGTAGGGGCAGTTGATGTAGCGATGATGGGGCATCTGCCAAGCCCAGCTTATGTTGGCGGGGTCGCGCTTGGCGGCCTTATTTTTGGTGTTATTGTTCTTAGCTTTAGCTTTTTGCGTATGGGGACAACTGGGCTTACCTCACGCGCAGCAGGCGCAGGTCATAAACAGGAAATAAGCCAGATTTTTATGCGCAGCCAGCTTATCGCACTTGTCGGTAGTATCCTGCTTATTCTGTTGCACCCCTTTATTTTAATGCTGGCGTTAAGGTGGATTGAAACCTCACCAGAAGCGGCACTCCATATGGACACCTATTTCAGTGTCCGAATTTGGGGTCTGCCAGCAACATTGGGCAATGCAGTGATGATAGGCTGGCTATTTGGCCAGCAAGCCATGCGGCTATGTATGACCCAGCTTATCTTTATCAATGCGCTGAATATTGCCTTTAATTTCTTATTTGTGCTGGGGTTTGGGCTAGATGTTGATGGGGTAGCGGCGGCGTCTGCTATCTCGGAATGGGCAGGCTTTATCTTGATGATAGCGATTGTGCGTACGCAGCCAAAACGCTTCCCCCTCACTCTATCCAGCCTAGATGCCAGCCTCTTATTTGCCCGCGATAAATGGCTAGCGATGCTGAAAATTGCCCGTGATTTAAGTGCGCGTACATTGTTATTATGGGCGGTTGAAGCCCTGCTCCTATCCCAAGCGGCCAGTAGCGGGGATAACGCCCTTGCCGCGATCCAGATAGTGCTGGTTATTTTTGGCTTTATTGCCTTTGGATTAGATGGGTTTGCGCATGCAACCGAAGCGCTAGCCGGCACTGCCATAGGGGCGGGCAACCGCGCCAAGTTAATATTAATCATCAAACGCACCACTGTTTTAGCCGCCGCAGCTGCCTTTAGTATGTCAGCAGGTTTATATCTATTAGAGGGGCTGATTATTCCGGTAATGACCAGTCAGGCAGCTTTGCAGGCAGCTATCGCCGATCTATGGTTCTGGTGCGTCCTAATACCGCCCTTCTCTTTTCTGGCATTTCAAATGGACGGCGTTTATGTCGGCGCGGCAGCCAGTCATTATATGCGCAATGGTATGCTCGTGTCTTTTGCGCTATTTGCTGGAGCTGTGTTTTTCTTCGGCTCGGCAGGGCTTGACGGGCTGATGTTCGCCTTTATTGTTTATCTCTTAGTTAGAGGGATTTATTTAGCGCTATATCTAGGCCATATGTTCAACCGATATGTCGGCGCCCCAATTACCTAATTTAACCTTTATGGAGTGATGATGTCAGTCACAAAAACGCAGACCGGAATTGTAGAACCAGCCAAGGATACCTGCCCCCTTTTTATTGTCTGCCAGAAAAATCTCGATAGGTGGCTGGATAGCTTACCCAAAGCACAGCAAAACTGGGTGCGCGAAACAGCCCTGCCTGCCAAAGCAGGAACCTGCATCACCTTGCCAAGCACTGACGGCCATATTAGTGCCGCAGCCTTAATCACCGACAAAAACCTTATCTGGGAAAGTGCTGGCGCAGCTAGCCGCCTGCCCGCTGGTAGCTGGGCGGCTGATTTGACCTTTGCTGGGGAGGTTGATCTTAGCAAGATTCAGCTTGGCTGGGGACTGGCACAATATCACTTTGCTCCCCACAGACCAGAAAAAGACCCAAATAACAAAGCCCAACTCGCGCTGGCTAAAACAGATCAGGATAGAGGCGTTCACGCGCAGCTAAAAGGTATACATATCGCCCGTGAAATGATTAATCAGCCTGCGAACAAAATGACCCCACAAGGCATTGAAACAGCAGCTAAAGAAATTGCGCAAACCTATTCAGCTAAGGTGAAGGTAACCAAGGGCAAGGTGCTGGAAGGCTATGCACCAGCGTTACATATCGTGGGGCGCGCAGCCGAAATCCCGCCCCGTCTTATTGATATGAGTTGGGGTGATGAAGGCCCGTTAATTACGCTTGTTGGCAAGGGTATTAGCTTTGATTCAGGGGGGCTAGATATCAAACCATCCCGCGCAATGGAACTGATGAAGAAGGATATGGGCGGCGCTGCACATGTGCTAGGCCTTGCTGCCGCTCTGATGGAAGCAGGGATAAAGATACGCTTGCGGGTGCTGGTTGCGGCGGCCGAAAATGCGATATCTGAACGTGCTATGCGACCACTGGATGTAATTGAAACGGCTGCTGGCATTGCTGTAGAGGTCGGCAACACAGATGCAGAAGGCCGGCTTGTACTCGCCGATGCACTGCATTATGCCTTTAATGACAAAGATCACCCTTCCCCTGATTTCGTGGTAGATTTTGCCACGCTCACAGGCGCCGCACGGGTCGCGTTAGGCACCGAATGCCCGGCTCTGTTTTGCAACCATGATGACACCGCTAAAGCGTTGATGCAGCTTGGCGGCGAGCTTGATGACCCCTTGTGGCAATTGCCGCTATTCGAGGCGTATGAGCGATTTTTGGATGCTGGGCAAGCTGGCCTATCTAGCACAGGCCATTCTGGCTATGGCGGGGCGATTACGGCTGCGTTATTCCTGCGCCGTTTTGTTGGCAAGAAGGCAGATTGGGCGCATATTGATGTGATGGCATGGAACCTGTCCAGCCGCCCTGGCCGGCCAAAAGGCGGCGAGGCCATGGGCCTTCGTGCGCTATTTGCCTTCATCGAGGCGCGCGCGAAAAAATAAAATAAACCCAGTTTGTTTAGCTGGTTTTTTTAGCTGGTTTATTGAACTGGTTTATTTACCTAGCTCATTTAATAGCCGCGGCCTTTATCTACCAGATTGGACAATGGCGCCCCCTCTGCTGCGGCTCTTATAGCGGCTGCGACTTGATCAGCAGCTGTATCTGGATTGGTTTGGGCTGCTACATGGGGCCAGATGGTAATGGCTGGCTCTTGCCAAAAAGGATGCTGAGGCGGCAACGGCTCTTCTGCAAATACATCCAAACAGGCACCATCTAGATGCTGGGCGCGGAGTGCAGCTAGCAAATCTGCCTCCACCACCTGTTTGCCGCGTCCACCATTAATAAAGTATGCCCCCTTTTTCATCCTCGCAAAAGCTGTTGCATCAAACAGATTTGTGGTTGAGGGGGTTAGTGGCAGAATACAGATATGGATATCACAGCTCGCCAGCAGCGCATCAAACCCAGCCTTGCCATGTGCAGATTTTATCGGTTCTGGAAAATTTCGTTCGCTACGAGACCAGCCAGATACATCAAACCCGATGGCGGCTAGGCGTTGCGCAATAACAAGCCCGATAGCCCCCATGCCATATACCGCAATAGGCAGATTTTTTGTCTGGCGCTGTTCGCGGGCTTCAAATCGCCTTTCTTTTGCATTCTCGCGGTAGTGGCGTCCATCACGCAAATAATCCAGAACATTCAATAGCACCCACTGGCTAAGCGCGTGCGACATATCCGGGTCTACCAGACGGGTAATGGCAGGGCCATCTGGCAGGCTTTTATCTGCCATAAGATGATCTACCCCTTGGCCAAGCGAGACAATAAGTTTTAGGTCTTTTAGCTGCGCCAGCCGGCCTTGCGGGGGATACCAAACAAGCGCAAATTCACAACCCAAAGCGGCGCTATCTTCTAGGGGTATTAGCTGGCATGGGCCCAACCTTTCAGAAAGGCAATCCTGCCACCAGCGGCGTTTATCATCGCGGCCACTATTATCAAAATAGGCAATTTTGACTTCGCCATCTGCCTTCATTAGCCGGCCACCTGCTGGATTTCAGAGAGCGCTAATCTATGCAATGTCATATTCGCCGCCGCCAGAATAGAGCCATCACCATTTAGGCGTATCGGCTGGCCTTGCCAATCGGTAACAACTGCGCCAGCTGCTTCCATTACCGGCACGAGCGCCATGATATCGTGCGGGGCAAGCTGATGCTCAACAACCAAATCCATATGCCCAGAAGCTAGAAGCGCATAATTATAACAATCCCCGCCATAATGCGGGGACAGGCATTGCGCCCTTAGATGCTGAAAGACTTTCCAGCCTTGGCTGGTAAAGGCATCTGGACTTGTGGTTGCTATATGTGCTGCGCTAAGGGCGGTGGTTTGCCGCGTTAATAGCTTTTCCTCATTTCCAGCTTTTCGCAGATAGGCTGCACCGTCTCTGGTCAGATAACATTCATCTAGTTCTGGCATATCAATCATCGCGCAAACAGGCACCCCATCATGGGCAAGTGCGACCAGCGTTCCAAATAGGGGCTTGCCAGTTATAAAGGCCCGGGTGCCGTCTATAGGGTCAATAACCCAGCAAAAAGGCTTATCGGCTAAACCGCCTTCTTCCTCACCGATGATGGCATGATCTGGAAAATGCGCTTCTAGGGTGCGCCGCAAAATGGCTTCTACCGATTTATCAGCGATAGTAACTGGACTATCATCTGATTTTTGCAAGACGTCTGTTCCTTGACGGAAATATTTTGTGATAAGAGGCCGAGAAATCTCTGGCATTTTTGCCAGCAATCTCTCCGCCTCTTTAAACGTGTTTGATGTTAAGCTCATTGCGCCTGTGCGCTAGTCTCAGCTGCTATATCACCCTCAGATGGCAGGGCAGCCGGGGCGTCTGCCAGAGAGCGCAAATAAGCAATAATATTGGCTCTATCTTGCGGCTTTTTTAGCCCAGCAAAATTCATCTTTGTGCCCGCTACATATGCCTTTGGCTTATACAAAAACGCGTTCAGAGCCTGATAGTCCCAGCCACCATCCATTTCAGCTAATGCTGCAGAATAGCTAAAGCCATCTACATTGGCTTTGTCGGCATTTACAATGTTCCACAAACCCGGGCCAACCTTGTTTTTGCCGCCCTTATCAAAGACGTGACAGGCGGTACATTTTTTAGCTGTTTTAATGCCTGCTTCTACATCTGCTGACGCAAGAAGTGCCAGAATAGGTTCAGGCCCTTTTGCTGCCGCTGGTGCGGCGGTTGTTGTGCTTGCTACCTGCACCTCAATTGGATAGGCGTTTTGCGCAAGCTTCTGATGCGGCACCAGAACTTCTGAGAGTTTGTAGCCTGCCATCGCCAACAATGCTGCCAGCAAGAACCCAGCCGCAACTTTGTTAAATTTGAGATCGTCCATTCTTTGAATATCCCCACCGTTTATAAGTAATTTTGCGTTGTTATTCCCATGAACGCAAAATCGATCTGATAGAAACGGACTTGCCGTTTTTATGCCCACTATTTTTATGCTTATTTGTGATAGCGTAATTTTTCGTTGCTCTCAAGCCCTGCAGAACACCTAAACACAGCTTTTCCTTTGCTTGATCGCTCAAATTGTGAAAAAACCACAATTATGCAGATAAAAAATGAACAAATACTGACCCTGATACCTGCGCGGATGCAGGCCACACGCCTCCCCGGCAAGCCGATGTTAGAGATAGAAGGCAAGCCAATGATCTGGCATGTCTGGCAACAGGCGGTACGCGCTGAACTTGGCCCTGTTTGCGTGGCAACCGATAGCGCGGAAATCGCTGCTTATATTACGGATAGCGGCGGGCGTGCCATTTTAACCGACCCTGCTCTGCCCTCTGGCTCAGACCGAATCTATCAGGCTTTGCAGCACTCACAAGAATTTGCTGACACTGAAATGGTGATTAACCTGCAAGGGGATTTGCCGGAGCTAGACCCTGCCCTATTGCATAAGCTAGCAGAAATCTTGGCTGAACATAGATGGGATTTAACGACCCTTGTTGCCCCGATGAGCGTTGCCGAAGCACAGAAGCCACAAGTCGTAAAAGCCGTGATCAGCTTTCCAGAAGGGATCGAGAAAACCGGGCGGGCTTTATATTTCAGCCGTGCTGCGGTGCCAGATGGCAAAGCTGATTTCTATCATCATATTGGCCTTTATGGTTGGCGCGTCTCGGCTTTGAAAAAATTTGTCTCTTTGCCCCCTTCCCCTCTTGAGCAATCTGAAAAATTAGAGCAGCTTCGTGCGCTAGAGGCTGGAATGTCTATTGGTGTTGGCGTGGTTGATAACGCGCCTGGCGGGGTAGACACACAAGAAGATTTAGACGCCGTAAGGGAGCGCTGGACGCAAAGCGCCTAGCCCCGGATATTACTACCACCGCGCCTTTAGGGTTTTTACAGTATTTGCAATAAGGTTCTAATTCAGGCAAAAAGAGCCGAAAAACAACCTGCATTGCACAAGATTCTGATTTGGATAAAGAAAGATAACCATCATGGCTATGGATAAAATAATAGCTTTCCAAGGTGTACCGGGCGCGTATTCCCATTTAGCCTGTAGTTCTGTAATGCCAAAAGCGCAAACACTGGCCTGTAGCAGCTTTTCTGAAATGGTCTTGAGCGTGCAACAGGGCGAGGCCGATTTTGCCATGGTGCCAGTGGAAAATTCTACCGCTGGCCGCGTTGCTGATATCCATCACATTCTGCCAGAATCTGGTCTGTACATTATTGGCGAACATTTCCAGCCTGTTAACCATAAGCTGCTGGCGATAAAGGGTGCACAGCTTAGCGATATCACCGAAGTGCATAGCCATGAGCAAGGTCTAGCACAGTGCCGAAAATCGCTTGAAAAATTAGCTATAAAGCCAGTAATTCATGCCGACACAGCAGGGGCAGCCAAAGATATTGCTCTGCTAGGGGATAAAAATGTAGGCGCCATTGCGTCTTCTCTCGCAGCAGATATTTATGGTCTGGATATTTTAGATGCAGATATTCTGGACAGTAATTCCAACACAACCCGCTTTTTGGTGATGGCGCGTGAAGAAGATATTCCAGCCGACCCTAATTTGCCCGCAATCACAACGCTGATTTTTGAAGTTCGGTCTGTGCCTGCTGTGCTTTATAAAGCCTTAGGCGGCTTTGCTACGAACGGCATCAATCTGACCAAGCTTGAATCCTATATGAAAGGCGGGTCTATGCAGGCCGCGCAATTCTATATTGATTGTGAAGGGCATATAGAAACAACAGCGATGGCGCGGGCCCTCGAAGAATTACGATTCTATTGCAAGGATGGCGGCGTACAGATTTTAGGCACCTATCCTGCCAGCCCAGCACGCCATTCAAAAGCATCGTAAAGCGCCAGATGATCCTTTCAGTGAGATAATCTTTCTGGTGAGATGATCCTTTCGGTGAGATAATATCTTCGCTGATAATGCCGCCAGCCAAGCTGAAAAAACTTGTCTCTGTTGGGAAGATAGCGCATAATCCGCGCCGGAAGGCTGGGTGGACGATTATCTGCGCTCACCCTGGCGAGATCCGAAAGGAAGCAGCCAAAGCATAGTTTGAACGGGTCATCCAGTCTTTCATTTATCTCCGCTAAAACCATCCCAGATGCGCCGCGATGTCAAAAATAGTTTTTGTCAATTGGGACGAGGCGTATGCCAGCTGGTATAATTCCAAATTGGGCTGTCATAATTCTGGTCATAGCTTGTACAAAATGCTATTTTCAGCTCCATGAGTGACAATCAGACAACAGCCTATCGTGTGCTGGCGCGAAAATACCGCCCCGACAGTTTTGAGACGCTAATTGGTCAGGACGCCCTTGTGCGCACCCTAAGTAATGCGCTGGAACTTGGCCGTCTTGCCCATGCCTTTGTGCTAACAGGGGTGCGCGGGATTGGCAAAACTTCTACGGCACGTATTCTGGCAAGAGGGCTGAATTGTGAGGGCGCAGACGGAACAGGCGGGCCAACCCTAAACCCATGCGGGGTCTGCCAGCATTGCCGCGATATTGCGGATAGCCGGCATATTGATGTTCTAGAAATGGATGCGGCTAGCAATACCGGCGTGGATGACGTACGCGAAATTATAGACGGCGCAAATTATCGCCCCGTTTCTGCGCGATTTAAGATATATATCATTGATGAGGTGCATATGCTCTCGCGCAATGCGTTTAACGCATTACTAAAAACGCTGGAAGAGCCGCCTGACAATGTAAAATTTATTTTTGCGACCACAGAAATTCGAAAAGTGCCGGTTACCATCCTGTCACGATGCCAGCGTTTTGACTTGCGCCGTGTACCGAATGAGCTGATGACAACCCATCTTGCACGCATTGCAAAAGCCGAAGGCATTAGCGCTGAAGACGGCGCGCTTATCCAAATTTCAAGAGCTTCGGAAGGCTCTGTGCGTGATGCGCTATCCTTGCTTGATCAAGCCGCCGCAATGGGCGCAGACAAGATTGATGAAGCCTCTATCATAACTATGCTAGGTCAAGCTGAAACAAGCCAAGTCATTGCTATATTAGAGGCTTGTTTTGCTGGCCAAACAGCAGAGGCTGTTAATTTATTCCTTTCAGCAGATGCGGGTGGTGCAGAGGCTGAAACGATGCTTGCAGATATGCTTGACTTGTTGCATCAGGCTAGCTTGATTGCTGCTGGTGCCAGCCCAGGTGACCTGCCAGAAGATCAGTTAAGCCAGCTTCGCGCGATAGCAGATATGGGCATTGCCAAGCTTGGCCGAGCTTGGCAAATGATGCTACATGGCCACCGTGAGCTAAAAGATGCCCCTAGCCCGAAGGCAGCCGCGCAAATGGTATTAATACGGCTTGCCCATCTAGCGCCGATGCCAACCCCGGCAGATATCATCAAAACCCTGCAAGAAGATAAAGCGCCAGCTAGCCCGGCTGTGCCGGAAACATCTTCGCCGGCACCATCTTCTCCGGCACCATCTTCTCCGGCACCATCTTCTCCAGTACCATCTTCTCCAGAATCCTCTTCATCTGAAGTGCCGCCAGCCCCGCCACCAGAAACCGCGCTTCAAACAACAAACAACGAACAGGCCGTGACGGCTGCGCCCCCTGCCCCTAGCGCCGATATGCCTGCCAAGAGCGACGCGCCGTCCTTTGCTAGCCTGCGCGACATCGCTGATTATTTCGACGCACAGAATGAGAAGATACTTAACGCACGTATTAAGCGGCATTTGCGTG
The DNA here is from genome assembly GCA_022425485.1 of Alphaproteobacteria bacterium. GTDB lineage: Bacteria > Pseudomonadota > Alphaproteobacteria > Puniceispirillales > Puniceispirillaceae > JADHLI01. The sequence continues at coordinate 19,201 of JAKMFL010000021.1, read as the reverse complement.
TTGTAAGCTTTGGTCAGCACAAGCTTGAAGTTGTGGTAGTGGGCGACAATGCAGAAGATCTGCCCCAGCAACTAGCCAAATCTTTGTCAACTGCAACCGGGGCACCATGGCTCGTTTCAGTCTGTGAAACAGGGGGCGGAAAAACCCTTGCAGAAGAAGATTTAGAAATACAAAACAAAGAAAAAAGCGCAGCAGCAGATCTGCCCCTTGTAGCCAGCGTTCTAGAGGCTTTTGAAGGGGCAGAGATTACCGCAATAAAACAAAATGACGACGAGGATGACGCGCCACAAGCGTCAGAAAATATTGAACTAGCCCGAGAAATATCGAACTAGGGGGGGGTGAATAAAATGCGCAATATTGGCGGCATGATGAAACGCGTTCAAGAGATGCAGGAAAAAATGCAAGAAATGACTGCCGAAATGGAAGCCAGCCGCTTTGATTGTTCGGTTGGCGGCGGCGCGGTTGTGGCTGTGGTATCAGGGAAGGGTGAACTCGTGGATCTTGCGATTAGTCCAGAGGCGCTAGACCCAGACGATACTGAAACCCTGTCTGATCTGATAAAATTAGCTGTAAATAATGCCAGAGCTGATGCTGAGGCAAAAAAGGCTGAAGCCTTAAAAGAACTTACTGGTGGGTTGCCGCTCCCCCCCGGCATGTCGCTACCTTTCTAGCTGCCAGACTTTTCAGCAGACAGACTTTTCAGCGATTAGACTAATTTACCCCTTAATCATATAGGCTCCGATATAAGATAGATGCCAGAGACCCCTCTTGATCAGCTCATAAAACGGTTATCCCGCCTGCCCGGTCTTGGCCCGCGCTCAGCCCAGCGCACTGCTTTGTTTTTACTTAAAAACAGAGACCAAATGATGTTGCCACTTGCCGAAGAGATGGACCATGTTGCCCGCCATGTTCGCACCTGTGTGGAATGTGGCAATTTAGATTTACAAGATAAGTGCAGCATTTGTCTTGATGGACGACGCGATCATAGCCGGCTTTGTGTGGTTGAAGATGTGTCTGATTTATGGGCTATTGAGCGAGCAGGGATTTTTTCTGGCCTTTATCATGTGCTCGGCGGCACCTTGAGCGCACTCGATGGCCGCGGTCCAGCAGAACTTGGCATTGACCGGCTAGTTGCGCGTGCACATACCCTGCAAACATTACCAGAGAGGCAGCCAGAAGTTATCCTTGCAACCTCCGCAACCGTAGATGGCCAGACCACGGCACATTATATTGCCGAGCGGTTAGAGGTAGCTAGCTTGAAAATAACCCGGCTTGCGCATGGGGTGCCTGTGGGCGGGGAGCTAAATTATCTAGATGATGGCACGCTTGCACAGGCGATGAAGGCCCGCACAAGCCTATAGGCGGACTAGTCTACTTCCGAAGCTTTCTCATTCGCCGCAGACAGCAAATCTTTTGGCGCAGCAACGACTGGTTTTACCTCTTCTGTTGCAACGTCATAATCCTCAATACGCCGGCCACGGTTACTGATTTTGCCTGTGGAGGTCTTAATCTCCTGAACATCTCTTTGTGCCAGCTCAAAATGCTTGCCAAGATTATCTACCCGCTTATCCAGACGCATAACGTCCCCAACCAGCATGCCAATTTCTTTCTGGATAAGGGCAGTTTGCTCACGCATTCGTGCATCCTTTAAGATAGCGCGTACCGTGTTTAAGGTTGCCATCATCGTCGTTGGCGAGACAATCCAAACCCGCGCATCATAAGATTTTTCTACCACATCCAGCATATTTGCATGCAATTCGGCATAAACCGCTTCGGAAGGCAGAAACAAACAAGCTGATTCGGCTGTCTCACCAGCGATGATATAACGCTCCTGAATATCTTTGACATGTTTCAAAACATCCATGCCCAGCTGTTTGCGCGCCGCCTTTCGTGCCCCTTCATCATCTGCATTTTGCATCCGGTGCCATGCTTCTAATGGAAACTTTGCATCAATAATGATGTCCCCCGGCGGGTTAGGTAATTTCAACAAGCAATCTGCGCGGCGACCATTAGATAGTTGCGCCTGAAATTCATAGGCATTTGGCGGTAATACATTGCGCACGAGATTCTCTAGCTGAACTTCCCCAAACGCGCCTCTGTCGGTTTTATTAGCCAGAATATTATGAAGCTGTGTAACCTGTCCTGTAAGCTCACCAATTTTGGTATTAGCCGCGTCAATGACAGCAAGACGTGCAGCTAGATCACTCAGGTTTTTATGTGTTTTTTCAGTTTGTTCCTGCAGGGAATTGCCCATACGTGCGCTCATACCAGCGAGCGATTCTTCTAGCCGTTTTGATAGGGCAGCCATCTGTTCAACATGGCCTTGCTGTTGTTGTTGGGCGGCTTGGGTAAGCTGGCTAAGCTGGCCGCGTAATTCGATAAGCTCTTGCGGCGGTTTAGCATCTGTTGCCAACCCTTGCCGGCGCAATATAAGCACCAGCCCTGCACCTAAGAGGACAGCGACAACGGCAAAAACCAGCAGTAAAGAGATAACAGAGAGTTCTACATCCATGCCCTTTCACTAGCATTGTTTTACTAAAACTTCATCTGCAAATTAGGGTGGCCAAAAAATCCCGCCAGACTAGCCCCAAAATAATTTCTCGGGAAAATTATTCCTCGGGCAACAGATCTTGCGAAAAACCGGCAGTTTATTCATACTCCGCACCAGAAAAGCTAAAGATGTAAATAGAGAAGCAAAGTTAGGGTTATTCAGATGGCAATATTGCCGATTATTTTAACGCCGGAGCCTATTTTACGGGAAACAGCACAACCCGTAGAGACGATAACAGATGAGCTACTAGGCTTATTGGACGATATGGCTGATACAATGTATGACGCGCCAGGCATTGGATTAGCAGCTAATCAAATCGGAAGGCTAGAGCGCGTTATTGTTATGGATTGCGCCAAGGATGGCAGTGCCGCTGAATTATGGAAAATGATTAACCCAGAGATTATCGCTTCATCTGAGGAAACAGCAAAATTAGAAGAGGGGTGTTTATCCATCCCCGGACATCATGGTGACGTGGTTCGCCCAGCAGAGGTGGAAGTCCGCTATCTAGGCACAGATGGCAATATCCACGAAATGCAGGCAGGTGGATTGCTCGCAGCTTGTATACAACATGAGATAGACCATTTAGACGGGGTTTTATTTATTGACCGTCTCTCGCGTCTGAAACGTGATATGATCTGGCGCAAAGTGTTAAAAGAAGCTAAAGCACGCCTATGACAGATACTAAAAAGCCCTCTCGCAGCCCCCGCAAAGCCCGCCTTGTTTTTATGGGTAGTCCAGATTTTTCGGTGCCGAGCCTGCGCGTCTTAAATGAGGCTTTTGAGATTTGCGCCGTCTATACCCAGCCGCCGCGCAAAGCTGGGCGCGGGTTGAAATTGCAGCCCACCGCTGTTGCCAATTGTGCCAGCCAGCTTGGCCTTCGATGTTTTTCCCCTGTTCGCCTGCGCGGTAATGCAGAAGAAGAAGCCCGGCTAGCCAGCTTTGAGGCTGATTTGTTTGTGGTCATTGCCTATGGATTAATCTTGCCAAAAACAGTTTTAGATATCCCGCCTCTTGGCTGTATTAATGGGCATGCCTCTTTATTGCCACGTTGGCGCGGCGCCGCCCCCATCCAGCGCGCGATAGAGGCAAGCGATGCACAAACGGGCGTTACCATTATGCAGATGGAAGAAGGGCTAGATACAGGGCCAATGCTAAGCGATGCGGCAATCAACATTAATAATGGGATGAACGCTGGCACCTTGCATGATGCGCTTGCCGCCCTAACAGCTGAATTAATGCCGCCAGTAATCGACGCGCTGATGACAGGCAATATACGCGCTACCCCGCAACCAGAAATGGGGGTAACCTATGCTACAAAAATCAGTAATTCGGAAACGCAGCTAGGGTTTGCCTTGCCTGCGTCAGCGCTGATGCGCAAAATTTGCGCGTTCAGCCCCTATCCGGGCGCCTCTATCGAAACCAAATCTGGGCGGCTAAAGCTCCTTTCGGCAGAGGCACTATCTGATGACGTAACAGACGCCGCACCCGGCAGTTATTTGGGTCGCAGCCAAGCAGATGGCATAAAAATAGCTTGCGGGGATAATAGCGTACTTCAAATAACAAAACTGCAACCAGCGGGCAAAAAACCGATGAGCGGGGCGGCCTTTTTAAATGGGCAGAACTGGCAGCTGGGCGAGAACATCACCGCCGCAAATGCCATAAAAAAAACCACAAGGGGGGTCTGATGGTAGAAGCAAAGACATCACCGCCCCTGCAACGCATGCTGATTACCATCGAATATGATGGCACTGGACTTGTTGGCTGGCAACGACAGGATAATGGGCCGTCCGTGCAAGCCTATCTAGAGGCAGCAGCCAAAAAATTGACTAACCAGCCTACCCCTATTCAAGGTTCTGGACGCACGGATGCTGGCGTGCATGCTTGTGCACAAGCGGCCCACCTAGATGTGCCCGCTAGCCTTAATAGCTATGCAGTCGTAAATGGGCTAAATGCATGGCTAGAGACGCGCCAAATTAGCGTCTTATCTGCTCAGCCTGTTGGGTCTGAATTCCATGCGCGTTTTGATGCAACAGAGCGCGGCTATCTCTATCGCATCCTAGACAGGCCTATACCGGCATCCTTGCGCCGCCAACATGTCTGGCACCATCGCAGAAAGCTTGACGTTGAGGCGATGAATGAAGCGGCACAACAGCTTGTTGGCCAGCATGATTTTACCAGCTTTCGGGCGACCGGTTGTCAGGCCAATTCACCGATGCGCACCCTAGATAGCCTGAGCGTAAGCCGCGCGGAAGATGAAGTGCATATCCGCGCACGCGCACGCTCTTTTTTATATCATCAGGTGCGCAATTTCACTGGCACGCTAGCGCTAGTTGGTACAGGCAAATGGACGCCGGAGGATGTAAAAACAGCATTAGAAGCCAAAGATAGGGCTAAAGCTGGCCCTACAGCTCCGCCGCACGGGCTTTATCTAACAGACATAATCTATCCAAAGGAAAAATTGGACGCCAGATCAGACGCCTAGCTCAAACACTTAGCCAAGACGCCCAGCTTCGGCGCTTAGCCAAGACTCATTGTGCGTTGTAACCCGCCTATTGTGCCGACAACCATATCCACGCCAAAACGCCCAAGCACAAGCCCAATTGCCGCGCCAAAACCAAGCTCTAGCTGGCTGCGGGCAATGCGGAATTGCCACACCAATATCCATATCGCGATAGGTAGAACAAAAATTTGCAGCAACACGATACCGGTCATAAACATCAGGATGGTAACCAGCCCAAAAAGGACAGTTTGCAACGCATATAGCCAGAAAAAGGGAATAACAAAACGTAAGTATTTATCACTACGCCGCCACCAAACCAGCATATGCCAGACAATCAGTGCATATAAGAGCAAAGAGACAAGTGAGCTCACACCATAAAGGGCAAGGAAATCTGTGCCTAAATGGACGAATGGGAGGGTCATAAACAACCCGAAACCCCAGCTAGCCAATACCGCTTGCCAGAAGGATGTCGGGGTAAAGGAGAAAGCGTTTTCTACTGTCACCCGCCTAGCTATCACATCAAAGGCAGCGATAAGATTTTGGACAATACTTGCCTTTGGTGGCTCTGTTTCTGCCATTAGTTTCTATCCAGTTCTGCCAGCATTTCAGCATATATATCTGCAAGCCGGTCAATATCATCTGTCGCTACATGCTCATCAATTTTATGCATAGTTTGCCCCACTAAACCAAATTCTGCTACTGGGCAAATTTTACAAATGAACCGCGCATCAGAAGTCCCCCCTGTTGTAGACAAGCTTGCCTGTTTATTGGTCAGGCGGGATATCGCGGCCTGCATTTTTGTGGTTAGCACACCCGGCTCGGTAATAAAGGGGGAAGCATTGGACGCAAACTCAGCCCGATAGCTAACCTTGTATTGTTTGGCCATCCTCTCAAAATGCTCTTCTAGCCAACCTTGCAAACTATCCACATTATGCTCGGTATTAAAGCGGATATTAAAAGCAGCCATAGCGGCTTGGGGGATCACATTACTTGCCCCGCCAATCTGTTTTATATCTGTAACCTCTGCTGTGCTGGGATCAAAATAATCAGTGCCCCCATCCAGTTCAGTAGAATTAACCGGCGCCAGCATCGCAAAAAGAGCTGGCATAGGATTATTGGCAAGATGGGGGTATGCAACATGCCCTTGCACCCCTTCCACATGCAACTGACAGCTTAGCGAGCCGCGCCGCCCATTTTTTATCATATCGCCTAGCTCATGCGGATTTGTTGGCTCACCCACAATACAGAAATCAGGTTGCAGGCCTTTCTCCTCCAGCCATTCAACCATCTTAACCGTGCCATAACGTGCCGCGCCCTCTTCATCGCCAGTAATGATAAGGCTGATACTCCCCTTTAGGGCGCCGCTCTCAAGATAGGTTTTCGCCGCCGCTACAAAGGCGGCTATTCCGCCTTTCATATCTGCGGTGCCACGCCCATATATTTTCCCATCCCGCACATCGCCGCCAAAAGGGTCAGATGACCAAGCTGCCACATCACCTGCAGGGACAACATCCGTATGCCCTGCAAATGCGATATGCGGATGGCCTGAGCCTATCTTTGCAAACAGATTGTCAATACGCGCCTCGCCCTCACCAAAGGGCAGACGCGTACACTTAAATTCAAGTCCTGTTAACACCTCTTCAAGCAGATCAAGTGCCCCACCTTGTGCCGGCGTTACAGACGGACATTTCACTAAATCTTGCGTTAGCTGGACAGCGTAGGAAAGAGCAGTCATCTAAAAAGCACCCTGTATCCAAGCATTAGTCGCGCAACAAATCATTCACAGAAGTTTTAGAGCGCGTGCGCTCATCCACTTGTTTGATGATGACCGCGCAAGACAAAGAGGGGCCGGGACTGCCATCTGCTAGCGGCTTGCCAGGCATGCTGCCTGGTACCACTACCGAATAGGCTGGCACACGGCCCATATGAACCTCACCTGTGACCCGGTTAATGATTTTCGTAGAAGCGCCGATAAATACGCCCATAGACAATACCGCACCCTGCTCAACCACTACACCTTCAACCACTTCAGATCTGGCGCCAATAAAACAATCATCTTCGATAACAACCGGGCCTGCCTGCAACGGCTCTAACACACCGCCTATGCCCGCACCGCCAGATAGATGTACATTTTTACCAATCTGCGCACATGAGCCCACGGTTGCCCACGTATCCACCATCGTGCCGCTATCCACATAAGCGCCCAAATTAACAAAGCTAGGCATCAGCACCACAGATGGCGCAATAAAGGCAGAATGTCTGACAATCGTGCCTGGTACGGCACGAAACCCCCCTTTGGCAAAGTCTTCAGCACTCCAGCCGCTAAACTTCATCGGCACCTTGTCCCACCAGACAGACGCGCCAGCTTGCGGATGTTCTGGGCCACCGGGCATAACCACCATATCGTTCAAACGAAAAGATAATAGAACCGCTTTTTTCAGCCACTGATTGACCTGCCATTGATGGTTGCCAAGGGGCTCAGCCACCCGCGCCGTTCCGCTATCCAGCATCGCTAGCGCTTCTTCGACTGCTTCCCTTACTTCGCCTTTGGTAGAGGCGTTCACGCTGTCACGGTTTTCAAAAGCAGTATCTATAACCTGTTCGAGATTGGCACTACTCATCTGATTCTCCTTAGATCGGGGTTTTACCCTTTTTTATGTTCGAGGTTTCAATTGACCGTAATTTAACCCGCTATAATAAAACTCATCTCATATATAGCGCTTTGTTTTCTATTTCACACCAGCCCTTGCAATAAAGAGCGCCTAAAAATTGCTCTGGAAATTGCGCCTAAAATTGCACCTTAAAGAGTATGAGCTTGATGAATTTCTGCAAGAAATGTTTTTAAGTCTGCAGAGATATAATGGACATAATCTTCATCCGCGCCATTTGCTGCCCAGTCATGATCGCTAACCAGCCAGACTGTTTTCATGCCTAATGCCGCCGCTGGTTCTAGGTTACGCGCCATATCTTCGACCATAACACTGGTGTGCGGGTCAATGTTGCTTTGCGCAATAAAGGTCTGATAGGGCGCTGGATTTGGCTTTGGTATATGGCTAGATGCCACAATATCGAAAATAAAATCAAAATGATGACGAATGCCAAATGCCTCTAAGATACGCGTCGCATGGCGGGTAGTGCCGTTGGTATAGATATGTTTACGCCCCGGCAGGCTAGCAATAAAATTATCCAGATCTGCATCATAATGCACGTCAGATAAATCTATTTCATGCACATAAGCCAAAAAATCATCTGGTGCCATATTATGCTCACGCATTAGCCCATGCATGGTGGTGCCATATTTCCGAAACAGGCGCGTTTTCATCTCAGCAGCGGCTTCGGCATCCAAATTGAAATGCTCCATGATAAAGCTGGTCATCCGTTCTGCTACACGCGGAAATAAGCTAGAGCTGGCGGGATAGATGGTATTATCCAAATCAAATACCCAATCTTTAATTTCAGCTAAGCCAAAGCTGTCCAGATTTGTTTTCATCTGGTCCTCCTCTTTTTTTTCCGTCAGTCTCGTCTTAATCTCTGGTAATTAGCGTGCCAATACCATGTTCAGTAAACAGTTCCACCAAGACAGCATGTGGGGCGCGGCCATCCAAAATAACCGCTGCCTCAGCGCCTTGTTCTACCGCGTCAATGCAGGTTTCTACCTTTGGGATCATACCGCCCTGAACCGTGCCATCTTCTATCAGCTGTTGCGCTTCGCTAACTGTCAGATGCGAGATATGCCCCCCGTCCTTATCCTTAACGCCCGCAACATCCGTTAGCATCAGCAACCTGCTAGCCCCAATAGCGCCAGCAACCGCCCCGGCGGCCGTGTCCGCATTAATATTATAGGTCTGGCCATCTACCCCACTGCCGATAGGGGCAATAACCGGGATCATATCTGCAGCCATCAATGCCGAAAGCGCGGTTGGGTCAACTGTTTCTGGCCTGCCAACAAATCCTAAATCTATCTTTTCTATCTGGCTGTCACTCTGGCCCGCAGGACTGTCTAATTTACTGGCTGTAATAAGATGACCATCCTTACCAGACAGCCCAACAGCCCGCCCGCCAGCCATATTTACAGCTGCCACTAATGATTTATTTATAGCGCCAGCCAGCACCATTTCCACTACCGAAATAGTTGCCGCATCGGTTACCCGTAAACCATTTACAAAATTGGATTCGATTTTTAACCGCTTAAGCATATCGCCTATTTGTGGGCCACCACCATGCACAACCACTGGCTGGGCGCCAATTTGGCGTAGCAAAGTCATATCCGCAGCAAAGCTATCTACATACGCCTGCTCGCCCATAGCATGACCACCAAATTTCACCACAATCGGCTTATTGCTATAACGGCGCATATAGGGCAGTGCCTCAATAAGTAGGCCAGCCTTTTCCATCCATTCATCGGTTTGTGATGTCATCGTCATGTCTCGTTCTATGCATTACTAAATAGGTTCACTATTTTTTTGATAGGCGTGGCTATCAGCTACGCTGCCATCTGCTTATCGCCACACTATAATAAAGCTGTCAGATAAACGCCAGAACCGCTTTTCGATTGGGCTAAAGGCTATAGCTGGCAAGATGCGCCCGAAGCGCTTCAATCCCAAGCTTGGTTTCAGATGATGTGACCCACACATGAGGATAGGCAGCAACATGCCGACTGACTTTTTCAGTTGTTTTTGCGATCACGGCTTTTTGCTCAGACATCTTTACCTTATCCATCTTTGTAAGAATAGCTGCCCATGGCACAGCCGCATCATCCATCAGCTTCATCATATCTTCATCAGCTGGACTAACCCCGCGCCGCGCATCTATAAGCAAAAACATACGTTGCAGACTCTGGCGCCCACTTAAAAATTGCCGGGTGAGGGTAGTCCAAGCCTTGATATCGGTTTTGGGCGCTTTTGCGTAACCATAGCCCGGCAAATCTACAAGCTGCAGGCGTTGGGCAAGCGCAAAGAAAATAAGCTGACGGGTGCGCCCCGGCGTCTGCGAAGATCTGGCGAGTGTACGCCGCCCTGTCAACGCGTTCACCAGCGAAGATTTGCCTACATTAGACCGACCCGCAAAGGCGACTTCAGGCAGGTCAAGCGGCGGCAGGTTATCTAGCGAATTAGAAGCGGCTATAAAATGGCATTCACCAGCAAATAATAACCGCCCGCTTTCAAGCTCTTCAGGGCTGAAATCATCAAGCCCTAAATCGCTTGCGCTGGTTTCCGGTGCTGCCTCTTCCATATCGTTAGCTCTGCTGGCTTTGCTTCTTGATGGTTTTGGTAATCCACCATTGCTGCGCAATCGACAGGGTATTGTTCCATGTCCAGTAAATCACCAATCCAGCTGGGAAGCCTGCTAGCAAGAAGGTGAAAAATACAGGCATCCATTGGAATATCTTTGCCTGAATAGGATCTGGTGGCGGCGGGTTCAAGCGCATCTGCACAGCCATACTAATCCCCATCAATATAGGCCAGATACCTATTGACAAAAATTGCGGCATGAAATCAACAGAATAAGGCAGCAAGCCAAACAAATTGAAAATAGAGGTTGGGTCAATCGCCGATAAATCTTGTATCCATCCATAAAAAGGGGCATGCCGCATTTCGATAGAAACATACAACACCTTATAGAGCGCAAAAAACACTGGAATTTGCAGTAAAATTGGCAAACAGCCAGCCGCTGGATTAACCTTTTCGCGCTTGTATAACGTCATCATTTCTTGGTTTAGACGGGTTTTATCGTCACCAATATCTTCGCGCATCTTTTTCACTTTGGGCGCAAGGTCGCGCATTCTGGCCATTGATTTATAGGATTTATTCGCCAAAGGAAACAGCACCAAACGTACCAGAATGGTAAAGGCAATAATGGCCAAACCAAAATTACCCAGCAAGCTATTCAGCCAATTTACCGCATAGAAAAACGGCTTGGTTAGAAAATAAAACCAGCCAAAATCAATCGCTAAATCGAAATTCGCAATTTTTAGATCTTGGCTATATTTATCTAGAAGCGTGACCTGTTTTGCCCCTGCAAACATATTCGTCTGCCAGCTAATCGTCTGGCCCGGGCGCAAAATTTGAGTATCCCCAAGCAAATCTGTCTGATAGGTATCGCGCGTTGCACCAAGCGCACGCATCGAATAGGAAACATGCTGGTCTTGCGATGGCATCAGAGCCGCCAGCCAATATTTATCCGTGATCCCTATCCAGCCCCCTTTATCTTCGGTGTCGATAACAATCCCGTCTGTGCCAGCATCCTGTAAATCATCATAATTCTGTTCGTTCAGCGTTTCATCAAACACGCCAAGCGGGCCTTCATGCAAAATATACAGCCCCGCAGTAGCAGGCGTGCCTTTGCGCCGAATAAGACCATAAGGGTTCAGACTAGCCTCTATGTCCAGATTAGAGGTAACCGACTGCGTAATCGTCATAAGATAGTCGTCATTAATTTCAATCCGGCGCTCAAACACCAACCCCTCACCATTATCATGGCGAAGCACTAGTGGGCTTTCAGGTGTCAGGCTGGCATTTTGAGCCTGCCAAACGGTTTGAGAGTTAGGCAGAGAAAGCGTTTGGCCAGCCGCATTTACCCAGCCAAATTCTGCAAAATAAGGCTGCTGAGAATCAAACCGTGTAAATAGTCTAATGGGCTCTGAATCAGGCTCTTGGGTTTGATAATAGGTTGTTAGAATAAGGTCATCTATGCGCGCACCAAGGGTCGAAATCGAGCCGGTAACAAGGGGGGCGATAATATCAAGGCGTGTGCCTGTATCCCTGACAGCTGCTAGTGACTGGTTAGCGCTGGAAGCACTAACAGTCCCGCTGCTAGAACCCGCTTTCGGTTGGGGGATGCTCCCATCTTGCTGCGCCTGTTGCTGCGCTTCAAAAGCTGCCTTTTCGGCCTCTAATTCAGGTTCGACGAAATAAATCTGCCAGCCTATCAAAATCGCCAGAGATAGCGACATGGCAGCGATCATATTTTTTGTTTCAGGCGTCATGATCTTATACTTCTTCCTTAAACTAAATCCCTTTGGAACAAAGCGTCCAACAGTAAATTTTGTTGGCCACCCCTAGCGGCTTAGGGCACTGGATCATAACCAGACCCCCCCCACGGATGACATTTCAAAATACGTTTAACGGTTAACAAGCCGCCACGCAATGCCCCGTGCTTGATTATCGCGTCCTTTGCATAGTCCGAACAGGAGGGCGAAAAGCGGCAATTGACCCCCAATAGCGGAGAGATGAAGTATCTATAGAAGTAAATCGGTAACAACAAAACACCGATAGCCAGCCTATGGGCCAAGCGGCGCGGGGGTTTGCGGCTGTTTTTATCTGCTGCCATTTTAAAACCTAGTTCTGCTGCTTATGCCCGTGTTTTTTAGGCGGCAATGGATTGTCCAATTTTTTATGCACTGCCTGCATCGCTTTTTGCAAATCGGCTGCTAGGCTAGCAAATTCAGCCCCTAGAACCGATTGCCGGGCAATCAGCACATAATCCGTGCACGCACGCAAAGCTGGCGCGTCCAGAGCATGGCTGAGGGCGCGTAGGCGACGTTTTGCACGATTTCGGCAAACGGCGTTACCAATTTTTTTAGAGGCTGTGAATCCAAAGCGTGACCTAGAAATGGGGTCTGGGGCTTTGCCTGCTTGCAGAATAAAATGCGCCATTACTTGGCGGACGCCTTTATGTTGCAGACGCAAAAAATCACTCCGTTTTTTTAAACGAAGCGAATTTTGTAATGATTTTTTATGGGCTTTCGCCATCAAATCCTGACTGAACTCGCCGTTTTTTGCCGTGTCGATGGCCTCAAAGCTTATTAGGCTGAGAGCTTTGCACGACCTTTTGCACGTCTGGCCTGAATCACGCGGCGACCGCCAACGGTTGCCATTCTTGATCTAAAGCCGTGACGGCGCTTACGAACCAAAACACTAGGCTGATAGGTGCGTTTCATGACCGCGCCCTTTCTTCTATCAGATAAATTCTTCTCTTAATGAGCTTGTGTTATTAGGCATAAAGGCTGGAATTGTCAATCTTTTTCGCTTTTGAAAACCAAACACAAATTGAGTGTGGTTTTGTGCAATTCTAAATTGCTTTAAGATAGGCTGTGATATCGTCTTTATTGAAGGCACCCATCTGCTTCTCTTCTATAGTTTTTGCATATGGTTTTGCCCATTTTTATCCACGTTTTATTCAAGAAAGTGACATGAAAACGCAACTTCAAATTTTCACGCGCACAGCCCTTGTTACAGCCCTGCTCATAACAACGCTGTTATTCATTAGCTTTAAGCTACATGCCAATAGTCATATCTCCCTGCAGCTATTGAGCAGCGGGAAAACGATAATATTGATTCTGGTCAGCGTTTTACTGCTTAGCGCTATGGCATCTTTGATATATTCGAAATTCTGGTTAAAGCCGTTAAAAGCTCTGGAAGAAGAGATCACAATTATTGCTGAAAATCCAGACCAGATATTAGCCCCGCCGCCCGAACTAAACGCGCCGATTGCCCTTGTGGAAGCACAAAGCCGCCTGCGCGTTCTACATAGCAAAGTCAGGCAATCGATTCGCCAGCGCCAAAGGCTGGCAGATGCAGGCGAAGCTGTTGCCAAAATAAATCATGATTTACGAAATATGCTTTCTTCTATCCTACTGGTAACCGACCAGCTGGAAAGCAGCGAGGATCCCAAAGTTGCCCAAGTCGCCCCAGTGGTGATTAGGGCGACTGAGCAAGCTACTAAATTATGCCAGAACATGCTGGATTATCTCTCTGAGTTACCACCGCCATCTCCAGAAAATTTACATATGCCAGCGCTGATGGAAGAGCTAGCGGCGACTACAGATATTAAATTAGATTATTCAGGGCCAGAAATGTTGGTCACGGATCGCCTAATGCTGTACCGGATTTTTTTGAATTTGTTTTGCAATGCGCAAGATGCAGGGGCAAAAAATATCGCGATCGATATCTGGCAAGCTGGCCATCTAGCTGTCATCGATATTTCTGATAATGGGCCCGGAATTGATGACAAGATAAAAGACCGTATTTTCTCTGCCTTTACCTCTGGTCGTTCCTCGCATATCGGGCTGGGGCTAGCTATTTGTCTAGACCTTGCGCTTGCACTAGAAGGCAGGCTTAACCTAGCGCGAAGTTCCAATGAGGGCTGCGCGTTTCGCTTGCAACTACCAGCAACGATATTAGAGCCCTAATAGACCTATGCCAGAATAGATCTATTCCAGAATAGTTAAATTCCAGACTAATTAAATTCCAAATTAGCGCGTTTCAGCAATGGGCACTGATGGGCGTGGCTCTAGGTCCCATGGAAAGAAAATCCACGTATCTTGTGATACCTCAGTAATAAAAGTGTCCACCACAGGCCGGCCTCTAGGCTTGGCATAGACAGTTGCAAAATGACCTTTTGGCATGATTTGGCGCAGCATTTTTCCAGTTTCGCCAGTATCAACAAGATCATCAATAATCAGCCAGCCAGTGCCATCACCAGCATTATCAGGGGCTTTGATAATTTCGACTTCACCGCGATCTTGTGCGTGATAAGAAGCAAGACACGCTGTTTCAATATGGCGAATTTCCAGCTCTCTTGCGACAATGGCTGCCGGCACCAGCCCGCCTCTGGTAACCGCAACAATGCCTGTAAAAGGGCCTAATTCCAAAAGTCGCCATGCCAGCGCTTTGGAGTTGCGGTGTAATTCTTCCCACGATACCGGAAAATTTTTATTCTCATCATAGGCCATAATTAACCCCCCTCTACATTGAATAGCTCAGCTCTATTATGCGCGGGATTAGCCCACTATTTCGCGCAGCTTTGATGCGACCTGTTATAGCGAAACTTGTCCAGCTGTCCAACCTTTCCCATCTACAAGCACCCCCACAAAGCGGTTAGGCGCGGAGTTTACGCCAGCAGAATCACTTTCGGCGAAAATACGCATCCCCGATAAATGGGCTAGACATTGACAGGTGGGTGGATTATTGTCCGCTTCACTCAAGCTTTGCATTATATTAGCAAGGTAGCAAGTAAGCGCTCGTAGCTCAGCTGGATAGAGCACTAGACTACGAATCTAGGGGTCGGGAGTTCGAATCTTCCCGAGCGCGCCATTTCCTCCCAATATATTCAGATAGTTACCAGATTAGGGTTTCAGTCTGTTTTCAGAGAACTTCAGTTTTGACACAGATTTGACACAGTAAAAGGTTAAATCAATGGGTTGTGTGCGTAAAAGAGGTAAGTCTTGGAATGCTCAAGTGAGGATTGCTGGATGGAGAAGTTTTACCAAATCATTCAAGACAAAATCGGATGCTGTTTGCTGGGTTCAACAAACAGAACATCAACTCAAGAATACATCCCTTACTTTGGTGGATGTTGGTGATACAACTTTAAGAGAACTTCTACAGACTTATGCCAAAGAAGTGTCGTCACATTTGAAGGGTTCAGAGATAGAAACATACAAACTGAACCTTTATTCCAAACATCCAATTGCAGATAACAAACTCATTAATCTTACTCAGAGACATTTTGAGCATTGTAAGACTTGTCGAGGCCGGTCAGGTTAGACTTTTAAATATGAAACGTCTGGCGTTTGTTCTAGGGTATACTCCAAAGCGACATTGTGGGGGTTGTGATGAAAGCGTCAGATTTATTTATCCGAGCGTTAGAGAATGAAGGGGTAGAATATATTTTTGGAATTCCTGGAGAAGAAAATTTGGACCTTCTGGAGTCTCTGAGAAAATCCAAGAAAATTAGACTTATCCTAACGAGGCATGAACAGGGGGCAGCCTTTATGGCCGCAACCTATGGCAGGCTTACTGGTAAGGCCGGCGTATGTCTTGCGACGCTAGGACCCGGTGCAACAAATTTTACCACTCCTGCAGCCTATGGTTTTCTTGGCGGTTTTCCCCTTGTTATGATCACTGGGCAAAAACCCATTAAAAAATCTAAACAGGGCCAGTTTCAGATAATTGACGTTGTTCAGCTGTTTGCACCGATTTGCAAAATGACCAAACAAATTGTCAACGCAAATACGATCCCCTCCCTTGTTAGGGAAGCCTTTCGTGTCGCAGAAGAGGAAAAGCCCGGCCCAGTGTTACTTGAGTTACCAGAGGACATAGCCGAGGAAACTGCGGACATGGTGGATTTGATCCCTCCAGGGGAACGGCATTATGCAATCGCAGGCTCAAACGTTATTCAGACAGCCGCTGAAACAATCAAAAATGCAAAGCGCCCATTGCTGTTGATCGGTGCCGGAGCAAATCGCAAGGAAGCCCGCCGTGCAATATCTGACCTCATTGGTATGATTGGGGTGCCATTCTGCAATACCCAGATGGGAAAGGGCGTCGTTGATGAGAGCTCCAGTTACTTCCTCGGAACCGCTGCTCTTTCAGACAAAGATTACCTGCACGACTATATCAAGGCATCTGATTTAATAGTGAATATTGGTCATGATGTTGTGGAAAAACCACCGTTTTTCATGGAACATGGCGGTACACAGGTAATCCATGTAAATTATAAATCAGCCCAGGTGGATCAGGTTTATTTTCCACAAATAGAGGTGGTCGGTGATATCGCCCTATCAGTTGACGCACTGGCCGCCGCCCTTGGGTCAAAACTTGATATAGATCTCAGTGATTTTGAGAAAGTCAGGGACAATGTAAACGAGAACATTTTTCGAATAGCTGAGGAACCAACATTCCCAATGCGGCCACAGGAGATCGTATCAGAAATCCGTAATCTGATGGGGTATCACGACATTATTGCCCTTGATAATGGTGTTTACAAAATTTGGTTTGCAAGAAATTATTTGGCATTTCAACCAAACACAATTCTCCTCGACAATGCCCTTGCCACAATGGGTGCAGGACTGCCATCGGCGATGCTTGCCGCCCTGATTCATCCAAACCGCAAGGTGATGTCAATTTGTGGCGATGGCGGGTTCATGATGAATAGTCAGGAGATTGAAACAGCTGTTAGGCTAAATTTAAATCTGGTTGTTCTGATACTTAATGACAACTCCTACGGAATGATTCGTTGGAAACAAGCGGGCTCTGGATTCAAGGATTGGGGCTTGGAGTATAACAATCCAAATTTTGTTAAATATGCAGAATCATACGGCGCGCATGGACACTGTATCACCAGTGTAACCGGGTTTATCGAGACGGTTGACAGAGCTTATAGACAGGGTGGTGTCCACCTCATAGATCTGCCTGTTGATTATTCACAAAATGTAAAGGAATTGATCACTGATCTCAGAGATCACCAATCGGTTGTGTGAGGTTTTGCGCTATGGGCCAATTAAATGTAACTAACCCTTTTGACGGCTCTCCCGTGGGTGAGGTGCGACTTTCCTCTGAGAGCGAAGTGGATTTGGCATTACAAATTGCTGAAAAAACGCATAGTGCCAATAGAAAGGGGCTTCCAAGACACACAAGAGCCACCATTCTGAAAAGAGCAGCCGTACTCATGAAAGGCAGAACCGATGAACTTGCCCTGCTTATTGCATCGGAAGGGGGAAAGCCATTAATTGATGCAAGGGTTGAGGTGGATCGGGCAATTGACGGCGTCGAAACCTGTGCTGCAGATATTGCGAACAATGCCGGCTATGAAATACCGATGGACTTGACGCCAGCCGGAGATGGCAAAATAGCCTTTACCATCAAGGAACCAATAGGTCCTGTGGTTGCCATTTCGGCCTTTAATCATCCGCTAAATCTGATTGTCCATCAGGTTGCGCCAGCTGTTGCCGCAGGAAATCCTGTTATCGTCAAGCCGGCTGATGACACCCCCCTTAGCTGCAAAATGTTTATAGACATACTGCATCAGGCAGGGCTAGCGCCGGAATGGGCGCAATTCATCTGCTGCAACGTGGAAGTGGCGCAAAAACTCGTTACTGATGAGAGGGTTGCGTTTTTCAGCTTTATTGGATCGGCAGCTGTCGGGTGGAAACTGCGCTCGCTAGTGGCGCCTGGAACAAGGGTTGCGCTGGAGCATGGTGGCGTTGCCCCAGTTATTATTTGTCCTTCAGCCAAAAAGGAACTTTTCATTCCAAGCTTAGTCAAGGGGGGCTTTTATCACTCAGGCCAGGTCTGCGTATCAGTTCAACGTGTATTTTCCTTTGGCGCTTCGGCAAAAGAGCTTGCTGAAAATATTGCTTATCACGCATCAAAATTAATTGTTGGCAACGCTATTGATGCTGAAACGCAGTGTGGGCCTTTGATTAGGAACAGAGAAGTTGACAGAGTGGAGGAGTGGGTTGATGAAGCTGTTGATGCGGGTGCTGAGGTTATCTGCGGTGGTAAGAGACTGTCTTCCTCCTGTTACGCTCCTACTGTGCTGTTAAACCCGCCGGAGACCTGTCGGGTATCAAGCCAAGAGATTTTTGGGCCTGTTGTTTCCGTATATGACAAAAATAGCCTCAATGATGCAATAGAGCAGGCGAACAGCCTCCCCTTCGCGTTTCAAGCATCGGTGTTCTCAAATGATTACACTGAGATTATGGACGCGGTTAACCGGATCGACGGATCAGCCATAATGGTGAATGAACATTCGGCATTTAGGGTTGATTGGATGCCGTTCGCTGGTAGGAAGCGATCTGGTCTTGGCGTTGGCGGGATTTCCCATACGCTTGAGGAAATGTCGCAATCAAAGATGGCCGTATTCTCGTCTCAGTAGCACAATCCCGCGGCGCAATAAAAACACTAAATTTAATGAACAGCCCATTAACACAGGGAGCATTTGCCTCTCCCAATCGAGTGTACCTTCACCCAAAGCACTGGACCGAGTTGATCAACTCTGTTGGAATGCTGCCTATCTGAGTTTTTGTGACATTGGCAAGCGGTCGGTATTGTGTTTTGTTGGGTTTAGACACAAACTCAACCCTTAGAAACTTTTTTCAAGCACCTTTTGAGTGGGAATAGCTTAACAATGGCAATAACACTGATTAGCTTCGCGTTCTTTTTTGGTATCGCTCTCAGCCGTGTGGGCCTGCCTCCCATGGTAGGGTTCTTGTTAGCAGGCTTCGCTTATAATTTTATGGGTTTCGAAGCGCCGGATAGTTTGCAAGCCGTCGCTGACCTTGGTGTGACACTTTTACTTTTCACTATTGGCCTCAAATTAAAAATCAAAGACTTAGCAACGGCAGAGGTTTGGGGGACCTCCGTGAT
>JAKMFL010000004.1 GCA_022425485.1 Alphaproteobacteria bacterium | reverse complement strand
TATCGCTTTTAGACTGATATGTGGCAGTTATATAACTCATTAATAAGCTGCTCATAATTCTACCTTAACTAGTTTGTATAAGTTTATATTGTCATAAATTGGCGAATTTGTCCTAATTCATACCCCTCACCATAACCCTGCCCAACTCCAGCTGTTGTCCAGCCACCTATCTGGTCTATCATATCTGATGGACAAGAAACTGCTCTGAGCCTGTCTCGCATGGAGTGCCTAAAGGAGTGAATGACATATCCATCTGGCACATAATCACTCAGCCATTTGTTTAATGCACCGCTAGCTGAGTTCGCATTGGCAGTCTGTCCATTGCAGTATCTTGGGAAGGCAAAGATACTACCATCAGTGGCATCTAGAAGCCTCTGACACGCCCACAGAGACGCACCTACAAGCGGTATGTCTCTTTGACTTCCTTTGGTCTTTAAGCGTCTCCACGGATGTGGAATAAGCCTTACATGAGGCACATCATCTTCAAGGATAATATCCTCTTTGAGTAGTCCTACAGCCTCCCCAAGTCTCATGCCTGTGTCTGATATTAGGGCTATGAGCCATCTTATATCATCATCCATTTCCACGCACTTAGCTTGGATAGTTCTGATGTCTTCAATAGGAATGGGTTTGCGCTTTGATGCATTCTCCTCTTCAGGGAAGAATGTCTTGGAGAAGGCGTTAGAGCAGTCATAGCCATGCTCTGTAATAGCTATGTTTATAATGGCTCTTATAGAAGCAAAGACACGCTTTACTGTTCTTACGGTCATGCTTTGCTTTAAACACCAATCACGGAACTGTGCAGCCTCTGAGGAGGAATAAGAGCCTATTGGTCTGTCACCTAAGAGATTGATGACATAATCAGTATTACGGGTAGCTGTCCTTATGAACACCTTGTCCTTACCAACAGCTTTCAGCCGAAGGTATAACTCACGAGCTTCAGATAAAAGACAACTTTCATCAGACATATCATCTGACTTAATAAGCTGAAGGGCAGGGATGTCTATCTTTTGCAATCTCAGACCAAGCCAATAATCCTCAAGTCTTTGAGACACAGATTTAGAGGCATGGATAGCTGATTTATAGGATTTGGTTCGCAAGCTGAAACACAGTCTCTTCACACCGTAATGTTCAGCTAAATCCAGAGGCACACGCCTCACATAATAGAAGATGCCATCACGTAATAACACATGATTTGTTGCATATTTGTTTCTCATCTTGTTTCACACCAATCGAATTTCCAACACATGAAACGTTGCAATTCAATTAGTTAACTATGAAACTAGGGAAGAAATGGTGCGGCTGAGAAGACTCGAACTTCCACGGGGTGTTAACCCCACAGCGACCTCAACGCTGCGCGTCTACCAGTTCCGCCACAGCCGCACATTATTTTGAGGTTCGGGCGTGCGCCCTGCCACCTTATCCCACCAATTGCTGCCAAAATCAAGCTGCCAAAATCAAGACGCCAAAATTAACGGGCCATACCCAAGACACCGATAACCAAGAGACAGGAACAGGGGAGAGGCTTATTCCCCGCGCCATTTTATCGAACAGCCTACGGACGGGGTCTGCGCGGCTGGGCCTGCCCCTGTCTTGGCAATCTGGCGCATCGCTTCTGAGAGCTCGGCATTGCGCTCCCCGTTCGCTCCCATTTTCAAATCATCCAGTCGCCCGCGATATTGCAAGCGAAGCTCTGCATTCAGCCCAAAAAAATCAGGCGTGCAAATCGCGCCATAGGCCCGTGCCACTGCCTGCTGCTCATCCACCAAATAGGGAAAGTCAAAGCCATGTTTTTCAGCAAATATCTGCATCTGCTCAGGGCTATCTGCGGCAACATTTTGGTAATCATTAGACATGATAGCAACCGTATTAATGCCGTCTTGCCGCAAGGTTTTTGCATCCGCTACCAGCCGCGTGATAATCGCTTTCACATAGGGGCAATGATTGCAGATGAAACAGATTAACAGGCCGCGCTCCCCGCGCAAACTGCTCAGGCTATGGCGCGCGCCTTTCGGTGTTTTCAGATCAAACGCTGGTGCTTGCCAGCCAAAATCGCAAATGGGGGTATCTAACAGCATGGATCGGACGGCCCTTTTCAAAGTTTGCACAATACCCGCATAGATATAGCGCAATCCCCCACATTGTGCCAGCATCTAGCGCCCTATTTGGCCCTGTCTGGCGCGTTGGTTGGGGCGGGGCCACGATGGCGCAAGTTTGGGGCCAGCACGCCCAAATGCAGGTTCAGCGCTCTGGTCGATAAAATCGTTTCCACGCAGAAACAGATCAGCGCCACCATCATCAATAATATCGTCGCCCCCAAGGCCAATCGGGCAGAGACCTCAAAATTATAGAGCGTTAGATAGAGCGTGCCTAAATTAAACACAAAAGACGCACCTGCAAAAAACAGCGCATATTTCACCAGCGTGATGCGGGCCTGCATCATCTGTAATTCCTTCACCAAAATATCGGTAAGCGCCGGGCTTTGATTAGGGGTTTCAATTTGTGCAGCCAGATTACGCATCAACCCAGCTAGGCTAGTATAGCGCAGGTTTAAGGCCACAATGGCCAGCGGAATCGCTGGAAACAATGTGCTGATAAAATCGAGCGTCATCGAAATTCTCTTTTACGGCAAATAGGGGTGGGTTGAACGGTTTTTTCACCCGTTACTTTTCCTGTATTGGGGGGAAAGGCAAAGGCAATATTATGGAACAGACTCAGACTATGAAGGTTACGGTGGAAGATCTAGGGCTGTATTTTTGCTGGCCTGCTGCGTTTTTTGCATCGCCGCATCACCTGTCCTTTGCCCGCCAGTTTAAGCCCAAAGCGGGCCGCTGGCAGATATAGGGGTTTAGGGTTAATAATGATAGGATGTTAAGACAAAGGGTGCGCATCATTATCACGGCCAAATATAAGGGGGGCATTTCACGTGTTAGAGAGTTTTATCACGGCTTTTATTGTCTATTTTGTGGTGATAGACCCTATTGGAAATGCGCCTGTTTTTCTGGCCGTTACGGCGGCTCAACCGCGTCGCCAGAAATATAGAACGGCGCTGGAAGCTACCCTTTTTGCTGCTTTTATTATGCTATTTTTTGCGCTGTGCGGGGCATGGTTGCTAGCATATCTGAACATCAGCGAGCCTGCGTTTAAAATTGCTGGCGGCATTATTTTATTTCTGGTGTCTTTGGATATGCTTTCCGCCAAAAGACAGACCCGAAAGCGCGATGAAAGCACTTCTGATACCAATGATATTGAGGCGGAGAATGTCGCCATTTATCCGCTAGCCATCCCCATGCTAGCAGGCCCAGCGGCCATTATTTCGGTGATTGTTGTGAATGCGAGTTTCTCAGACGCGCTAGCCAGCACCCTTATCGGCTATACGGCTTTGCTAGCGGTGATGGCCTCAACAGGGGTTATTTTATGCCTGACTGTTATTGCCGAGGCTTGGCTGAATGAAAAAGTAACGATGGTATTTTCGCGCATTACCGCTATCGTTCTGGCGGGTTTATCGGTGCAATATGTTCTAGATGGGCTGATGGTTTTGCAACGCTAATGGCGCTGAAAAGCTGTCGCTATATTGACCAAGTTGGTTAAATCGCCAAGTATTAAAACGCTGATAATTTAAATTGAATAATGTCGATAGCTGTCGAAGCATGAGAAGATGACAAGCGCCACCTTAACAGATGTTTGCCCGCCGCCTAAATGGGCGCGTATCAAACTCAACCCTGCTTTATTGCGCGAATTGACGCGTAGGGAAGATCGCCGGCCTATGCGCGATATGCTGATTTGGCTTGGGCTGATGGCTATTTTTGCGGGCATCACAATTTATATGTGGAGCAGTTGGTGGGCAATTATGCCGCTTTATGTCTATGCGGTTTTGTATAGTACTGGCTCTCAATCGCGCGAGCATGAATCCGGTCATGGCACCGCCTTTAAAACGAAAGCCTATAATCAGTTCTTTTTTGAGCTCACCAGCTTTATGGTATTGCGCGAGAGTTTTTTGCGTATCAAGAGCCACGATACCCATCATCAGCATACAATTCTAACAGATAAAGACCCAGAGATTGTCACCCCCGCCCCGCCAAATATTCGTGCCCTTATCTTGAATCTGTTTATGCTGGAGCGTGCGATAAAGGGGCTTGCAGAATTATCGGTACATGCCCTGAACCGCTTAACCGCAAAAGACAGGCAATCTGGGCGCAGCTGCCTGCCAGATGGCGCGTTGGTAAAGGCCCGGCTTTGGGTGGCTATTTTGGCCGCCACATGTGCTTTTAGTCTGTATTTTTCTAGCTGGTTGCCGCTGATGTTAATTGGGCCTCTGCCAATGATGTTTGGCGGCACCTTGCGGCATTTATTTGCGCTTTCGCAACATGTGGGGCTAGCGCAAAATGTCTATGATCACCGGATGAATACACGAACCATTTATCTGGGGCCGGTTCTGGGCTTTTTATATATGAATATGCAATATCACCTAGAGCATCATTTATATCCCAATGTGCCCTATTATCATCTGCCGGCTTTACATGCGGCGATAAAGGATAAATGCCCGCCTGCCTATAATGGCCTATGGCCTGTTTTCGCTGAAATGTTGCCCGTGTTGTGGCGACAACGCTATGAGCCAGAATATTATATTGAACGGCCCCTACCAGCATATAGCTAATAGGTAAGGCGTTCATTGGCCTTAATAACCGATGTTACAAGGCGCTATGCTAGACGCACTTTCCTCAGGTATGGAAGCACTTTTTCAAACGCCCCAAACTTTTTTCTAGCCTCTTCGTCATTTATTGCAGCGGGTATAATTACGTCCTGTCCTACTTGCCAGTCAGCTGGGGTGGCAATGCCCTGGCTCAATGATAACTGCAATGCATCTAACGCCCTTAGCACTTCTGCAAAGTTTCTTCCAACTGTCATAGGATATGTCATTGCAAGCTTTAACTTTTTGTCTGGCCCTATGATGAACACAGACCTAACTGTTGCGGTGTCATTCGGGGTTCTGCCATCTGGCAGATATGCTTCACTTGGAAGCATGTCAAAAGCTTTTGAAACAATAAGGTTTGTGTCTGCAATAATTGGAAAATCAGGCTTGTGATTTCCGTATGATTCTATGTCAGATTTCCATTTTACATGGTCATCAACGCCATCCACAGAAACCCCAATTACTTTTGTTCCCCGCTTTTCCCATTCATGCTCTAATTTTGCAACGGCACTGAATTCAGTGGTGCAGACGGGTGTGAAGTCTTTTGGGTGGGAAAATAAAATGGCCCAAGAATTTCCAATCCACTCATGCAGACTAAACATTCCTTTATCAGTGTCTACTGCAATATCAGGAATAGTGTCATTTATGCGAATGCTCATTTTTATCTCCCTATTTGAAAAACCCAGAAAGTTATTTTCCCGAGATTATTTTAGTGTTCTGCCAGCTTCATTGGCTTCAGGAACTTCTATCAAAAGACCTGTCTTGCAATCATATATATAGCCATGGATAGGTATGTGTTTGGGAACCAAGGGATGTTTGCGTATACGCTGCACATCTTCAACTACAGATTTTGCATTGTCTTTGAAGGTTAGCCAGTTGATATATTTCCCCGCAACGGAACCGCCATTATTAGATATATTTTTCCAACCATCTGATGTTACCTCAGCTGTATCAAGGCTATTTTCTAAAAGTTCAGAGATGATATCAGAGGTAAATAATTCCATCCCGCAATCTGTGTGATGAATAACAAACCATTCATTCGTGCCAAGTAATTTGTGCGAAATCACGAGTGACCGAATAGCGTCGTCGCTTGCTCTGCCACCTGCATTTCTGATTACATGGGCATCGCCCTCAGCAAGACCTGCATATTTTGCTGGGTCTAGTCTAGCGTCCATGCACGTCAGAATTGCAAAGCCGCGTGCAGGTGGTAGGGCTAGATTTGCTTTGTCTCCAAAAGTGGAGGCATATTTTTTGAATAATATATTTTTTGCGACGCCTCCTTTGCTTTTGCGGGCCGTCTTCAATGAGCGCCCCATAAGCTAATCGGATATGTATTAATTTTTAGGATTTAAAGAGGCTGCGAATTTGCGGTTCAATTTCACCACTTTTGTTATAGTTACAACCGTAGCGGTTGCCTTGAAGTCTGCGAAAGGGAAGGTAGTATTTGGGCTCTACCACATCAAAATCTCCCACACAGCTGCAGACCGAAAATCCATAAATAACTATGGGGCAACAATGGCTTGATGAGGGTATCTTGGGTACGATGGGGGGGAGGAAATGGCGCGCTCGGGAAGCTAAAGTTCCTACGCCCTGCGTCAACTCAAGTCCCCCTTGAGCAATATCAATAGGTTAGCCAATCACTAAGCCATGTCAAGAGG
>JAKMFL010000073.1 GCA_022425485.1 Alphaproteobacteria bacterium | reverse complement strand
AGAATAAGCGCGGCCGCCCCATCATTAATGCCAGACGAATTGCCAGCGGTTACCGCGCCATCCTTTGCAAAGGCGGCACGCAAGCTAGACAAACTTTCAAGGCTTGTATCGCCGCGTGGATGCTCGTCAGTTGTAAAAACCTTTACCTCACGGCGTGTTTTCAACTCAACAGGGACGATCTGTTCCGTAAAATAGCCCTTTTCAATGGCCGCTGCTGCGCGTTGCTGGCTTGCAAGTGCAAATTCATCCATGGCTTCGCGTGTAATATCATAGTCAGCAGCAACATTTTCAGCCGTGATGCCCATATGGCCAAGTCCAAACGGGTCATGCAACGCCCCAAGCATCATATCGGTCATCTCTGTATGGCCTAGGCGCGCGCCCCAACGCATTGCTGGTACAAGATAGCCGCCTCGGCTCATCACTTCGCTACCGCCTGCGATAGCTGTTTGCGTGTCCCCTAGTTGGATAAGTTGTGCGGCGCTAACCACCGCTTGAAGTCCGCTGCCACATAAGCGATTGACGGTCAGGGCAGGGGCGCTATCTTCCATGCCTGCACCAATAGTAATACAGCGCGAGATATACATATCGCGAGGCTCTGTATGAATAACATTGCCGAAAACGCCGTGCCCTATCTGTTTTGCTGGCAGACCAGAGCGTGCAATGGCTTCTTTTGCCGCAATGATGCCAAGATCGATAGGCGCGCATTCTTTTAAACTGCCGCCAAAGCTGCCAATTGCAGTTCGTACCGCAGATAAAATATAAACTGGGGTCATGTTTGCGCTCCTTAATCTCTTTTTTTATTTTAAGCGATTTCTGCCTTGCTCGTATAGGCTAGCACCGCCTTTGTCATCTCTTTGAGGCCCATATCCCCGCCAAATTCCATAGGCCGCAATCCGCCATCAGCAAAGCCATCTTCAACCGCCTTTTCTATCAGGCGCGCTGCCTCTACCATCTTTTCATTTCCAGCTTGCCAGCCTAGCCAATCTAGCATCATTGCCCCGCTTAATATTGCGGCTAATGGGTTTGCTTTATCCTGACCCATAATATCAGGTGCACTGCCATGTGCCGGCTGGAACAGGCAATGATCATCGCCTATTTCTGCTGAGGCAGCCATTCCCATACCGCCAACCAATCCGCCCGCCAGATCAGACAAAATATCCCCAAAGATATTTTCCATTACCAGCACGTCCAATGCCCATGGTTTTTTAACCAGCTCTAATGCTTGTGCATCTACATAGGCATGGCTGTTTTTAATCTCAGGAAATTGCGCTGCCCGTTCATCAAATATCTTTCGGAAGAAAGCAAATGCCTGAAATACATTTGCTTTATCCACGCAAGTCACCATGTTTTTGCCGCCAGCTTGCGCCCGTCTTTCGGCTAGACGAAAGGCAAAATCACATAATCTTTCCGTAACAGAACGAGTTATACGCAAGGTTTCTCTGGCTTCATCTGCATTGGTTTTTGGGCTTCGGTTATGTACAGCAGCAGAATAAAACAGCCCTTCGGTGCATTCACGGATAATAACCATATCGATATTATTAGCCTGCTCATCCAGCAATATACGCGGCGCCCCTTTATATGCCTTTACAGGGCGCACCCCTGCATAAAGCTGAAAGCGTTCACGAAGCCGCAGATGCGGCGCTATTTCTGTACCATCCACTGCGCGAATAGCTGGCAGACCAATAGCACCAATATACATGGCATCTGCCTTGCCAGCACGTTCCTCACCATCTGCCTCAATATCTTGCCCGGTGTCGCGGTAATAGCCAGCCCCTGCGAGAATATCTGTTTTTTGCAGGGAAAACCCGCCCATGCGTGCGCGTGCTGCATCTACAACAGCAAAAGTCGCCTCGGTAACTTCGGTGCCGATGCCGTCGCCAGCTAATATGGCAATTTCAAATTGGTCTTTTGACATGGATTTTCCTTATAAATTATTTCTATAACCCGATAAATTATTTCTATAAATAGGGCATCCAGCAGGTGATGAATATTCTGGTTAGGTTTATTTTAAGATATGAGTTCGGCGCGAAGCATAAATTTCTGCAGCTTACCGGTGGAGGTTTTGGGAATTTCGGTAAAACGCACATCTTTTGGACATTTAAATCCTGCCAGATGTTCTCGGGTGAAGGCAATAACTTCTGCCGCGCTGGCCTCAACACCCTCTTTCATTTCGATGAAGGCGCAAGGCACTTCTCCCCATTTTTCATCTGGCTTTGCAACCACCGCAGCAAAGGCAACACCGGGGAAGCGATAGAGCACGCTTTCAATTTCAACAGAAGATATGTTCTCTCCGCCAGAGATAATAATATCTTTAAGCCGGTCTTTAATCTCTATATAGCCATTTGGGTGGCGCACCGCCAAATCACCTGATTTAAATAACCCGCTTCCTAACGCTTCTTCGGTA
This sequence comes from Alphaproteobacteria bacterium, assembly GCA_022425485.1. Lineage (GTDB taxonomy): Bacteria > Pseudomonadota > Alphaproteobacteria > Puniceispirillales > Puniceispirillaceae > JADHLI01. Next base: position 3,188 of record JAKMFL010000073.1, on the reverse strand, counting down.
GCTTCTGGGTTTTTATGATAGCCCTTCATAATACAGTTGGAACGGAAACATACCTCGCCTAGGGTTTCACCATCTGCGGGAACAGGCATGCCCGTTTCCTGATCCAAAATCTCTATTGATTCCGTATGGGCAAACCGCACCCCTTGCCGCGCTTTGATGGTTGCGCGTTCGCCAAAATCCAATTCGTCCCATTCTTCATGCCACGCACAATGGGTCAAATGGCCATAAGTTTCGGTCAGGCCGTATACTTGGGTAACATTAAATCCAAGCTTTTCAATTTTTTCTAAAACCGCAGCTGGTGGCGGCGCCCCTGCTGTCATCGCATTCACCGTCCAATTAGGACGCTGGATAACCTCATCAGGGGCATTTACCAGCATGGATAAAACAATAGGTGCCCCGCCAAAATGGGTGACTTTATGTTCATGTAATAGCGGGTAGATAACCTCCGCGGCTATTTTGCGGCAACAGATAACGGTTCCTGCTAAAATAGCCATCATCCATGCATGACCCCATCCATTACAATGGAACATAGGCACCACATATAGATAGGTGGGATGCATCTGCATATTCCAAACAGGCACAGTGCCCATAGACATCAGATAAGCGCCGCGATGGTGATAAACCACCCCTTTTGGCCGTCCACTTGTTCCAGAGGTGTAGTTTAGGGCCATTGCCGCCCATTCATCTGTTGGCATCTGCCATGCGTAATCAGCGTCGCCGCCAGCAATAAAATTTTCGTAATCTATTTCGCCTAGCCGCTGACCTGCTGCTGAATCTGCATCCTGCTCATCCACAATATCAATGACGGTGAGGGATTTATTAGGGCTTTGTTCCATCGCCTCGCGCATGGTTGCACTAAAAGCAGTATCACTGATCAGAATTTTAGTATCGGCATGGTCAAGGATATAAGCAATGGTGGATATATCAAGTCGCGTATTTAGCGTGTTTAATACTGCCCCTGCCATTGCGACACCAAAATGCGCTTCAAACATAGCCGGCAGGTTTGGCGCCATTACGGTGACAACTTCCCCTTTTTTGACGCCAGCCTTTACAAGTGCGCTTGCCAATCTAACGCCGCGTTCATAAACCTCTGCCCAGCTATAGCGCAAATTTCCATAAACAACCGCCGTGCGGGTTGGATAGATATCAGCAACCCTCGATAAAAATGACAAGGGGGTAAGTGGCACATGATTGGCCTCGCGCCTTTCCATGAAGCCAGAATTTGTTGCGTCCATCTTATTCATCACGACCCTCACTTCCATTTTTTGCGCTATTTTTGGCCTGTCCTGCGCCCCGCCTTTAAGCCTCTTAGTTACGCTTTGGGCTTAAAGGGCAGGCTTGTTAGGCGTGCCTTGCGCATTTTACCGTCTATTTCAACCTCTATTGCGTCGTCTATTTTTTGGTCATCCTCGACCTGTTCAGATGCTAGCATAGCAAGGCCAAGATTTAAGTCAAAGTCAGGCGAAAAGACAGCAGAGGTCACAAAACCACATTTTTCACCAGCTTTGAAGCAAGGGGCTATCTGGGTGATCGGGGCGATCTTTTCTCCCTCAATAATCAGGCCGGTTATTTGTTTTTTCAGCCCTGTTTCACGCTGCGCTAGTAAGGCCTTTTTCCCGATAAAATCATGGTCAGAATCAAGGCTACAGAATTTTTCTAATCCGCATTCCAGCGGGGTATCCTCGCGTGTCATATCATTGCCATAGGATAGCAGCCCCCCTTCGATACGCTCAATCAGGTTTGGGCAACCTGCACGCATATCATAGGCGCTCCCAACTTCCCAGATATCATCCCAGAGTTGCAAGCCAAGGGTGCTATCATGCAGGTAAATTTCAAAGCCGCCCTGCTTGCTCCATCCCGAACGTGCTATCATTAATTTATGACCGCGCCAGTCAAAATAATCAAAAGCAAAAAACTTTAATGCGGTTATGGCGTCACCGAAAATCTCTGCCATCACGCTTTGCGCTAGCGGGCCTTGCACAGCAAGCGGCGATACATCTGGCTCACTTACCTCAACATCCAGTCCATAGGCATGGGCAAGGCCCGCAGCCCATAACAACATATCAGAATCGGCGATAGAGAACCAAAATACATCCTCAGCGATACATAGGGCTATTGGGTCGTTCAACATACCGCCATCGGCTTGGCAAATAGGGGTGTAATAGCCCTTGCCGGGCACGGCTTTGCTCAGGTTACGTGCGCTCATTAAAGTAGCTAATTTTTTTGCATCAGAGCCTTTCAGCTGGACTTGTCGTTCAACAGATACATCCCAGATTTGCACAGCTCGTTTCAAATGCGCGCAATCTTCCTCTAGCGAGGCAAAGCTAGAAGGCAATAGCATATGGTTGTACACGGTATAGGCGGAGAGCCCCGCAGCCTCTACACGGGGGGTGAAAGGGGTCGCGCGAACCCGGCGGGAGGCAAAAACAGGAAATCCAGACATCGTACACCTCAAAAAACAGTCTTGGCCAGATGTTCTGCACCATTACTATGAAGGCCATTTTAAAAAGCCATTTTACAGGGCCATTTTACAGGGCCAATCACGCAGCTGCACTCGCCAAAGACAGCCAATTATTCACCATTTTGTCTTTGCCAGAATGTATCGGCTATAGCAACTGATTTATCTGACTCACAAACAGGGATAATCCCAGCGCTAATAACAAAATAGCAAAGCAGATATCTATTTGTTTCTGGTAACGCTCTAACCAGTTCTGGCTAGCCCTTGTGCTGGCAAGGCAAACCATCGCAACATAAATGGTGCCATCAATAAACCCTGCAAGGCTTGCCATGCCTAAATGCGTGGTAACGCTTTGCTCTGGGGTGATAAACTGGCTAAAAAGAGAGGCAAAGAAGGTCGCAATTTTAGGATTGAACAAGGCAATCGCTAGCCCATCACGAAAACTATGGGTGAGGCCAGCTTCCGGTAGCGCGTCTGCCTCTGTGGGGGTCTTTTGGCCAAAGGTGGCTTTTAGCAACCGCACCCCTATCCAGATAAGTAACAATGCCCCTGCGCTCTGAATAAGGGTGAATAGCAGTTGATAATGGCTGAGAATAAGCCCAAGAGTGGTTGCCGCAAGCAACGCATAAATGAAAACCCCAAGCCCATGTCCAATAGAGGCAGATAGGCCGGCATTGCGTCCATAAAGACGTGTGTTGCTGAGAATGACAATCAGACTGGGGCCGGGGGA
>JAKMFL010000056.1 GCA_022425485.1 Alphaproteobacteria bacterium | reverse complement strand
TATGTTCGATAAATCCTGTGCCTTTAATTGTACCCAAATTCTAAATCAAAGTAACGCTGAGCGCTAATGCCGAGCCTTGCACCCTTGTTAATTTAGGCCTGCCAGCACCTGCAAATGGGCAGCAACGCTTTGTTCCAGAGCTTGTAGATCATACCCCCCTTCTAGCAAGCTAAGCAGCCCGCCTGCGCTTGTCTGCTGGGCAAGGGCTATGATGTCTTGTGTTAGGGCGGCAAAATCCTCCGCCTCGATATTTAGACCGCCAAGGGGATCACGGCTATGCGCATCAAAGCCTGCGGAAATAATAATGAGATCGCAACGCGCCGCAGCAATAAAGGGCAGCAATTCTTCGCGCCAGCCAGCCAGAAACTCTGCCCCTTTTGTACCTTCAGCCAAGGGGAGATTCCGTATATTATCAAACGCGCCGCGCTCCTCAGCCGCGCCTGTACCGGGATAAAGCGGCATCTGGTGAGAGGAAGCATAGAATAAATCTGGCTCGTGCCAGAAAGCGGCCTGCGTTCCATTACCATGATGCACATCAAAATCCAGCACCGCCACCCGCTTTGCATCCCACCTCTTCATCGCATGGCACGCAGCTATCGCGGCATTAGAAAACAAACAAAAACCCATCGCACGTTCAGGCTCTGCATGATGGCCGGGTGGACGCATCGCACTAAAGACAGCATTTTCTTGCCCCGACATTATCTTATCAACGCCAAGCAAGGCCGCCCCTACCCCGCGCAAGGCGGCTTCCAGACTATCCGGCCCAGCATAGGTATCCCCATCCAATTGAACCAGCCTTCCATCGGCAAAGTCATGCTCATCAAGCATATCAAAAATCATATCTAGATAGCGCGTGCTATGCACCAGAGCTAGCGCATCACGGCTAGCAGCGGGCGCGCCTTCTACAGGCAAGTCAGATGCGCTCACAGCTGTGATCACAGCTTCATAGCGCTCCGCTCTTTCTGGATGGCCAGCAGGGGTTTGATGGCGACCAGCACTTTCATCGCTTAAAATTATGGCCATAGATATGCTCCTCACTTGCTAGAGCTTAAGTGAACCTAAATTTCAAAGCCCGTGCAAGCGAGCAATTGATTCTCTTTTGAACCTACCAAAAAGATTTTCAGGCCTTGCCGCTGTTAATTTTTGCAAAAAAAACAGGCTTTTATTGTGACTTCTCTCTATTTTTGAATAGATTTTAATCATTTAAGAAATAAACTGCACATTTTTTATACAAATGCCTGATTTTTGTATGTTTTTTTATCCTTCTCTGGCGAGGCGAAGCGGGATCAATAGACTAGCCAAAATTTTGACCGCGTGAATTAGCTTTGGGGAGTATTATGTCAAACGCAGTAAAGGGAATTATGGCAGCTATCGGCCTTATCATTTGGCCGGGATTAGCTTTTGCCAGTGTAGATACAGGTGACACTGCTTGGATTTTAACCGCCACCGCATTGGTGCTATTTATGACATTGCCGGGATTGGCTCTGTTTTATGCTGGGCTTGTTCAGCCCAAGAATATCGTATCGGTATTAATGCATCATTTCGCCATTGCCTGTCTGATGTCGGTATTGTGGGTGGTTGCTGGCTATTCACTCGCCTTTTCGGGCGACGGTGCCTATTTGGGCGATTTAGGCAATCTATTCATGTCCGCGATAACCATTGACAGTTTATCTGGCACCATTCCAGAAAGCTTATTTGGGGCGTTTCAGATGACTTTTGCAGTGATTACCCCTGCTTTGATTATTGGGGCGTATGTTGAGCGTATTCGTTTTTCTGCTGTTCTGATTTTCTCTGGCCTGTGGTTACTTGTTGTCTATGCACCGGTTACCCATTGGGTTTGGGGCGGCGGCTTTATGGCAGCTATGGGTGTTATGGATTTTGCTGGCGGTATTGTGGTTCACGCCACTGCGGGTACAGCAGCGCTCGTCGCCGCTGTGGTTATTGGGCGTCGCCGCAATTTCCCAGCAAGCGTTCAGCCCCCTCACAGCCCCGTTCTGACCATGGTTGGCGCCTGTATGTTGTGGGTTGGCTGGTTTGGCTTTAATGGCGGCTCAGCCCTTGCGGCTGGTCAAGGTGCGGCAATGGCGTTGCTGGTGACACATATTTCCGCTGCAGTAGCGTCGCTTGTATGGATGGTTATTGAATGGAAGAAATTTGGCCGTCCATCTCTTGTGGGTATTGCAACGGGTATGGTTGCAGGCTTGGCAACCGTAACACCTGCCTCTGGCTTTATTGGGGTGCCGGGCGGCATTATCCTTGGCCTAGTTGGGGGGTATTTCTGTTATGTTGCTGTGGATATTATCCGCAACCGTTTGAATATTGATGACAGCTTGGACGTTTTTGCCGTGCATGGTGTTGGCGGTATTCTGGGCAGCTTGCTGGTCGCTGTTTTAGCAACCGACACCTTCTCAGGTCTTGGTCTAGCAGAAGGGATGAGCATTACATCTCAGCTTTCTGTGCAAGCGATAAGCGTCGGCATTACGGTAATCTGGACGGCTATTGCCAGCTATGTGATTTTGAAAATTGCTGGCGTCTTTGGCGGCCTGCGGGTAAGCGATGATGATGAAGTTGAAGGTCTTGATATCGCCCAACATGGTGAGCGCGGCTATCATAATAGCTAAAGGCTTCCATAACAGCTAAAGGCTTCCATAATAGCTAACAGCTCAAAACCATAAAAAACCTGATAAACGCCCTGTTCACCCTCATTGGGACAGGGCGTTTTGCCATTCTGCTATTACTTGGCTATCTGCCTCTTCCTCGGAACACAATTCGCCCAAATCAGCTTTACTCATATAACAAGATAGCGCCCATACCGCCATTGCACGCAAGCGTGCATCCACATGCTCAAGATACGGTGTGATAAGCGGGATAAGGCTAGGCTGGCCCGCATTACCTGCCGCTATCAACACATTGCGCATAAACCGCAGATAACCTGTTCGTTTAACAGGCGTTTTCGAGAAGAATGCGCGGAATTCGCTATCATCAAAGCGGAGTAAAACAGACAAATCTGGCAAAGTTTTATCCCCAGAGGCAAGCTTTATATCGCTGGAGGCGGCCGCAAATTTATTCCAAGGACAAACCGCCAAACAATCATCACAGCCAAAGACACGATTTTGCATCGGTGCCCTGAATTCTAGCGGGATATGTCCATCAAACTCAATAGTGAGATAGGATATACAGCGCCGCGCATCCAGCTTGTAGGGCGCGGGGAATGCATTGGTTGGGCAGATATCAAGACAGGCGGTGCAACTGCCGCAATTATCTTTTTCTGGCCTATCAGGCTCTAATTTGCCACTTGTCAGTATCGTTCCTAAAAACAACCAAGAGCCAAACTCGCGCGATACAAGGTTGGTATGTTTACCTTGCCATCCCAAACCAGCACGGGCAGCAAGAGGCTTTTCCATCAACGGCGCTGTATCAACAAAAATTTTCACCTGCCAGCCCGATTTAGCATGCAATTGTGAGGCAATTTGCTTTAGCCGGCCTTTGAGCACTTCATGATAGTCCCGCCCGCGCGCATAAACAGATATATTCGCTTTTTGCCGATGTTCCAACGTCTCTAGCGGGTTATGGTCAGGGCCATAATTACAGCCAAAAATAATCGCTGTTTCGGCCTCATCCCACATAGCTTGGGGCGTATAGCGGCGCTGGCGTGTCTCTTCTAGCCAGCGCATCTCCCCATGATGGCCAGCATCCACAAACGCATCCAAACCTGCGCCAACAGGCGCGGGCAGGCGTGCTTGTGTTATCTGACAACTCTCAAAGCCATATTTGCGGCCACGCGCCGCAATCCAGCTCTTTAATTCATCAGATAAATTATCGGTTGCCATTTTTTTTATCGCCGTTTTTTATTAAAGCGGGTCGATATCTCCGCGTGCCTGTTGGGCATCAAAATCTGCTGCAAAATCAGCTAATTGCCCCTGCTCAATAGCGTAGCGCAAACCCGCCATTAAGTCCTGATAATATCTCAAATTATGCCAAGTAAGGAGCATTAAGCCTTGAATTTCATCTGCTTTGAATAGGTGATGTAAATAAGCACGGCTAAATTTAGAACAGGCAGGGCAGCCGCATTCACTATCAAGGGGGCGTGTATCCTCAGCATGGCGAGCATTGCGAATATTCACAGCCCCTCTGCGGGTAAAGCCTTGTGCCGTGCGCCCAGAACGCGTTGGCAACACGCAATCAAACATATCCACCCCGCGCATCACCGCCCCAACAATATCGCTAGGCTTACCAACGCCCATCAAATAGCGCGGCTTATCTTCAGGCATCATCGGGGTGGTAAAATCCAGCGTGTCGAACATTAATTCCTGCCCCTCTCCTACAGCTAACCCGCCAATGGCATAGCCTTCAAATCCAATATTCGTTAGCTGATTAACAGATTTCTGACGCAGATCTTCAAAGACAGAACCTTGCACAATGCCAAATTGGCCATAGCCTGTGCGCGCAACAAACGCATTGCGTGACCGCTCTGCCCAGCGCATCGAAAGTGCCATGCTTTCTTCTGCCTCTTCTTTGGTGCACGGATAGGGGGTGCATTCATCAAAAGCCATTGTAATGGTAGCATCCAGCTTATGCTGGATCTCGGTTGAACTCTCGGGCGTTAATTTATAACGGCTACCATCAAGATGAGATTTAAAGGTTACCCCTTCTTCGTCAATTTTACGAAGCGGGCCTAATGACATTACCTGAAAACCGCCAGAATCGGTCAGAAGGGGCCCATCCCACCCCATCAATTTACGCACACCGCCTAGTTTTTCAATCCGATCTGCGCCCGGACGCAACATCAAATGATAGGTATTTGATAAAATAATCTGTGCACCAGTTTCAGCTACCTGCCATGGCATCATCGCCTTTACAGATGCAGCTGTGCCGACCGGCATGAATACAGGCGTGTCGACTGCTCCCCATGCGGTCTGTACCACACCGCGCCGCGCCTTGCCATCGGTTGCGTGAATAGTAAAATTAAATTCTGGGCGTTTGATTTCTGGGTGTTTGTCTTTTGACTGATTATCTTTTGACTGATTATCTGGCATCCATTCAAGCTCCGGTTCTATTTAAGCCTATTTCGGCCTGCTATCAGAGGCTGCTTTATGCATACAGCTTAGCAAGCAGGCATCCCCATAGCTGAAAAAGCGATATCCCTGTTCTATAGCATAATGATAGGCAGACAGAATCTGTTCATGACCAGAAAAGGCGCTAACGAGCATGAGCAAGGTTGAGCGCGGCAGATGAAAATTAGTAAGCAGCATATCTACGACGCCAAACTGATAGCCCGGCGTGATAAAAATATCTGTCTCACCGGTAAAGGGGGCTAGCTCGCCATTGGCCTGATAGGCCGCTTCTAGGATCCTTAAACTCGTAGTGCCGACACATATAACGCGCCCACCCTTATCCTTTGTTTCCTGAATAGAGGTTACCACGCCTGCGCTAACCTCGCCCCATTCAGAATGCATCTGGTGCTGATGGATAGCGTCCACCTTTACCGGCAAAAACGTTCCTGCCCCAACATGCAAAGTAACCTCGCTAAAACGAACCCCTTTTTCCATTAAACGCTGTTTCAAGCTATCGGTGAAATGCAAGCCAGCTGTGGGGGCAGCTACCGCGCCAGTATGGCGTGCAAAGACAGTTTGATAGTCTTGTTTATCGGCGTCATCCGCGCCATCTGGGCGTTTTATATAGGGCGGCAAGGGCATAGCCCCAACTGCCTCTATAGCGGCATCTAGGGCTTCACCAGAACGGTTAAAACGCAGATTAACCGCACCATCTGCTAACTTCTCAGCTACCTCAGCAGATAAGCCCTCTTCAAAAGAGATAATCGTACCGGGAATACATTTCTTAGCGGGCTTTGCAAAGGCCTGCCAGCTATCGCTAGCTTCACGCTTATGCAGGGTGAAACGGATACGCCCCTCGCCTTTGCGCCCTGTTAACTGAGCCGGAATGACGCGGGTATTATTGACGATCAGCAAATCCCCTGCACGCAACAAATCCGGTAAGTCAGCAATTACATGATCCCTAAAACGCTCACCCTGCGGATACAGCAAGCGTGCCGCCTCCCTAGGGTCAGCAGGTTTTTGCGCAATTGCCTTTGCTGGCAATTCAAAATCAAAATCAGATAGCTTATCAAGCATAAGAACCACGAAAGAAGAAGCGCTAGAAAATCTGAATAACGCCAGCTACCGTGCCAGCTTTATCGGTTACCACCAGACATTGAATTCTAGCATCTGTCATCAGCTCTTCAGCTGAACCTAGAGGCATGTCAGCGGGAATAGTTTGCGGTGCAGGGTTCATTACTTGATGTGCTTTGGTGTCTGAAAGGCTCCCCCCTTCAACCAGCATCCGCCGCAAATCACCATCGGTAATAATACCTTGCAGCTTATCAGGCGCTCCTATCAGCGCTAGCCCCAAGCGCCCTTCCGTCATTTTCAAAATCACATCAGTCATCGGCGTATCTGCGCTAACAAAGGGCAATTCATGTGTGCGCATGACATCGCCTACGGTATTTAAAAGCTTTTTGCCAAGCTTACCGCCCGGATGGGTAGCGGCAAAATCAACCGACTGGAAACCACGTTCGCGCATCAATAATATGGCCAGCGCATCCCCTAACACCAAAGTGGTCAGGGTAGAGGTGGTTGGCGCTAGATTCAGCGGACATGCTTCTTTATCCACTGCTGCATCCAGACAAATAGAGGCCGCCTTACCAAGAGATGAATTCACCTGCCCAACAATCGCAATAATCTTCACCTCTAACCGCCGTAAAGCAGGCAGTAAGCGCACAATTTCTTCTGTTTCGCCAGAATAAGAGATGAGGATCATCACATCCCCTTTACGCACAACCCCAAGGTCGCCATGCATAGCTTCAGCAGGATGTAGAAACACAGACGGGGTGCCAGTTGAGGATAAGGTCGCAGATATTTTACGCCCAACCAGACCTGATTTTCCCATACCACAAACAATTACGCTGCCCTGAGCAGATAAAATCATATCACGGGCCTGTTGCAGGGCATTATCGCACCGCCCCTGCAGATCGCGCAAAGCCACTTGATACACATCAAACATGGTGGTTAGGATTTCATCTGCTTTATCTGCCATTACTTCTTACTCTCTTGTAAAATGCGCACCAAATAGGCGGTAATCTCAAACGCGTGCACCCTTGCTTGTTATCTAACAGGAACAGGGAAAAAAGGCGAATATTTTAACCATCATGCTTGTCAGCGAGCATAGCTTCGGCGCGTTCCAAATCTTCTGGCCGATTAACATTTAGAAACGGGTCAGGCTTATCGTGAAAATCTATAATTGCGGTCGCATAAAAGGCCGTAAAATCGTCAATTTTGCGCAAGCCATCTTCTGTAAGGGCTGTGCGCAGATGCCCCCGAAGCGACACTGGCCACAAGCCAAAGACAGGATGACGTTGCCCATTCGATCTTGCTTGCGCTAATATGGCCTTCTGCTTATCCATTCCGGCAGCCAGCCTTTGGGCTAAATCTGCAGGAATAAAGGGGGCGTCTGTTGCACAAGAGAGCAGATATAAGACATCCGCATGATGGTCAGCCAGATAGTCAAGGCAAGCCAGAATACCTGCTAGCGGGCCGGGATACCCCTCAATATTATCTGGCACAATCGGCAGTCCAACTGCCTGATATTGAACAGCATCCCCATTTACATTTAGCAGCCGGATAGAATGCTGGGATGTTGCTGATAATTGCCGATCTAGAACCGTGCGCCCGCCAACCTGCAGCATAGCCTTTGCCCTGCCGCCCATACGCCGCGCTAACCCGCCAGCCAAAAACCCTACCGCAATCTCATTTTGGTCATACATTTTGCGCATTAAGCCTATCTATTTTGATCATAAAAGGCGCGCTGCGCAGAAGCTTTTTCAGAGAAATCTCCTGCGTCCTCTGAATTTTCGGTTTGGTCAAAAATTATACGCTCCGTGCCAGAAAGCGCGATAAAACGGCTGCCTCTTGCGCGGCCTATAAGGGTAAGACCTGCCTGCTGCGCAAGCTCTACCCCTTTTTGGGTAAAACCAGACCTAGAGACCAGAATAGGCACCTCCATCAGCACCGTTTTAATGACCATCTCACTGGTTAGCCTGCCCGTGGTGTAAAAAATCTTATCATGGCCAGAAACATTGTTTAAAAACATATGCCCAGCAATTTTATCTACCGCATTATGACGGCCAATATCCTCAATATAGACAAGCGGACGATTCGGCGTACATAAAACACACCCATGTATGGCCCCGGCCTTTAAATACAGGCTAGGCACAGTGTTTATCTGTTTGGATAAAGCTACGAGTTGGCTGGTGGATAGCTGGGTATCCGAGGCGAGCGATATCGCCTCAAACCGTTCCATAATATCCCCGAATACAGTGCCCTGCGCACAGCCGCTGGTGCGTATCTTTTTTTGCAGCTTGGCTTCATAATCGGTTTCATGAGCCGTACGGACAACCACCACATCAATGTCATCATCATAATCAATGCCTATGATGACATCGCCGCGTTTCAGCATATTTTGGTTAAATAAGAAGCCAACCGCCATTTCCTTGGGCCTATCCCCAAGTGTCATGGCGGTGATAATTTCTTGGCGGTTCAGGTAAATGGTCAACGGACGCTCTTGCACAACAGGCAGGCTGATGGGCTGACCTTGCGCATCTAGACCTTGCAAATTAGCTGTCAGGCCTTCTGCATCGGGTTCAGGAGCAATATCAAAGCCGCTCATTGCTGAAACTCCTTTAAAACTTTGTTTAGCTTATAGCTTTATGCACCCCCACTCTATCAGATGGCAAACAGGGAAGCTAATGACAAGTCCAAAGCAGCGCTGGTTTGCGTAAAACATCAGAGTTCTATATGTTCATTTAAACATAAATTTTGATGTAAATTATCGTCTGGCCAGCCCCCTTTTATGCACAAATAAGGAGCTGGCTTATGAGAGTTAATTATGAAGCTTCATTTTGTTGCCTCCACCCATGCTGAATCCATCAGTCGGCTAGACGCTTTGAGCCAGCAATACGGTCAGTATAGCGTTGAAGAAGCGGAGGTTATTGTTGTTTTAGGCGGTGATGGCCAAATGCTTCACACGATGCGCGAGAGTATCCGCCATGGGAAGCCCCTTTTTGGCATGAATTGTGGACGTGTTGGCTTTTTAATGAATGATTTTAGCGATGCTGATTTGCTAGAGCGTATCAAAACAGCCGAAACAGCACCCTTGCACCCGCTGCGTTTACACGCAACAGATATTAGCGGCGTTACCCATTCGGCTATTGCCATTAATGAAGTGTCATTATTGCGCCAAACCCACAATGCAGCGCATTGTGCGATTTACATAAATGACGTGCTGGAAATGGATATGCTGGTTTGTGATGGGGTGTTGGTTGCAACCCCTGCTGGCTCTACCGCCTATAATTTATCTGCACATGGCCCTATTCTGCCCATTGGCGCCGATCTGCTTGCCCTGACCCCTATTTCCCCTTTCCGGCCAAGGCGGTGGCGCGGCGCCCTGTTACCCGCAGGAAGCAAGGTTCGTTTTGAAGTGCTAGAAGCTGATTTTCGTCCGCAATCCGTAACCGCAGATAATATAGAATTTCGTGATATCGGCAGCGCCCTTATCACGCAGGATGATAATATTACTATCCCGCTTCTGCATGATGAGGGACATGGGCTGTCCAAGCGGATTATTTCTGAGCAATTCACCGCTTAATAAGCTGCTAGCGCACACTTAATCTTAATAAACAGAATCAGGCCGACCTTCCAGTTCTTCTAAAAACTGGTCTAGCTCGCCAAACAAGCGGCGCACGGTCTCTGGTAATTCGTTCAGTAATTCATGGCGTGCATCTGGGAAAAGCACTTGGCTATGATGTGGCAAATGATGCAGCATCTGTTTTGCCCGCGCGAGATTCACCACCTGTTCATCTGCTGCTAGGAGCGTTAAGACAGGAATATGAATTTGCGCCATCCATTCTGGGTTTAAGCTGGTTTGTTTACAAGCATCAAACGCCGCAGATATCCACCCAACTGAGGGACGAAATCGGCGTAATTCAGGGTGCTTTTCAAAAATCTGATATTGCCTGTCATACCCTTCTGGATAGCGGGTCAGCACATTATCTAGCCGGAAGCGACGGGCTTCTGCTAGCGGCGTAATCTGGCTAAAGGGCACTAATTTTTGACTATAGCCAAAGCTAATGAGCAGACGTGCCAGCGCGCGTGTAAACCAAATAGGCGGGGAAAGCGGGACAATCATCGGAGAGAGCAGAATAGCCGCTTTTACCTGCTGGCGATAGAGATGGGCAGTCCGCAGGGCAAAATATCCGCCCATGGAATGTCCTAAAATAGTAAATTGTTTCTCTGTAAAACCTGCCTCTGCCAGTAATAATTCCAGCGCTTCCATATGCTGGCTGAAATGCGTGCAATGCACTAGTTCCGGGAGGCTTCCCAGATGGCCAGAACGCCCCTGCCCCGGCCAGTCAATAATCAGGCAGCTATAGCCTTGTTTGACCAGACGACGCGCTGTTAATGCGTATTTTTCACAAAATTCTGTAAAGCCTGGCAGAATTAAAAAATAGCCCTTAAAAGGGGCCGTTGTTGGCCAGAAATGCGCCCGCAAAGGATAGGGACGCGCGGTGGTAGCTGGCAATATAATATCTTCCCCGCCCAATTTACCCACAAAGCTGGTATCAAATTGGCCTTCATTATCATCTGTTATGGCTGTATTCATTTGCGTTAAATCTTCAAATTTATTGCCTACTAAATTATTGCTGGCGAAATTATTGCCGGCGAAATTAGTACTGGCGAAATTATTGCTGGATAGCCGCTTCATATAAAGCGGTCTGTCCCCGTTCAATATCAAAGCCACTCGCTTGGCGAGCCCACATCGCAGCATAAAGCCCTTCCATTGCAATAAGGTCTGCATGGGTACCGCGCTCAGCTATCTGACCTTCTCGCATTACCAGAATTTCATCACAATCAACAATGGTTGATAGACGGTGCGCAATGATAAGTGTTGTTCGGCTTTCTGACACCTCATTTAACGCAGATTGTATCTGCTTTTCTGTCTGGCTATCCAGTGCGGAAGTGGCCTCATCAAAAAGGAAAATAGATGGTTTTTTCAAAATGGCTCGGGCAATGGCAACCCGCTGTTTCTCGCCGCCAGACAGCTTTAAGCCGCGCTCGCCAACCAAGGCCTCATAGCCTTCTGGTAATTGTTTAATAAAGCTGTCTATAGAAGCAAGTTTAGCCGCTTCTTCAATTTCATCTTGGCTGGCCTCTGCACGGCCATAATTGATGTTGTAACCGATACTAGCATTAAACATAACACTATCTTGGGGCACGACGCCAATAGCCCCCCTCACACTCGCTTGCTGAACATCTTGGACATTCTGGCCATCTATTTCAATAGCGCCTTTTTGCGGGTCATAAAAACGAAATAACAGCCGCGATATGGTTGATTTTCCAGCGCCGCTTGGCCCAACAATCGCAACTTTCTTGCCCGCGGGTACAGTAAAGCTAACCCCTTTTAAAATAGCCCTGTCCTTATAGGCAAAATGCACATCTTTAAATTCTATCTGAGCATCTTGAAGGGTTAGGCTCGCCGCGCCTTGTTTATCCTGAACATCAGGATGCTCATCCAGCAAGCCAAACATCCGTTCTAAATCAATTAAAGATTGGCGTATTTCACGGTAAACCCATCCCAAAAAATTCAAGGGCAGATATAATTGCAAAAGATAGGTATTTACCGCTACGAAATCGCCAACGCTAAGCTTGCCAGCTTGAATATCATGTCCAGCAATGCCCATTATCAGAACAAGACCAAGCGCGATAACCGCCCCTTGGCCAATATTCACTGCCGCTAGCGAAGTGCGCGACAGCACTGCCGCATCTTCATATTGACGCATAGAAACATCAAAACGTCGTGCTTCATGCTCTTCCGCGTTAAAATATTTCACTGTTTCGTAATTAATGAGGCTATCCACAGCCTTGGTTGCAGCTTGCTCATCTGCTTTATTCATTTGTCTGCGGAACTTCATTCGCCATTCCGTCACCTTTATGGTGAACAGGGCATAAATCGCAACCGTTGCGAAGGTAATTACCGCGTAGGGCCAGCCAAACATAGCCCATAGCAGAATGCTGACCAATACCACTTCCACCAAAAGCGGCACCACCTCAAAGGCGGCGCTGGTCATAATAAATTCCATTCCCTTTGCACCACGTTCAATCGCGCGTGTTAACCCGCCCGTTTGCCGGTCCAAATGAAAGCGCATCGACAATAAATGCAAATGCCGGAATGCCGTCATTGCCGCCCCGCGCACCGCACGCTGCGCTACACGGCTAAAAAGATATTCTTTGCCTTCTGAAAAGACCTGCTGACCTAGACGACTAAGCGCATAAGCGCCTAAAATATACCATAGGATAAGCGCTGAAAAACCCGCATCCCCGTTCACATAATCTACCGCACCCCCATATAAAAGAGGGGTAAAAATATTAGATGATTTGGCGAGGACAAGACAGGTAAAGGCACCAATAATGCGGTAGCGTATTTGTTTATTACCGCGCGGCGCAGCATAGGCGGCAATTTCCAGCAATAAGGCTAGAATGGTACGCTTAGGCAGGGAAGGTTTTGGGGTTGGCTTTGGCAAGCTATCAGACATTAGGCGACTGAAAAACTCTCACCACACCCGCATTTAGCTGTCTCATTGGGATTATTAAAGGTAAAAGAAGACGCAAACTTATCTTCTTGCCAATCCATCTCCGAGCCAATCAAAAACATAACAGCAGCGGGATCAATGAAAATAGTTACGCCTTTTTCTTCGATTTTGTCTTCAAAGGGCTTTTGTTCTTGTGCAAATTCAACCTGATATTGCAGCCCAGAACAACCAGCTGTTTTAATGCCTACACGCAGACCAATAGCCGCGCTCTCAGCCCCCTTATCCATCAGCTTCTTGGCTTGTATAGCCGCCGCGTCTGTTAAGGTCAGAATAGGTTTATCAAAGCTTGCATTCATCATCGTCAAAACAGCCCTTTATTGGACATTGTTTAATTTCCGGCTTTTAATTTCCGGCATTTAATTTAAGGCAGATAATTTTCTGCACCCTGTTAAGGGTATCAGAAATCAAAATCAAGCGCCAGTTTAGCATCTTCACTCATTCGCGCAGGTGTCCAAGCAGGGCTCCAGACCAGCGTTACAGATACGCGCCCCACCGCATCTATCTGCGCCACCGCATCCGCAACCATTTGCGGCATTTCGCCAGCCACAGGACAGCCCGGAGCGGTCAAAGACATGCTGATTTCCACATCACCAGTAGCGCGCCATACAACTTCATAAATCAACCCCAAATCATAAATATTCACTGGGATTTCAGGGTCTTTTACGGTTTTTAATGCTGCGATTACCTGTGCCTCATCAGCAGGCGCAGGACGCTCAAGGGGCGCGCCCGCATGCGCGGTATAGCCAGATGAGGTATCGGGCAGAAAATCTGCCAACCCCGGGCCGTTTTCATCAAAGATATTATCTTTGCCGCTCATCATTTTCAGCCTTTAAAAATCCGGTTAACTTTCTCCAAAGACTCCGCAAGCTGGTCGAAGTCTGAGCGCTGATTATAAACAGCCACTGATGCCCGCGCAGTAGAGCTAAGCCCATAGAATTTCATCAAAGGTTGCGCACAATGATGACCCGCGCGTATGGCAACCCCATCTTGGTCAATCAAGGTGGAAATATCATGCGGATGCACCTCATCAAGGGTGAAGGAAATAACCCCTGATTTACCCACTGCTTGACCAATAAAATTCAACCCTTCAACCGCAGCAAGGCGTTGATGGCCATAGCGCAATAAATCCATTTCATGATCGCGCAAGGCTTCCATACCAATAGATTGCACAAAATCAATGGCGGCGCCCAGTCCGATAGTTTCAGCAATAGGGGGTGTTCCAGCCTCAAAACGGTGTGGCGGGAGCGCATAGGTAGACGTATCTGTTTCTACGTCATCAATCATATCCCCGCCGCCCATAAAGGGGGGCAGTTCTGCCCAAATATCACCCCTGCCCCAACAGATACCAATCCCGCTAGGCCCATATAGCTTATGCCCTGAAAAGACATAGAAATCACATCCCAATTCATTGACATCTACAGGCATATGGGTAACGCCCTGACAGCCATCCACCACACAAATAGCCCCATTTTCATGTGCGAGAGCAGCAATTTCACTCACCGGAAACACCGTCCCCAACACATTAGAGACATGCGGGATGGCAATGATTTTGGTTCGCTCAGTAATATAGGATTTAAAAATATCCAGATCAAAACTGCCATCTTCATTTACCGGTGCAGCGATGGTGGCAGAGCCTACCCTGTCCCCCAGCAAATGCCATGGCACGATATTGGCGTGATGCTCAGCTACCGTAATAAGCACTTCATCGCCTTCGCTGAGATAGGTATTACCATAGGCATGAGCAATCAAATTAAGGCTCATGGTTGCCCCAGAAGTGAAAACCACCTCTGCCGGGTCAGTTGCATTGATTAAGCTGGCAACCTTGCCTCTGACCGCTTCATAGGCATCTGTTGAGGCTTCTGATAGATAATGCAGGCCGCGATGCACATTCGCATAGGTTTCTGAGTAGGCAGAGCTTAAAGCATCTAGAACGCATTGCGGTTTTTGTGCAGAGGCAGCAGAATCAAGATAGACTAGAGGCTTGCCATGCACTTTCGTGCTCAAAATTGGAAATTCACGCCGGATCGCATCTGCATCAAACGGATTGATGGCCTGCTTTTTGGGTTCTGCTGTCATGCCTTAAGCTCCTAGCTGGGCTAGCGTCTGGCTAGTGACCAGCGGTTAATTTGAGATGTCATGAAAGCCGCAAAATCTGGATCTTCAATTTCATCTAACGTGTCCACTAAAAAGGCATCTATCAACATATTGCGAGCATCCTCTTCTGCGATACCGCGACTTTTCAGATAGAACATTAAATTTTCATCAAGCTCACCAACCGTTGCCCCATGAGAGCAAACCACATCATCTGCAAAAATTTCTAGCTCTGGCTTCGCATCAGCTTCAGCATCACGCGAAAGTAACAGCGCCCGGCTCATTTGCTGACCATCGGTTTTCTGGGCATCTGGCGCCACCCGAACTTTACCTTGAAACACGCCTCGCGCTTTATCATCTAATACCCCTCGGATAAGCTGGCGTGACGCGCAGTCCCGAATTTCATGGGCAACAAAGCTCGTAATATCATGATGTTGACGATCGCGGCCAAGATAAATAGCCGATTGCGCTAACTCTGCATCAGAACCCAAAAACAGACTATGGGTTTCCAGCCGTGATAAGGCGCCGCCCATCGAAATAGCAAAACTGTTAATCTGGCTATTCTTTCCCATTTGCATCTGATTTAAACCAAGATGTGTGGTGTAGCTGGCTTCTGCTTGCAGGCGGATATGCTGTAATTTCGCATCATCTGCCACCTCATAGACCATCAAGGGACAAGACAGGCCAGCATGAGAGCTATGTATCTCAGCGATACGCGCTTCTGCCCCTTTATGCACCCGCACAATAACAAACGGATAGCAGGCGCCTTCTTTGTTACTGCCTGTCAGGTTTAAAATGACAGCAGGAAGCGGGGCTGCGCTGTCCGTCTTTTCGATATCAATAGCGATAGCGCTTGTTTGGTGCATCGCTGACAAAGCTGGCAAGAGATGATTATCAGCAAGATGGGTGAAGGCCGCAGCGCGGGCATTATCATCTGCTGTAATATCGGTTATGGATATGCCATTTGGCAGGGCGTCTTGCGGCGGTAATTGCACTGCACTGCCAGAGATTTCAACATAAAACCCTTCTAGCTGTGCTGCACTATCAATAACCTGTGCACTATCGATAGGCGCACTATCGCTAGATGCGGTAAATTTCCCCTCTTTTAAATGCGCAAGAGAGGTGTATTTCCAAGCTTCATTGCGGTTATCTGGCCAGCCATAGCTGTCAAAATACGTTTTGGCTTTTTCACGCTGTTCTGGCCAGCTGATGATTTCAGATAATTTATGCGGCATCGACCAACCCCGCATAACCATTTTCTTCAACTTCAAGCGCAAGCGACTTATCACCAGATTTGATGATACGACCGCCGGCCAGAATATGCACAAAGTCTGGTACGATATGGGATAACAGGCGCTGATAATGCGTGATGACTAGCATTCCGCAATCCCCGCCACGCTGGGCATTAACCCCGTCAGACACAATCTTCAGCGCATCCACATCCAACCCTGAATCGGTTTCATCCAGCACCGCCAGACTTGGCTTCAGAAGCGACATTTGCAAAATCTCATAGCGCTTTTTCTCACCGCCAGAAAAACCGACATTCACCGCCCGCTTAAGCATCTCATTATCAACGCCTAAATCGGCCGCCGCCGCGCGAACTAATTTAACAAACTCTAACTGGTCTACTTCATCTTGGCCTGCTTCACGGCGACGCGCATTGACCGCTGCACGCAAAAAAGACATGCCTGTAACGCCTGGCAATTCCACAGGATATTGAAAGGCTAGGAACATACCAGCGCGTGCACGCTCATCAGCTTCCATTTCCAGAACAGACTCACCATCCAGCAGAATCTCGCCGTCGGTAACCTCATAACCATCCCGCCCAGATAGCACATAAGATAAGGTAGATTTACCAGATCCGTTTGGCCCCATAATGGCATGCACCTCACCACGATTAATGGTCAGGTTAATCCCATGCAGGATTTTTGTGTCGCCGATTGAGGCATGTAAATTTTTAATTTCTAGCAGATTCATTATCTCTTACCTGTATTTTATTTAACCAACAGAGCCTTCAAGGCTAATTCCAATTAATTTCTGAGCCTCTACCGCAAATTCCATCGGCAGCTCTTTCATCACTTCCTTGCAGAAGCCGTTCACAATAAGCGAGACGGATTCTTCCTCATCCATACCGCGCTGCAAACAATAGAAAAGCTGATCCTCTGAAATTCGAGACGTTGTCGCTTCATGCTCAATTTTGCCAGATGGGTTGCGAGAGACGATATAAGGTACGGTATGCGCCCCGCATGTATCCCCTACCAGCAGCGAGTCACATTGGGTAAAATTACGCGCACCCTCAGCAGGCTTATGAACCTCAACAAGGCCACGATACGTGTTTTGCGATTTACCCGCAGATATGCCTTTGGAAATGATGGTTGAACGCGAGCCTTCCCCTAGATGGATCATCTTGGTGCCTGTATCGGCTTGCTGTGCGCCATTGGTCACCGCAACCGAATAGAATTCACCAACACTATCCTTACCCTTTAGGATGCAAGACGGATATTTCCACGTAATCGCAGAACCGGTCTCTACCTGTGTCCATGAAATTTTTGCCCGATCCCCGCGGCAAATACCGCGCTTGGTCACAAAATTATAAATTCCGCCCTTACCCGTTTCATCACCCGGATACCAGTTTTGCACGGTTGAATATTTAATCTCTGCATCTTCCATCGCGACCAATTCAACAACCGCCGCATGCAGCTGATTTTCATCTCGCTGCGGGGCTGTGCACCCCTCAAGATAGCTTACATAAGAGTTATCTTCGGCAATGATAAGCGTACGCTCAAACTGGCCTGTATTTTTCTCATTAATTCGAAAATAGGTGGATAGCTCCATAGGGCATCGCACCCCCTTAGGGATATAAACAAACGAGCCATCGGTGAAAACAGCCGCGTTTAGGGCCGAGAAATAATTATCCGCAACCGGCACAACTGAGCCCATATATTTTTTGATAAGCTCTGGATATTCGCGTATCGCCTCAGATATTGGGCAAAAAATGACACCAGATTTAGCCAGCTCTTCACGGAATGTGGTAGCAACAGACACAGAATCAAACACAGCATCAACCGCAACGCCTGCTAGCATCTTTTGCTCATTCAGCGGGATGCCAAGCTTTTCGTATGTTGCCAGCAATTCAGGGTCAACCTCATCTAACGATTTCGGCCCTTCGGCTGATTTCGGCGCGGCATAATAATAAACATCCTGATAATCTATCGCGGGAATGTTCAGCTTTGCCCAATCAGGTGATGCCATTTTCAGCCAATGGCGATACGCCTTTAATCGCCATTCTAGCATCCATTCTGGCTCATCCTTTTTTGCCGAGATGAAGGCAATAATATCCTC
This sequence comes from Alphaproteobacteria bacterium, assembly GCA_022425485.1. Taxonomy (GTDB): domain Bacteria; phylum Pseudomonadota; class Alphaproteobacteria; order Puniceispirillales; family Puniceispirillaceae; genus JADHLI01. Next base: position 17,983 of record JAKMFL010000056.1, on the reverse strand, counting down.
ATTCAGCCCCTTTGGCGCTTTTTCTGTTTCGATATCTGTCACAAATCCATATTTATAGGCACCTGTGGCATCTTCTACAGCGGCAATTGTTTCAGTTGTGGCTACCATATCTTCTATCAGACCTTAAGTTTGAGATGGAGTTTCAGTATGTTTTGGCATTTCCAACGCAGCTGGAAATAAATTTGTTGGATTAAACAGATCGGAAAGGCTAACCCCATCCAAGGCCGACCGAATAGCCCCATTGATCTGGTTCCAACTGCCGCTCATAAAACAGCCCTGCTGAACCGAACACGGCTCATCAGCGCCTTCTACACAAGCGGTTAGGGCAATCGGCCCTTCAATCGCTTCGATAACATCCGCAATACTGATCTTGCTAGCAGGAATGGCCAACGCACACCCACCCTTAGTACCGCGGATAGTGGTTATCAGCCCGGCCGCAACCAACGCCTTGATGGTCTTTGCCACCGTCGCTTGCGTAAGCTGGGCATGCTGGGCTATTTGCGCACTTGATAACAACTGCCCGGGCCGTCCATGTAAAACACCCAGCACTAAGATAGCGTAATCTGTCATCCGGTTTAGCCGTAACATCTGCTAAGTTCAGCTTTCTTATTTATTGAAATTGCGAATGATTATCAGAAACAAGACTATTTTGGTCTTGTTTACCTATAGCTAGGGTCTTAACAGAAAAATACAAGAGCTGAAACCCTGATTTTTCGTCAGACTAGGCTGATATTTTTCAAAAGATGGAAATGAAAGCAAGCAAACAAGCGAGGCATTAATCTATGCCAAATTTTTCGCTCAGCTAGTTATAGGATTCGGCACGCAACTGGTAACGGCCTTCTTCAAACCCGTCAAACACATCTTCGATATCAGGATGGTTAACGGGGCCATTTTCCGTATCGGACAGCAGATTTTGCTGCGAGACATAGGCCGAGTAATAGGTTTCTGAATTTTCGGCGAGCAAATAGTAAAAAGGTTGCTCACGTGCCGGGCGCACATCTTCTGGAATAGATGCATACCATTCTTCTGTATTATCAAATTCTGGATCTACATCCACGATAACACCGCGAAATGGATAAAGGCGATGCCGGACAACATCGCCAATACAAAATGCCGGAAATTTATTTTTAGCGTTGGTCAAATGGCCCATCAGATAGGTATTTATCCCTAGAACCGTTCTTTAACTTTGAGCACCTGCTTGCCTTTGTACATACCTGTTTTCAGATCGATATGGTGTGGGCGATGAAGCTCACCTGTTACCTTATCTTCAACATAGGCATCAGCGCTAAGCGCGTCATGGGCGCGGCGCATATCACGCTTTGATTTTGTCACTTTGCGCTTTGGAACAGCCATTTCTATAACTTCCTCTAATCTGTGCCTTAACCTATCCGCATCGACGCTATTAAATAAAGCAGCGTTGAGATTATCAACTGGCGAATAGCATTGGCCAAATAATTACTGGCGTTATTTCTGATAAGATAAAGGGTTGGTGGAGCCAGACGGGATCGAACCGACGACCTCATGCTTGCAAAGCACGCGCTCTCCCAGCTGAGCTATGGCCCCGTAAACCTTTACCTTCCAAGATAGCAAGAAACCCATCTTTTCAGAATAGTCGTGTTTATTCATTAAATGGCCTGTCAGGTCAAGCCTCTTTTGACCTAACAGCACAGTTTTTTTTGATATTTAGGTATCCCCACCTGCTTTTACGCAGCAGACAAACTTCCCAGCGCATCGATAACAGCTGGATGCATCAATTCTCCGCCGCGTACATTCAGCCCATTTGCCAGATGCGGATCGCTATCTAGGGCGGCCAGACCCTTATTTGCCAACGCCAAAACAAATGGCAGGGTCGCATTATTAAGGGCCTGTGATGAGGTTAGCGGCACCGCCCCTGGCATATTCGCTACACAATAATGTACCACATCATCAATAACATAAGTCGGCTCTTCATGGGTGGTCGGCCTAGAGGTTTCAAAACAACCGCCTTGATCAATGGCAACATCTACTATCACCGCACCAGATTTCATTTCTTTTAGCTGCGCCTTTGATACAAGCTTTGGTGCACTTGCCCCGGGAATAAGAACCGCACCAATGACGATATCTGCCTCGCGCACAGCCTCTGCCAACGCCTCATGCGTAGAATAGCGGGTGGCAACAGACGCACCAAAAATATCCGACAAGGCACGCAAACGCACCAGAGAGCGGTCAAATATCGTGACATCAGCGCCCAGACCAACCGCCATTTTAGCGGCATTTGTTCCAACAACACCGCCACCTATCACGACAATTTTAGCGGCTTCCGTGCCGGGTACACCAGACACCAGCAAACCGCGCCCGCCATTCACAGCCTTTAGATGAGCCGCTCCCTCAATCGCAGAGAGCCGGCCGGCCACTTCGGACATAGGGGCAAGCAAAGGCAATCCCCCTGCATCATCGGTGATGGTCTCATACGCTATTGCCGTACAGCCAGAGCGCATTAGACCTTGCGTTTGCGCCATATCAGCAGCTAGATGCAAATAGGTGAAGAGAATCTGATGTGATGATAATTGCGCCCATTCCTGTTTTTGCGGCTCTTTGACCTTCACAATCATCTCTGCATCTTGGAAAACCTGCTCTGCAGTTGGGCTAATCATTGCGCCAGCAGCTTGATAAGCCGCATCTGCTGCGCCAATCCCTGCGCCCGCACCTGACTGCACCAGTACCTGATGGCCTGATTTCACCAGCTCTGAAACTGATGTTGGAATAAGCCCGACACGGAACTCATTATTTTTTATTTCCTTTGGCAATCCAATAAGCATTTCAAACCCTCCCTTTTCCAAGCGGCATACATCGCCCCTCTTGGCTGTTTTAAACCCTGCCTTTATTCCTAAACTTAGAATATCTGGTTTCATACAAAATTTGTGCGCTTATTTATGCTTATAAAGCCTCCTTTTCACTATTTAATTTTATAATAATTAATAAAATATAAAATTTATTGTGCGATTTATCTAAAGGTGGCAATATTATCCAATATAGATTTAGGAGGTTGCCTTATGGATAAGATTGATAGGTCTATCCTGTCTATTTTGCAGGAAAACGCCCGCATTCCAAATGTTGAGCTAGCAGACAAGGTTGGCTTATCCGCCTCTGCCTGTTTGCGCCGTGTTGCGCAGCTCGAACAATCTGGCCTTATAACTGGCTATAATGCGCGGCTTAGCCATGAAAAGCTGGGCCATTCGGTATTGGTATTGGTGCATATAACGCTGCATGGCCAATCTGCTGATATGCTATCTGACTTTGAACAGGCGGTAAGGAAAGTACCGCAGGTTCTGGCCTGTTTCCTGCTTGCCGGTGAAAGCGATTATTTGTTGCGGATAGCCGCCCGCGATGTCACGGATTACGGGCGTATCCACAGTGAATATCTATCTGCATTGCCGCATGTTTTACGCATGGAGAGTAATTTTGCCCTGCGCGAAGTTGTCAATCGCGGCCTCTCCGCAGAAGAGCTATAAGGCGCTTCCTAGGCCTCTTTTAAAGCGGCGCCATGTGCCCGAATAGCGGCAAGCGCAGCTTCAAAAAATTGCCAGTCATCTTTTTCAGCGATTGGCGACCACAACCCTTCCATAGCTGATATTTCCATTGTCACAAGTGGCCGCTGTTTAATTTGGGCAATTGCTGACTGATTTTTCTGGCGAGATGGAAATTTGGCGGTATGGGCCGCGAGCGCTTGAAGCCCGCTATGTTCTGCCCAGAGATGGGCGGACACCGCATCTGGCACAAGCTGACCGCCGTAAAGGTCTTTAAAGAGCTGATCCCAGCCGATATGGCTTTGCCCTGCTGCCTGAAATAGCTGAGAGGTTATCTCTTGGGCGGCCTTATCATCTGCCTTTACGCCAAGTCGCCAACATATTGCGCGCGCAATCTCAGCCTCAACCTCTGGCCAGTAATCACCAAGCGCTGCCCCCAAAGCTTCGGTATCTAGCACATGCTGAAAACAATCTGCCAGACGGCAAAGCGCCCATAAGGCTGCCTCTGGCTGGCGTCCATAGGCATAGCGTTGCTGCTGGTCAAAATAAGCAGCGGTAAAGTCTGGCTGCATGGCTGGCAAGAACCGCCACGGGCCATAGTCAAAACTCTCTCCCGTGATGTTGAAATTGTCGGTATTCAAGACACCATGTACAAATCCAGCCGCCATCCACCCAGCCACCATCTTTGCAATTTTAGAGGCAAGTTTGGATAGAAAGGCTGGAACTAATTCTGCCATTGGCGCCTGCGCATCCAACTCTGGATAGTGATAGCTTATGGCGTGTCGTAGCAAAATTTCCAGATTATCTGTTTGCTGAAGATAGGCTAGGCGCTGGAAGCTGCCTATCCTGATATGACTATGCAATAAACGCGTTAAAACGGCTGCGCGTGTGGGTGACGGCTCATCATGGCGCTCTAGTGCCTCCCCTGTTTCGATAACACAAAATGTGGCAGAGCTCGGCACATTCAGCGCAGACAACATTTCGGTCGCTAATATTTCGCGCACCGCGCCTTTTAAGGTCAGGCGGCCATCTGCAGTGCGGGCATAAGGGGTACGCCCAGAGCCCTTCGTGCCTAAGTCCAAAATACGCCCTGTTTCCGCCTCCTCACATTGCGCAAACAAAAAACCACGCCCATCCCCAATCTCAGGGTTATAAACGCCAAATTGATGACCATGATATCGCAAGGCAATGGGCGCCGGGATATTATCGTCAAGCGGCTCAAACGCCCCAAAATGCCGGATGAAATCAGCGTCTGAAAGTGCCTGCAAACCGATATTGCTTGCCGCAACATCATTACGATAACGCAAAATATGTTTGGGAAATTTAGCTGGCTTGACAGGATCATAAAAGGCAGAGCCAAGCTGCAAATGAATAGGTTTGGGCTGATATGCAAACATTAACTTACCCCAGAATTTGATGCACCATTATTAGACGCACCAATATTAAACGCACCAGTATTAAATCCATCTCACCTTAGCAGATTCCAGAACTGAAATTCATAACCTTGTCAAAAGCCGACTTTTTGGGCGCGAAAGGGACAGACACAAAAATCTTTCTTCTTTTACTCTGTCATGGATTGCGGTGACGCCGTCAAGCCCAGACAGACAATCTGGTCAGATAGGTTTTTAGGCTTGCAAAGCTAGAAGGAGCTATTGGATGGATGATTTAGTTTCTGTATTACAGCCCATTGAACAGGCACATGGCCTGCCAAATGCCTGTTATATCGACAGAGATATGCATGCTAAAGAAGCAGATGCAATTTTTAAACAAGGCTGGGCGGCAATAGGTTTTGGCTGTGATGTGCCAAAGCCGGGATGTGTATACCCTATTGATATGCTGGGCATTCCCTTGCTGATGGTGCGCACAAAAAATGATGAGGTGCATGTTTTTGAAAATGTCTGCCGTCATCGCGGCATGATACTTGTTGAAGAGCCTGCCCAGCTAAACGGCCCGATAACCTGTCCCTATCATGCTTGGTCATATGATTTAGAAGGTCATCTGAAAGCTACCCCCCATGTTGGCGGCCCCAATATTCACAAAGATAAGACGGTGATTTGTGAAAGCCTGTCTCTGAACCGTGTGAGGTCTTTTGTCTGGCGCGATGTGGTGTTTGTGAATCTATCTGGCAAGGCAGCTTCATTCGATATCGTTGCACAGCCCTTGCGCGACAGATGGTCGGAGTTTGAAAGACCTATATTTGGCGGCGGCACTGATTCTATGTTCAGCCTAGAGGTTGATTGTAACTGGAAATTGGCAGTGGAAAACTACTGTGAGGCTTATCATCTGCCTTTTATCCATCCGGGCCTGAACAGCTATTCACGCCTAGAAGATCACTATAATATTCTGGATGAAGACATTTATGCAGGGCAAGGCTCTTATGTCTACAAACCACAGCTGGATGAAGAGGGTCGCTGCTTCCCTGCCTTTGAAGGGATAACAGATAAATGGGATATGGCTGCTGAATATTGTGCCTTTTTCCCTAATGTGTTGTTTGGCGTGCATAAAGATCACTGTTATGCGATTTTGCTTACCCCAAATGGTCAAGGCAAAACAACCGAGCGTGTCAGTATCTATTACGCCAGTGAAGAGGCCGCCTATAGCCCTTCTTTTGCAGATATGCGGAGCGCTAATACCCGCTTATGGAAAGGTATCTTTATTGAAGATATCGGGGTTGTTGAAGGTATGCAGCGGGGCCGCTATGCACCTTCTTATGATGGCGGCAAATTCTCGCCAAAGATGGACACCCCTACCCATCATTTTCATAAATGGGTTGCTAGCCAAATGCAGGGCTAAAAATAATTTATGCCTTATGACTTATGACTTAGTATCCTATATCTGGGCATCATACATCTGGTTTAAGCGGCCAGAGAGCACATAATCATTAATGAAATCTCCTAGGCGGGTAAATTCATCATAAAAGCGTGTGCCCTTGGCGGGCTCCAAGCCTTTAAACTCGGCAGACATATGGCGAACCACGGACAAATCAGATAGGGGCGGTGCAACCACCACATTTAGATCCTTTAGGTTTTCGCTCAGCATAGACATATCCCGCTGAGATGGTGGCACTTTGTTCGGCACGATAATCAAATGCGGGTTAACCGTATCTAGACTTTGTTTGCGCTCATCCATCTCGCGTACAAATTCAATTGTTGGGCGCAAATCTGCCCAAGATAATGTTGTTGGGATGATAATACACTCGCATAACATGGCGATTTGCCAGACATTTCCCGGCCAGCCTGCCCCTGTATCAACAATGGTCAGCGTGTCAGGATTAGAGCGCATCCGCCTTAATATGCTATCTAGCGTTACCAGCGAAAGCCCGTCAAAACGGTCAGATACAGGCACATGGCGGATATTATCCCCACTTGCCAGCGGCGCTAGCAGCTCAAAAGAGGTGCCTTGCCTGTCGGCATCTACCATCTGAACTTTGCGCTCTCCTCTTTTTTTCATAAAATAGTCAAACAGCAGGCTGGTAAGCGTACTTTTACCGACACCGCCTTTGATATTTCCAACAAAAATAGACTGTCCCTGTTCCAATGATATGCCTGACTGTTTCAAAATTGAAAAAAAGATTATAGTTTTAGGTTAATCATCACATATTTCAGTTATCTAATCGACACAATTCCCCATTTGGTTAGTAAATCAGAATATATTGTGCCCATTTTGTTCACCTACCATTTTGCAATAATTTATTTCATTTAGAAAATTGAATTTCACCTACCAGCCGCTCATATCGCCCGCCTTCATTGCAATATCCGGTAATGAGCTCTGCCTTATTATCTGATGTTTTACTATCTGACGTTTGTTTATCTGATGTTTTTTTATCTGATGTTTTTTTATCTGATAGGGGCACATATAGCATTATTGTTCCCCGCCATGCTTTAGGCTTGCCATTAAACAGACCTGACGCGGTGAATAGTGAAAACGAATCCGACAGGCTGGCGCACGGGCTAACATCTTCTGGTATGCCTGCCTGACTATCAAAGACAGCAATTAACGACGCATTCCTGTTTTCTGGAAAAAACGGATTTTCCAGGCTTTTAAATATGTTGTTCTCTTGGATTAATTCCAGAATACAGGCCTTGCTAATCAGCTTTTCCGTTCCCGCACAATAGCGCGTCTCTCCTGTTTCATCAGAAAGGTTTAAACGCGTATTCTTTAACCGATAGGCTGACTGTATCCATTGGCTGACAGCAATTCCACTTTGCTTGGTTTGCGTAAGCTTTGTCTCTGTGGATTGCGTATACCAGCTGATAATGAGGCCAAAAAATAGCGCACCAATCGTCAGGCAAATAAACAACCTTTCAACAAAGCTTAAGCCCGGAAAAGCAGAGCCGCCTTGTCCGGCTTGTTTATTTTCAGCTAGCTGTTTGCTTATCTTTGCCACACTTGCGCCTACCCACACTTGCATCTACTCAATATTCACGGGCAAAACGAAACTTAAAACCGTCTTTTGTGCGCATTTTTCCAGTGCTAAAGAGATTTTATTTTAACGCAGATATTGCCCTAGCTTGATGATAAAGATTACGGGTTTCATCAACGTAAACATCTCGCGTGACATGCCCTTGTTTAAACATATCACGCAATTTTATCATCTCACGCTCAATCAGCTGCAAATTATCCTCAATACTCAAGCCTTCAGCGGTTGGCATTATTTCGTCTTTGCGCTGTGTTGTTTGCCGCTCGCCGCGCCTAAATATCATGAAATCATCTGTCTGCGGCATTTCAGCATTCTGGCTATCATCGCTCTCGGCATATACAGGTTTATTTACATCAGCGGAGGTGTCCGCAGTTTCAGCTTGCATAGCTATTTCAGGCTCGGCGCTTTTAGGCGCACCTTCCTTTTCAGGCTCAGCTTGGTTTACAGCTGATTTATCTTTTCGGCCCATAACAGCGATAATGACCATTAGAATCAAGATCAGCGCTAACGCGCCAGACAAACCAGCGATTATCATTGCTTGCGGATCGCCGCTTTGCGCGCCGCTAAGAATTTCCATCACCCAATCATTTATCTGCGTGTTGCCCATTATTACTCTGAAGTTACCTGACGCGCTGTTGCTGAAAACTTTTTCTATGCATCTCTTATATCAAAAATTCTACAGAAATGAACGTGCCGATTTGGTTTCGCCTAAATTTTTTAATTAAGCTGGACTTTTTTTAGCTAAGCTGGGCATTTTTTAGCTGGGGCGACAATTTTTTTATAGACGCGGCAAATAAGAGGCGGCAAAACTCAATAGCTAGGTGCAATGCCAATAAGCTAAAAAGATTTACCAGAGAGATAGATATGAGAGATATATCGCCAGAAAATACAGTCTCTTTCACCCGAATGGATAGGGGCACAGCACAAGATTATGCCCTGCTTGAAAAATTGGAAAAGGCCTATATCAGCACCCTGCCCGAGCGCATTTTATCCGCTTTGGAAAATCTAGAGGACACATTAGGGGGGTATCAGGTCACGCGGCTTGAGCATTCCTTGCAAACCGCAACAAGAGCGCAAGAAGATGGGGCAGATATAGAGCTGATTGTGGCCGCGCTTATTCATGATATTGGCGATGATTTAGCCCCAGAGAATCACTCTCAAATGGCGGCATCCATTATCCGGCCCTATGTGCGTGAAGAAGTTACCTGGGTGCTCGAACATCATGGTATTTTCCAGATGTATTATTACGCAGACAAGGTTGGGCTAAACAAAGATGAGCGAGAGCGCTATCGTGGCCATAAATGGTTTGATATAACTGAAAAATTCTGCGGTGAATGGGATCAGGCCTCATTTGACCCAGACTATCCGACCAAGCCGCTAGCTCATTTTATGCCGATGGTTCAGGAAATCTTTAGCCGCCCAGCCTTTGATAAAAGCATCCTTAGCGAAGGCGACATCTAAAGCCATCTTATGTTCAAGCGTATCAGCCAACAGTTATTTGAGAACTCAATCCGGTCTGCCTATACCAAACGGTTCCAGCAGAAAGGTGCCGCAGCAGAGGGGGTGTTTTGGGCATCTCGCTTGAGCCAAACCGCACGCTTTGACCACCTCCTAGCGCAGATTACGGCGCGTGAAAAGGCAAAGCGCATTCAGCTTGCCGATATTGGCTGCGGATATGGCGCTTTGTGGAATTTTATCCAAGCAACAGAACGCTTCCAGCATTTTTCGTATTCTGGGTATGATATTAATTCTGCAATGATCAGCCATTGCAAACAGCATTTTTCAGATGGTGAGCAGCGTTTCCACTTGGGCCGTCAGCCTGCAGACAAGCCTGATTATGCAGTTTTTGTAGGCACGTTTAATTTATGTCACTGTGATGATTATAGTTTGTGGCAAGATTATATCCTGCGGCAAATGGATTTGAGTTGGAAGCGCGTAAATAAGGGCATGGCTATCAATATTACGAGCCTGCCAGAGGCTAAAATCCATAATGATATTTTCTATATCCAGCCTGAAAAATTCAAAAGCCTGCTAGAGCGTCATTTCGGCCGCACCACCGCTAGCCCAACCCGCTATGTCGATAATGATGCTACCTTCATCATTCAAAAGTAGCTAAATTTCCAGTCGCCGCATCGCCGTTACAGCCAATTGCCGGATAAGATGTGCACGCCGCGCACTAGCTAGAGGGCGGAACGGGGCTGGCCGGGTGATCAGCGCATCAAACCCATCCGACAGAATAATACCGCACATACCCTCATCCGGCAGAATTTCCTGCGGAAAATCCTCTGCTACCGCAAAATAAAAATAATCTGCAAACCCGATATATTCAGGCCACTTATGATCACTTGTAAAGTCACGGCGAGAAGATTTTACCTCAATAATAGAGAGCTTTTGTTTTGGGCTAAGCGCAATCAGGTCAGCGCGGCGGCTATTTTTCAAGGTGAATTCTTTTAAAACCGCTTCCCCTGCATCCAAAAATAGTTTTGCCGTGGCTTTGGTAATTTTTTCAGTCGGCAGACAAGTCTCTGACATGGCATCCCCCTACTATTCGGACTTGGCAATTGGCGCTGCCGCGCTACTCTTAAATCTAACAAAATTAACCACAGAAAGTGTATAACAAAATGACCTTTTCCCTTATCGCCCGCGAGCCAGAGACAGGTCACCTCGGCGTTGCCGTTGCCAGTCGGTTTTTTGCTGTTGGCGCCACAATCCCTTTTATCACCCCATTTGGCGCCATTGCTAGCCAAGCTTTGGTCAATCCTGTTTGGGGGGTGGAGGGAGGCAAGCTCTTAGCAGCAGGTGATTTTCCAGAAACGGTACTAAAGACCTTGAAAAGCAAAGATAGCGGGCACCATCAAAGACAAGTTCATCTAATGACAGCAGATGGGCAGAGCGCGGGATTTACGGGAAGCGAATGTATTGATTGGGCTGGCCATAAGACAGCGGAAAATATCTCTGTTGCGGGCAATATGCTGGCAGGAGAGCGCGTTCTAGAAGATATGCTAAGCTGCTATCTCGACACAAAAAGCGTGCCCTTTGCTGAGCGCCTATTGCTGGCAATGGAAGCGGGTGAGGCGGCAGGCGGGGATAAGCGTGGGCGGCAATCCGCTAGCTTGACTATTCATCGCGGCGAGGCATTTCCATGGCTTGATCTGCGCTGTGATGATGATGCAGAGCCCCTGATAGAAATCCGGCGTCTGCTTGATGTGGCAGGCGAGCGTTATATCCATTTTACTGAAATGATGGGGAGTAGCGCAAATTTTAGCGGCCATGCCGATAGAAGCAAAATAGAGGCGTTGATTAAGGCAGGTGAGGAGGCACGCAAAGCCGAAAACAAACCCTCAGCCTCTCGCCAATTTGAAAGGCCATAGAGCTGAGAGGCTGTGCCAGCTTAGGGCAGTGAGCGCCCTGCCCCTAATTCAGACAAGACTGCGTTTAACGGGTCACTGCTGGATGCAAGAGCCTGTAATTTTCCTGTCATAAAGGGCGGCGGTGCTACAAGCGGCGAGGCTTGCGGCGCTGCTAGGCCAAAATGGGTGTTAATTTCTGCTTTCAGCCTTTGTAATTCAGGCTCCGCCCCTAGCCTTCCTTGTGCCGCATCAACAATAATTTGTGCCTTTAGCCATTCACCGCTAGCGATAGCCTTGCGGGCGGGCTGCAAAAGCATCTCTGCTAAGCTAGGTGGTGGCGGGGTTTCATCATCTGCCTGACCAGCAGCATCTGTTTTCGTAGATTTCTCGCTCGCGGGCGTTGACGGCGGCGTATCAGAATCTGGCGTAGAGGGCTCACTCGAAGCTGACGGAGCGTCTGGTGTGATAGTGGCGGCTGGCGGGTCATAACAACAGGCAAGCGCGGCACTCCCCGCGCCGTGAAAGGGGGGCGGGAGCAAAAACCAACCAAAAGCCGATACCAGCAAAATGCCAGCTGCAAAAAACAGGCGCTTTATTTTAACTCTTTGCATAAATTTATCCATCACAGAGCCGCCCTAACCAGCGCCGGCTATTTCCCTCTCCGTTTAAAACGACAGGATTATAAAAATGCTTACTTTACTTTATGTCTCTCAATTTAGGCAGACTAGTCAGATTAGCCAGATAGGCCAGACTAGCCGAATACATAAATCTAATTTAGAGCATTCATGTAGAGAGAGAAGGATGTTAGGCTAGCAAAAGAGCGTTTACGTCTGGATGGAGTGACAGCTATGAGCGATAAAGACACCCTGAATGTAGAAAAATTGCAGACGAAAAAAGACAAACGTCAACAGCAGATAAAGACGCTGATTGATAGTAAGGCCAAGAATTTAGAAGATAAAATCGCCAGTTTGCGCACGGCCCACCAGCTAGATAAGGGGCGCATTCAATCTGCTTTATCTGAAATGATGAAATCCAAATAGCGCGCGTCATATATGCGAATCAACAAGGCTTAGTTATGGTATTTAGACGATTAATATTATTGTTCTTTCTGGCGTGTTGGCCATCTATTAGCCATGCGTTAAGCCTTGATGAGTATGCTGCCAATCCAGATGGTCATGTGTTGTTTATTCGCCATGCACTCGCACCCGGGTCTGGCGATCCATCGCATTTTAAAGTGGAAGATTGCCAAACACAGCGCAACCTAAGTGCAGCCGGAAGAGAACAAGCACGCAAAATTGGCGCAAGGCTGCGTGCCGCGAAATTACAGATTTCTGCTATTCTAACTAGCCAATGGTGCCGGTGCAAAGACACCGCTACTGAAATGGGGCTAGGCCCTGTTAGCTCGGCCCCCGGCCTTAATTCTTTTTATCAGGGAATTGTGCCAAAAAAAGAGACCCTTGCCAGCTTAACCAAAAGACTGGATAGCCTAGATGGCCGTGATGGTATCACCATCATGGTTACCCATTTTGTGACTATTTCAGCTATTACAGGGATTGGTGTTTCTAGTGGCGGAATGGTTAGCTATAACCCACAAACAGGGGTTGCGAAAGTAATAGGGGATTAAGCAAATTATGCGAATTGCGGGCAAAATATTAGTTACCGTTTTAGTGTTAGCTGTGCTTATATTTGGGTTGATAAAAATTCAGCCCTATTTAAAGCCAAACAATACAGCGTTTGCGCCAGAAACACCTTCACAAGCCACATCGCCGCGCTTGAAAGGGATTTTTCAAGGGTTGGGTAGCGGGTTTTCAAACTAACATTGTCCTGCTCGCCTCACCAACAGACCCTAACCTGCCAGCCGGCAAAAAAGGCCATAGATACAATGCTCGGAAAAGCGATAATTCTCATTATTTTAGGAATGTTGGTATGGGCAGGTGCATCCAAACTATCCGCAAAGCTTGGCCTGCCTTCCCGTCAAAAAATGGCGCCGCAGCCGAGAGTCCAAAAGCCGCTACTGACTAGATTTAACCTGATTATTGCCGGATTAATTCTGGTCTATATTGTCTGGGGCGCAACGCAGATATTTTAATAGCCAGATTTTATAAGGACAATATTGTCTTCTTTTTGTCTCTAGCCTTTATAGTTTTTCAACGCTTCTTCAAGGTCATCAAGCTCGCTACATCCAAGCCAGCAAATCTTTTTCAGCTTTTCAAGATTAGCCTCAGCCGCAGCCCTATCCTTTAATGTCAAAAACAACTCCCCTTGATATTCCAGTGCGCCTTTATGTTTGGGGTCAAGGTTTAGCGCGCGTTCATAATGTTTGGCAGCTTTGTCATATTGCTTTGTCTTACGATAGGAAAAGCCAAGCAAGTTTTGAACATCTGCATCTTCTTTGGCAGAGGCAGAAATTTTCAATAATGCGGGTATGGCTTCTGCAAACTTCTGTGCCTTCACCAACTTCAATGCTTTATTATAGCCATAAGGCTTAGAGGGGCTAGAGCTGTAGGAATCGCCGCCGCCGCCGCCAGCCGCAAAAGCTGTTGGAAGGATAAAAAGCCCCGATAATATTAGACTTATTACGGCAAAAAAACGGGTTAATAGAGGTTTGCTTTGCATAATGTCGCTCCTGAATTTTAAAAGTCCTACCAACGCATCCCGCCGCTTATTTTCTTTACGAGAAAATATCAAACGCGGATGCTGGAAAAGCGTGCTAAGGCGCATCTCTATCTTCAATTGACAACAAACGCATCTCAGCTAGACTTTACTTTCAGATATTGTTTTTTTAATTTTCGGGAGCGCGGACAATGGCAGAAATGGAAACTCATGAAGGTGGATGTGCCTGTGGGGCGGTACGGTATCGCACAGCCGGCCAGCCAGAAATACATGCTGTTTGTCATTGCCGATATTGCCAGCTGCGCACGGGATCAGCCTTTGGTGTAGGCGCCTATTTCCCAGACACTGATGTCACTTTGCTTTCTGGAGACTTGTCTGAGCATAAATATAAGACTCAATCTGGAAACAATGTAACCACCTGTTTTTGCAAAAAATGCGGGACAACTACCCACTGGCAGATCGATTCAGAATTTCTAAGTGGCAAGACAGCGATCGCCGCAGGTACGTTTGATCCCCCTTCATTCTGGTTTGATGTTAACAGAGAGATATTTATGCGCACAAAGGCTGATTTTGTTGAAATAGATGCGGTGAATAAGTTTGAAACCTCTGGCACCTATAAGCCGATTAAAGAGGATGAGGATAGACAGAACCCCGCGTGAGGGCAGTAAAGAGCCCGCGCTAGCCCGTAGGCCTGCTTTAATATGCCTATTCAGAAGGGCTCAGCTTCATGCCGCCCACCGCCTGTTGCAGGGGCAATATCTCAATGGTGGCAACATTTACATGCATAGGGGCGTCCAGCGCATATAAAACGGCATTGGCGACATCTTCTGGTGTTAATTCAGCAATGCCAGACTGGCTAAGACTATCAAGGCGTTCTTGATTGCCAGATGCGGCCTGAAAAAAACCAGTAGAAACCCGCCCCGGGCAGATTTCAGTAACGCGGACGGCTGAGCCGCTAAGCTCTGTGCGCAAATTCTGGCTAAACAAATGAAGGGCTGATTTTGTTGCACCATAGAGAGCTGAATATAAATTATGTAATCCAGCTATAGAGCCAATATTAACGATATGACCGCGCTTTTGCGTCTTCATCTGTTCCATCAGAGCCGCGGTTAGCGTAATCGGTGCCGTAACATTAATATCTATCGCTTCTTGAATCAGGTGAAGGGGCAGATTATCCAGCCCATCTATCCCATGCCCAACCCCAGCATTATTCACCAAAATATCAGGGGTAAAAGCGAGGATGTCTGGAATTATGCCCTCATTTTCACGGATATCTGCGCAGAGCGTCGTAATTGCGGGTGCTTCTGCTAGCAGTTGAAGTTGCTCTGTGTTTCGGCCAATGGCTAAGACTTCTCTGCCAGAGCTAGCGAGTGCGCGCGCCAACGCAAAGCCAATACCGCTTGTTGCCCCCGTTATCACTGCCTTTTTCAAACTATTCATCTTTCATCCCCTTTAGATTTACTGGCCAGAGCCTAGCCTGTTAAGGCGCTATACCTAAATTAGAGTATGATTATCGCCTGAAAATGAGCAACCTAATTAACCGCCAGATACCCCGAAACAGCAAGCCTCTGACCAAAGGGTTTTGCGCTATCCGTGAGAAGCCTGCCCGTAAGCGCTTGCTTGCCATAAACAGCAGAAGCACTACAACGCCAGAAAACACAGATAGCAGAACGATTTTAATCATTTAAGATGCGCTCGTACCCCTAACGCGGCTAGATAGTGCTTCAGCGCTTTCGACACGCTCGCTATATCTATCGGTTAGATAGTCGCTCCGCCCTCTGGTTAAGTGGGTAAATTTGACCAACTCTTCCATCACATCCACCACCCGGTCATAATAGGCAGAAGCAAGCATCCGTCCTTCCTCATCAAACTGCTGAAATGCTTTTGGCACAGAAGACTGGTTGGGGATGGTCAGGCATCGCATCCAGCGCCCTAAAATCCGCAGCTGATTTACGCTATTAAAACTTTGTGAGCCGCCAGACACTTGCATGACCGCCAGCGTTTTGCCTTGCGTGGGCCGCACCGAGCCTATTGACAGCGGTATCCAGTCTATTTGTGATTTCATAATGCCAGTCATTGCACCATGCCGTTCGGGTGAGCACCAAACCATCCCTTCAGACCAGCTAATAAGCTCTCGCAGCTCGGCCACCTTTCGATGGCTGGCATCCACCCCATCATCTGGCAGGGGCAGACCAGATGGATTAAAAATGCGGCATTCTGCGCCTAATACCTCAAGAATACGCATCGCTTCTTCGACCAGCAGGCGGCTATAAGATCGCTCCCGCAAAGAGCCATAAAGAAGCGCAATTTTCACGGGAGTTTGGCCATCTGAGGCAAGCTGGTCATACTGAATTGGAGGCAAGTTAGCTTTATCAAGGTTAGGTGTTGTCATCAGGCAGTTACCATCTACGCGAATATTTAATGAGAGGCAGAAATTACCACACTCACCTAGGCTCACGCTAGAGAAATACGGATATAAAACAGCTTTAGTGCCCGTCAATCTAATGGTTGACTTAAGAATCCTACAATTCAGTATTACGTTGCAAAGTTGTATTATTCATTTTATTGATAGTAATCTAAAATTGAATTATTTATTTTTAAATATGCAAAAAGTTGAAAATAAAAATAGCTACCCTAAGCATATAGCTAGAGGAAATAGAGCGCGATTATTCCCTTCGTTAAAAGCTACAAACAAAGAGCAGATAGCCGTCTCTACGCTATTAGCTACCTTTCATATTGTACCTGAGCTATTAGGCCAGCTTATAAAAGATGTTGGGCTACGCATTACCGATAAAACAAAATTCAAAACATTTACGGAAGTAAATTTATCGAAGGAAACTGCATCAAAGATAAACAGGCCAGATGGATATCTATATATCAAAAATCGGAATGAATGGTCTGCTCTGATAGAGGCAAAAGTAGGGAATAGTAAACTAGATCCAGAGCAAATTTGCCGATATTTAGAAGCTGCAAAAATAAATAATATTGACGCAATCATAACGATTTCAAATGAATTCTCACCTCGAGTGGTTCAATCGCCTGTTAACATACCAAAGAAGTTTTTGAATAAGGTTACATTATACCATTTCTCATGGCGTTTAATCTTGTCTGAAGCCTCCCTGTTAAAGCGCGACAATGAATTAGAAGATAGAGAAAAATTATATGTGATTGAGGAGCTTATCCGGTTCTTGCGTGATGATTCCGTTGGCAATAAAAGTTTTTCAATGATGCCACCTAGCTGGACATCAATAACCTCTAATATGGCTTCGGATGCGAATAATATTCACTTAGAAGAGACGGCAAACGCACTCGTTGAAGAGTTTTCAGAGATTGCTTTAAATTTAACCGACCATCTAGGCGTCAATTGCACAACAAAGCTTGCTACGAGCTTTATAAATGACAAGACTCTTTGGCAAAAATCTATCATGCGTACCATAGCGGATGGCAAATCAATTGTCTGCCAATATAATATACCAAATGCAGCGTCTACCTTATCTGTTGAAATAGATATTTCAAGAAGCACATTCGTGGTCGGGATGGAACTTCAAGCTCCAAAAGATAAAAAAACGGTTGCGGGAAAAGTTAACTGGATGCGCCGGCAATTGGTTGAACATGATGATGAGAGTTTTCTAATTAAAGTTCGCTGGAGTTCCAGAGCCAAAGATGACTTTGTGACGCTAAACCGCTTAACAAAGGACAACCCTAGTCTACAGAGCAAAACAGCAACTATCGCTTTTTTTATGCCACAGATCAGGGTGCACGATACGCGGGTTTTTAAATCACGAAAGCGGTTTATAAGTGAATTAGAAGGAACAGTAGAAAAATTCTATGACAATTATGGCCAAAATTTGAAGTCATGGGTCGCAAAGGCGCCGAAGCCTATTGAAATAGATTCTAGTGAAGATGAAGACTAAACTTTTTTGAAAACACCCCAAAAAGCACAACAGCGCCGAAAGGCGCTGTTTTCTTTGCTTTCAGATGGTGGAGCGTACTGGGATTGAACCAGTGACCCCCACGATGTCAACGTGGTGCTTTAATTCAAAAAATTACAAGTATTTATAATATTATCAGTAATTTATAGGATTTATACATAT
>JAKMFL010000049.1 GCA_022425485.1 Alphaproteobacteria bacterium | reverse complement strand
GCCCCACTGCCTCAGCGGACAAGCACAGAGCGCCAGCTGCTGCTGTCTGGGAAAGGATGTCGTTACCTTTTGCTGAGATACAAACCGCCGGCACATCTTCCAGCCAAATATCCCCTGCAAGTTGGGCGTCAATGGTTTGATAGCTGCGTATTTTTAACCCCGGTGCCCTACCATCCACCAGAAACAGGCCAATATCCCCGTTGCTTTCTGCCATTTTTGCTGAAACCACTAGCTGGTCGGCATTCCCTGCCCCTAGCACAACTGCCTTATGTCCAGATAGCTGATAGTTTTCTGTGTCAACAGGTTTGGCTTCGGTTGCCGCAAACTGGATATCATAGCGCGAGTCCGCCTCACTAATGGCTAGGGCGAGCTTGACCTTGCCAGCACCCACATCGCTCAAAAGGGCAGCGAATTTTTGTGTGTCCTGCAGCCATAAGGGCATGGCACCCAAAATAGCCGTAGATAAAAAGGGCGCGTTTACCAAATGTTTGCCAATCAATTCGAAAATCAGAGCCAAATCAAGACCATCGCCGCCCAGCCCGCCTGCATCCACTGGCAATAATGCTTCTATAAGCCCCAACTCTGAGGCTTCCTGCCAGAACCCAGCATCATTGGCCAAATTCTCCCCGCCGCCTTTAATGATTTTCTGGGCAGAATCTGCACTTTGTAAAAATCTGTCAGTGGTGACACTTAACAGACTACGTTCTTCAGAAAGGTTAAAATCCATCTTTTGCGCCCCCGGCTATAATCCCAATACTGTCTTAGCAACAATATTTTTCTGAATTTCGTTAGAGCCCCCATAGATAGATAATTTCCGCAAATTAAAATATTGGCGTGCCAAGGGCATGGCATCTTCGGGGCCTATTGTCGGCTCATTATAGCCTTCATCAAACTGCTCGGAAATATACGGACAGGCATAAGGACCCACCGCCTGACGCAATAATTCAGATATACGTTGACGAATTTGCGTGCCTTTAATTTTTAAAAGCGAACTTTCGGCTGAAGGCGCTTTACCTGCCCCTGCCGCAGACACAGTGCGCAAATTAAACATATCCATTGCCATCAAATCGATTTCAACCTCTGCCAGCTTGGCAGCAAAAAGTGGGTCTTGTGCCAATGGCTGCCCCCCTTCTTTGTGCCGATTTGCCATAGATTTCAGATGTGCCAACAACTGTTTGGAATAGCCCACCCCAGCAATGCCTGTGCGCTCATAGGTCAGTAGGTATTTTGCATATGTCCATCCTTCATTTTCCAATCCGACCAAATTTTCGACCGGAACTTCAACATCAGTAAGCCAAACTTCATTGACCTCATGTTCGCCATCCAGAGTATAGATTGGCCGCACTTCAATACCCGGGCTATCCATATCTATGAGCAGGAAAGAAATACCTTTTTGCGGTTTATCTGCATTAGGGTCTGTGCGCACAAGGCAAAACATTTTATCGGCAAAATGGCCAAGCGTTGTCCATGTTTTTTGTCCATTAACAATATAGAGATCACCACGCCGCTCTGCCTTGGTCTTCAGCGAAGCCAGATCCGAGCCTGACCCCGGCTCGGAATAGCCCTGACACCACCAATCTTCACAATTCAGAATACGAGGTAGATATGTTTTTTTATGCGCCTCCGAGCCAAACTCGATCAGGACAGGGCCAAGCATGTTTGGACCAAAAGGAATGATACGCGGCGCGCCTGCATCAATCATTTCTTCTTCGAAAATATGTTTTTGAACAGGTGTCCAACCTGTCCCGCCATATTCCGCAGGCCAGTGCCAGCATAGCCACCCTCGGCTACGTAATTTCTCGTGCCACAGATGATGATCTTCCCTGCTAAGGCGTTTATGTTTTATCACCTTTTCGCGCAAGGCTGGTGGCAGATTTTGTGCCAACCAATCGCGCACTTCATCCCGAAAGGCCATTTCAGATTCTGAATAATTTAAATCCATATTCCTGCTCCTATCAATTACCGGCCAATGTTTTTTTCAAACCATTTGGATCGGTATTTACACTGCATCAGGATGTCCCCAGATAGCGGTTGCCTGACTGGACAGCACGCCGCCATTACCGTGGGCAAGGCACAATTTAGCTTCCTCCAGCCAACCGCCTGGCTCGCGCTTGCCCTCATCATCACCAGCCCCTGCTCTTATTTGGCGAATAGCCTCTATCATCACAAACATGCCATACATGCCCGGATGCACACAAGATAACCCGCCGCCGTTAGTATTCACCGGCACATCTCCCCCCGGCGCAATACGGCCATCCTTGATGAAATCT
>JAKMFL010000085.1 GCA_022425485.1 Alphaproteobacteria bacterium | reverse complement strand
AGAGATATGCGCCTATCCACCGAGGAAGAGGCGGCCAACATCTGGATTTTCAAGCAAATCATTGCCTGAATCGGCAATCGCTGTTTCCCCCGATACCAGCACATAGCCAATATCAGCAAAGGACAGGCCTTTCTTTGCGTTCTGTTCTACCATGATAATGGTTTTACCATCTTTGTGCTGCAGGTCTGAGAGAATTTCAAACACCATATCAATAAAGCGTGGCTCAAGACCAATTGAGGGCTCATCCACCAATAGCACTTCTGGGTTCATCACCAAGGCACGGCTAATCTCTAACAGGCGGCGTTCTCCCCCTGACAGCACGCCAGCAGGTTTATCACGCCGATCAGCAAGACGACTATATTTTTCAAAAACCATATCTGCGGCGGCTTTCGCTTCCACAGGCTTGTTTTTCAAAAAGCCGCCCATCAGCAGATTTTCTTCCACAGTCATCTGCGGAAATACTGACTTATCCTGAAGGATATAGGCGATGCCGGCTTCCCCTAGCTTCTGGGAAGGGGTCAGATGGGTAACATCCTTGCCGCTAATGCTGATCTTGCCAGAAAATATGTTGGTAAAGCCAAAGATAGAATGGAGAACCGTAGATTTACCCGCACCGTTAGGCCCGATCAAACACAAAGACTGACCCCTACCTACCTCGAGAGAGAATTCATGCAAGATTTCCATCTTGCCATACCCTGCACGAAGATTATTGATAGTCAGAAGTGGCTCGTTACTCGCTAGCTTTAACAGCTCTTTATGGGTAGGGGCATTGGCTGCAATAGATGCCGCTTCCTTTGCCACCTGATCCACAGACATCACAACATCTACGCTACCGCCGCCATAACCCTTGACTTTTTTGCCGCCCTTAGTTGCAGATTTAACCTGCTTAGTTTTCTTCTGGGCAGCTGGCTTTGTGGCTGCAGCCTTTTTAGCAGCTGTTGTTGTTTTTTTAGCCGCAGCTTTTTTAGAAACAGCTTTTTTAGCTGCTTCTGTCTCTGCAGACTTGCTTGCTACTTTTTTGGCAGTTGTCTTTGCCTTTTTAGCAGCTGTTTTTTTCGGGGCTTTAGCCATTAATGTCCTCCGAGATACGCGTCAATAACACGTTGATCATTTTGCAACGCCTCAGGCGCGCCACTTGCCAGCATCTTACCATTAGACAGACAATAAATATGTTCTGCCAGATTCATGATAACCCGCATATTATGTTCAATCACACACAAGGTGATGCCCAGCTCTTCATTCGCCCGACGCAATCGGTCAATCAGACCATTAATCAGTGTCGGGTTAATACCAGCGGTTGGCTCATCCAGAAGAAGCACTTTTGGCTCATTCATCAGCGCCATCGCAAATTCAAGCAACTTTTGCTGACCAAAGGATAAATCACCAGAGATGAGGTTCCGCTTTGAATAAAGACCAACAAACTCTAGTAGATTCTCTGCCCTGTCTTTAATCTCACCGCGGCGGCTTGCAAAGATACTATCTTTTGAATCCTTGCGATGAGAAACCGAGATTTGCATATTGTCCACACAATTCATTTTTGTGTAGATACGGGTCTGCTGAAAGGTTCTGAGCAATCCCAAGCGGGCTATGTCACCAACCACAAGTTTAGATATTTCCTGACCGTCAAATTCAATATTGCCAGTATCGATTGGATGATAGCCAACAATTGAATTAAATAGGGTCGTCTTACCGCAGCCATTTGGCCCGATAATGCCAGTAATAGACCCCTGCTTAACTGTCATAGTAATATCTACATTGGCTTTCACGCCACCATAGGATTTGGAGACATTATTTACCTTAATAATATCCGTCATAACTACGCCTCCGCCTTTTTGGTTTTATTGCCATCATCGACAACAATACCAAACATTTCTGGATATTTTGTCTGCAACCAGCCCATTAGACCTTGCTGGAAATAAACAATATTTATGATAAGGATAAGGCCCAGCGCAATCCACTGAAGGTTCAAGAGATAAGTCCACGTAACTTCTTTAACCACATGGAAAATAATTGCGCCCAGTACAGGTCCCCATAGAGTGCCTTTACCGCCAAGTAGAACCATTGCCACCATAAAGATACCAAAGGTTGGGATAGGATAAGCAACTTCTTTATCAATGAAGCCTGCCATATTTCCGGCTACTGCGCCCATTGCCCCCATAAATAGAGCGGCTATGCCCCAACCGATCCTTTTATAGCGGATGGTTGGAATGCCCATCGCTTCTGCTTTGTCTTCATCATCTCGGATAGCATTAGCAGCAAGGCCAAATTGGGTTGAAAACAACCAACGCAATAAGAAATGCGCCATCACCGTTATAACAAAACAAAGCATGTAGAAGAAGGTGGAGCGAAACTCAATATCACCGGGGAAGAGTGGCATAGAGATACCCGAAGCACCCCCGACATAGTTAATGGTGATGGTAACTTCTGCTACCATTACCGCAACGCCAAGGGATCCAATCGCAAAGTAAGGGCCCCGCAAGCCAAACATAAAAGTCGACAAGACCAGTGAAAAGGCCAAACAGGCTAGCGCTGCGGCAATTATCCCGATAAAGATACCATAAAAATATTCTGAGTCCGTAAATT
Organism: Alphaproteobacteria bacterium; assembly: GCA_022425485.1. GTDB lineage: Bacteria > Pseudomonadota > Alphaproteobacteria > Puniceispirillales > Puniceispirillaceae > JADHLI01. The sequence goes on along the minus strand of JAKMFL010000085.1, from coordinate 2,845 downwards.
CTGGTTTCACGGCTCCCATCGCGGATGTGTATTCTGCTACACCGCCATCATAAAAGAACGCTATCTGTACAATCGCAGAAACATACATACCAACACCAAAAAAGGTAATGTTTCCAAGAGAGTTATAGCCCATCTGGCCGCCCAGAATATCCCAAGTAGAAGCCATTAAGACCATCATCCAAAGATATGCGATGGACAATGTGTAGTCTGGGAAAAGAATAGGTCCAAAAACGCCAAATAGCCCTAACCCTGCATAGGTTATGAGTGTGTTTTTCTTAATCATTATCTTAATACCTGTCTGTTGCGCTTTAGATTGTACTGACGGTAGATGAGAACTAGCACAAGCATCGTGACTGGAGCCGCTACTTCGTAAGCAGTGCCGATAATCATACCAGTATATTTTTCCACCAATCCAATTCCGAATGCCGCGCCAATAACTCCCGGAAGGTTGCCCAGGCCGGCTGCTGTTACGATAGCAAATGAGCGTACAGAGTATGTTACGCCGTAAAAAGGCTGAATTACCCAAATGATCGCAACTAACACCCCTGCAGCGCCGCAAATAGCAGAATTAAAGGCAAAAGTAATTGCATAAACGCGGTCTGTGTTGATTCCTAACACTCTTGCAGCTCTTGGGTCTTGTGCAGTAGCCCTGATTGCCTGACCAGTACGCGATTTCTTCATAAAAATCACTACGCTAGCTGCGATGGCGGCTGCTAGGAAAAGAGATAAAATTTTGGAAGATGGAACATTTACCATATTATCAAAAAAGTCAAAATTTGGCAGATGCAGATCGATGATTTGAACTTCTGGGCCGTAAATAAGATTCAACGTCTGCTGCATTAATAGGGAAAGGCCAAATGTAGCTAAAAGAGACACGAACATATCTTGGTCAAGGATGCGCCTTATCATTCCAACGTATATTATCCAACCATAAACAAACATTGTAGCCACTACTATGAGTAGGATGAGTGGGAGTGGAATATTTGCTTGTGAGAGTGATAGAGCCATATAGCCGCCCATGATCACAAAATCACCCTGTGCGAGGTTTTTGATATTCATAACGCCCCAAACAAGGGCCAGTCCATATGCACTTAACGCGAATACAGCGCCGACAAAAATTCCTTCCAGAATGACTTGCACGTTTAGGATCGGCGCCCAAACAAAAAGGAGCTGAAGGTTGTCTATCATTGGTGTCTCCGATGAGAAAAAAAGAGAGGGGGAAAAGGAGAATTAATTTTCCTTTTCCCCAAATATTTGAAGGACTAGTATGTCACGTTTCTTGGAAATGAAACATCTTTAAAAGTCTCTACCAAGGAATAACTACCATCCGCAGCAATTTGACGCATAAACATTGGCTTAGCAATGTTATTGCCTGCTTCTGAGAACTTAATGTCTCCGTAGAAAGTAGTCATTTCAAGTGCTGAGATTGCATCTCTTACAGCGTCTTTATCGAGACTATTAGCTGCTTCGAAACCCTCTTTCCAAACATATACCGCGGCTGATGCCTGAGCTGATTGGTAAGGAACAGATGAGTATGACGGATATTCTTTCTTGAATCCTTCATTCCAATCCATTGCGCTGCCAAATACTGAGTCAGATTTTGCCAATGTTTCAACCCACTGAGTTGGGCAAAGGAATCCAGTTGCAGCATTCGGGAACTTCTCCTGAACTTTTGCGGCTTCACAATGTGTCATTGCAATCATTGGAACATTAACTTTCATCTCGTCAATCTGACGAGCAGCAGTTGCCGCACCTTTTGAGTGACCAGAAATAATCAAAATATCAGGCTTCAGAGCCTTCACTTTTGTCAGTGTGGTTGACATATCTGACAAATCAGCTGGAAGCTGGTCATCAATGACGATTTGCATGCCATATTCGTTGATATTGTCAATAACGCCGGCTCTCACATCCATAGAGAAAGGATCGCCCTCAAATGCTAATGCAACACGCACTTCAGATGGCGACCTGAAGTTAGCTTTACGTTCTTGAGCAGCCATGTGCACTGCTGTTGCAAGGTACTGTTCAGAAGTTGATAGCACAGCAAACAAATACTTATAGCCTTGGGTGAACAAAGAGCGTGATGCACCTTCAGCTTCAACCATGGGCACGCCAAACTTCTCAGACACAGGCGCGATCGCCTTAGTCATGCCAGAGCTGTATGGTCCAAGCATATATTCAACGCCATCCTGTTGGATAAGCCGCTCAGCAAGCTGAGCACCACGAGCAGGTGTTGATTCGTCATCGTAATATTTGACATCAAGCATGTATGACTTGCCGCCAATTTTTACGCCACCAGCTTCATTGATTACTTTCGCAGCGTAGTCGTAGCCGCGCTGTGTATGTAGGCCGTTGGTAGCATACTTTCCGGTTAAAGATATAGATGAACCAAGGATAATGGTATCACCCTCGACTTTTGCAACTGCGGTTCCTGCAACACTTACTGCAAGAGCTGCGGCACCGGTCGCAAGCGCTAACGCTTTAAGTTTCATAATTTCCTCCGATTTAAAACTTAAAAGGATTGCCCCTTTTTATTCAAAAGACGCATTTAAGCAAACTAGCACTATTATTATGTATTGAAAGTGTAAAATTCACACTTTAGCAATTTCATGTTTCCAAATCGGAAATTATCCCACCATTCGGACGTTTAGCATTGCTTGATAGTGGCAAGATCAACTATCGAGTAATACAAGCAGGATAGATGCGCCAAGGAAAAGAACGGCTATTATTTCGATTCGGCTGATTTTCTCTTTAAAGAATAAGGCGGAGACACCAAGCGTTATCAAGAGCTCTACTTGTCCTATCGCGCGAACAGAAGCGACATTCTGCATCGAAAAGGCGGTAAACC
>JAKMFL010000010.1 GCA_022425485.1 Alphaproteobacteria bacterium | reverse complement strand
GCTCTAATACTACTGTCTGGCGTTCTGATGATATACAACAGCTTGTTGATAAGCTATGCGCTGGTGAAAATGGATAACTTTCCCCGAACAAAATAGCCCCTATAGTGTTTTCTACAGAAAAAAGTTTTTGAAAAAAATATTTCTGAAAATGGTGGGATGAGTGGGATGAGTGTTGAAAACATTAGCAAATTCTCATCCCGTTCTCATCCCGTTATAACACTACGGAGAGGGCCGCGAGCTTGAAAATGGAAAATGAAAAAGAAAATCCTGTAGAAAACACTATAGAGACAATAAGTAGCTCGCTCGTCTAGACGGCTAAGGTTCAAGGTCTAAGGGCCGAGGACCGCGGTTCGCAATAAATAATTCTACTTTTCAGAACACAACCAGTTATACAAATGAACAACAGTCTTAGTTGGCTTTTCAAGCGGCGGGAGATGCCCTGCGCCATCAACCTCTACTAATCTGGCGTGAGGAATTAAGTCCCGCATCAAATGATGACGTTCAGGCGGGCATAAACGGTCTTCTTTGCCATATAAAATTAATGTTTCGCACCGCACTTTACTTAAGGTTTCAGTTTGATCTGGTCGATCAAGCAACGCTACAGACTGAGAGATAAACACCTCATCACCAAGTGATAGAGCCATATCCATACATAAATCCAGATGAGCTTGCTTGTTAGGGGTGTCAGCCAGATAATGGGGTTTCATCTCCTCCGACATCACCTGTTTCAGCCTGCCTGACTGAACATCTTTGATTTGCCGGTTTCGTCTAAGAGCACCTTCTGCCGTTTCGGCAAGCGGATTAGTATCCATCAGGGCAAGACGATCTATTCTATTAGGGGCTTGTGCCATCATTTCCATAGCCACAATGCCGCCCATAGACAAACCACAGAGCGCAAAAAATGACGGCGTTTCTGCCAATATCTTATCCGCTAGGCCCTGTATTGAATTTGCACTATCAAGACGCGGAATAATTACATTAAATGGCTTGTGTGCTTCTTGCTGCAACCATTTAGCCTGTAAAGCAAACAGACGCTCATCGCACATCATGCCAGGGAGCAAAACTACTGTGCTGCGGTTGAATTCCGTCATATCAGGCTTTTTCCGTCATAGAGCGCGATTTGCACCCTGCCGCAGAACACTCAGCTTAGCCCAAGCAATTTCTGGATCGACAGCGCCGAAACCAGCAAAGGTGCCAAATCCGCAGTCGGTCCCTGCCATCACTCGGTTTGCGCCAAAAACAGACGTAAACCGTTCCAGCCTTTGGGAAACAACATCTGGGTGTTCAACAAAATTTGTTGTGCTATCCAGAACACCAGGAATTAGGATTTTATCCTTAGGTACTTCACTCGCACGATCTCTGAATACTGTCCATTCATGGGCGTGACGCGGGTTGGATGTTTCAAACAGAACATAACCGGCATGTGTATTCATAAGAACAGGAAAGACCTTTTCCATAGAAATATCACAAATATGCGGACCCTCATAATTTCCCCAGCAAATATGCACTCGGATTTTCTCTTTTGGCAGCCCTTCCAAAGCATGATTTAGCGCGGCAACATGGCTGTCTGCAACGCGAACAAATTCATCATCACTCATCTCGGCAAACAACATATGCCGCGATAACGCCAAATCAGGGCAGTCCAGCTGAAGGTCAAGGCCAGCATCAATAATAGCCTTATATTCGGCTTTCATCACTTCTGACAAAGCCTCTAAATAATGCTGCCTGCTTGGATAGTAATCATTCTGCAGAAATAGCGATATCACCCCAGGAGACGCCGCATTCATAAAACCACGCGTTACGCTATTATCAGCCATAGCCGCTTTCAAATTGGCAATATCCTTATCCAACTCACCATTATCAAGGGGTTTGATCTCGCCTGTACACATAGGCCGAGCATAGGTTGGAGTGCCGCCGCTTTCTGAAAGACGCTGCAAAAAGCCAGGAAATTGTTGTAAATCTGCTGGTGCGTTACGCGGGCTGTCTCCTGAAAAGCCAGAATAACGGTCTTTGACATAAGTAGCATATGATATTTTTGATGTTTCACCATCACTAACCACATCAATACCTGCTTCCTTTTGGCGCCTGACCAGCATATTGACATGTTCTGCCATGGTCTCGTCAAATAGTTGTTGGTCAAACGGTTTGCCTTGTTCTTTTGCAAACAGAAGATCTGTTACCTCTTGCGAACGCGGCAAAGAGCCTACATGGGTTGTCTGAATTTCACTCATCACATTAGCTCCTTTCCCACCAGCTCGGTCCGGCGGGATCATTGGTATTTTTAATCCGATATAAAGCGGCCTCTCCCGACATTGCCGGTGCCAGCTGATAGGGAGTGTCAGGCTGCAGAAAAGCTGTATCACCTGGACCTAAATGGCTGTCCTGACCATTTTGGTTAAGCAACCAATGCCCCTGCACTGGCATCAGAACAGTGTAATGGGGCTGAGCGCTGACAGGGCCAGCTGAGGTTGCAGATAGAAAATCAACCTCGAACCCCGGCTTATCAAAAATCAGGCCCTGCTCACCAATAACACATGCAGGCTTATCTCGTGACAAAGCCCTAAGGTCCAGATAGCGTGCCACCCAACGCGGCACCACCTCTTCAACGGATGGCTCAGCCAGCAATGATAAATGCTCATCCGTCATAACTGGCATAGGCGCAATATTATCAGGTAAGGATTCGCCTTTTTTGCTGTCATAAAGCTTGCCATTTTCTCCTAGAACAAGACCATGCGCATTTGCGTCTTCAATCACCTGTGGAGCCCAAATCACACCTCCACCTGCATCATCGCCTCCCAGTATGGCCATAATCATTCCATAGTCTGAGCCAATATTCTCAAAGCCTCTGAACATACCGGTAGGGATATTGAAAATATCGCCTGGTTCAAGAACAACCTCGCCAGTATTCCCCCAGCGTCCCCAGAAAAAACGCCATCTGCCGGACAAAACAAAAAATACCTCCGCTGTGCGGTGAGTATGCAGCGAATTTCGGCATTTTGGCGGCTGACCCGCTGCCCCAATATTAAACCCGGGTGTGTCTGTGATATGAACATGCTGGTCATAGGCTTCAGATACGCCGCCGCCAATAATAGTAAAATTTTCTTTTTGGTCTGAGCCGGGCGTATGAGCATCAATAAAGGCGGTGCGGCAGGGCACGAGTTCGGCATATTTAACAATCTGCACAGGCTTAATCATCAAAAGCTCCTTGTGTGAAGATGGATTTGCTTCCAAATGGCGGTTTCATCAAATAGAACGAATTCACGTCGTAAACCGCGCGGGCCAAATTCGGCGTGGCAAGCCCCCATGATATAAACTCGCGCACCAGTTGGCGCACCAAAGCTTCCCCAGCCTTCGTGTTTTCCATATAAACCCCACCGAATAGCAGCTCGTGGGGGCATCATCTCATCATCACGGCCAATTTGATGCTCAATGGTAAATTCAGCATTTGGAAAACTAGCGCGAAGTCCCATCCAGAAATTATCAGCAGCATCCGCCCCATGGGCTGAGAGACCACCTGGCAATTCCAACTCGCAAGCCTCATCATATTCTGTTTTGATTGCAGCTAAATCAGCGCCCATGATGCGGTGTAAAATATCCGCATATTTCTGACCCCATTCATTGTCATTGCCGCGTCCCTTATAAGGCCCTGTAATATCGATTTCAGGGGTGAATGGTTTGACACAGCTTTCAACGCCGCCTTCACGCTTTATCAAATCAGCAGCATAATCTTTGGGCTCCCAGCCCAACTGGCGTACAATCGCGCCTTGGTCTCGAATAAGCCATTCATCATTAATTTGATTATTGATCGCATGACAATCAGCAATAATGCGGTAGCAAAGTGTCTTGCCTGTAGCGCGGCCATAAATCCCATCGCCTAAATGAGTGGCTGTTGAATAGATCCGGTGCGAAGATAACATGCCCTCCTCAGGGGAGCCTGACCAAATGACATCCTCACCCAGCAAACGCCGATCAGGAAATTCAGCTAAGGTTGCCATGGTTGCGCCAATAACATCCTGATTGCCACGAACAACTGAGCCTGGCGAGCGTACAGGAATGTCTTCTGTGTAATAATGGTGCAACGTTGCAATACCGCGATCTTCCCATATCTCGCGTGTTATCCCCAGAATGTAATCAGGAAACGTTTCAAACTTTGGATCAAATCCTCGCATTGCACATCCTATTCATTTTTTGCTAGAACTTCTAATTTTCAGCTGTCCTGAAACGATACGCTGACGCGGCTCTGTTTGTTTAGCGCATAGATGATGCATGAGAAGCTCCACCGTATTTTCAACCATTTCGTCAGCGGGTTGACTAAAGGAAGTCAGATCATAACTTGGCCAGCTCGCAGGTGGTATATCATCATAGCCGACTATTGCCATATCTGCCGGCACATTTAGCCCAGCTTCATGTCGCACAACATCCATCACCACTAGCGCCATTGCGTCATTTGCAACAAACACAGCATCTGGCAGTTCAGGTGAACTGACAAGCATCTTCGCAGCTTCATAGGCCCGTTCAGTTCGGAAATCACCTACAGCCCGGAAACATAAATCAAATCCGTTTTCAGACAGAGCCGCTCGAAAACCAGCCTCTCTATCACGCTGTGTTGACGCGCCCTCCCATCCGGCAATATAGCCAAAGCAGCGGCAGCCTTGTTCAATCAGATGAAGGCCAACTTCTTTACCCCCACTGTAATTATCTGTAGTCACAGACGAAAACCGTGACGGTTCCTGAATTCTGTTGAACTGAACAATTGGGATTCCAGCAGACTGGCATCTGTCCGCCAGCTCTGATGATAGAGCCACAGACGCAGTTACAATAGCATCTACTTGATATTCCAATATTTCTTCAACAACCTCATCAATATTATTTGCGGTTTGCTCGGCCATAAATACCAGCACATGATACCCTTGTTGTTGCAGTGCCTTTGATAGTTTTTCAAGCACCTCTGGATAAAAATAATTATCTAGATAAGCAACAACCAGCCCTACTATATAAGATTTGCCAGTAAGCAATGAACGCGCAAGCCTATTTGGGCGATACCCAAGCGTTTCAGCTGCCTCTTTTACCTTTGCCGATGTCTTTGCCGAGGCTGAAGCCCCGTCTGTAAATACACGGCTTACTGCAGATTGGCTGACCCCTGCAAGACGGGCAACATCAGCAGATGTCGTCCGGCCTGACACAGCTCTCTTTTGAAATAAAGATGGAAGCGTAGGAGTAGACGGGTCGCTCATAAGGCGCTCTCCTCTAGCCTTACGGCATCTACATCAGAGTGCACCGAAGCAAACTGGCGCATTCTGCCCAGCACATCCACTCCAATTTGGGCCCAGACATCCAACAGATCTACTAGCACCCAATTTTCCCGGATACGCCCCTCTTCCAGACGCCAGAAATCCAGAGAACGAAGGGTGACTTTTTTATTTGTTGGGGCAATACCAAGCCAGCCATCACCGCTCAGCGTTTGCGCCATATTAGGCCAGCCTGTGACTGCAACATATGCCCCCTCAGCAAAAAAGTGAGGATCTGTTTCTTCTGGGTACTGCCCCCTATCAGCCATGGCATTCAAGAAGGGTGTCTGGTGCCATTTTCGGAACCCCTCCAGGCCACGAGAACTGCCAATACCACACGGGCCATACCAATTAAAATGTGGATGCCAGAATTTGTCTAACTGCATGACTTCTGGCCCACCTTGCAAAGGGTAGCGCTGCATAGCTGTTAACATATCTACCACATGACTGAGATTTGCTTCTGTTGCTTCGGGTGAGGATAGAATAGGCTGAAGACCGTCTTGGCTAGCCGGAGCAGGTACATACCAGTCGCGCCCCAAAGAAGGACCCATTGGCCAGACGCCTGCCTGAAGCATTAGCTCTGGCAAATCCCAAATAGCTTGAACTTCCTGTACTTTGCCATCTGAAAAGCGGAAAAATTCATGAAACCGAATATGGGCGATATGTCCTGTTGCTGGTATTCCTAAATAGGGGGCCATGAAACGGCCAACATAATGCCCTGCACACCCTACCCATTCTGCGCCATCTTGATCAGAACCCGAAATACAAATAACATCCCGTCGTTCCATATCAGGAAACGCAGAAAAAATAGGTGCAAATATCTGATTATACAGCTCCGCACCCGCAATATCACCAAAAGGATAACTAAAATGGCAGTGTGCGTTGGAACTGAGAAGATCAGACAAAACCTGCTGAATCCGTTTCTTATCCAAGTTATATAAAGCCTGGCAAAGGGCCTTGATAGCCAATTTATTATGGTGATGTATATCGTTCATCAATTCCATCCATCAGGATGCGGCGGCTCTTTATGCGCCTTATCAAAGGCTTCCCACCCTTCCCCATTGAAACAATCCACACCAAGCTGGGCCATAACATACGGAAAATCCACCATTACCCAGTTATCGACGATTTTTCCGTCGACAACTTTCCAGAAATCCATATAGCGTATCTCGATTTTCCTGCCGGTTGGCTCTATTCCCATAAACACCCCTGAATGCACCGCCTCTTGCCGGCCAAAGGCAGCCGCCCATTCGCCCATATATAACCGCGCTTCATCAATACAGACCTTGTCTGAAAAGGCAGCCTGAAAGGGACGTTGCCAATTATCCTGAAATTCTCGCAAGCCGTTTTTTGTTCCACACCCCTGATTGCCCATCCAGCGGAAGCTCTCAGAAAAGAAGTCGCCAATATCATCGATCCGGTGGTCATTCAGGCCATCTACCATACCTTCAATGACATGCCGTGTTTTCTCAGTTTTGGACATATCTGTATCGCGACTAAGAACTGCCTGTTCGGGACGTAATCCTTTTTTCATAGACTTATCCTTTCACCGCACCGGCGGTTAGACCAGATACAATCCGGCGTTGGAAAAACATCACCAAAATAAACAGAGGTGCGGTAGCTGAAACCACCGCCGCTACCGCAAACATCACATTTCCCTCAGTATAGGTTGTTCCTAAAAAGGCAGCGATTTTAGGAACCATTGTACGATTTTCGTCTGAAAGCAGCATAGATGTCACCGCAAAATCATTATAGGCCAACAAAAAGGAAAACAGGCCTGTGGTGATCACACCTGGCCACATGACCGGAATAATGACAAATCTGAAAGCTTGAAACTGGGAGCAGCCATCAACCTTCGCACTTTCATCCAGATCTTTGGGAATACTCTGAAAAAAGGAATGTAACATCCATAAGGTGAATGGCTGGTTGATTGCTACCAAAACAATAATCGTGGTTGGCAATATGCCCCATACATTCCATTCAAAAAAAGGTAAAAGATACCCAGAAACAAGAGTGATGGGCGGCATTGCTCTGAAAATTAAGGCGGTGATCAGCAACCAGAAGGTATATCGAAAACCAGAACGAGACAGGGCATAGCCCCCTAATGTACCAATGGTCAATGACGTACAGACGACAAAGAAACAGACAATCGCGGTATTAATCACAGCACGCCAGAATTCTTCCTGAATCCAAGCACCCACATAGCCCGCATCAGTAAAAGACGCACCATAGGTATCAGAAGTGTTTCTTCCTGTTAGAGCATTTGTCCAATCTGCAATGGAGAAAAAATCTAATTCAACTTTGAACGAACCCCATAACGTCCAGAAAAATGGAAAGGCAGCTAGAATAACCCACAAGGTTATAAAGCCATATATCAGTACTTTCAGATGCACAGGATAACGATTAGCAACGCTGCTCATCACGATTTCCCCTTAAAATCCTGCCATGTGCGCCATAACACCGGTGACAATAAAATGGCCACACCAAAAATGGTGAGCATAGATGAAGTCGCTGCGGCAGAGAGCTGGCGTGTCTCGCCACCCAAATCATTAAATATTATCCAGCTAAGTGATTGGGCATGTGCTTCAGCGTTAAATCCAACAATTGGCTCAAATACGCGGAAATTATCCATCAGCTGGATAAGTGCCACAAACATGATCAATGGCATCAGATGCGGAACAATCACATAACGGACCTGCTCCCACCTGCTAGCCCCATCAATTCTGGCAGATTCAATTTGGTCCATTGGCAGAGTTTGAAGACCCGCATAAAAGACAACAAAGGCAAAAGGAGCTGAATGCCAAACACCATAAATAATTAGCATTAGCCATGTCAGACCCGTAGACGCTTTCAAAGAGAGATCCGGGTCAGCGGCAAGCCATTGAATGGCGGTGCCCAAAATACCCCGACTATCAATCATCCAGAACAGGATAAGAGAGCCAATTAGCGGCGTGACAATCATCGGCAATAATGAAACAAAAATAACAAGGCCTTTAACCCTCTCGCTTAAGGCATTAACGCCAAGCGCGATTGTCAGACCTAAAATAATTAGGATAGGTGTAACGGTAAAAGTGAAAGTCAGAGTGAATGCTATTGCCCGATAAAAAGGAAGATTCCCAAGCTTATTAAAGAATCCAGACCAGCTTTCAGATGTAATCCAGGCCGTTTTGACCTCAGTAATAGCCAGATGACCGCGGTCAAAATAAATATCAAGACCGACAAATTTGCCAAGTGGTTCAGAATTCCGCAATTCTCTGGTTGCATCCTGGTCGATCGTCGTTACCTTTTTACACCCAAACGGACCGCAATTTTCAACTTCGACCAGGACAGCTTCATGGGGTGTATGCACAGATTGCAAAACAACCGATACCAATGGGAAGGCGATAAATAACAGCATCGCCAAACCAGTCGGCAAGAAAAACCAGAAAAAAGTGGAGTGTTTCATAGTGACCTATATGAGAAAAATACAGGAAGGGGAAATCCCCTTCCTGATAAATGCTACGCTTCTTATAGGAAGCCTTTTTCTTTGGCTGCTGCAATGTACGCAGCTTCCACATCAGCAAGTGCCTGTTCAGCAGATTCTTTCCCCTGCATAAAATCAGACAATTCAGCCCCCAATGCAGTATGCATTAGGCCCATATATGGCAACATCGGATATGGAATTGTGTTTGCCTGAGCCGCCGCAAAGACACCACGTGCAGCATCTGTTGGTGTGTAGCCTTCAATCAGCCATACTGCTTGCTTGCGGATATCTTCGTCTTTGATAATTGAGGGGTCAATCCCGTTCATCATTGCAATGAACGTCGCCTCTGCTTCAGCATCGCTGACATTCTTGGCAACTGTCCAGCCGTCCCACCAAAGTGTAGATGCTGGTGTGCTTCCGCCGCCAACTGTCATCGGACCAGCGATATTCATACCATTCTTTACTTCATCACTTACACCATCAGCATCCACTAGAGTTGCAGCCCGGCTGCCCCACATATTCATAATGGCAACGTTGCCAGCACGGAATTCAGCGTTTGTGGCATTACTATCATGCGTAAGGAAGTCAGGATTCATATAAGCTGACAACGCCTTCATCATTTCAAGAGCTTTAACACCTGCATCTGAATTAACATTTGGCTGAGCTGATCCATTCTTGAAATGACTGCCGTCATAACCAAGAAACATATTATTGAATTCCTGCGCTAAATTCCAGCCTGCCTTATAAGCGCCGCCAACAGGGTTTTGCATCATGCCTGAGCTTCGGATTTTTTTAGCAGCAGCCAACATATCTTCATATGTCTTAGGTGGCTCGATTCCTACTTTTTTCAGCACATCCTCGCGATAAACCAGATGCTGGGCGTTGGCCATAAAGGCGACCGCCATAACCTTTCCATTAATGGTGATCAGCTGGTTTTTTTGTAAATCTTTACCATGCTTGGCGACCAAATCGTCAAGTGGGCGGATTACATCATTATTCATCAGTGCAACAATGGATGAATTGGCAATGATGGCTGAAGTATATTCAGCTGGATTGCCGCTCATGCCAGCAACGTTGATTTTCTGGTGATCAGCGGTCAGGTTTGTTGAAACCTCTGCTCCACTACAGGCCTGCGCCTCTTTACCAACAGTCTGAATTGCTGGGAATTCATTCCCAACAACACTCACCCGTGCAGATATCTGACAAGCATAGGCCGAACTGCTGGCCATAACTGCCAGGGTAGATGCGATTGCTAATTTTCTAAGATACATTGATCTCTCCCTCTTTTTGTTAAAAACAGACAAATCTGTTTTACTTATCGACCCGAAATCCCGGGTAGTTTGTGAAAACAAGAAGCATCAGCTCCTCAGTCTTTCACCTGTCTGGCTGTCAAACAGATGACAGCTTGCTTCCGGCACAGAAATACTGACCTCGTGGCCAATTTCTGTACGGAATTCTTTATGAGCCTTTACCGCAACTAGTGACTGTCCGGCTTTCACTGTAACCATGGCTGCATCACCAAGCAGCTCCATTGCATAAGTTGGCGCTTTAATCTGTGCTTTAGCAGGCTTATCGGTTATGACAGCGTCCTCTGCTCGAAAGCCCAGAGTGACTGGCCCGTCTTTTAGCTTAAGGCCTTTGACCGTAATATTTTCAGCAGAAAAACACCCCTTATCAATATGTCCCGCGATCAAATTCATAGCTGGATTTCCGATAAACCCGGCCACAAATAAATTTGCAGGCTTATCATAAATTTCAGTTGGCGTACCGATTTGCTGTATCAGCCCCTTATTCATCACCACAACACGGTCGGCCAGCGTCATAGCTTCAATCTGATCATGGGTTACATAAATAGTTGTGACTTTCAGCTCATGCTGCAAATGCTTGATTTGCGCCCGTGTTGAGACACGTAATTTCGCATCCAGATTAGAGAGTGGTTCATCCATCAGAAATACATTTGGCTCGCGCACAATTGCTCTGGCCAGCGCGACACGCTGGCGCTGACCACCAGACAGTTCAGCCGGCTTGCGGTGCAAAAACTCATCTAGCTCAACCATAGCCGAGGCTCGCTTTACACGCTCATCATGGCAAGCCTGGTCAATTTTACGGACCTTCAGAGGAAAGCGAATATTCTCATAAACATTCATGTTCGGATAAAGGCCATAGGACTGAAACACCATTGCAACATCCCTGTCCTTAGGCTCCAGGTCATTCACCCGTCTGCCATCGATGAAAATATCTCCAGAACTGGCATCTTCCAGCCCGGCAATCATCCGCATTGTGGTGGTTTTACCACAACCTGACGGGCCAAGAAGAACCAAAAACTCATTATCCGAAATGGTCAGGTTAAAATCATCTACAGCGACAAACTGGCCCCACTTCTTATGGACGTTTTTCAGCTCTATTGATGCCATATTATTTTACGTCTCCACACTGCAAAACACATTTTGCATACCTATGCAAAAATGGTATTAGGTGAGGTACGTGTTTGACAAGGCTAAATCTAGAAACTTAGGGCAAAAGAGGAAATCAGAGTGAGCACCGACACCCAGAACGCCAAGACAATTGTCCTGAACTGGCAGAAATCAATGGATCATTTAGACCCAGAACAACTACCTGCCTGCTTTTCAAAATTCATATCTAATGACTATATTTGGCGCGGTATGCATCCCTTTCATGAACAACGCGGCGCTGATTCTGTAATTGAGATGTTTTACACCCCTTTCAAAAATTCATTTTCAAACCTTCAGCGTAGACAGGACATCTTCTTTGCAGGGCAGAATGAAATTGACGGTTTTAATTCTGTGTGGGTAGCGTCAATGGGACATTTTATGGGCTTATTTGACCAACCCTTTGTTGGTATACCACCAAACCGCAAAATCGCCATGATCCGCTATGCTGAGTTCCATAAAATTGAAAGTGGAAAAATCACTGAGACATCCTTATTTATTGACCTGTTGCATCTTATGGCGCAGGTCGGCATCACACCCATTTCACAGCAAACAGGCATTCATCTTATCCAGCCTGGCCCGCACGCACATGACGGCCTGCTCTTTGAAGCCCAAGACAAAAATGAGAGCGAGGCAACTCTCGCCCTGATTAACCGTATGATAGGAGATATAAATGGCGGGGACTATTCAAGTCCGCAAGAGGAACTCCGCCAATGCTGGCATGAAGATATGCTCTGGTGGGGACCCACGGGGATAGGATCTACCTATACCATTGACCGCTATATTGACCAGCATCAGCGACCGTTCAGAACCCAGAATGAAGGCCGCCGGTTCAACGGCCACATTTGCCGAATGGCAGAAGGTCAGTATGGCGGGTTTTTTGGCTGGCCAAATCTAAGTTTAAAACCAACGAGTGGCTATCTTGGTATGCCGGCTTTTGACGGCTTTGCTGATATGCGGGTTGTGGATATTTACCGGCGAGATGCTGACAAGCTGGCTGAAAACTGGATATTTATTGATCTTTTGCATTTTCTAAATATGCAAGGGCACGATATCCTGGCTGAGATTCATAATAAATAGACCCCTACCCTAAATCTGCTGTGCCAAGATTTTCATGTTGTTAATTGCGTTCAGATTATGCGTTGTGGCGGCATAGTCTCCAGCAAACAAATAACATAAAACATCCTCTTGTAAGGCGGCAGACTGATTAACCTCCGTGTCTTCTACTGCGATAACTTCATTTGGCTGTAGCCTGAATTGCTCAAGGGCATATCTGTAAATATCCCCCACCGGTTTTTCAGCAGCAACATTATCTTTTGTTGTAATCAGATCAAAATCATTGAAATCAACGCTGTCTTTAAGCGCGACTGACAGACCGTTAATATTATGTTGCGTTGTTGTTGTTATAAAACCAAGACGAATGCCAGTCTCTTTGCATTTTGATATACAGTCAACAACACCGGGGCGAGGCGCAATACCGTGCTGTAAATATTCATTGAAAATAGCCTCTTTTTTAGCATGTATTTTAGCCACTTCATCTGGTGACAATGCGCCATTTGAAAAAGAAGCAATACGGCCCCTACCACCCGGATTTTTTAGCATTTCACAATAATTTGCTACACTCCAGTACCAATCAAGGCCAGATGCACTAAAGGCTGCGTTATAAGCTTGCCTCTGTAATTCTGATGTTTCTGCAATGACTCCAATAGAGCCGATAAATAATGCTTTCATACCCGGCCTAAAAAAAAAGAAGCGAAATTCTTTATACATGCAGTTTTTTACTTTGGTTTGGAAAGATAATTAAAATATTGCAAACCGCACGTGCCAACCCATCGTAAAACCGCGGTCTGAGAGCCGCAGACCGTCCAACCTTAGCCCCACCCCCTCTAACAAGCCCAAAAGCTGATTGCCAAACAGCATCAGTAACCCCAAACCAAGGTTCGAGGAGCAAGATTATTGGAACTCGGGCACCGTGAGGTATTTTGATTGGTGAAAAAACCAAAGCCTCAAAGGACTTCAAAATGCCAACTATAATTTTAACATGCGATGGTGGTTGAGGTTTCAAGGGGGTGTATGGGACCGGCTAGGAGTTACCGCCCAAGAGGACACATTACTAATACGAACGCTTGTTTGTATTGGACTGAACCTCGACCACGTCTAGCTGCCTCTTCTAACCCATCGAAGAATCGCTGGCCGAAAGCCGCAGACAAGTCTCTCTCCCCCCGCCCCTCTTTAATCGTCATTCCATACACTAAACCCAGTAGTAACCCCTTAAATAAAATTACTGGGGACTTAAAGGACCATAATACTTAAAAAATTTTTGTGGGGTAAAGTGTGGGGTTAATACCAAACAGTCCAAATAATGAAACAGTTTCAGTTGGTTAAAGATTGGTATGGCAGACACCCTCTCCGCCATATTTACCCCATTTAAATCACTGATTTATACAGACATGAAAAATGCTGGCGTAATAATGCTGGCGTAAAAATGCTGGTTATTTCTTGCTAGCCGCTGCGGATGGTGCGTTATGATTAGCGTTTGCCACGCCTGCGACCACCAGCACTACCATCTCTAGAGGGGCGTTGCTTCTGGCTAACAGAACTGTCTTTCTTCTTTTTTTGCCCACCTTGCTCTTCTGATGGCTTGCTATTATCAGAGCTGCCTTGCCTGCCTTGCCTGCCCGGCCTGTCTAGTCTGCCTTGCCTGTCTGGCCTTGACGACCGACGAGGCGGACGTGCATCCTTTGGCTCGGCAGGCGGGATATCATCATTATTAACTTTAATGCCTTCGGTCACCTTGATACTAAGCTTGATAAGCTTCTCTATGGAGTTCAGATAAGAGCGTTCATCTGGGGCACAAAGTGAAATAGCAAAACCTGAGGCGCCAGCACGCGCAGTCCGGCCAATTCGGTGGACATAGTCTTCAGGTACATTAGGTAGCTCAAAATTAATTACATGCGAAACAGCTTCGACATCAATTCCACGAGCAGCAATGTCAGTGGCAACAAGCGCCTTAATCTCACCTGTTTTGAAGGCATTCAAAGCGCGTTGGCGGGCCCCTTGTGATTTGTTCCCATGAATAGCCTCAGACGGTATACCAGCCTTATTAAGAGCAAGAGATACCCGATTTGCCTTGTGCTTCGTTCGCGTAAATACGATAGCCGATGTAACCGCCTCATCCGAAAGAAGATGCACTAACTGTATTTGTTTATGGTTCTGCGGCACCAGAATCACCGACTGGTCAATCTTTTCAACAGTGGTTGCTTGCGCTGTTACAGACACGTTAACAGGTTTATAAAGCAGGTCTCCAGCAAGGGCAGAAACAGTTTTCGGCATGGTTGCGGAGAAAAAGAGCGTCTGACGCTTTCGCGGCAATTTGGCAACAATTTTCTTCACGTCATGAATGAAGCCCATATCCAACATTCGATCAGCTTCATCAAGTACAAAATACTCAATTTGACCAAGATGACACAAACCTTGGTTAACAAGGTCAAGAAGCCGACCAGGTGTTGCGACAATTACATCAACACCGCGTTTCAAAGCGGTAACTTGCGGGTTCTGACCAACACCACCAAAAATGGATGTCTGTTTGAAAGCTATATAGCTGCCATAGAGTTTGATTGAATCAGCAATCTGAATCGCAAGCTCACGGGTTGGCGCCAGAATAAGGGCCCTCGGATGACGGGCTTTACTCGCAACCTGCTTAGCATTCAGGTGATGCAATATTGGCAGCGAAAACGCAGCCGTCTTACCCGTACCAGTTTGGGCAATACCAAGAAGGTCATGCCCTTCGATAACTTTAGGAATTGCAAGAACTTGAATAGGGGTTGGTTCTAAATAACCAGCCTCAGATAACGCGCGCACTAGTGACGGATTTAGTCCCAGCGCTTCAAAATTTTTATTGTTCAAAATTCAACTTTCATCAACCTCAATCGGGTTGTGCAACAGGCTCTGATAAATTTCAGGTAATTTTCTTAACACATTACTACGGGCCATCCGTCTTCGTGGCAAACATAAAAACGCTTTGTCAGATGCTATCTGTCTATAATGGGGGGAGGTGTTGAAAAAAGCTCCACTGGAGTTCCAGTGAAGCTTCCTATGGGTCTAAGCTGTTTTTAGGGGTAACGTGGCGAGCATCAATGCTATTTTGGGGTTGGCAAAGGCAACGCCCTCTGAAAAACTATTCTTAGGATTGCCGATGGATATTATGCGCCCCCACCAAGGTGCAGGCACGTCCGTTTTTTCTCTCTGTCGCGCCTGCCGCATATATTTTAATGGCTATATTTTACTGTCTATTTTGATAAGGATGATTTTAATGCTCGTTGATGTTCGCACCTATATTTGCAAACCCGGCACTATCAATGCCCATCTTGCGCTATATGAAGAATTTGGCAAAGCCCCGCAATATCGCTGTCTTGGGGCGCCGCTGGCCTTCATGAAGGGCGAAACCGGCAACCCAAACGAATTTGTGCATATCTGGGTCTATGAGAATGCTGGCGATCGCGAGGCAAAACGCGCAACGCTTTGGGCCGATCCTGAATGGCTAGCCTATACCAAAAACAGTGCAGAGCTAGGGGCGCTAGAAAGCCAAAAAAATAAGCTTATGGTGCCAACAAGCTTCTGTCCGCCGCTAAAATAGGGTAAAACCCGATCAAGCTTAATAAGCAAAGAAGACTAGGGACCGAAATTAGAGGGATTACAATGCTTCACACCATTATCAAGATTTTAATTATCGCTATGTTGGCGCTATTTGCCTATGCCGGCTACACCACTATTTCTGAAGCTGAGGCCGGTACATTTACCGATATATTTACCGGTACATTTACGGGTATGTTGCCGCTATCAAGCCTATAGAAGGCCGGTTACTATCAGCCGCATACCCATGATTAAAAAAGCGGTCAGGACAGCTGTTCGGAACAGGCGCTGCGAGACATGCCCCCGCAATAGCTCGCCGCATCTAAATCCAGCCAAAACAGCCACTAGCCCAAATAGGGATTGAACAAGGCTGGCGTTGGTGACCACCCCGGCTAGGACGAGCCCGGCCATCAAAGGCAGACACCCCGCTAGAAATAAAAAGCCTGTAGCGCTGATAAATTTTTCTTTCTCGACATCACGGGCAAGTAGATACATGGCCACAGGGGGTGACCAGATAGAGCTAAGTCCGCCCAAAATGCCAGAACAGAGCCCTACCCCAATTTGCCAAACTGGTGCCGCTGTGACTGGTAATTTCACACCTGATAATAATTGCAGGGAAAATATCACCATAGCAAAGCCGATAGATACTGTGAGTAAAGCCGTTGGAAAGCTTTTTATATAGAGTGATGTTATGAAGATGCTGACCATGATTGCCAGCGCAAACAGCCAATATTCGCGCGCCGTTTCACGCGGGTTTGGAGCACGCAGATATTGCAAGCTGTTGGTAAATAAAATAGGCAACACCATCAGCGATATCGCGGTACGCGGGTCTATTATCAGTGTTAGGAATGCCATTGCAGCCGCTGGCAGGCCAATACCTAAAAACCCCTTAATAATACCAGAAAAAAAGAATACCGCAAAAACAAGACCTGCCATGCCTAGCGTCATTCCCGGTAATAAAAACAGAGACCATAAATCGCTCATAGAACGCCTATTTTAAAGGTGGCAAGGCTAGTTGGGCTAGTGTGCTCCATAAACCAACTCATGTAATTTCAAGCGCTGTATCTTGCCAGACGGCCCTTTCGGTAAATCATCTAGGATATGGATTTTATCTGGTGTTTTATAGGCGCCTAGCCGCGCTTTACAATGCTGGCTCAGCTCATCTGTGCTGGCATGGCGTGACGGCTTAAAACAAATACAAGCCTCTACCCGCTGGCCATAATCACGGCAGGGCACAGCAAAAGCCGCAGCTTCCAAAATTGTTTCATGCTCTAGCAAAACTTCATCTATCTCGCGTGGGGCAATATTCTCACCGCCCTTAATGATAAGCTCTTTGATGCGTCCGGTTACAAACACATAGCCCTCTTCATCCATATGACCTAAATCGCCCGTACGAAGCCACCCCTCAGAAGTAATCGTCTTTGCGGTTTCTTCTGGTTGATGCAGATAGCCTTGCATCACATTGTCGCCGCGCACCCAGATCTCTCCCGTCACATTGGCCGCACATGGTTTTTCATGGTCATCAGCTATCATCACCTCATTGCCTATGGCAATACCAGGTGAGCCTATCTTGCGGGTCTGCGGCGGAAGCGGGTTTGACAGGATTTGCGCACCCGTTTCTGTTAGCCCCATCGTTTCAATGATAGGGATGCCAAAGCGTGCTTCAAATTGTCGGTGGATTTCAGGGGCTAATGGCGCGGACGCAGAACGCGAGAAACGCAGCCTGCCCTTATCAATTTCTGGCACGTTATCGTCATTAAGCAAATAGGCAAAAAGGGTTGGAACAGCGCTAAACCAGCTTGCCCTATGGGTTTTGATATCCTGCCAAAAACGCGAAAGCGAGAAGCGGTAGGGCATAATCAGACCGCCACCAGACACAATCGTCCCCATTATCGTAACACAAAAGCCATTAATATGATAAATCGGCAGGACACAACAGCCTATATCCTGAGTGTCCAAATGATGCGCTATTGCTACATTCTGGCCTGCTGATAGCAGGTTCGCGTGGCTTAACACGACTCCTTTAGGATTGCCTGTAGTCCCGGAGGTATACATTAAAATGCCGGGGCTATTGGCCTCTGCAAATTGGAAATCCTGAACGGCAGCGGCTTGCATATCCTCTGGCCAAATCGGCCCTTCTTCTGGATGTAGCTCTATGATGCGCAGGTTTTGCGTAAGGCTTGTTGCCGCTTCTTCGACCAGCGCACGGCTTTCAGGCGCACAAAATACCAGCTCTGCTTTACAGTGGTTTAGCACATATCCCATCACCTTGGCACCAGCGACCAAATTTAGCGGCGTAGCAAGATAGCCAGCGGTCGTCACCCCAACCATTACCGTTGCTGCTGCTAGCGAGTTAGGCGAGGCTATGGCAATGCTCGCGCCCTTGGCGATACCAGCCCCTGCGATAATGCTAGCAATATTTTGGGTAATGTCAGCAGCTTCAGACCAGCTAATCTCACGCCCTGTCTCTGGTGAAATTAGCCAGCTTTGATCTGGCTTAGCGACTTTATTTTCGGCAATTTTCTGCCAGATTGCTTGCTTCATTTACCATATTTTTCCCAATAGGATGAGAACATATCTGCCAATTCAGGTTTGTTCTCAGGAATAACGCGTACCACGTTGACTTTATTAACAAAGTGCGTCCAGTTCAAATTTTCATCAATAGAGTTTTTACCCCAACTGCCACATCCCATAGAGAGAGAAAAAGGCATTCCATTATTGAAAAAACCGCCCGTGGCAAAACAATGCGCCTGATTAACGATGATGCGGCAGCTTTGGGCCTGCATCGCCAGTGCGTGCGCACGGCTATCTTCTGATGTATGCACACCAAGCGAATGGCCTGCCCCTAGCACGGATTGAATTTCAACAGCCTTGCGGGTCGCATCCTCAAAATCATCTGCGCGATAGAGCGTTAAAAACCGTGACATCTTCTCAGAGGTAAGAGGGCTCTCTTTGTCTATATCATCCTGCGGTAAAACCAGAAAGCGCGTATCAGCATCTGCCCTGCCCTCAAGGCCAAGTTCCTTAACCATCACTTCGATATCTTTGGCTAGCAATTTGCCCGTCATTTTCCCATGATGCCAGTGCGTATCGCGCAGACGCACCCCCTCTTCCTCGGTCAGGATTAACCCGCCTTGTTCTTGCAAGCGCTGGCAAACATCCTCATAGACAGATGAGATAGCAATAACGCTATTCTCTGAGCTACAGGAGGTGGCATTATCAAAGGTTTTTGAGGCAGCAATTTTTTCGGCTGCGCCTGAAATATCCGCTGTTTCGTCAATAATGGTCACCACATTGCCAGCCCCGACACCGATAGCTGGTGTACCTGAGCGATAGCCGGCACGTACATTATTTTGAGAGCCTGTTACCACCACAAGATCAGCAATTTGCATCAATCTTTCTGTTTTGGCCTTCGATGGCGGGCTTGGCACCATTTGCACCAAATCATCTGGCAGCCCCAATTTGCGGAGATGGGCATGAATATAGCCTAGCAGCTTTACCCCCGGTTTCACGCCCTTCGGACTTGGTGCAATGATAATGGCATTACCTGTTTTCAAAGCATTGATAATATTATTTACTGGCGTTGCAAGAGGATTAGTAGAAGGCACAATTGCCGCAATTACCCCCTTTGGCCGGTAATAAACAGACAGGCCCTTTTCAATATCATCATGGATATGACCTGTTGATCTCGCCCCCTGTAAATCACGCAGCAACCCAAGAGTTTTATTATGATTTTTCTTGATTTTATCCGCAACATTTCCAAGTCCGGTTTCCGCAACAGCTAGCTCAGCCAGCTCAGCATTGCGCCCGGGCTCCATCAACGCCCATCCAACAGCCGCACAGGCATCATCAAACAGCTCTTGGCTGCCCATTGCTTCATAGGCTTGTTGGGCAATGCGCGCTTTTTGCACCACCTCGTCGATTATTGCTGCATCATTATCCGTCATGTCGTGTAAGCCTGTATCTATAAAAGGGTTAGGACGCAAAAAGGTTAGGACGCAAAAAGGTTAGGAAGCAGGTGATTTTTGCTTGATACCTTGAATGGCCTGATAAATGCTAAAGCCAAGCGTTAACACCCCTGCGAGTATAAGCAAACTACAAATCGGGCGGGAGAAATAGGTCACCAAATCATAATGTACCATCTGCATGCCTTGGGCGAAATTTTGCTCGCCAATTTTACCCAAAATAATGCCCAACACAATCCCCGGAATAGAATATCCAGAGCGTCGCAACAAGAACCCCAGAATTCCGGCAACAAACATCACGACCACATCCAGTACCAAACCGCGCCCGATATAAGAGCCAATACTTGCCAATAGTAAAATCATTGGCGCTAGGAACTGGAAAGGCACTTTTAGCAGATACATAATCGTTTTGGTTTCCATAACACCAATGATCAAGATAGATAAATTGGCGTAGAACATCGCCGCGAAAACAATCCATATAAGGTCAGGTGAATTATAGAAAACAAGTGGCCCCGGTTCTAGATCATGCATCTGGAACACAGCAACCATCATCGCGGTCAATGCCCCGCCCGGCAGACCAAGCGCCAATAGCGGTATCATTGCAGCCCCTGTCGCAGCATTATTCGCTGTCTCAGAAGATATCACCCCTTCCAAATTGCCTTTGCCAAAGCTTTTCTTGTCTTTAGACCAGCGCACCGCTTCTCCGTACCCCATAAAAGCGGCAAGCGTCGCGCCTATACCGGGTAGTATCCCGCAGAAAAAACCGACCAGAATAGACCGCAAAACAGCTATTTTATAGCGCCATAACTCTAGGATGGTTGGAAAGCTCATACCGACAGGCGGGGCATCATACTTACCCGTCACCTTCTTTTCAGCCTGTACAAAAATTTCTGATACAGCAAAAAAGCCCAAGATTGCCGGCACAAACGCAATACCAGCCGCAAGGTCAGCAAAGCCGAAATTATAGCGCTCAATGCCGCCAACAGGATCTTGACCAATCGTGGCAACCATCAAGCCAAGAAGCACAGATAGCCAGCCTTTCCAAATGGTACGCCCCCCCACAGATGACGCCACCGCTAGACCAAAAAATACAAGCGCAAAAATCTCAGGTGGGCCAATATTGCGAATGGCCCATTTCGCCAAAGGCTCTGTTGCCGCCATCATTACCAAAGCAGAGCTTATCCCGCCAATAGCCGAACATAGAACAGCTGCGCCTACCGCCTTGCCTGCGCGCCCCTGTTTGGTCATTGGATAGCCATCGAAAGCAGTTGGGGCATTTTCAGGCGCACCCGGAATATTAAACAGGATGGCGGTAATCGCCCCGCCATAGGTGCCTGTGCAATAAATAACCGCGAATAGCATTACCCCTTGCGCAGGGTCTAAATCAGAAGTAAACGGCAATAAAATTGCGGCAAGCGTAAGCATACTTACCCCCGGTATAGCCCCAAACAGCATCCCCCCTATCACGCCAAAAACAAAAATAGCTATTGTGAAGGGGTCGCCAAATAATGCGGCACTACCTGCAATAAAATTCTCAAGCATTGAATAAACCTACCATAAGTCTAGCTGCTGCCATTTAGTATTCATGCGCAACATAAAGGCACTGAAATCATAAAAAGGTGAGGTATTACCCTGTGGCAATGGCGCATTCAAAATCACCATAAAAATTATCATAATTATCAGGTAAATAGATAAGGTCACAAGGATAATATTCTTTAACTTGCGCTCACCAAAAATAAAGGCGATCGCAGCGATAAAAAAAGGTGTCGCCGCATAAAAACCAACTGGTTTTAAAGAGATAGCATATAAAAAGGGAACACCTAATGCCGTTACCACGCGTAAGAAAGTACCGCCATCATAAGAGGTTTTTTCTGCTTCATCATCAGCAATACCAACTCTGCCTTGCTGCAGGGCATGCCCTTGATAATAGGCGTAAATCAAATTCCCAAACATCACTAAAAGTAACAGAAGCAATATGGTGCGCGGCCAACCGGTTGCCCCAAATTTATAAATTTCTATCGGCTGATTGAATTCAAAAGAGGCGATAAAAAATATAATAAAAAATAAAGACCACACGCCAGCTTCGATAAAATGTGATCGGTCTAGCTTCCCCATTACAGACCCCAAATATGCCAGTTTAATTATATCGGTTGAATTTCTCTGCTTGAGAGAGATTAAATAGATTTTGTGAAAAGGTAAATAAACGGCCTAAACACATTTAGAAAAAAACTAAATTGAGGTTTAGGCCGTTATCAGCTTTAGGTTATTTTACATCTAAGCCCATCTGCTTATAAACTTCACGATATTGCGGAATGGTTGCGTTAATCAACGCAATTGACCCTTCGGTATCGCGGTAGCTATCAATCACAGTCATAAACTTAGACTCGTTAAACTTCTGATAGCTATCTTCACAATAGCCACGCTGGAAGGCCCATTTCAGCCACTCTACGCGGTCCTTTGGCGCATCTTTATGCACATAAAAACCTCTAAAGCGCAGAAGCGGCTCAAAATCCATGCCCATTTCGCGGTGGGTTGGCACGTCTGCAAAAACGCCCGGACGGTCATTGAAGATGGTCAAGATAGGTTTGAAATCCCCTGAATCTAGGAACTTACGAACATCCCCTGGCTGCTCATACAGCGCGTCGACCTGACCGCCTAGCAGCGCACCATAACGTGGGGCCCCTTTATCAAATGAAATTTGCTGAATGCTCATACCTGTTGAATCGGTAATGAACTTCATTGTCACACGTTCCATTGAACCTTCTTTGGACACGTTCGCAATGGTAGCTTTGCCATTTTGTGCTTTTACCCACGCAACAAACGACTTCCAGTCAGTGTAACGAGTTTCATTTGTGCGGATATAAATCTGCGAAAATGTAACTTGCGAAGTAACCAATGGAATTAAATCTGTTGCCGGATTAGGGCGGCTTGAATCAAGCGCATGTGCAGAAGAAGCATCATCAATATGTTCTAGCACGCTATAGCCATCGGCGGGCGCCGCCATATACGCAGTCATACCAACTGTACCCGAACCACCTGATTTATGATCACGGTTTATGGAAACACCTGTAAGAGATGTAACCGCCTCTGCCATAGCCGCAGCTACTTGGCCTGAACCGCCCGCAGGGCCGTAGGGCACTATCATGGTCAACGCCCGGTCTGGAAATCCACCAGGCTTGCTCATGCTTGCTTCTTTTACTTTACATTCAAAGGCATTTGCCGAGCCTGCCATGGCCACTAAGCCAGCAGCAAGGAATGCCACTTTAAAAGAATGTTTCATTTTCCTCTCCTAAATTATTTTATAAATGCAACTGAACACGATTAACTAGAATAAAACAAATAAAAACCAAACTTCTAAAGCAACTATTTTTTAAAAATGCCTTACCAGATGAAAAAAAACTATATTCAAACGCACCCAATGATAAGGCTTCTTGCTCATTTGATGCCTTTAAGCTTTTTTTAATTTTAACTTGGCAAATTATCCAACCCCTTGCACACTATAACCCTGATATCGCCAATTTTAGGGGGTGAGCTATGGCTTTTTATTTGGCGAAATTGCTTCTGACATCTGGATTAATTGTTTTGATTAGCGAAGTGGTAAAACGCAGCGATAAATTTGGCGCGCTTATTGCCGCTTTGCCGCTAACAACATTGCTGGTTATTTCTTGGATGTATTTTGAAGAGCAGCCAAATAAGAAAATAGCCGACCATATGGTTCTCACCTTTTATTTTGTGCTGCCAAGCTTGCCCATGTTTTTAATATTCCCCTACTTAATCCATAAGTTTGGTTTTATAGCTGCCCTAAGCTTAAGCATAATCCTAACAATGGGGCTGTTATATCTATTTAATTTAGGCTATCAAAAATTTGGACTTCATATTCTATAAACGGGTCATTTTTACATGCGCATAATTTTCTGTTTTTTGTTATTTTGTAGCCTTTCTTCAGGCCTTGCGGCTCAGGAATGGAAGCTGGGCTTGTTTTGCTCCTCTGTCTCACCTGATAAGCGTTTGAATAATTTTTTCTTGATAGATGCAAATAAAGAGCAACTGCGCGTGGCCTCATTTAATGATGATAAGGTTAGCTTTGTGATGCCACTAATTCGGTTGGAAAAAACCCCTGATGAGCTTGTTAACCGCAAATCAGGATTAACCTTAAATCGTAAATCATTAGAGATGAAGTGGCGCAATCGTAAAAGCGCCTGCCAAATTGAAACGCCCGAAGTGTTACAGAAATTAGCAGAAGATCATTTAAATTTTCTGCTTAAAGACAACAAGTTATAGTCTTTTTTAAAAGTAATATTATAGTGGGTTAAGGCCTAATGTACGCCGGAAACGATTTTTAATTTCCACGCCATCCACAATGGGCAGGCTACGCTCTGGGCTTTCAGCAGCGACCTTTATGGATGCAAAAATGGCCCCGCCTTTCCCTGCGGCTTGCGAGGCAAGGGCGCCGCATAATTGCAGCATATCTGCCTCTGTCTCTACTGAGAGCGAAACTGGCAGGCCGGAGGCGCGGGCAATACTCGGTAAATCAACGCCAAATTGCGTATGGCTTGCCTGCATACCGGTTTCGCCATAATGGCCATTATCCAGCACGATGATGGATAAATTATCAGGCTGCTGTACGCCGATAGTCGCCAGCCCGCCGATACCCATCAACATCTCGCCATCCCCGGTTAATACGATAACTTGGCGTTCGGGTTGCGCCATAGCCACGCCTAACCCCGTCATCGCCGCGCCGCCCATAGCGCCCCAGAGGTAGAAATTACGGTCATCATCGCCAGCAGCATGTAAATCATAGCTAGAGGAGCCAAGCCCTGTAACCATCAATGCCTGACCCCGCGCCTGATTAATCTGCGCGACAACTTCGCGTCTTTGCAACATTACCATTCCTTTCTGCCTACCAGAGCCTGTGACAGCAATACCGCCACCTGCTGATCGCTAGCATATGCCGCATAAAGCGCCGCATCTATGGTTTTAACTAACTGATCTTCTTGGGTAACCGTATGAACAGTGAGCCCCATCGATTTAAGAACCTCTGGCGTTGCACGCCCCATAGGCACTTGCCAGGAATTAAATTCACCAAACTCGCCACGCATCGTCACCAGCGTTACAAAAGGAAACCGGCAATTTGCCAGCATTGAAAGCATGTTAACCGTGTTACCAACACCGCTAGATTGCATCAAAAGAACAGATTTTTTACCGCCTAGCCAATGCCCACAAGCCAGTGCCACCCCCTCTTCCTCGGTGGTCAGCACAACTGGTTGCATATCATTATCTTCGTGCGCTAGCCTTATCAGATCAGCATGCCCTGCATCTGGTACAAACGGCAAAAAACGGACTTCATGCCGTTTTAGAAGCGTAAACAAATCCGCTCCCCAACTATTTTTAGGATTATTTTTAGGGGCAACTGCCTCTGCCATGAATATCTCCCCTTCCGCTTAGAGATATTAGCAAAACACAAACTTAACACGATGCCAAGCAGCGCGTGCATAAAGTAGGCTAAAAGCATTTTGGGCTATATTTCGCTCAAATGAGAGCTGATTTTGCCAAGGGTACCGAAATCAGCTTCAATTTTATCACCCGGCAAAATAGCCATCGGTGTTGTCGTTGTGCCTGTGGTAACAAACTCTCCCTTCTTTAGGGTAATATTTAACAAAGAAAGTTCGTTCACCAACCATGTTAGCGCCATGCGCGGGCATCCCAACACGTTAGCGCCCGCCCCTTCATAATGGTCAGTTTTTTCATGGATAGGTGCAGGTTCACCCTTTTTTCGGGTCACAATAGCGCTTGTCTGGTGGGCGGATAAATCCATCTCACGCCAATTATCGGTAACCGCTGTCCCCATCATAAATTTATAAGCGCACGCATTGTCAGCTATAAGCTGTGCTTCCCCAGCAGAGGCAAAATCGGCAAAACGCGAATCTGGAAATTCCAGCCCCAAATGCAGACTAGCCACCGCTTCACTTACCTCTTCGCTAGAATAGTTCTTTGTGCGAGGCGGTAACTCGCGGCCAAAACAGAACACAAATTCGGCCTCAGCCACGCGCATTCGGTTTGCACCAAACGGCACGATTGTGCCGGGCTCCACAATCATGTCCGAAAAAATACGGCCCGCAATGGGGCCTGAAAGACCGATATGTTGCTGCCCCGCTATACTGGTTGCGGCGATTTTCCAGCCCTTTTTATTATTCCCTTTTTGTTTTTCCAACATTGCCTGTATCTCGTAGCCATCCGCACGGCTATGTGGGCGCAGGCTATCAGGCAAGTTTTGAAGCACGGTGCCCGCTTGCAATTGGTGATGCATTATCGCTGCTGCTTGGCTAGCTAGGCCCTTGTCCATTTGCTTCTCTCCTGTGATGCTATAATACAATCTTCAACCGTGGGCGCATTGTTTTGCAAGCCATAAAAAGGGTAGAATAGAATGCCGGCTTTTTTAAAAAAATGACGGTGAAAACCAAACAAACCTGCACCTTAAAAAATATGGGCTAAAAATATGACGATTATCTATATTGACGCAGATGCCTGCCCGGTGAAGGCAGAGGCCGAACAGGTGGCCAGCCGCCATAATTGCCAAATGGTTTTAGTTAGCAATGGCGGTATTCGCCCATCGCAAAACCCGCTGGTAAGCCTAGTGATTGTTGCAAGTGGGCCTGACGAAGCTGATAAATATATCGCAGACCATGTTAAGGCTGGTGATATTGTGGTCACAAGTGATATTCCCCTTGCGGCAAAGGTGCTAGATAATGGGGCAGCTGCCTTGCGCCATAATGGCGATATCTTTACCATTGAAAATATCGGCTTACAGTTGGCGAAGCGGGATTTAATGGCAGATAGGCGGGCTGCAGACCCGTTTTTTACAGAAAGCAACCGCAATGGGGCAAAAAGTTTTTCCAAACGAGATAGATCTACATTTTTGAATAAGCTGGAACTTCTGATTAGAGGAAATTAGCCTCAGACCGATAAACATGTAAAAAGGAAAATGCACATGGATAATATCGGAGATATACTGATTTGGCTTGGCCTAGGCGGTGTCGTGATCGGCCTTATCGTGAAAGTTTTCTTAAAGAAAAAGCCCCCAAACAGGGATTAGCGTGTTTTTTTAAAAGAATAGAGGTTGCATACAGCAAGGTTTGGAATGATTTATCTTCGCGAAAAGCAGAAAAATGGCACCTGTAATAGCTGTGGGCATACAAGCTGGAAATATGAAGATAGCGCGGCCTATTATGGGGAAGAAATCTGCCTTGATAGCAGGTGCCGTTATAGGGTGGTTAACGGTTCTGGTGAAATTATGACGAGAGCATTATGGGAGCAGACCCTGTCTGGAAATGCCGAACCCCATTTGACGCTTGCAAAAATTTAAACCAAAGCGCTGAACCCAAAAGCCAAGCCTAAAAGCCGAAATAAAAAGCCGAACCAAAAAGCCGACATAAAAAATTGGAAAACCTTATTTTATGCAGTAGGCGCGGGCAATATCAGCAGCTAAGCGCGCATTATTTAAAACCAGCGCTTTATTGGTGCTAAGACTGCGTCCATCTGTTTCTTTACGAATATGATCAAGCAAAAAAGGGGTCACTTTTTTACCTGTTATGCCGGCAATCTCTGCCTGTTCTAGCGCAGATGCTATCGCTGCTTGCACCTCAGAGGCGGGAATTTCATCTGCTTCTGGAACTGGGTTTGTGACCAGCACCCCCCCTTCTAATCCAGCTTGCCATTTATGGCTTAATAGACTGGCGATCTCCTCTGCTGTATCAAGGCGCAACGGCACGTTTGCGCCAGACCCGCTTTGCGACCAAAAAGCAGGCACCTCATCACATTGATAGCCTATCACCGGCACACCAGAAGTCTCCAGAACCTCTAGGGTCAGGGGAATATCTAAAATCGCCTTTGGCCCAGCACACACCACACATACGCTCGTACGTGCTAATTCTGGCAAATCTGCTGAAATATCAAAGCTGGCACTTGCCCCGCGATGAACGCCGCCTATACCCCCAGTAGCAAACACAGCGACACCCGCAGCGCTCGCTAACAGCATAGTGGCGGCAACTGTAGTGGCCCCATGCGTTTGGCTAGATAGAAGATAGGGAATATCCCGCCGGCTTACCTTTTCAATCTTGCTCTTTGGATCTGCCAACAAAGCCAGTTTTTCTGCATCTAGCCCGATATGAGGCAGCCCGTCAAAAATGGCGATAGTAGCCGGAATAGCCCCCTTTTGGCGCACCGCCTGTTCTAACGCGTCTGCAATTTCAATATTATCAGGATAAGGCAGACCGTGCGAGATGATGGTAGATTCCAACGCTACGACAGGCTGGCCAGCACCCAACGCTTCTCTAACCTCATCTTTAATTTTAATTTTCATATCTATGCAACTGTTTTTATTTCAGTAATTCTTTTAGATTTGGATGTACTGCGCCATCACATTGCAAAGTCAGCGCCGCTAAATCACGCGCAAAAGATGCCGCCTGCCGCTTATCCAACCCTGTTTCTATCCCATAAATATATCCCGCCAGCAAGGCATCACCTGCCCCAGATGTAGTGCCAGAAGGGGGTGTCTTTGTTGCCTCTATCCAGACCGTTTCCTCTGCATCTGCTAGCATAAAGCCTTGCCCTGCAGCAGATAATAGCAAACGCCCCACACCTTTATCTATAAGGGCTGCTGATAATTCGGGTAGAGATGAGCGCTCTGGCAGTCCCGTAAGGGCAGCCGCTTCTAGCTGGTTACATTTCAAAATATCAATCTCTGAGAGGTGGTTTTTAAATCGTAGCGCTTTTGTTGCCGACACCATATCCGCCGCTATCTTTTGATTTCTGCCCTTCATCCTGACAAGACAGGCAATAGTTGCTTCACTCAAATTGCCCTCTAGGACAAGCGTTGGCACCGTTTCAATTTCCGGCTGCCTTTGTTCTAAATAGCGAGGGGATATTTCAGCAACATTCTGGATTTGATTTACCGCACTTATAAGGCCGCCATCACCCCTAAATAGACTTAAGTAGCTGTCATTGCGGCTTTTCAAGTTTGCGGACAAGCTTATATCCACATCAGCATCTGTTAGAGATGTTTTTAAAAAATCAGTGAAATCATCTGTTCCAAAACAGCCTATAAAAGCTACCCCCAGACCTAGCCTGCCTAAATTCTCTGCAATATTACGCGCGACCCCGCCTGCATAAGTGTCAACCATGCCGGGGTAGGAGTCTGCTGGATTTTCTTGGTTGCTCTCGGCCATGTCCGCGCGGCCATAAATATCAATATTTACACCGCCAATAACCAGAACTGCACGTTTGTCGCGCGATATATTAGCACGGTCAGACAAGACTACGTTCCGACAAATTACGCATGAAAGCGGACAGACCAAATGTCCAATGCCGGCATTCGCCAGATGGCTTCATCTGATTTTGTAACATGCCGATATCTGCGCATGAAATAGTGACGATATCGCCTGTTTTATGCGTGAACCCCTCTCCTTTTGCGCCTCTATCCTTAGTGGGCGCAAACATCGTGCCCAAAAACAGCATAAAGCCGTCTGGATATTGGTGATTGACACTAATGGTTTGGGCAACAAGATCTGTTGGCGAGCGGCTAATTTCACGCATCAGGCTTTCGCCTTCTAAGGTAAAGCCATCCTCGCCAGTTATCTGCAACCGCAATTCTGCATTCTGAACCCTATCCAAATCGAACCTATCATCAAATAGCCGGATAAAAGGCCCAATAACACAAGACGCGTTATTATCTTTCGCTTTACCCAGCAATAAGGCTGAACGCCCTTCAATATCGCGTAAATTCACATCATTACCAAGCGTAACCCCCCTAATCTGGCCAGCGCTGTTTACCGCCAATACAATTTCAGGCTCTGGATTATTCCAGCTTGAGGCTGGGTGTAGGCCAGCATTTGCGCCCCACCCTATCGCAGATAAAGGCTGGGCTTTGGTAAATACTTCTGCATCAGGGCCAATGCCAACTTCCAGATATTGTGACCACATCCCTTCTGCTATCAGGGCTTGTTTAACCTTCTGCGCCGCAGCAGAGCCAGCCTCTAGCTCGGAAAGCCGTGAGCCAATAATATCTAGACAGCGAGCACGTAATGCTTCTGCACGCGCAGGGTCTCCTGCTGCCTGCTCTTCAATAACCCGTTCTATCATGGAGCTAGCAAATGTTACACCGCAAGCCTTGACAGCCTGAAGATCGCAAGGGGCTAAGAAATGCAATTTTGTTGGATCCGCATCACTGGCAAGGCTATTTTCTATCACAGCTTCGAGAGATATCAGCGCCGTTGCATCCGCCAGCCTTTCTAAAACATAGCCAGAGCAATCATCCCTCTCTAACAAATCTCGCATGGTCGGCACATCGCGGCTGGTGATGTCATAAAGCTGGCCAGCTTTATACGCCACAATGCAGGGGCCGCCCACCTCTGGGTGCCATATCCGGCCAACTAATACCGCGTCCTGTGCATCATCAGGTAGAATTTGCATAACCTCTTGCCTCACTTAACAAATAATTTCATCATTTAGGGTTAAAAAGGGAGGAGAGCCCCCCTTATCAGCATAGCGGATAGAATAGTTTTTCTGCAAATCTATTTAGCGAGAAAAGAGAGAGCCAAAAAGCCGCATTTTCTCATATTATTGCCAGATTATTTGTATTAAGGCTGCTTCTATATTAGGGTAATTCCTATCTTTTAAAGGAGGGTTATACCCCATGAAAAAAGCTGTGCTGCCACCTTTTACCCCCTTAATTGACAGCTTGCCTGCCAGTGTACCTTTTGTTGGCCCAGAAGCGCTGGAGCGCATACATGAACGTGCTTTTCTTGCCCGTATTGGCGCAAATGAAAGTGTGTTTGGCCCCTCCCCCCTTACGATAGAAGCTATGCAAGCAGAAGCAAGTAGTGTCTGGCAATATGGCGATCCTGAAAATTTTGAACTCAAACAGGCGCTAGCCCAGAAGCATGGTATTCCAGCAGAGCATATCGCCATCGGCGAAGGTATTGACGGTCTATTGGGCTATTTGGTGCGTCTGTTTGTCGAGGCGGGGGTGCATGTGGTTACAACCGATGGCGCCTATCCAACCTTTAACTATCATGTTACGGGCTTTGGCGGGCATTTACATAAAGTCTCGTTCAAGGAAGATACAGAAGACCCTGCTGCCTTGCTAGATAAGGCTGATGAGGTTGGGGCGCGGAT
Source organism: Alphaproteobacteria bacterium (assembly GCA_022425485.1). GTDB lineage: Bacteria > Pseudomonadota > Alphaproteobacteria > Puniceispirillales > Puniceispirillaceae > JADHLI01. Next base: position 64,362 of record JAKMFL010000010.1, on the reverse strand, counting down.
AATTTACCTCTCCAACCCGAACAACCCGATGGGCTCTTGCAATCCTGCGCGTATTATTGAAGATTTAGCAGATAATTTACCACCGCAGACGCTATTATGCCTCGATGAAGCTTATGCAGATTTTCTGGATGCTGCACAAATTCCAAATATTGCACCAGACCATCCGCAGATTATTCGCATGCGCACCTTTTCCAAGGCCTATGGCATGGCTGGGGCACGAATTGGTTATGCCATTACGCATAGCAAGCTAGCGACTGCTTTTCATAAAATTCGCAATCATTTTGGTATGAGCAGGATATCACAGGCTGGCGCCTTAGCCGCGCTTGAGGATACGCAATATTTGCCCGCAATAAGAGCTAAAGTTGAAGGTGCACTGTCAGATATAGCCGCAATAGCGGTTGAAAACGGCCTCACCCCGCTTGCTTCTGCGACTAATTTCCTAGCGATTGATTGTGGGGGCGATGGAGATTTCGCGGCTAGGGTGATGCAGAATTTGATCCATCAAGGAATATTTGTGCGCATGCCCGGAACGACGCCCCAGAATAGGTGCATCCGTATTACGGCTGGCACGCCTGAAGATTGCACACATCTAGCCGCCAATCTGCCAAAAGCATTAGAGGCCGCCAGAAAAAATCCGCAAGCTATAAAGGCTTCCTAATCTGAAAGAGGTTTAAATCTTTTTTATGCTGCTGGCTTTATGCTATTGGGTCTCGAAACGTGATGAAAGCCCGCAGCATTTAGCAAAAGCTTTGAGGCGGCGTGCAGAATGTGTATCCATGAGCGTTCGTTCTGCGGCGGGCAGATGGCATACAAGATTTCCCTCTTCTACCGATAACGTTATCAGGGACAAATAGTCTGGCACACCGCCGCAGAATATGTGTCCGAAGCGCATACCAAGACCAACGGCTTGGGCTGAAAACCGTTCTGCGCGTGATAGAATTTTTGTGAATATATCCATCGTGGGCTTATGCGGCCTTAGCCCAACATAGCGATGATAAATCGCCAGCGCGAGCCACGCACGCTCTTTATGCGTGACCGAAAATATAGGTAACGCCAATATCCGCTCCACAGCCAATTGCGCCCGCCTATCTGGGCTTTCATTCCAGCAGATATCCGATAACATGCACGCGGCTTCCAGCAAGCGTTTTAAATTCCGCTTGCGGCCATCAATTTCTGCCCGACCTGAGGTTCGAAAATAATCGGCAATTGGCATTAAAAGCTCAACCAGACTAGCTGTAAGACCAGCCTGTCTTTGGGTATGTAAGGCAATTTGCTGCCCGGTGATCAACAGCTGATCTTGGGTTTCTGCGAATACCGGTTGAATGTCAGCTATTAGCCCGTCACGCAGCGAGGTTCCGCTGATAAATAAATCTTCTGTCCTTGCAGTTTTTTTAACAATTTTAATTATTTGAGCCGCCATCATTATGGTTTTTTGTCGGCCAGCGGGCACCCCGTCAAGATCTGGCTCTTCTGCGGTTAAAGATTTCAATAAACCCTTAGATTGCGCGGGCGGGATTACCAATCCATGCAATAGGAATAGCGGATAATTGCTGCGGGAAATAAAGGCAGAGCCTACTGCACGAAAACTACCGCCAATGCCATATAGCATTTGCCCCTTAGCAGCAGAAAGAAAACCTACTGCCTTCACTTGTGCCTTGATCTCTTTTTTAGATAAGCTACTGAGATGGCCGATATTAAGGCTTACATAATCCTGAACTTGGCTATCTTTAACCAGAACAAGCTCAATACTGCCGCCGCCCAAATCCACAACAAGTCCATTGATGATAGGCATATTACGGGTAAGGCCCAGCGTGACCAGACGCGCTTCTTCTGAAGCTGGCAATATTTCAACAGGATACCCCAAGATTTTGGTAGCAGGTTTTAAAAACGTATCGCCATTTTTTGCGCGGCGTACCGCTGCGGTTGCGGCAATTTTTACATAAGTGGGCTTTAACGCATCAAGAAGCTTGCCAAATCTAGCGAGCACTTGCAACGCAACATCAATGCGTTCGGGATCTAATTCACCCCTAATATCCAGACCGCGCCCCAACTCACAGGTAATGCGCTCGTTAAAAAAGGGAAAGGGATAATTTCCGTCGCGGCGATAAACCACAAGCCGGATTGAGTTTGAGCCAATATCAATAACAGCTGCCGTTGGCGTATCATGCGCCAAATGCCTGTCTTCAGACAGTTGTGCCTTATCCTGCTTCAAACCCGCCCCCATTAGCAAACAAACCTGCCAGTCTATTTATTGTCTGATGTTTTAGGGGCTAAACTCCCCTGCCCAGACAAGCTTGGATTCTGCATAAAATACTCATGCGCAGAAAGCAGATTATCCTCGCTTGCTTCCAGTTTTGTATAAGCGCCGTCTGGTTGCAAGTCCCAGCTGTTCCTTTTATCAAGATCAAGGGCACGCACCACCTGACTTAAAACTTGTTTGCGAACCGTTCTATTTTCTAAAGGTACCAACACTTCAACGCGTCGATATAGATTACGTGGCATCAGGTCGGCAGAGCCAATAAAGACTTTGGTATTAGATTTGCCCAATGCCTCGCCATTGGCAAAAGCATAAATTCGCCCATGCTCCAAAAACCGGCCAATTATTGACCAGACTCGGATATTTTCTGATAAACCCGTAACTTGTGGGCGAAGACAGCAGATACCGCGCACACATAAATCTATTTTAACGCCAGCGTTTGAGGCCTCATAAAGGCAGTCAATGACCCCCTTATCAACAATTGCATTGGTTTTTATCCAAATATGGGCTGGCAAGCCTTGTTCAGCGTTTTTAATCTCTGTATCGATAGCGCTATAAAGCCAATCTATCGCATGCGTTGGCGACATCACTACCTTGCTCATCTTTTTGGGCGGCACATAGCTGGTCAGAAAATTAAAAACCTGCCAAATCTCTGAACATAGTTTTTCATCACAGGTAAAAAACGATAAATCGGTGTATATTTTTGCGGTGATAGGGTGATAATTGCCCGTACCGCAATGCACATAAGATGCAAGTTTACCGCTTTCACGCCGTGTAATATGGGTCAATTTAGAATGCACTTTAAGATCAGCAATACCATAGGCTACCTGCGCGCCAGCACGCTCTAGCATCCGTGCTAATTGAATATTGTTTTCTTCATCAAACCGGGCCTTTAGCTCAATAAGCGCCATGACCGTCTTACCATTCTCAGCTGCTTCCACCAAGGCTTTGGCAATTGGCGATTGCGGCGAGGTACGATAAAGGGTCTGACGGATAGCAAGCACATCTGGGTCACGCGCCGCCTGTTCCAAAAACCGCACCACCACATCAAAACTCTCATAAGGGTGGTGAACAATAATATCCTTATTGCGGATAGAAGCAAAACAATCGCCCTTAAAATCCACAATACGCTGGGGAAAACGCGGGGTGTATTCTGGATATAATAGAGCTGAAGGCAGCCGGCTTACAATTTCGCTCAAATCGCCCGCCCCTACCAAGCCAGAGCTAACAAAAATCTGCGTTTCACTAAGATTAAATTGTGTTTTCAGAAAGTTACGAGATGATTTTGACAATCCATCAGAGATAATAAGAGAGACAACATTGCCGCGCCGACGCTTGCGTAACGCAGTTTCAAACTGGCTAACCAGATCAGCAGCTTCATCATCAATTTCTACATCTGAATCTCGCAATAAACGAAACATGCCGCTTTGCTTTACGTTAAAATCTGGATAAATCTTATCCAGAAAAGCCATGATAGCTGTTTCAGCAGGTACAAATTTTAGCGCATCCTGTGCCCTATTATTTTCGGCTGGCACAGCGATGAAACGCGGCGTGTTCAGGGGCAGCAGGATAACCACTTTTTGCGCTTTTTTCTGATGATTAGCCATTTCTATTAGCAACCCCTGCCCCTTATTTTGGATAAAGGGAAAGGGGTGGCGCGGGTCTATGGTTGTAGGGGAAAGCAGCAGAAGGAGGTTTTTTTCATACCACTCTTCTAGCCAGTTTAGTTGTTCTGCTGTTAAATCTGAAACGTCACAAATATCGCAATGATTCTCTGCCAACTGGCTTAAAACCTGCTTTTCTGCTTTTTGTTGTTCCGAAAGCAGATATGTCACTTTGGCTTCGATAGCCTCCAGCAATCCAGATATCTGGGCATCTGTTTCTGGCATCCGGTGATAGCCGCGCATTTGTAGCTGATACATACCTGCCAGACGCACCATCAAAAATTCATCTAAATTTGACGCTGAAATAGAAATAAAGCGAAGCTTTTCGCCTATCGGATTAGCCTCTGATTTTGCCTGCCACAAAACCCGCTCATTAAAGGATAACCATGACAACTCGCGGTCAAAATAACGGCTTTTATTTTCACCATCTAAAAGGGATTGTGTTGTTGTCACTGTTTTACCGAAACTCTCATTAAAAAATCTGAAACCTGATCGTGCCTAATCGTGCCTGATCGTATTAGTGTGTAACAGACAATAGCCCAAATGACTCCTTCATCCCACCATATTCAGATGAAGCTTTCATGACAGAGGGCGATATTACCGCAAATACCCCTAAATAAATTTCCCGATTCCTAAAAAACAGGCTTAGGTGCCGGGGTAAAGCCATGCATCCATCGCATCTCGCAGCGAAAATAGCTGCGATTCTGCTGGCGGGGTTATCATTTCACGCGTGATTATAGTGCCTGCGGGCACATCACAGGCAAGCATCTGGCCTGCTGCCATATAATAGGGTAGCGGCTTATCACTACGGGCTGGTGATGCAGCTTGCAACAACGGCTTTAGGCCATCTACCTCATGATGATGCTGGTCGGTAATGCGCAAGTGCTGCCCTTTTTTCCAAGCTTTGGTGGTACAGGCATGCAGATCAACATGATGTTCAAGGGTTATGGCTCCAGACGGCTTTTCAAGCAATACCGTTGAGAGTAGCGATATCGGCGCTTCCACTCCCAAAAGATGCGAGGGATTATAAAGCAGGGCAGAGCGACCATCTTTATGCATCGGAATCCCCTTTTCTTTTAAGATTTTCCAGCTTTCCTCGCCTTTGCAATCAACCACCACATAAACGCCGCCAGCAAAACTCTGCTCATCTGCGCGGCGCAGACAGTTAAACACATCTACCCGGCCAGATGATGCCACAATACCGCCTCTGGAACGCGGGCTGAAAATATCAGCAACTTCGCCCACCCTTGCGTGCGGGGCATGAAAATCTGCAACATCAGGCAACAGGCCAGTATGGTTACAGACAATGCCCATTTCGCATAAGTCAGGAACCGTGCGTTGGGGAAATCCATCTAATAATCTGGCACGCATTTCCAGCTTGGCTTGGATATCATCCCCCATAGCCCATGCATCTTTAAAATCTGGCAGGTGTTTTTCATGCCCGCGCCAGCTAACAATATCGCGCTCTGGATAATAGATAAAATCATATTCACTAGATTTACCCGCCGCCAATATATCCAAACCAAGCAAACCTGCCCATGACATCAAACCGATAAGCAAACTCGGCTGATCCCCATCTACGGGGGTAATAAATTTACCGTTCTGAGAAGCTATACGGCTTAGATAAGGGCCAACGACACTATCGGCCTCCTTGGTTACCATCGCAACATGATAGCCGCTGGTTAGCGCAAGATAAGCAATAGAAGCGGCGGCCTCTGGCTGTCCTGTAGCTTCAACAATAATATCGGCTGGCAATTCACAAACGAGGCGATAATCATCGGTAATAACTTTTTTTCCCAGCTCAAAGGCGCTAAGGGCTGCTTTTTTATTATCAGCATAAAAGATGTCTTCTTCTGCAACGCCTGCATCTGAAAACGCTTTTTTGGCAAGCTCTATATTAAGATCACACAAAAAAGGTACATCCAACATCGGCATTAAGGTTGCCTGATTGATAAGCGAGGCGCCAAACTGACCAGCACCCACAAGGCCAGCGGTAACTTTCTGCTTTTTAGATACAGGGAAAAAATGATCAAAATTCATATGATACGCCTAACATTTCTTAAACAAACACATCCAAAATAGAGCTGCTGAAAAATATATCTTGGCAGCTATTCTTATAAATAGTGGCAGAAAAACCAATGAAATCAACAAACAGTTTTAAAAAAATTATTAAAAAAAATCCGCCAAAATGGCGGATTTAATGAAAAGATTATTATTTATTTTATTTCGCCACGTCAAAGCGTGGCGTGTCCTCCCCAAACTTGGCTATATCCAAAAAAAGCGAACAGCCAGTTCGTTCAAAATAGCAAAACACCAAAGAAAACCTTTGTAAAGAATTTTATAAAGGTTTTTTATAGAGTGAAGAGGAGATACATGAATAATGTCTAACACTACCCTTCATCCCCAGCTGGAAAAAGACAGTTTATTTATCGCAGAATATCAAAGTTTGCAGATTAGGTTGGTAAAGGATAATCGCTTTTTCTGGCTTCTATTGATCCCCAAGCGGAAGGATATTTGCGAGTGGCATGAACTGCGCAACACCGAACAACAGGATATTTCTACCCTTACCAATATTTTCAGCAAAGCTTTAAAAAGCATTGAAAAGGCTGATAAAATAAATATCGGCGCACTTGGAAATATGGTTAGTCAATTTCATTTTCATATCCTTGCCCGCCATATAGGCGATGCGGCATGGCCTGGCCCTGTTTGGGGACATAACGCTGGCAAGAAACAAGATAGTGGGCTGTTTGATACGCGAATAGGTAAGGTTCTGGATATCTTAAAAAACCTGAACGAGTACCAATAGTTTTCCTGCGATACGGGCAATCCACTCCGCTCTAATTTTCGAATATAAAGGGCAGCCTTTGTTTGCTGCGAGAGGCGTAGTTTTGCTGCGCACACCCCTCGGATAAATTGGATATTGCCCTTAATGACTGTTTTGCATTGGTTCCGTGATGATTTGCGCCTTAGCGATAACCCAGCCCTTAACCATGCCAGCCAAAGTGCAAAGACTGCTTATGTCTATATTTTAGAAGAAGATGAAGCCGCTTCAGCGTTAGGGGGCGCAGCACAGGTTTGGCTGCATCATAGCCTATCTGCCCTTAATCAGCAGTTGGACGGAAATTTGCTCCTTTATAAGGGCTGCGCGATCGATATCCTGCCTGAATTGATGGGCGCATTAGATGCAAAAATGCTAACCATGACCCGGCGATACCATCAAGCTGGCGTTAAAACAGATTCTGAAATCAGAGAAATACTCGCCGCACAAGGAAAATCAGCCAGTGTGATAAGCGGAAATTTACTGTGGGAGCCAGAAGAAATAACCAAACAAGATGGCACGCCTTACAAAGTTTTTACCCCCTTTTACAGGCGCGGATGTTTAAATGCCCAGCCGCCGCGGATACCGCTAGCTGCGCCTGCATTAGACCATGCGCCGATAATCTCTCATAATGCCTTGCCGCTAGAGGCGCTGCGCCTGCTAGGTGGGGCAGACTGGCAAACAAACATCACCAAAGATTGGAATATTAGTGAAAAAGGCGGCCATGCCCGCTTGCAAGCCTTTGCAGCTGCATCTAGTAATGACGGCATCAATGACTATGTGGATGGCCGCAACTTCCCTGCTAGAACAAATGTCTCCCGGCTTTCTCCTTATCTGCGGTTTGGTCAGATATCTGCGCATCAGGCGTGGCATGAAGCTGGCAAAAACAAAAGCCCTGAAGATAAACAGCTAGATATCTTCCGTTCCGAGCTGGGGTGGCGCGAATTTTCCTATAGCTTGCTGCATTTCAACCCAGATATGAAAACAAACCCCCTACAAAAGCGGTTTGCAAGCTTTGGCTGGGCCGAAGATTCGGAACATTTAAAAAGGTGGCAGCGCGGCCAAACAGGGTATCCGATTGTAGACGCCGCGATGCGCGAGCTTTATCAAACAGGATATATGCATAACCGCGTTCGTATGATTGTTGGCTCTTTCTTAGTTAAAAATCTGCTGCTGCATTGGCATCATGGCGAGGCGTGGTTCTGGGATTGCCTGTTTGATGCAGACCGCGCTAATAACAGTGCTGGCTGGCAATGGATTGCTGGATGCGGCGCGGATGCAGCGCCGTATTTCCGCGTATTTAATCCAGTAACGCAAGGGCAGAAATTTGACCCCGATGGGACTTATACCCGAAGATTTGTCCCTGAATTGCAAGATATGCCAAACAAATTTTTATTTAATCCGTGGGATGCACCAAAGGATGTTTTGAGGCGTGCAGGCGTTCAGCTTGGCCAAAACTATCCCCAGCCAATTGTTGAGGTGAAAGCCTCACGCCAGCGCGCGCTAGATGCATTTGCAGATTTACCAAAGAGCAAAATATGAGCGCATTAATCCTTATTATGGGCGATCAACTCAGCTTTGATATTCCCGCCCTGAAAGCAGGCTCCAAAGAAACAGATGTCGTTTTGCTAGCTGAATTACGCGAGGAAGCTAGCTATGTTCAGCATCATAAGAAAAAAATTGCTTTTTTGTTCTCTGCCATGCGTCATTTTGCCAAAGCCCTTGGTCAGGCTGGCTGGAACGTAGATTACGTAAAACTAGATGATGAGCGCAATACACACCATTTCACAGGCGAAGCAGAACGCGCCCTTAGCCGCCATCAATTAAGCCGCGTAATTGTAACCCACCCTTCTGAATACCGCGTCTTGCAGATGCTAAAAGACTGGCAGAATAGTGCAGGTTTTTCAGTAGAAATACATGATGATGACCGATTTTATTGCAACCTTGATGAATTTTCGGCTTGGGCAGAGGGGCGTAAGCAGTTGCGGATGGAATTTTTCTACCGCGAATTACGCCGCAAAACCGGAATTTTGATGCAAGATGATAAGCCTATTGGCGGGCAATGGAATTATGATAGTGATAACCGAAAACCGCCAGATAGCAGCGTTTCCGTCCCTGCGCCGACCCATTTCGAGCGAGATGATATCACCACCGAAGTATGCCAGCTGGTAGAAACAGAATTTGCCCATCACTATGGCGATCTAGAACCCTTTTTCTTTGCTGTAACACATGCACAGGCACGCCAAGTGCTAGACCAATTTATTACTGAGAGGCTAGCGCATTTCGGCACCTATCAAGATGCGATGCGCACAGGCGAGCCCTTTATGTTCCATTCCCATATTGGCTTTTATTTAAATTGTGGCCTGCTTAGCCCAATGCAAGCAGTAGATGCAGCGGTTGAGGCCTATAATAAAGGGCTCGCCCCGTTAAATTCGGTAGAAGGGTTTGTTCGCCAGATCCTAGGCTGGCGTGAATTTGTTCGCGGCTTATACTGGCTGAAAATGCCAGAATACAAAACCTTAAATTTTCTGCAAGCAGAGCGTGACCTGCCTGAATTTTTCTGGACCGCACAAACAGACATGAACTGCTTGCATCAATGCTTTAGCGAGACCCAGCGTCATGCCTATGCCCATCATATTCAGCGCTTAATGGTTATTGGTAATTTCTCGTTGCTGGCTGGCCTATCCCCAGATGCCGTTAATCACTGGTATCTTTCAGTATATGCAGATGCTTATGAATGGGTAGAACTGCCAAATGTCTCTGGCATGGTGCTCTTCGCAGATGGCGGTATTCTGGCCAGCAAGCCCTATGCCGCAGGCAGTGCCTATATTGATCGGATGTCGGATTATTGTTCGGGGTGTAAATATAGCCCGAAAGAGAAAAATGGTGACCGGGCTTGCCCGTTCGGGTATTTGTATTGGGACTTCCTTAGCCGTCATGAAGATAAACTTCGGACAAATCCTCGCCTTGGCATGATTTACCGAAGTTGGGATAAAATGTCGGCCGAGAAAAAACACCAAATCACCGCACAAAGCCGTGCGTTTTTGGAAAATATTACCCCCGGTTGACGCTTGGTTAGCACTACAGAAAAGAACCCTCCATCATAAGGCGCCTATGAAAATGAAAGCCGAGTTAACAAACAGCCGCTTTGGGCTGCTGCTGGCCTTGTTTGGTGCGCTGATGATAACACCAGACACGCTATTTATGCGCCTGTCCGAGATGCAAGCATGGGTAATGATGAGCTGGCGCGGACTAGAAATGGGCATTTTGCTCCTTTCTATATGGGCAGTGCATAGCTTGTTAGCCAAAAATGCGCACAAAACTAAAGCAGAAATTTCTGCTCTATTTAGCCGCTCAGGCATTGGCGCAGTTTTATGCACACTAGCTGGCGGCACCTCTTTTACCTATGGGATTGCTGAATCTTCTGTTGCGATTGTGTTGATAACAATTGCCTGTGCGCCCATTTTTGCTGCGCTTTTTTCGCTAACTTTTTTATCAGAAGCGATAAGCAGAGCAAGTTGGATAGCTATCATTTTTTGTTTTATTGGCATCATCATCGCCGTATCTGATGGCGATAATGTTATTGCTGCCCCAGCGGGAAGTACCCTTATTGGCGCAATTTGCGGGCTAACAGCCGCAGCATCGCTAGGGTTAAGCTTTGTTCTGCTTCGTGGGAATGAAGCTATCCCACTATTGGGAATGAACGGGCTAGGGTCTTTGCTTGCCGGATGTGTGGGCTTGTTTATGACGCTAACCACTCCTGATGGGCCTAGCTTGTTGGATGGCAATATTTTGATGATATCCATCAGTGGTTTGATAATTTTGCCGATATCTTTTGTTGCGCTGACCAGTGCCACGCGCCATACCAATGCAGCCAATGTCAGTCTTTTCATGTTTTTAGAGACGATTTTGGGATCGTTCTGGGTCTGGCTTGGCGTGGGTGAACGCCCAGGCCTTTGGATGATTATGGGCGGTACAATTGTACTTGGCTCGCTAAGCGTTTATATTCTATCGAGCATGCGAGACACCCGCTCTTCTTGAAAAACACCCCCTCTTTTCAAAAATAGACAGGGGCTTGTTCTGGCTGCCAAGGTGGATATTTTTCCATGATTTGGCTAAAGCGGTCACTCACCAAAAATGCCGCTAGCCAGCGATGCAAATGCGGCCAGTCTTGCGCATCAAACCAATGCATATCTGCTAGACGAAACTGGCGAATAAAGGGTAAGCAGCCAAAATCTAAAATGCCCATTTTCGCACCAGATAGACAGGCCTGCTTGGATAAAAGCGCTTCTATTTCGCCCAAGAAAACCGCCCCTTCTGTCCGGTGAATTACCTGATTTTCTGCAATCTCTTTTTTATTTTCTGCAAAGCGCGTTGCATATTTATACCTGTCTAGATGTTGTTTGAACGGGCCATCCAACCTCTCAAAGAATGCTGAAACTGCGCCTGCATCTTTAGTATGGGGGGCTAGCCAGCCTTCAGGATCCTGCGCCATTTTCAAAGCCCAGAACATGATGTCCCGGCTTTCTTCAATAACCCTCCCATCATCAAGCTCCAGAACAGGCACTGTTTTGGTTGCAGAGGCCGTAAGGAAAGCAGATGGCTTATCTCGCAACAAGATTTCGCGCAATTCCACTTTGATACCAGCAGAGCGCACCGCAAGGCGCGCACGCATCGCATAGGGACATCGCCGGAAACTCCAGAATATCGGCAAATTTTTTGCCATAACCGCCTATCCTTGCCGCAGGTGGGTTGTAATCTCAAAATCTGCGCCTTCAACCTCAAAAGCAGCCGCAAATCCAGTTACCAGATTACCGCGCTCTGGCGTAATTTTAAACAGGTGAAAATCGGTAAAATTACGGATAAGATCCATTACCGGCCCATGTTTATCGCCGATATTATCCAACAAATTATCAAATGCGGCATCCTCGCGCGATAATTCTTCAACGCTTGCGCTGAATTTCAGCCGGACACGCGCCCAGATATTTTGAGAGCTTCCCTCATCAGCGATGAGGAAAAATTGTACAGGCTGGCCAGCTATCAGGCTGCGGATATGCGAAGATAAATCACTGGAATAGATATAAAAACTGCCCTCAAGGCGTATAAAGGGAGCAAAACCGGTATCTGGCATTCCCTGCCCTTCAGCATTAGGCGTTAAAATGCTGATGCCAATAGTTTGTGCGGAGCTAAGCAGCTTATCTCTTAGCTTTTCTGCCTTCTTTACAAGCTTTTCATCCATATCCGCACCTTCATTCTTAAAGTGTTACACAAACCATGAAAATACGGTTAGATTTGTAAAAGTAAACTTAAAACCCGTCTTACCATAGACATAAAAATTTGATGATGAGCCGCGCAAAATGCCCCCTAAAATTGATACTGCTATAATTGATATAGATATCTTTTCTGATATTATCTGCCCTTGGTGCTATATTGGGAAAAAAAGATTGGAAGCAGCCTTTGCCTTGCGGCCAAATGTTAGACCGCGCTATCGCTGGCGCACTTTTTTACTGAATCCGACGATGCCGCAGCAAGGGATGGATCGCCAAGCTTATCTGCATGCTAAATTTGGTCCCGCAGCATCAGCTGTTTATGCGCGTATATCCAAAGCAGGCGCAGAAAGTGGTATTGATTTCAATTTTATGGATATTGAACGAACCCCAGATAGCCGGCCTATTCATAAATTGCTGATAGCCGCAGGGCCAGATGCAGACCCCCTATCAGAGCATTTTTTCCAAGCCTATTTCCTTGATGGGCTAGATATATCTGATAGCGACATACAAAAAGATATCGTCGCAAAGTCTGGCCTTGATATGGCTGTTTTGCAAGCCAGTGATAGCGAAGCAGAAAGCCAGCTAACCGAAGATTTAGATGAAGGGCGAATGGCGGGCATCGAAGGGGTGCCAATGATGATTTTTTCTGGACGCTATTCGCTAGCTGGCGCCTATCCGCCAGATGTACTGGTTAGCGCCATAGATGCATGCGTGCGCCCAGCGTCTGATTTCTAAAGCTCTATATTTCCAAGAGGCCGCAGCATTTAAAACACGCACGTTGATTGAGGCAGTGTTTAGCAGAGATTGCTCATGCGGTAAGCGTTTGTGCCATTGAACGTAGCCAGTTTTTAGCCTGCCCACTGCGCACAGACACCTTTGCCAGATCATCCTTGATGATAAGCCGATGATTTGCCTTTAGCTGAACCTTGCCAGCTTGCGCCGCAATCCAGCCAATAAGCGCATCTGGATCTTGTACCTGATTATCACGGAAGCTAAGCGCAAATCCCTTATCCCCAGCATCAAATTTTTGGATATTTAGCTGGCGGCATAATTGTTTTAATTCAACTATTTCCAACAAATTGTTCATTGTATCTGGAAGCTTTCCAAATCGGTCAGCACATTCCGCTTTTACATCAAATATTTCGTCCGGACTTCGTAAATTACCGATGCGCCGATACAAAGATAGCCGCACAGAAAGGTCTGGCACATATTGCTCAGGAATAAGAACATTTGTGCCAAGCGAAATTTGCGGTGACCATTCTTGGGACTCTGCGGTGCTTTCTGCTTCTGACTGGCGGCTCTGTTTAGCGATATCAACAGCCTGTTTCAGCATATCCTGATACAGCTCGATACCCACCTCGCGCACATGGCCAGATTGCTCATCCCCTAGCAGGTTTCCAGCACCCCTAATATCCATATCATAGGAGGCTAGCGAGAAGCCTGCCCCTAAGGTATCGAGCGTTTGCATAACATCCAGCCGACGTTTGGCCTGCGCGGTCAAGATAAGATCAGGGTCAGTAGTCAAATAGGCATAGGCACGCTCTTTGCTGCGCCCTACCCGGCCCCGTAATTGGTAAAGCTGCGCAAGCCCAAACATATCCGCACGGTGGATAATCATCGTATTAGCGGTCGGAATATCAATGCCAGACTCAATAATGTTCGTTGACAGCAAGACATCTGCCTTGCCCTCGCCAAAATCTGTCATCACATCATCTAATTCATTTGGTGCCATTTTCCCGTGTGCGGTAAAGATACGTAAATCTGGAACCATCTTTACCAGCTTGTCATAAACACGGTTTAAATCCGCAACGCGTGGGCAGACAACAAAGCTCTGCCCGCCTCTGAAACGCTCTCTTATCAAGGCTTCTTTTAGTACCACACCATCCCAGCCACCAACAAAAGTTCGAACAGCTAGACGGTCTACAGGCGGGGTTGCGATAAGCGACATATCCCGAACCCCTGATAGGGCAAGCTGCAGGGTACGCGGGATTGGGGTTGCGGATAGGGTAAGGACATGCACATCCCCGCGTAACTCTTTTAGCCGCTCTTTCTGGGCAACACCGAAATTCTGTTCTTCATCAATGATCAATAACCCCAGATGATTAAAATCTATAGATTTAGCAAGCAACGCATGGGTGCCAACCACCATCTGTACCGACCCGTCTTTTAGCCCGTCCTTAACCTTTTGTGCATCTTTGGCCGTCACCATCCGTGATAGGCTAGCTACCTTTACTGGAAAGCCTTTGAAACGCTCTTCAAACAATTTTGTATGTTGGCGCGCAAGCAGGGTTGTTGGCGTTACCAGAGCTACCTGATATCCAGACATAGCCGCCACAAACGCAGCCCGAAGCGCAACTTCGGTCTTGCCAAAGCCAACATCACCACAGATTAGCCTGTCCGTTGCCTGTCCAGAGGATAGGTCTGCCAAAACATCCTGTATCGCATCTAGCTGATCATCAGTTTCAGAATGCCCAAATCGCGCACAGAACTCGGCAAACACGCCTTCTGGCGGCGATAGCGGCTCTGCTTTTGCGACAGCCCGATTGGCGGCAATTTTCATTAATTGCTCCGCCATCTCACGAATGCGGCCTTTGATACGCGCTTTCCGGCTTTGCCAACCAACGCCGCCAAGCCTATCCATGACCACATCCGAGCTTTCTTGGCCATAGCGGCTTAACAACTCAATATTTTCAACTGGCAGATATAACCTATCACCGCCTGCATAGCGTAGATGCAGACAATCATGCTGGGTGCCGTCTGATTTTATCGTCTCCAGCCCTTCATAGCGGCCAATGCCATGCTCAACATGCACAACCAAATCGCCAACCTCTAGTGAAGATACTTCGCGCAGGAAATTATCGGCACGCCGCCTCTTTCCAGCCGGCCGCCCAATACGCGCCCCAAAAATATCCTGCTCGCTTAACACAAGGGCATCAGGCGCTGTAAAACCGGTTTCCAAAGGCCATTGCAAGATATATAGCCCTGCATGAACAACCTCTTTTAGGCTTTTCACCTCTTGCGGCAGGACACCTATTTCTGCCTCAAACAGCTCGTTCAAGCGTGTGATAGCCGCATCCGTACTCGCACATAAAATCACTGCCCTTTTTGTGCAATTATCACGGATATGCTGGGCAGCTATAGCAATAGGACGCTCTTCGCCGCTTGCCTGTTTATGAAAATGTGGCGCAAGGCGGGCACCAATATCTGGCCAATCGCTGTTATCAGGTGCCGCAAAATTAAACAAAAAGCTGGAATTTTGGCGGCTGGACAGCGCTTCAATATCGCTTGCCCCCAGATACATCTCCTCTGGCGGCACGGGGCGGTATACGCTTCCATCCTTATCCGATATTGCCTCTAACCTAGCATTATAAAAATCTGATATTTGCTCCAACCGCGCTGTTGCTGCGGGCTGACATTCCACATCAAATAAGCAGCTCCAGCCTTCAAGACAGCTAGGTAGTGCGGTTAGTTCTGTATGCAACAGGCCAAGCCAATGCTCTATCCCAGCAGCGGTCTGGCCAGCGGAAACAGCCTCATAAAGCGGGTCACGCGCGGCCTTGCCACCAAAAAGACTAAGATAGCGTTGCCTGAAATGGCTGATAATCTCTTCATCCAAACAATATTCCGAAGCAGGATGTATCGTAAGGGTGCCTGCATCGCCTTCTGAGCGCTGGCTGAGGGCGTCAAAATACCGAATACTCTCAATTTCATCACCAAAGAAATCCAAACGAACTGGCGGTGCTAGCGTACTGGCATAAATATCTAAAATGCCGCCACGAAGGGAGAACTCGCCAAATTCGCGAACGGTTTGTGTGCGCATGAAACCGTTTCGAGCAAGAAAATCGGTGATGGCTTTTTGCGCCATTTCACTACCCGCACGAAGCGTTAAGCTGTTTTCTGCAAAGAAGCTACGCGGCGGTATTTTCTGCATCCAGCTATTTATTGTTGTGAGTAAAACACTGTTTTTAGCGGGCGCAGATGGCGATGCGATTCTGTCTGCCATGCCATAAAGATGTGATAGGGTTTGAATACGCTGAGAGATAATTCCGGCATGCGGGGATACCCTATCATAGGGCAGACAATCCCAAGCCGGCAAAATCTGGATATTTACCTCAGGATCGAGTGCAGCTAGCCCCTGCTGCATCTGTGCCATTCGTGCATCATCACGGGCAATATAAACCAGCTTGCCATGAACGGCAGCTTGCTGGGCAACCAGCAACTGAACAGCCCCGTCAACACCGCCATAAACTCTTTCTTTTAAATCAATTTTTTCTATTAAATTCATATAATTAAATCAGCAGTCTAAAGTTCTGACTGAAATTTTTTAATCTGTGCCAATACTGGCCCATCTAGATTAGCTGGCGGCTGGGCATCGCCGCGCACCCATGCAAAAATATTGGGGTCTCCTGCATCTAGTAATGCCTGAAATTCATCTAGACCTGCATCAGATAGGTCAGGCAAATAAAGCTGGGCAAATTGGCCTAACAGCAAGTCCGTTTCTTTCATGCCCGTATAGCTCGCCCGGTAAATCAGCCTTTTGATACGCAGCGCGCGGGTCTCTGCTGGATGGGGGGATTCTGTGGTCATAATCACACTCTGTTAAAATAGGGCTATTTCAGGCATCGCCCTTTATACGCCTAGCTATTGCGAGAGGACTTTATGAACAGCCCGAAAGCCTGTGTCTAGCCCCTTTTCCCGAACAGTGGAAGAAAACATTTTTTTGTGGCAGGGTAAGGCAAGGGTCAGACAAAAATATTGACCTCAACTGATGTGATCACCCCTTGGAAGCAATGCAGATTGCTAACAGATAGAAAATCAAGAACCCAGATGCATATTCCGCGCCCTACTAGCCTCTACCGTCTATTTGCCAGCACCTCCAGCTTGCCCGGCATTGGCCCAAAGCTGGCGGCAATTATGGAAAAGCGAATTGGCGGACATTTAATCGATATTCTACGTCATCTGCCGGTTAGCCTGAATGACAGACGCGCTAGGCCATCTGTAGATGAAGCTGAAGATGGCCAGCTCGCAACATTTGAAATTTTGGTTTTATCTGGCGATATTCCGCCCGGAAAATCAAATCGGCCAGCACGGATTACAGCTGAAACAAAAGGCGGACGCCTAGAGCTGGTCTTTTTCAGGGCGCGAGCAGACTGGCTTCGCACGAGCCTGCCTATTGGTGAGCGCAGATTAGTAAGCGGACGTGTTGAACGCTTTCAGGGACGCTTACAAATGGCGCATCCCGATTATATCACGCCTTTAGAAAAGGCTGCTGAAATTCCAGAAATAGAGCCCATTTATCCCCTAACTGCGGGGCTAAGTGCGCGTATACTGCGCCGCGCTATTGTTACGAGCCTCAAAGCCGTACCAGACTTGCCAGAATGGATTGATGCCCAGCAATTACATAGCCGCCAATGGCCATCTCATAAACGCGCCTTGCAAGAGGTACATAACCCGCAAGAACCCAGCGATTTACTTGCCTCAACACCAGCCAGAACACGCCTTGCCTATGATGAACTGCTGGCCAATCAGTTTGCACTGGGGCTGTTGCGCCGGCAAACAAGTATTGCGGGTAAAGGCAGCCCTAAAGAAGGCAATGAGAAACTGACGGCAGGGTTGCTAAGTGCCCTGCCCTTTACCCCCACAAACGCCCAATTGCGGGTAATAGATGAAATTAAATCTGACCAGAAAAGCACGGCGCGGATGCTGCGACTTTTACAAGGGGATGTCGGGAGCGGCAAAACCTTTGTTGCATTGATGGCTATGCTGCATGCGCTAGAAGCAGGCTATCAGGCTGCATTGCTTGCCCCAACTGAAATTTTAGCGCGCCAACATCACGCCAGCCTCAGCGCCCTCTTGAAAGAAATGCAAATAGAGCCAGAATTATTGCTAGGCGGGATGAAGACAAAGGAACGCAGAGACGTTACGCAAAAATTAGCAGATGGCACCTGCCAAATCGTTATCGGCACGCATGCTTTGCTCTCGGATGATATTCAATTTTCCAAGCTAGGGCTTGCCGTGGTTGATGAGCAGCATCGCTTTGGTGTCCGCCAGCGCCTTGTTCTGGGTCAAAAAGGAGATGGCTGTGATGTGCTCGTGATGACCGCAACGCCTATTCCGCGCACCCTTGCCATGACTGCCTATGGTGATTTGCAGGTCTCCCGCTTAGATGAAAAACCAAAAGGCCGCCAAGAAATTAGCACAGCCGCCATCTCTGGAGAGCGGATTGCCGAGATTGTTGAGCGTTTGCGGCAAGCGGTTGCCCGTCAGCAACGCGCTTATTGGATATGTCCGCTGGTTGAAGAAACAGATAAGCTAGATGTCGCCGCCGCAGAAGACCGTTATCGCCAATTGCAGGCTGTTTTGCCAGATATTCAAATTGGGCTCGTCCATGGACGGATGAAAACAGATGAACGGGAAGCAGCAATGGCAGATTTCAAGACAGGCAAAAGCCAGATACTGATCGCGACCACCGTGATTGAAGTTGGGGTAGATGTGCCTGAGGCTAGCATCATTATTATTGAGCATGCAGAACGCTTTGGTCTTGCACAATTACACCAGCTGCGGGGGCGTGTTGGCAGGGGAGAGGCGCAATCAGCTTGTATTTTGATGTATCAAGCCCCCCTTAGCGAGGCTGCACAGGCGCGGCTAAAGATTATGCGGGCAACCAATGATGGCTTTATTATTGCCGAAGAAGATTTACGTCTTCGTGGCCCGGGCGAAGTACTAGGACAGCGTCAATCAGGCCTGCCAGAATTTTGTCTAGCAGATTTAGCGCTTCATGCAGACTTACTGCCGCTAGCCCGCCAGCAAGCCGAAAATATTTTAGAAAAAGGCTTGAGCCTCGATGCGCCAGAAATGGAGGCTTATGCCATACTGCTAAGCTTGTTTGAGCGCGATAATGCGGTGCGTTTCCTAGCCTCTGGCTGAGGTTACATACCCCTCTTTAGCAGCTCCCTAGCGCTTCTTTTTTACGGCCCATTTTTTGGGTGCGCCCTTTTTGGGAGCTGTTTTTTTCTTAACAGCTGTTTTCTTAGCAGATGTCTTTTGGCCCGTTTTTGGATTTTTTGATTTACCTAATTTTTGCGGGGATGGCGGGGTAACAATTCCACCAGAAACCACCAGCTTTACTGCATCTTCCACACTCATATCCAGATAGGTAATTTCATTTTCAGGACAAAACAGCAAAAATCCAGAAGTTGGATTAGGTGTTGTTGGAATAAATACATTTACCGTTTTTGGACGAATACTAGATTGCACCTCCCCCTTAGTGACGCCAGTTACAAACCCAATAACCCACAATCCCTTGCGCGGATATTCAACCAACACCACTTCACGAAAAGCATCTGATTGCGCTGACAAAACTGTTTCCAAAATCTGTTTTGATGCGCCATAGATAGAACGCACCACTGGCATTCGGTTTAATAAATTCTCACCAATACGGATAAGCCAGCGTCCAAGAAATCCAGCAGCTAGTGCGCCAATGAGGGTAATCATTACCGCGCCAACCAAAAGGCCAACACCGGGCAATTGCCCTGCAATAGGCGCTTTTAGCGTGATATAATCACGCAAGCCTGACGGGATAAGTCCCACCACTTGTGCATCGATAATGTCAATGAACAGCCAAGTGATATAAATGGTCAGCATCACGGGTGCAGTCACTAACAAGCCGGTAAAGAACCAGCTGCGCAATCTGGCCATAACACTTATTTTCACAGGTTTCGGCGACGCATCAAAGCTAGGCTTATTATCCATTTTCACTTCTCTGTAAAACATCATTGATTGGCACATGATATTGACCATCTTAGGATAATAATGCAAGCAGAGATGAAAGATGAGCCATCTCAATTCTGTAGATTTCAAAAAAGCAGGTTTCTTATGACAACGCCGCCCCTTCCCATAGAACGTCTTTTAAACATTATGAAAGCCTTGCGTGATCCAGAAACTGGGTGCCCGTGGGATATCAAACAAGATTTTAGCAGTATTGCCCCCTACACAATAGAAGAAGCCTACGAAGTAAATGAAGCTATAGCGAACGGTGCGCGGGATAAAATCTGTGATGAGTTGGGCGATTTGCTGCTACAAGTTGTGTTTCATGCTCAAATAGCCGCAGAAGAAGGGAGCTTTACCTTTGATGATGTTGCGAACAGCATTTCCGATAAGATGATCCGCCGCCATCCGCATGTTTTTGGCGATATAAAAGCCAAAACAGCTACCGAGGTTCGGAAAAACTGGGAGCAGATAAAGGCAGAGGAACGCGCATCAGAAAGTGAAGAAGCGGTTAGCCTTCTAGACGGCATTGCCACCACCTTGCCAGCCATAGTCCGCGCCTCCAAGCTTCAAAAACGGGCAGCGAGCGTAGGCTTTGACTGGCTAGAGCTTGAGGCGGTGATCGACAAGTTACATGAAGAGACAGATGAGCTTCGTGTGCAATGGCAGCAAGATAGAACAGATAAAACCCGGCTAAAAGATGAAATAGGCGATATCTTGTTTGTCGCAGCAAATCTGGCGCGTAAGGTGGGGGTTGATCCGGAAACTGCCCTTATTGAAACTAATCGTAAGTTTGAGCGACGCTTTGAGTATATTGAAAATGCCCTAGCGGAGCAAAATATCCCTCTTGAAGCAGCCGGGCTTGAGAAGATGGACAAATTATGGGATGCGGCCAAAGCCAAAGAGCGTGAATAGACACGCGCCTTTCGTTCTTTACCTTAGGCTGACCAAACAAAATCCGCTAGCTGTTGCCATATTTCGGGTGTTGGTGCGGCAAGCAATACCCCTTTATCCCCTGGCTGATAATGCGCTCCGGATGGGGCAAGCCGTACATGATAGCCAAGACTATTGAGAACCATAACCACAGGCACGCTATCCCAGTAGGTAAGCTTGCTATGCATCAAATAATCACACGAACCAGCAGCAATGCTCATCGCTTCTACGCCTGCAGAGCCAATATGAAAGCGCCCTTTTAGGGTTTTCAGCTTTTCCCTGACACGCTCACGGATAGCGCTGTCAAACCCCATAGCATTCATGCAGCCTTTCAAGCTATGAATAGAGGCGTTTCCTAAGTTACAGCCATTTGACTGATGGTTTTGCTGGCTACCTTGCGCATCTATATAGCGCGGTAACCCATCATGGCGGGCCATTACAGATTCCGAAGTAAGCGGCTTATATATCCATGCGCCGACGGGCATGCCATCATATAAAAGCCCTAACATGGTGCAAAATTGTGCATTGCCTTTAACAAAATTGCGGGTGCCATCAAGCGGGTCAATAGTCCAAACGAAACCTGTATCCAACGCCTCTGACAGGCCAAATTGAGCGGTATTTTCTTCCGCTACAAACCCCGCTTCTGGTAATAAACGCTTTAAGCCAGAGATAAGCTGCCTTTCAGCCTGCTTATCTGCAATGGTTACAAAATCAGTAGCAGAACTTTTTGTTTCAATATCCAGCTCTCTAAGATTCTGAAAATAAGGCAAGATATCCTGCTCAGCGACACGAGTTTGCAGGCTAAGAATATCTTCATCAAAATGAGGGGAGAGCGCCGGAATGCGGCTAGTCATCGTCACCATCTAGCCCTTGCAAATCTACTGGGCTAGCCGGCATTATAGTCGATACCGCATGTTTATAAATAAGCTGGATATGTCCCTCACGCTTAAGCAAAATAGAATAGCTATCAAACCACGTGACCACCCCTTGCAGTTTCACGCCATTTACCAGAAAGATAGTTACAGATACATGCTGCTTTCTGATTTGATTCAGAAAGATATCTTGTAAATTTTGACCCTTATCCATCATCCAGCTCCATATGTTCGGTTCACTTCTGGCAATTCACTTCTGGCAATTCAATTCTGGCAATTCACTTCTGGCAGTATTACTTCAGCATCCCGCCGCTTGCATGGTGAATATAATCCTCACGCAATGCCGCGCTTATAACGCCAATTTCACCATTAGCTATGACGGTATCATCAATTTTTGTCACTGCGGTTACAATTGACGTCGCGCTTGTTATGAAGACTTCACGCGCATTCAGCATTTCGGCAACATCAAAGCTACGCTCCCTAACTTTTAACTGATGCACCCCTGCAATTCTTTGTACGGACTGACGCGTGATCCCGTTCAAAATATTTTCATTTGCTTTGCGGGTAACTAACTCGCCTTTATCTGTAACCAGCCAAACATTGCTAGAAGAACCCTCAGAAACACTGCCATCAGGCATCACCAGAATCGCTTCAAAAGCCCCTTTTTCAGCGGCTGCTTGTTTTGCCAGACAATTTGGTAGGAGCTGAATGGTCTTAATATCACGGCGTGCCCATCTCTCATCCGCAACAGTAATAGCCGCAACCCCTTTTTGGCTTGGCGATGGCATAGAGGCTAGAAGCTTGGCGGTCATCACGAGTGCTGGCTGGCTGGCGGAGGGAAATTTATGGTCTCGGCGGGCAACACCTCTGGTTACTTGAAGGTAAATTGTGCCATTAACCACATAGTTTAATCGGATCATGCGGGCAATAATTATTCGCAAGGATGATTCTGAAAAACTAGCCTCTATTTTCAATGATTTCAGAGATTTATAAAGCCTTTTTAAATGTCCATCATAATCTATAGCTTGGCCATTTAACACCATTACAACTTCATAAATACCATCCGCAAATTGATACCCTCTGTCTTCAACATGCACACTAGCCTGATTATGCGGAATAAAGCGGCCATTAACATAAGCAATGCGTGACATGATATCCCCTCTCTTCGGTAGGATTAGAATTCAGCCAGCAATAACCGGCGCTGTGAATGCAGGCAATTAAACCTGATCAGATAGGATAGACTCAGCGCGGCTTGCTTTACCCGGTGCGGCAAATAAAACCACCCTATCCCCAGCTTCAATAACGGTATCCCCTCTTGCGGCGATGACAACATCTTTACGCAAAATGGCACCGATCGCGACCCCTTTTGGAATACGTGATTTTCGCAAAGGCTGGCCAACAAGTGGGGATGTGGGCAGAGCTTCTGCTTCTAACACCTCACCCAAGCCTTCTACCACAGAATGCACGTCCAAAATTCGGCCTCTGCGTATATGCTCCAAAATTGACGATACCGTGATTTGTGGCGGATTAATAACCGCATCTACGCCTAGTGCACTAATTAAGGGCACAAAGCCCGGCATATTGACGAGCGCAACCGTATGAAGGGCGCCCATTCGCTTTGCCAACAAGGCAGACAGAATATTCACCTCATCATCATTTGATACAGAAACAAAGGTTTCTGCGGTGGTGGCCCCTGCTTCTTTCAAGATATCGGCCTCTAGCGCATTGCCCCAAATAACGCTTGTACGCTGCAATTGCTCGGCAATCAGCCTTGCCTGTGCTCTGTCACGCTCAATAATATGCACCACGGCATTATCACTTGCCGCCTCGATATTCTGTGCTAGCAATGTGCCAATATTACCGCCTCCCGAAATAACAATAGAATGCGCTTCTTCTTCAGTATGCCCAAAGCTGGCCATCGCGCGCGCGGCATGGTTTTCATCACATACAAAATATACCCGGTCATCTGGTTGCATCATATCCGTGCCATCACGCGGTACGATTACCTGATTGTTCCGAATAATGGCCACAACTGTCATGCTGAGGCCGGGAAAAAGATTGGTTAGATGCCGCAATGGTGTTGCTAAAATTGGACAGTTTTCCTTGCACAGCACACCGATCAACTTAATCTTATTTTCTGCCATATCCTTTACATCAAAGGCACCGGGCAATTGTAATTGGCGCCCAACAGCGGCTGAAACCTCTCGCTCGGGCGAGATAATATAATCGATAGGTAAATTGTCACGGCTATAGAGCTGGCCAACATTGGGGTCAAGATAGGCGCGTGAGCGAATACGTGCAATTCGGGTTGGTGTTTCAAAAATTGTATGCGCAACCTGACACGCCACCATGTTGATTTCATCTGATTCCGTCACCGCAATCAAAAGTTCTGCCTCTTTTAGGCCAGCTTGCGCCAGAATATCAGGATGTGAAGAAACCCCTTCTACCGCGCCCACATCTGCCTGTTCGGTCAGTCTTTGCAGCTTGTCCGGATCAGCGTCAATTACCGTAACATCATTCTGTTCCGCAGAAAGATGGCGGGCAATCGCATTGCCAACTATTCCTGCACCACAAATAACGATTTTCATAGAATAGTTACCCTTTTAAAGGAGAGTTATAATTCTGCCTCGTTATGCCGCACTCTCATGAGTTTGGCAAATTTGCCTTAAACCAGCTTTACTGGCTATTAGCTTGTTTCTACCTTTAGCGCCTTTAATTTACGGTGCAAGGCAGAACGCTCCATACCAATAAATTTAGCCATTTGTGAAATATTGCCTTCAAATTTCTGTAGCTGTGAGACCATATATTCACGCTCAAATAACTCTCGCGCTTCACGCAAGGGTAGCGACAGGCTTTGCTGGAGAATCTGATTAGCCCCTTCGACAGGTGAAGACAGCAATTCTGCTGGCAACGCATCAAGGGTTACAACCCCCTGCTCTGGCTTTTCATTCAAGATTAATATTGTTTCTATAACATTGCGTAATTGCCGCACAGAGCCCGGCCAGTCATAAGAACGCATTGCATTCAGCAAATCATCCCCTAGCTTTACTGGCGGCCTGCCAAGCCGGCGTGCGCTATCTTCGACAAAATATTGGGCGAGCAAGCTAATATCCTCACGCCGCATCGCTAGCCCCGGAACGGACATCGAAATCACGCCAAGCCGGTAATATAGGTCTTCTTTTAACTCCCCTGCCTCGATTGCGCCGACCAGATCTTCAGAAGAAGCTGAAATAATCCGCACATCTGTTGTCACCTGATCTGTACCGCCAACCCTGCGGAAAGTCTGCTCAGCCACCGCACGGACAAGCCGGCTTTGCGTGTCTAAAGGTAAATCGCACAGCTCATCAAAATATAATGTTCCGCGATGCGCTTGCTCAAATAGACCAACAATGCGCCGACCAGTAGCCAGCATTTCTGAGCCAAAAAGTTCGGTATCTGCATTTTCGGCGCCAATTCGCGCACAATGGGCTACAATAAAGGGCCCCTCCTTGCGTTCTGAATGCGCATGAATAAGGCGGGCCACCACTTCTTTACCAGACCCGGTAGGCCCGGTTATCAATATTCGGCTAGAAGTAGGCGCAACCTTTTCAATTGTTGCCCGCAACTGCCTCACCTGCGCAGATTGACCGATAAGTTCCACCTTTTCAGGCGCATCCGTTTTTTCGCGTAATTCTGCATTTTCACGCGCTAGACGGCTTTGCTGCAAGGCGCGGCGCACAGTCAATAGCAGCCTTTCAGCCTTAAAGGGCTTTTCGATAAAATCATGCGCGCCTTTCTGAATAGCCTGAACAGCGGTTTCAACATTTCCATGTCCGGAAATCATCAAAATTGGCACTTCTGGATATAGATTTTGACACCAGCTTAACACCTCTAGCCCATCCATATCTGAATCACGCATCCAAATATCAAGGATAATACAAGAGGGTGGTCGTGAGGTAATGACCGCACGTGCCTCCGCAGCATTTGCAGCCTGAACAGTCAAAAACCCCTCATCCTCTAAAGTCAGACTGATAAGAGAGCGAATATCAGGTTCATCATCAACGACGAGAATTTCTTCATTCATGCCTTTGCCTCTAGCGCGGTATCGTCTCTAAGATTGGGGATGGTTAGCGTGACAATCGCCCCCTGCTCTGGATGATTAGACAAATTTATCTGCCCGTCATGGTCAGAAATAATCTTCTGGGCAATCGCAAGTCCAAGCCCGGTCCCTTTGCTGCGTGTAGTGATGTAGGGCTCTAAATACCTATCCATATCTTCGCCTGCAAAACCACTCCCAAAATCACGGAGTGTAAGCTGGGTAATGTCACCATCCAGCAACAGGCTCATTTCTATACGCAAACGCTTATCACTATCGGAAGATACATCTGTAGAGGTTTGTGTTTCTTGCATATTTTCAATGGCATTCTTCATCAAATTTGTTAACATCTGGCGTATCAACCCTGTATCAGCCATGACCCAAATAGCGGCAGGCTCTTCTGGAAAATCGAAAATAATTTCCAGATTAGAATAGGTCTGAAGTAACGTTTCCTGTTCGCGCACTAAACGGCATAAATCTGTCTTTTTCATGACGGGCGCTGGCATCCGGGCAAATTTTGAAAACTCCTCTACCATCCGGCCTATATCGCCAACCTGCCGGCTAATAATGGTGACATAATCGTCAAATTTTTCTGCATCTTCTGGCTTTTCAGGGCGATATTTTTTCATTAATCGGTCAGTGGCCAGCGCTATTGGGGTTAAAGGGTTCTTAATTTCATGCGCAATTCGCCGCGCAACATCTGCCCAAGCTGCCTTTCGCTGAGCGGCTAGGAAATCGGTGATATCATCAAAGGTCAGCACATAGCCAACCAAGCGCCCTTCGACACGCTCTGAGACTATGCGGACGCGAAGGGTGAGCGCACGCTTGCGTCCCCGAATAATGATTTGCTGTTCCAACTGTTGACGACGCTGCGCTGAAAGCTGGTCAAAAACAGGCTTAAACTCTGGCTGTATATCTACGAGCTTTTTACCAATAAGGCTCGAAAGATCGGCATCAAGCAGGGTGCAAGCGGCCTGATTGGGTAAGGTAACAACCCCCCTCTTATCCAGACCAATAACCCCAGAGGTTACCCCCCCTAGAACAGCTTCGGTAAATTCGCGCCGTGCATCTAGCTGTTTATTGGCCTCCACCAATTGCTCTCGGCTGTTCGATACCTCGTCAAGCATGCCGTTAAAACTCGTTCCAAGACGCGCAATCTCATCCATATTATCAATTTCTGGCACCCGTTCTTTAAGATTGCCAGACCGGACTTGCTCTGCGACGCCAATAACGCTAACCAGCGGCTCAACTATCGAGTTGGCCAAGGTCAGTCCAATCCAAAGCGCAGATAAAACCAACAGTAAAGCCACGACAAAAAACATCACTGCAAAGGAAATTTGAAGATCAAATTGACGCAATCCAAGCGACTGATACTCGTTTACCGCCAATTGCGTTCGGTCAAGCGCAGACAAGACATTTGCATCAACAAACCGGCCCGCTAGAAGGTATGCATCTAAAAAATTATCTAACTTTACAATAGCTTGTATCTTGTTGTTATCTTTTGGGGTGATAATGATAACATCCCCATCACGAGCCTTCTCCAACAAAGCGCCATCTATTTTTGAAAAGCTGATAGCAAAGGCAAATTGTGACTTTGCTTTAATCCGGCCTGTTCCATCGACAATTACGCTTTCAGAAAGGTTTCGCAAAGCAGTTTGGTTCGAAAGATATTCATTCAATAATTTCTGATTATTCACCAGCCGCGGGGCTTCGCGATTGATGTCATTCGCCATCGTTAAAATTTGCCCCCGAACCGAGCGTGAATGCTCTTCGAAATAGGCACTAGCAACCTCAACAGATTCGTTAACAGCTGTTGAAATACGTTCAGCAAACCAACCGCGCAGGGAATAATCAATTAAAGAGACTGCAAATACCGCTACCAGAATAGATGGAATAGCTGTGATAAGGCCAAATAGCATCACAAGACGCAAATGCAGCTGCGCACCCGCTAGGCGTCGTTTACGTTCTTGCCATAACCGTAATAATTGCCTGCCCACGAAAAAGGCAAGGACGAGCAACAACATAATAGCTAGAAAAATTGCCGCCGATAAAAAATTGGATTGTGTGCTTATATCGCTAACAGTGCTGAGGGATAGAAACACCGTAAAGCCCAGAACAAAGGTCAAAACGATAAGCACATAACCAACATTGTCACGGCTTAAGCGCTGGAAAAGCTTCTTGCGAATGCTTGCCAGCTTTTTTGTCTGGTTTGTCTGCGCTATTATCTTGGCGTCTGCCATAACTGGTTTACCGCCCTTCTTGCCCGCGTTTGCGATAAACATCGCGTTTGCTTGGAATATTCAACTCTTTGATTTTTTTACGCAAGGTATTTCGGTTTAAGCCTAGGATATGTGCGGCTTTAATCTGATTGCCTGCTGTGTGATAGAGTGTTTCCATAATAAGCGGCTTTTCAATTTCTGCTAAGATGCGGGAATGCAATCCCGGTACCGGACTGGCATCCCCTGCAGCAGCAAAATAGCGTTCAATATGCTGGCTAAAACTATCGGATAAATTTGCCTCTTTCACAGGCAGGGCCTGTTCAACAATATTTGCCGTGCGACCGATTTCTTCCGCCACCATAGCTGCGCTTAGCCGTGCATATTGTCCGGTCAAACACAGCCTTTTCAAAATCAGCTCCAACTCTCTGATATTTCCCGGCCAGTCATAGGCTTGCAAAGCGGCAACGGCCTCCTCTTCTAGCGTTTTTTCGGCCTTTAGCTCTTCTGAAAAGCGGCTACAAAGCAAATGGGCAATTTGCGGTATGTCTTCAGCTCTATCGCGCAAAGGCGGCACG
Source organism: Alphaproteobacteria bacterium (assembly GCA_022425485.1). Classification (GTDB taxonomy): domain Bacteria; phylum Pseudomonadota; class Alphaproteobacteria; order Puniceispirillales; family Puniceispirillaceae; genus JADHLI01. The sequence goes on along the minus strand of JAKMFL010000010.1, from coordinate 35,912 downwards.
TTCAGCACAGCGACAGACAGCTCAAAGAAAAGATCTTCGCGAAATAATCCCTGCTCAACAAGCACTTGCAAATTAACGGCTGTACCAGCAACCACCCGCACCGCATGTTTTGGCATCGGAATATTAGACGGGGCGGCATTTTCAACAAAGCGAGCAAGCTGCATCTGTGCTTGAGCAGAGAGCCGTTCAATATAGTTGATAAACACCATTCCAGAGCTGCGCCGCGTTAACAAGCCAGAAAGGCCGAAAAGGGCATCTTCATGGCGGCTTTCTTCCAATTGGGAGAGATTAAGAGCTTCAAAGCTTTCGCCAGATTGCGGCCCCATTTCATGCAAAGTTTTGGCAATAGTTTGTTTGCCTGACCCCATATCCGCCTTTATTAATACGGGCATATGCTGGCCAGATAAACGGGTTAACAGCTTAAAGCTCATCTGCATTGCAGGGGATTTTCCAAGCAAAGAAATAGGCAATTGTTTTGGCAAGCTAACAGCTGGTTTTTCATTCCTGCTAGCAGGGGGATCTGCGGTTACAGCCCGTGCAATAACATCCAATAACTGTTTCAGCTCAAACGGTTTCGGAAGATAGTCAAACACGCCGCTTTGCTGGGTTTTAATCGCCGTCAGCAAATTAGCCCGCGCACTCATAACAATAATGGTAAGATCTGGGCGTTTTTCTTGTAATCGCGGCAATAATTCCAGCGCATCCCCATCTGGAAAGCCAACATCAGTTATCAAAACATCCCCGCGCCCAGAGGTCGTAATATCCCATAATCCAGCTATGGTAGTTGCCGCGCCAACTTGATAACCTTGGCGGGACAAGGCTTGCACAATCACTGTGCGAACCGTTTTATCATCATCTGCTACGATAATTTGAGAGGTGCGCGTTTTCATGAAACTTCCCCATCAGATGTCTGATTTGCAACCGCATTATCTGTATAAGATTGGGTAATAGGTAGATTTAACGTAAAACAAGAACCTTGTGCTGAGGACTGCATAGCAATTGCCCCGCCATGATCGGCAATGACACTTGCGACCATAGCCAGCCCAAGACCAGATCCCCCTGATTTATTGGATACAAAGGGCTCAAAAACATGGGCTTGCAACTCTTCTGACACGCCCTTCCCGCTATCTGTGATAGCAATTTGCAAGGGGAGATGGATAAGCTTGCGGCTGGTCTCTGTAGTGACATAACGGGTTAGAGAATAGCTGGTATGAATAGATAGGCTATCCCCCTCTGCAGTAGCTTCAGAAGCGTTTTTGAATAGATTGATAAAGCATTGCACCAGCATCTCCCTGTCTGCTTGAATATCCGGCAGGGACGGATCATAAGAGCGTTTAATATCTAGATGCCGGCCAAAAGAAGCAGAAGTGATCTTCAGGCAATGATCGAGAATTTCGTGGATATTTACCGTCTCAAACCTTACCGGTGCATCTGAAGATAGGTTTTCTATCCGCCGTAAAAGCGATGTAATCCTATCGGTCTCGCTTACAATCATATTGCTGAGTTCATGTTGGGCTTCTGGTAACTCCATTTCCAGCAATTGTGCCGCCCCTTTAATGCCCGCTAGCGGGTTTTTAATCTCATGGGCCAGTAAAGACGTCATCCGGGACATAGATAAGGCTGCACCTTTGAAATTTTGCTGCGTGGCAAGCTGCTCTGCGCCCGTGCGTTCCTGCAAGGTCATCAAAATAAGTGGCCTCTCAAAGCCAGCCATATGAAATGGCACGAGCTGGATACTTGCGCCCTTTAGCCCAATACGTGGCCCAACAAAAGTTATCGCTTTATCTTCAACCGAACTGCCAGACTGGCGGGCCCGCCGAATAAGCGAGAAAATTTGACTATCCTGAGGAATAAGCCTGTCTAGACGAGTGCCAGACAAAATAGATAGGCTACTTTTGAAAAAATGCTCGCCAGCATGATTTAGCCAGACAAAACTATCTTCTTCATCAAGCAAAACTACTGGAAAGGGTAGCACATCCATTACCTCAGCAAGGGGCGAGCTATCAGGAGATGCAAGAGGCGATAATTTAGGCTGCATAGCAAGCATCTGTTTTGAAATATTCCGCCAGCGCAGCAAAGACAGGCTCAGGGCTATCGGATTGTGTTGCAATAAGGCGCAAATCTTGAGATTGCGGAAGATAATCACAATAAGCTGCAAGGTGCTTGCGGGCTAAACGCACGCCCCGCATACCATAATCGGTTAATACCATATCTAGATGCTGACATATTTGGCGATACCGAAACGCCATATCTGGGGTGCTTCGTATATCACGGCCAGCCAAATGATCAGCAATTTGCGCTAACAACCAAGGCTGGCCTTGTGCGCCCCTACCAACCATCACGCCTTGCGCTTTCGAGGCTGTTAAGGCGCTTTTCGCATCTTCAGGGCTAACAATATCACCATTTGCAAGCACAGGTATGGAAACGGCCTGAACAACATTTGCGATTTCATTCCAATTCGCACTACCCTTATACATTTGGGTGCGGGTACGGCCATGAATCGTTATCAAAGAAACACCACTTTCCTCAGCAATATAAGCGATTTCAGGTGCGTTTCGATGCTGATCATCCCAGCCTAGACGCGTCTTCAGACTTACAGGTAAGCTAACCGCATCTACTACTGCAGCGCAAATTTCACCCGCAAGAACAGGTTCTTTCATCAAAGCAGAGCCAGAAGCCCGTCCAGTTACCTTCTTTGCCGGGCACCCCATATTAATATCAATCAAGCAGGCCCCCATTTGCTCAGCCATCTTTGCGGCTTCTGCCATCATTAACGGGTCCCACCCAGCAATTTGGATAGCGACAGGGGCTTCCGCTGCGGCGTTAAATTGCAGTTTCTGCATCTCGGCACGCACATCTGTCAGCATTGCATGACTTGCCACCATTTCGGACACAACTAACCCGCCACCAGAGGCACGCACGGCCGTGCGAAAGGCGCGGTCTGTTATGCCGGACATTGGCGCAAGCACTACATCAGGCAAAATATTTGCGCCTGCTGTTTCTGTGTCATCTCTGTTTAAAATTTGGCTTAGACAACCCATTAAAATGCCTTAAATTGTATCAACATTAGAAAACGCCTAAATTATAGGCAATTTTAATGCCATTGACCAGAGATTAATCTGTTTAACAACAGATAGACAAATCTTGCACTTCGCGTCAGCTATTGGCAAACTCAACAAAATCCAATTTCTGCTGTTTGAAAGCGCCTTAAGATATGTCTGTTTCCCCTGCCGCTTCGGCCAAACTCGATATCATTATTCTGGCAGCTGGAATGGCAACACGATTTCAAAATGACCGCTCAGATTTGCCAAAACAGTTCCAGCTTCTCCACCGAAAATCGCTTATAGCGCATTCTTTGGAAAGCTTTGCAGCTTGGCCAGATTGCGGCCAAATAATTTTAGTATTACCCCCAGATATAATAACAGATGGCCTGCCGATAGATTTGCGTGAAGAGCTCACCCCTTATGGTGATAAGGTGAGGCTAGCACCGGGTGGGAATAGCCGCGCAGCCTCTGCCTTGAACGGCCTGAAAGCCCTTCAGGAGTTCCAGCACTCTCATGGGCAGGATAGTGCCTTTGTTGCTATCCATGATGCAGCCCGCCCCAACATCCCAAAATCTGTATTATCGGCGCTGAAATCAGCCCTTGAGCAAGGGGGGCAAGCGGTCATTCCGGTTCTGCCAGTAAGTGATACTATTCGCCAGAAAAACGTATCTGATGCATCCACAAGTCATGTAATTGACCGAGACAGGCTGATGCGGGTACAAACACCGCAAGCCTTTAAAACAAGCCTTATTTTAGAGGCACATCTGCAAGCCGCCCACACGGATGCCCAAAATTTTACAGATGATGCCATGATAGCTGAGGCCTTTGGCGCAAAAATCGTAACCATTGCTGGGCATGAATGCTTAACAAAAATCACCTATGCAGAAGATTTAACTGCGATGAGCCCAAAAATGAGCCCAGAAATGAACCTAATGGAAACACGAACTGGCTCTGGATTTGATGTTCATAAATTCGATACAGATAGCCCCGGGCCTATTATGATTTGCGGCGTTGAAGTCGCCCATGATAGAGGCTTACTTGCCCATTCCGATGGCGATGTTGGTTTACATGCCTTATGCGATGCTATTTTTGGGGCGCTAGCTACAGGTGATATTGGCACGTTTTTTCCGCCCTCAGATCCAAAATGGAAGGATGCAGCGTCTGACCAGTTTCTGCGCTTTGCGGTCGATGCGGTTCAGCAAGCAGGCGGTCATATCCTGCATCTAGATGTCACCATAATCTGCGAGCGTCCCAAAATTGGCCCCTATCGCGAGCAAATGTTAGCAAGGCTAAAAGACATAACTGGCCTTTCCACACGCCGTTTATCTGTAAAAGCCACGACCAGCGAAGGGCTAGGCTTTACCGGCAGAGGCGAAGGGATTGCTGCGATGGCGCAAGCCAGCCTCAGTCTGCCAGCCATTGAGGAGGCGCACTAAATGCCGCTTTTCTTGAAAAAGGCTCTTTGCTTTATTGCGACGCTAGGCCCGATAGGATTTCTGCCTGCCCCCGGGACTGCAGGCTCCCTTGCCGCGCTTGTCGCAGGCTGGTTTATTGCCACGCAAGGCTATCTTGTGCTGGCGCTGGCGAGCCTTGCTGCGCTTCTTATCGGGATTATCGCTTCGGAGACCTATAGCCAAATGAGCAACACCAAAGATGCTTCAGAAGTCATCATTGATGAAGTAGCAGGTCAATGGGTAGTGTTGTTATGTATCCCGCCTTTGATTGAAGGGGCGCTTTTATGGTATATTGCTGCTTTTATCCTGTTCCGGTTTTTTGATATTACTAAAATTGGCCCTGTTGGTATGGCCGAAAAGCTAGGCGGCGGTATCGGCATTATGGCAGATGACATTGTTGCTGGCGGTCTGGCAGGTATGTGCCTGCTCGGGCTGCAATTCGCACTCTATGGCCTATAATTTTTGAGAGCTTTAAGGAGCCTGTAGATGCCCTCACCTCTTGCTAAAAATGTTATCGAGGCAGCACGAGATGCAAAATGGATGATTTGCACAGTAGAAAGCTGCACGGGCGGGATGATTTTTGCCGGCCTTACCGATATAGCGGGCGCTTCTGCTGTTCTTGACCGCGGCTTTATCACCTACAGCAATCAAGCAAAACAGGAAATGGTAGGCGTTAGCGTGGGCACGCTAGAAGCGCATGGCGCGGTATCACAGCAATCTGCCGCCGCTATGGCCGTTGGCGGCATCACCCATAGCGCGGCAAATATTAGCCTTTCTGTTACCGGTGTTGCAGGCCCGGGCGGTGGTAGCCCTGATAAGCCTGTTGGCTTAGTTTGGATGGCCATTGCCACGAAAGACGGGGTGCAGATAAGCAAACGTTTTGATTTTTCAGGAGACAGGCAGGCGGTGCGCAGTCAAGCCGTTGAAGCTGGCCTCACCTTGGTCCTTGAGGCCTTGCCAAAGAACTAGGGCTTTGTTTAATGGGGCTTTGTTTAATGGGGCTTTGAGGTGCCGAAATCTGAGCATTGTAAAGACTATTTGCGCGGGTTTCAAAGGCACGAACCATCCGCTTGACCGCTTCGGTAAACAAGCTTTCAATCACTGTTTGTAATAGGCGCGATTTAAACTCAAAATCCACATAAAAATCAATGACACAGCCATCAGGGTGTTCGATAAATTGCCATTTATTGGTTAGATATTTAAACGGGCCTTCCGCATATTCGACCTCAATAGATAGGGTGTCTCTATCCATCTTTACGTATGAAGTGAAGCTTTCCCGAAACATTTGAAAGCCGATAATTAAATCTGCTATCAGCATTTCTTCGGTTTTGGAGCGAACGCGGGCCGCTACACACCATGGCAGAAATTCAGGATAGCGCTGTACATCAGCCACAAGCTCAAAAAGCTGTTCAGGGCGGTGCGCTAATACCCGTTTTTCACTATGGGTCGTCATGGCCTTTTATCCTGCTGGCTGGGTGCCAGCTAGCTGTTCCAAACGCTGAGATTTCAGCGCCGCAAAGTCTGCATCTGCATGATAGGAGGATCGGGTAAGCGGCGTCGATGCCATCATCAGAAAGCCTTTTTTATGACCTGTTTCAGCATAGGTTTTGAATTGCTCTGGGGTAACAAAACGGTCAACAATCGCATGTTTTGGAGTGGGCTGCAAATATTGTCCGATAGTCATAAAATCGACATCCACTTCCCGCAGGTCATCCATCATCTGAACCACTTCATCATCTGTCTCGCCGAGACCTACCATAATACCCGATTTAGTGAAAATGCTGGGGTCTAATTTTTTTACCTGATGCAATACATCCAGCGAGTGGGCATAGCGCGCGCCCGGGCGCACTGGCTTATATAAACGCTCAACTGTTTCCATATTATGATTAAAAACATCAGGACGCGCTTCTACCACCACCTCAACAGCGCCTTGTTTGCGCAGAAAATCAGGGGTTAGAATCTCAATGGTGGTTGCTGGCGATGCCATGCGGATCGCGCGAATGGTTCTGGCAAAATGTTCTGCCCCACCATCTGCCAAATCATCTCTGTCAACTGAGGTGATAACAACATGCTGCAAGCCAAGACGCGCTACCGCTAGCCCTACATTATCTGGCTCATGCGGATCAAGCTGGTCAGGCTTGCCAGTTGCCACATTACAAAAGGCACAGGCCCGCGTACAGATAGAGCCTAAGATCATCATAGTTGCATGTTTTTGTGACCAGCATTCCCCAATATTAGGGCAAGCGGCTTCTTCGCAAACAGTGACCAAATCAAGCTCGCGCATCAATTTCTTAGTTTCCGTGAAAGCGCCTGCTTGCGGCGCTTTTACGCGCAGCCAGTCTGGGCGACGCGGTTGCGGGCGATCTTCATTGCGGCGTTTTTCAGGATGACGCTGTGCACCCTTGGTTAAATTTGGTGATGGCATAAATGCTCCATAACTTCCGCCAAAAGATTTTAGGCTCTATTCTTGTTCTTTGTAACAGCCCTATTGCCTTTATGTCCCTACAAATCCTATCAGCCTATGCCGTAGCGCAAAAAGCAAGTCTATCGTGCACAATTAAAAATGGATAGCCCGTCCATAAGCATCAAGAACCGATTCATGCATGGCTTCAGACAAAGTTGGATGCGGGAATATCGTCTGCATCAACTCAGCTTCGGTTGTCTCTAACGTCTGGGCAATGACATAGCCTTGGATAAGCTCGGTCACTTCTGGGCCTATCATATGCGCGCCTAGCAAAGCGCCCGTTTTTTCATCAAAGATGGTTTTGATTATCCCCTCATCATCGCCAAGCGCAATCGCTTTACCATTTCCAAGAAACGGAAATTTACCGACCTTTATCTTGTACCCCTTGGCGCGGGCAGCGGCCTCTGACAGGCCAACCGATGCGATTTGTGGCCGGCAATAGGTACAGCCCGGCACCATATCTGCCTTCATCGCATGGGTATTTTTTAGCCCCGCAATTGCCTCCACACAGATAATGCCTTCATGGCTAGCTTTATGAGCGAGCCAAGGTGCGCCAGTGATATCGCCTATAGCGTAAAGGCCCGGCTCACCAGTGCGCATCAGCCCATCTGTTTCAATATGGCCACGATCCAGCTTAATTTTGGTGCCTTCTAGCCCTAGCCCTTCTGAATTACCCGTAATGCCAACAGCCATAATTACTTTATCAGCGTTCAGGGTTTGGCCTTTGCCGCCAATCTCTACTTCCGCTTCGACAGAGCTTGCCCCTGATTTCAGCTTTTTCAGTTTTGCAGAGGTATGAATGGCTATACCACGCGCTGTAAAGGCTTTATGGGCAAGCGCTGAAATTTCTTCATCTTCTGCGTTTAAAATACGCTCAAGAGCTTCAATAATGGTTACTTGAACGCCCATATCTGCATAAAAGCTGGCAAACTCTACCCCAATAGCGCCAGAACCAACCACAATCAAAGATTTAGGCATCTCAGATGGGATCATCGCTTCTTTGTAGGACAGAATATTACGACCATCTGTTTCCAAACCGGGAATTTGGCGGGCACGCGCCCCAGTTGCAAGAATAACATGCGGGGCTTGTAGCTTTTGTGCATCCTTGCCAGAAACATCAACTATCCAGTTTGCACCTGATTTACCGCCAAGCTTTGCTGTGCCATCCAGAACGGTTACTTTATTTTTTTTCAGCAAATGCGCTACACCTTGCGAAAGCCTAGACGCAACTTTACGCGAACGACTAACTACCTTTTCAAGATTGACCGTTACCTCCCCCGTAACTTCAATACCAAAATCAGCCATATGGGCCAGATTATGACGCATTTCTGCTGCTCTTAGCAGCGCTTTGGTTGGAATACAGCCCCAATTCAGGCAGATGCCGCCAAGATGTTCACGCTCTATAACAGCAACAGACTTACCAAGCTGACTAGCTCTGATAGCGGCAACATATCCGCCTGGTCCGCCCCCGATAACCACAATATCAAAGGATTTGTCTTGCATGGTTTTTATCCCTTTATGCTCTAAATGGGCAGTTAATTTATATAGGTTTCAATGATGTTATGTAGCTTACAATAACATCGTTACCGGGTTTTCAATTGCCCCTTTAAAGGCCTGTAGCCAGCGCGCACCAACCGCGCCATCCACAATACGGTGATCAGCAGATAGCGTAACGCTCATCACCGTGGCAATATCTAGGGCATCACCGCGCACAACAGGACGCTTTTCCCCTGCCCCAACAGCCAAAATTGCTGCTTGTGGCGGGTTTATCACAGCCGAAAACTCACGCACGCCAAACATGCCCAAATTGGAAATGGTGAAAGTGCCACCAGTATATTCCGCAGGGTCAAGCTGATTATCACGCGCCCGCTTCGCGAGGTCCGCAGAGGCGCTAGCAATCGCAGATAAGCCTAGATGATTAGCTGCTTTGATTACCGGTGTGACCAGACCGCCATCCACTGCAACAGCAATGCAAATATCAGCATCACTGAAATAGCGGCATCCTGCCTCTTCAAAATAGCCATTAACCTCAGGAACAGCGATAAGCGCTGCCGCCGCCGCTTTGACAACCATATCATTGACCGATATTTTCACCCCCTCTGGGGCGGCTTCATTTAAGGCTTTTCGTGCTTGCAATAAAGTATCTATCTCGCAATCGACGGTCAGATAGAAATGCGGGGCATTTTGCTTGGATTGCTGCAGACGTTCCGCAATCACGCGCCGCATCGCAGAATGTGGCTCAAAACGCTCTGATTGACCAGCTACACGCATCATTGATGCGGCGGCAGATGGTGCTGTAGCTACAGTCCCTGCCTTGGCGATAGCTTCTTCTACATCGGCGCGGATAATCCGGCCATGTGGGCCTGTACCAGCAAGATTACCAATATCTAGACCTGCATCACCAGCGATACGCCGGGCTAGCGGACTAGCAAAGACACGCTCCCCCTTTTGTCCAGCTGCAAGCTGGGGGGCGGCCGGTGCGCTCGCCGGAGTTGGTGCCGGAGTTGGTGCCGGAGTTGGTGCCGCAGTTGGGGCAGGAGTTGGTGCCGGAGTTGGAGCAGGAGTTGGTGCAGCCACAGGTGCATTTTCCGCCTCTTTCGCTGCCTCGCTTGCATCTTCCCCTTCTTCGGCTAATACAGCAATCAGTGCATTTACCGCCACATTCTGCGTGCCTTCTGCAACTACGAGCTTGGCCATAACCCCGTCATCCAAAGCTTCGACTTCCATAGTGGCTTTGTCGGTTTCAATCTCAGCAATCACGTCACCAGAGCGAACCGCATCCCCTTCACTAACAAGCCAACGCGCAAGCGTGCCATCCGTCATGGTCGGCGATAGAGCCGGCATTAAAATATTCACAGCCATTTTATAGCCCCCCTGCGCGGTAGCATACCGCCTTGCCAGCTTCGATAATATCTTGTGCTTGCGGCAAGGCTAATGTTTCAAGATTAGCCGCATAAGGCATCGGCACATCCTTGCCGGTAACCCGCATAACAGGCGCATCCAAATAGTCAAAGGCGCCATCCATTACCTGCATCGCAAGCTCAGCCCCTATTCCAGCGAATGGGAAACCTTCTTCACAGGAAATCATACGCCCGGTTTTCTTGACTGAGGCTAATATTGTCTCGGTATCTAGGGGGCGCAAACTGCGTAAATCAATGACTTCTGCCTCAATACCAATTGAGGACAAGGCTTCTGCTGCCTCTAAGGCTTTGCCGACCATGATAGAAAAGGCTGTAATGGTTACATCACCGCCTTGACGGACAATATTTGCGCGGCCAATCGGTACCACCCAATCATCTGCCTCAGGCACTTCAAAGCTCTGACCATACATCACTTCATTTTCCAAGAAAATCACAGGATTTGGATCGCGGATAGCTGATTTCAGCAAGCCTTTAGCATCGGCAGCAGACCATGGGGAAACCACTTTCAAGCCGGGACAATGCGCATACCAACTTGCATAGCATTGTGAATGCTGGGCAGCGACACGGCTTGCCGCGCCATTTGGCCCTCTAAATACGATAGGACAGCCCATCTGCCCGCCAGACATATATAAGGTTTTCGCAGCAGAATTAATAATGTGGTCAATGGCCTGCATAGAAAAATTAAAGGTCATAAATTCAATAATTGGGCGCAAATCACCAAAAGCTGCCCCAACACCAAGCCCAGCAAACCCATGTTCGGTAATCGGCGTATCAATCACCCGTTTCGCACTAAACTCATCTAATAGCCCTTGCGTAACCTTATAAGCGCCCTGATATTCCGCAACTTCCTCACCCATAACAAAAATCCGCTCATCTCGGCGCATTTCTTCAGCCATCGCATCACGTAATGCCTCTCTGACTGTCATGGTTCGCGTGCTGCCCTGCCAATCTGGCTCTGCACCAACAGGCGCAGCGGCCGGCATTGCTACAGATGCTGCCGGCATTGCTGTAGATGCTGACGCCGCTTCTGTAGATGCTTCTGTAGATGCTTCTGGGAGCATTTCTGGGGCCGATTCAGCAACTGGTGCTGGTGTCTCAGCTATAGGCGGAACCTCGCTCTCCCCCTCTTCTAGCAAGGTTGCAATAACCGCACCAACAACAACCCCGTCTGTGCCTTCGCCAATATGAATAGCACCAATAGTGCCTTCATCAATCGCTTCAACTTCCATAGTGGCTTTGTCGGTTTCAATCTCAGCGATTACGTCCCCTGATGCAACGCTATCTCCCTGTGCAACTAGCCAGCGCGACAGGCGGCCTTCCGTCATTGTAGGCGACAAAGCCGGCATTTTAATTTCGATTGCCATAATAAACTCTCTCCTGCTGCCAGCCGTTTCAGGCGACAATAATGTCTGTATAAAGCTCGCTTGCATTTGGCTCTGGACTTGCCAGAGCAAAATCTGCGGCATCGCCAACAATTTTCTTAACTTTCTGATCTATATCCTTTAATTGCGCTTCATCTGCACCTTCACGCAGTAAAACATCCCGAAGCTGTTCAATGGGATCATGCTGTTTGCGCATCGCATCCACTTCTTCTCTGGTACGATATTTTGCTGGATCAGACATAGAATGCCCACGATATCGATAGGTTTTCATTTCCAGAATGTAGGGGCCTTTGCCAGCGCGGCAATGTGCCAGCGCTTCTTCGGCTGCGGTGCGCACTGCCAGCACATCCATACCGTCAACCTGCACACCCGGGATACCATAGGCTTTCCCTCTATCTGCAAGTTCCTGGCCCGCCGCAGCACGGCTCACAGAGGTTCCCATACCATATTGATTGTTTTCAATAACGAAAATAACAGGCAAGTTCCATAATGCCGCCATATTAAAGGTCTCGTAAACCTGCCCCTGATTGGCCGCCCCATCGCCGAGATAGGCCATATTAACGCCGCCATCACCATTATATTTATGGGCAAAAGCAAGGCCAGCACCAATAGGTACTTGTGCAGCTACAATACCGTGTCCGCCATAGAAATTTTTCTCACGGCTAAACATATGCATCGAGCCGCCCTTGCCTTTGGAATAGCCATCCTCACGACCTGTTAGTTCTGCCATTACCCCGCCGGCATCCATATCACAGGCCAGCATATGGCCATGATCACGGTAAGAAGTCACAACAGAATCTTCTTCTTTGGCAACAGACTGAATACCGACCACCACGGCCTCTTGGCCGATATAAAGATGGCAGAAACCACCAATTTGCCCCATGCCATAAAGCTGACCAGCCTTCTCTTCAAAGCGGCGGATCAATACCATTTGACGATACATCTCTAGCATCGCATCCGCTGAAGGTTTGTCATTAATAATGGATTTAGGGGGGCGTCCGCGTTTGCGCTCGCTCTTTTTGCCCTCAGCTGTCTTGCCAGCCGCTACTTTATTGGCCATCTTGCCTTCCTCTCCCAAAAGAATGAACTAAAGTTCACAAGCGGCGAAACCGCTTCATGGTCAAGAATGGCATGAGGAGTTTTATTTTTGCAACAAATTTATTTCGTTGTTTTTATTGAATTATTTTAATATAAACTGAATTATAGTTAACATTGCCTTGATATTAAAATTTCAATTTATTCATATCAATTGTAATTATGACATCATTTTCAGAATAAAGACCTAATTCAGCGCGCGCCGTCTCCGCTAACATATCGGCATCAATCGCCCCCACACGCAACAGCCGAATGCGGCTTTCCATCAAATTATTCTGTTTATTAATAAGCGCCAATTCTTCTTGCGCCATTAGGATTTCACGATCGAGACCGCCACGCGCCACCAAACCGCGCTCTCCGGCAACGGTGTGAAAACCAAAAAAGACAATCAGCGTTCCTATAAGAAGAAAACTACCTGCATAAGAAAAGGGTCTGCGCATAAAAGCTTGCATGATTTGTTGTCCTTATATCACCTGATGGCGCTATTTCATGCCCAGATATGGCATGTATAGCACCAGTGAATCAAAACAGAATCAAACCGTCAAGTAAAAAGCGAATCGTTAGATTCATTGGGTTTTTTTGAGTAAGCTCTCTGGTTAGGCAAATAGATTGCCAGCATAGGCTGCCATTGGGCCCAACTCTTCTTCAATACGCAAAAGTTGGTTATATTTTGCCAGCCTGTCCGAGCGAGAGAGTGAGCCTGTCTTAATCTGACCAGCATTTGTAGCCACAGAAAGGTCTGCAATAAAGCTATCTTCAGTCTCACCAGAACGGTGCGAGATAATCACGCCAAAGCCAGCTTGCTTTGCCTGATAGATAGCATCCATTGTCTCAGAAAGCGTGCCTATCTGGTTCACCTTTACCAAGATAGCATTGCCGGCCTGCTCCGCAATGCCGCGTTGCAAGCGCACAGGGTTGGTCACATATAAATCATCCCCAACAATCTGCACCTTATCGCCTATCGCCGCTGTAAGGGCTGTAAAGCCGTGCCAGTCATCTTCCGATAGCGGGTCTTCAAGCGATAATATTGGATAATCATCACAAAGCGTGCGCCACATTTCCACCATTTCTTCACTCGAAAGGGCACGCCCTTCCCCAGCTAGATGGTATTTACCATCCTGATAAAACTCGGTCGCCGCCGCATCCAGAGCGATAACAATATCATCGCCAAGACTATAACCAGCCACTTCCACCGCTTCAGCAACTGCGTCTGCTGCTTCTTTTGTGCTATTAATAGCGGGGGCAAAACCGCCCTCATCACCCACCGCAACTGACAAGCCTTTTTTGCTCAAACCTGATTTCAGAGCATGAAAAATCTCAGCGCCCATGCGCAATCCGTCTGTAAAGCTGCCTGCCCCTACAGGCATAACCATAAATTCCTGAACGTCCAGCGCGTTATCAGCATGCGCGCCCCCATTCAGAATATTCATCATTGGCGTTGGCAGTTGATGCGCATGAACCCCGCCCAGATATCGCCAAAGGGGTAGCTCACAAGACATAGCAGCGGCTCTGGCGGCGGCAAGACTAACCCCAAGGATAGCATTTGCACCCAAACGCGCTTTATTCTCTGTACCATCTAGCGTTATAAGATCAGCATCAATTTGTTTTTGGTCCAGCGCATCTGCACCAGACAAGGCGTCAAAAATCTCAGTATTCACGGCTGTCACAGCGCCCATTACGCCTTTGCCATTATATTGGCCACTATCGCCGTCACGCCTTTCAACTGCCTCATAAGCGCCGGTTGATGCACCAGAAGGAACCGCCGCCCGTCCAACACTGCCATCTTCAAGGATAACATCTACCTCAACGGTAGGATTGCCGCGGCTATCTAGGATTTGGCGTGCGTGAATATCAATAATCTGTGACATTTTTTCCTCATTTTTTTGGGGCTTTTTTTAGGGGCTCTTATAGGAAGCTGGCTAGAGTTTGCTTGCCTCTGCAATTCTGGCGAGCGAGGCAAGTAAGACTGGCATATGTTCCAACGGTATCATGTTTGGGCCATCTGACGGGGCGTTATCTGGATCAATATGGCTTTCCATAAACAGCCCTTGTACGCCCACCGCAACAGCGGCTCTAGCTAATACAGGCACAAACTCACGCTGCCCCCCTGACGCGCCGCCTAACCCGCCCGGCTGTTGCACTGAGTGTGTAGCATCAAAAATCACTGGAAAACCTATATCCGCCATTTGCGGCAATGCCCGCATATCTGAAACCAGCGTATTGTAACCAAAACTCGTCCCGCGTTCTGTTAGCAGAACCCGACTATTTCCAGATTGCACTATTTTGTCAGCAACATGACGCATATCCCAAGGGGCTAGGAATTGACCCTTTTTGACATTCACCGCAGCGTCTGTTTTAGCTGCCGCGATAAGCAGATCTGTTTGCCGACATAAAAAGGCAGGAATTTGCAAGATATCAACGCTTTGAGCTACCGCAGCACAGTGCTCTGGCAGATGCACATCGGTTAATACAGGACAGCCAATACGTGCCCGCACCGCTGCTAAAATCTCCAGCCCCTCATCTAAGCCTACGCCGCGCTGCGCGCCCAGTGAGGTGCGGTTTGCTTTATCAAAGGAAGATTTATAAACAAAACCAAAACCCGCCCCTGCCGCAGCTTCGGCAAGCTTTTCGGCATGCATGAGCGCATGATCGCGCCCCTCTATCTGGCAGGGCCCCGCAATAAGCATAATCGGCGCATCACCGCCAGCTTCCACAGAACCTATTGTAACTTTTTCCATGCTATTAAGACCTCCGCTGGTTTTTTTCCGCTAGAAGGATGCTCTTTTATGACTGCAGGCGCTTCCGGGCTTTAAACCAACCGTGATTTTTCTCTTGCTGCTGCAACGAATCCAACAAATAGCGGATGCGGGCTAAAAGGTTTTGACTTCAATTCTGGGTGAAATTGCACCGCAACAAACCACGGATGGTCTTCACGTTCAACAATCTCTGGCAATACCCCATCTGGCGAAAGACCTGACATTTTCAAACCCGCCGCTTCCAATGTCTCACGATAGGCGATATTTACCTCATAACGGTGACGATGCCGCTCTTCGATATGCTCGCACCCATAAACTTTTTCAGCAAGAGAGCCAGACGTCAATGCGCATGGATAAGCGCCCAGACGCATCGTGCCGCCCTTATCATCATCATCCTTGCGTGTTGTAACCTCATTACCGGCTACCCATTCGGTCATCAACCCAACAACAGGTTCATCACAAGGGCCAAATTCAGTTGAGCTTGCTTTGTTTAGTCCAGCTAGCGACCGCGCTGTTTCCAGAACCGCCATCTGCATACCAAAACAAATGCCAAAATACGGCACATCATGTTCACGGGCAAAACGAATCGCTTCGATTTTCCCCTCTGAGCCGCGCTGACCAAACCCGCCCGGCACAAGAATAGCAGACACATTTTGCAGATGATGCAGATAGCTTGATTTATCGTCAGCTTCAAAAATTTCAGAATCTAGCCATTTGATATTAACCTTCACCCGATTAGCGATACCGCCATGGGTTAGCGCCTCACCAAGCGATTTATAGCTGTCTTGCAGGGACGTATATTTACCCACAATAGCAATGGTCACTTCGCCTTCAGGGTTGGACACATTATGGGCGATTTCCTGCCAAGACGTTAAATCTGGCGTTTTGCTCTCTAGGCCAAAATGTGCGCATACTTGGCCATCCAGCCCTTGGGCATGATAGGCAAGCGGCACTTCATAAATATTATTAACATCTTCGGCCAAAATAACAGCTTCTGGGCGAACATTACAGAACAGGCCGATTTTATCGCGCTGTTCTTTTGGCAATTCATGCTCTGTTCTGCAAAGCAGCATATCAGGTTGAATACCCACCGATTGCAATTCTTTTACAGAATGCTGGGTTGGCTTAGTTTTTAGCTCACCAGCTGCCTTAATAAAGGGCAGCAAGGTTACATGAATAAAACAGGTCTGCTCGCGCCCCATCTCATTACCCAATTGGCGAATAGCCTCAAGAAAGGGAAGCGATTCAATATCACCCACCGTTCCGCCTATTTCGCAAAGGACAAAATCTTCATCCTCTAAATCATTGGTAACGAACGCTTTAATTGCATCTGTTACATGCGGGATAACCTGAATAGTTGCGCCTAGATAATCACCGCGGCGCTCGCGTGCTAAAACATCGGAATAAATCCGGCCCGTAGTAACATTATCTGTCTTTCTTGTATGTACAGCCGTGAACCGTTCATAATGGCCAAGATCAAGGTCGGTTTCTGCGCCATCATCCGTAACAAACACCTCACCATGCTGGGTAGGAGACATAGTGCCGGGGTCAACATTCAAATAGGGGTCAAGTTTGCGCAAACGAACCTTATAGCCGCGCGCTTGCAGCAATGCACCCAGCACCGCCGAGCCAAGCCCCTTACCAAGGGAAGATACAACACCACCAGTAATAAAGATAAAACGAGTCACCGCTACCCCTCAAAACGCTGGTCGGTGGGGGGGCAGAAGAGCTTCGACATTCTGATTACTAATTTCCTGTTGGTACGGCTGGCCCAGATGGCTCGCTTGCTGGCGCAGGCGTAGCTGTAGAGCTCAGCACTTCATCAACGATAGAGGTTTGCTCACTCCCAGCGCCAGCTAAGATAGCAAGGCCAATAGAAGTTGCAAAAAATAAGGCTGCCAAAATTGCCGTCGTACGGGTCAGCAGGTTTGCTGTGCCTCTGGCTGTCATGAAACCGCCACCAGACGAGCCACCAATGCCTAGGCCGCCACCTTCATTGCGTTGCAATAACACCGTTCCAACCAGTGCTAAAGCAATAATAATATGAATCGTCAGCAAAATGGTTGTCATAACGTTATCGTCTGTTCAAAATTTCTAGAGTAATCACAGCCTTCGCCATGATGGCTTTAACTAGCAAATTGCGCCCCCGCAGGTAAAGCAAAAAATGCATATGCGCTTATAAATTTACACTATTTGACAATTTACCCTATTTTTTATCAGCTATGTGACAGATAGACAAAAAAGCATCCGGCTTTAGCGATGCGCCGCCAACTAATGCCCCTGATACCGGTTTCAAGCCAAGAATATCTGCAGCATTCGCATCATTTACCGACCCGCCATATAAAATAGGCACGCCTGCTTCTGGCAGCTGGACACCAAATAACGCCTCCATCTTCTGCAACAGGCCTTGATGCATTGCTTCAATATCCAGCAAGCTGGCAACCTTGCCTGTGCCAATTGCCCATACCGGCTCATAAGCGATCACAAGTTGGGCTAGCGCCTTTTTTTGCGCATCAGGGCTCATCTGTGCGACTAATTCTAGGCTTGCTTCTAACTGGCTTTGAACAAAATTATCATGACTGTGTTTGTTGCGGACTTCTTCAGACTCCCCAACACATAAGATAGGTCTTAACCCTGTTTGCAAAGCTGTCACGATTTTCTGGCCAACCAACGCATCTGTTTCAGCAAAATATTGGCGTCGCTCGGAATGACCCAAAATCACCCAAGCACCGCCCTGCTCTTTTATCATCTGCGCGGATATCTCGCCTGTATAGGCGCCGCCGCTCTCTTGATGACAGTTTTGAGCGCCCCACCTTACACCAGTTTTCGCCAGCGCCTGATTGGCCATTGAAAAATAACAAGCAGGAGGAAAACAGACGATTTCGCAGTTACTATCAGAAGCTGGTGTATAATCTGAAAGCGCCTCTAAAAGCGCTTCTGCAGCCTGATGATCTGGGTTCATCTTCCAATTACCAGCAATAATCATAAAATATCCTATGGTTTTCGTGTTTTTGATTTGCAGTTCGACTGCTCTATTCACTATAGTGTGGCTGATTTACGAACATTAGAACAGTTCTGATGTTAGCGTGGATATCAGATTGTTCAACACAGCATGCCACAAGGATAAGATATGTTACGTTCAATGCGCGAAGGGGCAAAGAACCCAATAATGAAATTCTTCCTGATTTTTCTTGCAGGGGGGTTCGCTATTTGGGGGATAGGCGATGTATCAACAGGCTTATTCTCTTCTGGCAATAAAGCAGTTGTGGCATCTGATCGTTCGGTCTCACTGGCCGAAGCCGCAACGGAGTTTGAGCGCTCTCGGCGTGGTCTAGGTCTAAACCTGTCCGCAGGGGAAGCTATCGAAGCAGGCTTGCTGAACGAAGTGTTGGGCGCATTGGCTCGCCGCACCTTGTTTGCCGCTGAAGCAGACCGGATGGGCGTTACCGCAACCAGAGACATGCAAAGGCAAGCTATCGCGAATACAGAGGCTTTTAAAGATGAACTTGGCCAATTTTCGCAAAGCCGGTTTGTGCAAACCCTTGCCCAGTCAGGCCTGTCCGAGGAAGATTATCTGCGTCGGTTAGATTTTATCCTGATGCAAGAACAAATAGAAGCAGCCTTGGCTGGCGGGGCGCGCGGCGGCAAACATATGGCTAAAACCATTGCCGGTTATCAACTTGAGCAACGTGTGGCAACGATAAAGACCTATCCAGCTGAGCTAAATAAGATAACCCCGCCATCACAAGCTGAAATCGCCAGCTTCTACGAGACAGTGAAATCAGGCTATGATGCGCCTGACTTGCGTAGCTTTGATGTGGTTCTGGTTAGCCCAGAGGAAGTTTTAAACCAAGTCAACCTTACCGATGATGAGGTTACACAAGCATTTGATTTACGCGCGGATGAATTTATTACGCCAGAACGCCGCCAAATTCGGCAAATGGTGTTTACACAGGAAGCCGACGCAAAAGCCGCTGCTGATTTGCTGGCATCTGGCAAAAGCTTCCAAGAAGTTGCAAGCGAAACGCTTGGCTGGAGCGCACCAGACACACAGCTTGGGCTGGTCACAAAAGAGGATTTAGATGGTGAGCTAGCGGCCGCTGCTTTTAGTGCTGAAAAGGGAAGTGTAAGCGGCCCTGTTGCCTCTGTATTTGGATATCATTTGCTGTTGGTTGACGACATTCAGCTAGGTGAAGAGCTAGGGCTTGAGGATGTGCGCCCACAAATTGAAGCGACCTTGCGGAATGAAAAAGCCATTGACCTTGTTTATGATCTGGTCAATCAAATAGAAGATACGCTTGGTACAGGCGCAACATTGCCCGAAGCTGCTACAAGCATCAATCTATCTGTTAACACCATTGCCGATATTGACCCTAATGGCCGTGATATTGACGGGAATGTTATGGAAAACAGCTTTGCGGACCTAGCAAGCGATAGCCAGTTCTTAAGCCAAGGCTGGGCGTTAGATATAGACGAAATTAGTCAGGTTATCGCGAGTGCTGAAGATAGCTTTTTCGTGCTGCAACCTATCTCTGAGAAGCCTGCACGTTCACGTGAGCTAGCAGAAGTGCGTACAAGACTGGTAGCTGACTGGACAAAAATACAAGCGCTAGCTACGGCAAAAGCTGCGGCAGATAAAGGCTTGCAAGATGTTCAAAATACGCTGCGTGAAGTCGCGCCTAGCTCTGCTTTTAGTCGCACCGGAACCGGCCTTGATAATGAAGCTGCTAGCCTGATAGCTGACGCTGCTTTTGCGCAGGATAAAGACGCTGCGAGTTTGGTTGAGACAGGTGAGAGCGTTATATTGGTGCGCACAGATGATATTATTGCCGCTGATGCACAAGCTCTTGATGGTTTGCAGACACAAATATCTAGCACCCTTGATAATCTGGTGCAGACGGATATGTCTTCGGCGCTGGTCATCACCCTCTCCGAAGCCCATGCGCTTGAAATTAACTCAACTAATGTTCAGCAATTGCTTATCGGTCAGAGTGCACGCTAAAGGCTAGGCGCTTCGGCTCTTGTAAAAGATTTCAGATAAAGGCCCTAAACGGAACGGAAAAACCCATGACGCCCCGACCAACAGAGCTTGCCCATAATGATTTTGAGACTTGCAAACAGCTGTTTGCAGACCAGAAGAATCAAATCATTTACCGCAGTTTTGTTGCTGATACACAGACAGCGGTTGCCGCAATGCTAAAGCTGGCAGAGGGGCAAACCCATCATTGCTTGCTTGAATCAGTTGAAGGCGGCGAAGTACGGGGTCGCTTTTCAGTTATCGGGATAAAGCCAGATCTGATTTGGCGATCGCGTGGGCGGGATGTTTTTATCAATCGTAGCCCAGATAAAACGCCCGATGATTTTGAAAAACAGAGCGACATCAATCCGCTGGATAGTCTGCGCACGCTACTAGACGAAAGTGCGATGCCAAACACAGCGCCCCTTCCGCCCATGGCAGCTGGTCTATTTGGCTATCTGGGCTATGATATGATCCGCCATGTTGAGGTGCTGCCAGACAATAATCCAGACAAATTAGATGTCTATGACAGTACCATGATGCGCCCCTCTATTGTGGCCATTTTTGACCGGCTAAAAGATACCATTACCCTAGCCTATCAGATTAGACATAGCGCGTTTGAAACATCTGAGGATGGCTGGAAGGCAGCGCATGAAGCTTTGGATGAGACTGAGGCATGTTTACGGCGTGAATTGCCCTCTCCTGTCTCACTGCCCAAGCAATCTGAGCTTACCGAGCCTGACAGTAATATTGAAAAATCACGCTTTTTCGAAATGGTGCGTCGTGCCAAAGAATATATTACCGCAGGGGATATCTTTCAGGTTGTTCTCTCACAGCGCTTTACCATTCCTTTCTCCCTGCCTTCGCTGGCGCTCTATCGCAGTCTGCGCCGTCTTAACCCCTCACCTTTTCTGTTTCATTTCAATCTAGGCAATATTGCCATTGTTGGCTCTAGCCCTGAAATTCTAGTGCGGTTGCGGGACGAAGAGGTTACTATTCGCCCAATCGCTGGCACCCGTCCTAGGGGCGCAAACGAAGAAGAAGATAATGCCCATGCTGAAAGCTTGATGGCCGATATCAAAGAACGCTCAGAGCACCTTATGCTATTAGATTTAGGGCGCAATGATGTGGGCCGAGTGGCAAAACCTGGCTCTGTGCGTGTCGTTTCCAACTTCCAGATAGAGCTTTACAGCCATGTGATGCATATCGCCTCTGAAGTGCGTGGAAGCATTCGCGATGAATGCGATATGCTAGATGCGCTTGTCGCTGGCTTTCCAGCAGGTACGGTGTCTGGCGCACCTAAAATTCGGGCGATGGAAATCATTGATGAGCTAGAGCCAGACCGGCGCGGCATTTATGCAGGTGCCATTGGCTATATTTCTGCTACAGGCGAGATGGATACCTGCATTGCCCTGCGAACAGCGATTTTAAAGGGCGGTGAGATGCATATTCAGGCAGGCGCAGGCATTGTGTATGATTCCGTCGCCCAGTCTGAGTATGAAGAATGCCAGAATAAAGCACGTGCCCTTATCCGCGCCGCAGCAGATGCGCTACAATTCAGCTAAACAGGGCTGAAAACAGGCATTAATCTTGCAAAAAACAATATGCTGGCGAGCATGGCCATGCATTTTATTGGTGTTTTGTTATGAAAAACAGATGGTTATCACTACTATTTGGGTTGAGTGTGTCGTTTTTCGGCAGCGCCAGCTATGCCGCCATCGACCTGAAATCATGGAAAAATTACAGTAATCTAGCAGAGCAAGGCGCAATTTGTGCAAGTTTTGCTGCCCTGATGGAATCACAAAGCCTGTTGAATGAGGATATGGGTAAGTTGTGGCAGGAACGCCGAAAATTTTCAGGTGCGGTAATTGGCAAAGCCGTGATGTTGGAGTTTGAAAAAGATATTGCCAGCAAAGATATTGAGGCCTTTATCGCTGAATATCGCGACTGGGTATTATCCGCATTAATGGCAAATGATAGCAGTCAGCCAGCAGATACAGATAAAAATACCTTGAAAATTGGCCAAGAAAAGATGGCACAGCTGATAAAGACACAATGTGCCCTTTTATTTCAGCAGGGAGATAGGCAAATCAGGGAAAAACACCCAGAGCTTGCCTATCTTATTGCACCAGCTACGAAAGCCGTTAAAGAGGTGCCAGCTGCCACAGATAACGCCTCTTTGCCTGAAACAGCTAAAGTTGCGGACACAAAACCTTCAGAACCAGCTAGTCCAGAAATCCCAAAAGCTGACAAAATTAAACCGCTTGAAAATGCGTCACTGAAAAACAAAAGCGCCGAAAACCCGCAAGAGATATCAGAGAAAAAATCTGCTAAAGAGACTAAGCCTTTTACATTAGCCCTTGGCGGCGGGATTAGCTTTACGCCAACCCTGCCAAAATCTAGCAAATCGAGCCCTAGAAAGGATGCTAACAAAACGCCAGAACCAGATTTAGAATCAGGGCCAGAACCAGATTTAGAATCAGAGGTAAAGATGCCAGCGCAAACACCAGCGCAAACACCAGCGCCAACACCAATGCCAACACCAGCACCCGCGCAAAGCATGGCAGAAACAACACCTAGATCAGAGGCCGAATTAATAAAGATGCCAGAGGCGCCGCCCATCCGCCCAACCGCGCCACCGCCGATACCAGACGAGCCTGCATTAATTGCTAAAGCGCCAACGCCAGATACAAAAAATAAGGCTGTAGAGAGGAGCGCGCAAAAAAAGCCGCAAAAACAGAAGCCGCAACAACCGCGCAAGCCCGCAAGACCGCCCGTTCTTAGCCCTGCCCAGCAGAATGCTACATCGCTAATTCTGCCGGTTAGCCTGCAACTTCCAGAGCTTTCCTATAGCGATATGCCAGATAACCAGCGACCAGCCAGCGCGTTTTATCTCAGCTTTGGTGACTTTGCTGACGTAGCGCAAGCAAAGCAAAAAATGAACATGTTGGAGGGGCGTTTTAGCAAGCTTTTCTCCACTTACAGGCTGCAAATTATTGCCCATGATGTGTTAGATACCAGCGGCTCGAAAATAGATATTTCCGAAGATACGCTTAAAACAGCGCCAGCCTACCGATTACAAACCAATTCCAGCCTTGATATGACCCGCGCTGAGGAAATCTGCACCTTATTATGGCCGCATAATATCGGCTGCGTTCCAAAAGCCAGTATTAATGGCTAATTCATTCGGGCTGGCTTTAAACTTCTTCTGGCGGGCCTTAAACTTCTTCTGGCGGGCCTGTCAGTTCTGTCTCAAAACTCGCTGGTGAACAAATCTCGATTAATTCCAGATCGTCACTATGCGTAACTTCCCGATGTTTTATACCCGGTGGTTGCAAAACAGAAGAGCCCTCACGCAACGTTATCTCGCCCTGACCTTCATATTCAAATATAACCCATCCTTTTAAGATGTAGACCATTTGAAAATCTAGATCATGCGTGTGCCATTGCGGCTCGGCATGTCGCCCGGGTATTGCGCGGATGACATGCGCAATAAACTTGCCTTTGCTTGCGTCTTTAATGCCTAAATCACGATATTCAAAAAAAGCACGCAAACCGCCCTCAAACCCGCCGCCATTGGTGCCTGTGCCATCTGCATGGCTCACATTAAATGTCTGGCCTTTCCATAAACTCATCTTCTTGCCTGCCTTTTTGCTAATAAATCAAAATGCACTCAAAATCTCTTTAAAACGGCCCGGATACAAAATATACCACATCGCAATTGCAAAAATGAAACCCTGAATTAGGAAAAAAGTGACCTTTAAGCTTCCCAAACCTTTTGTAAACATCAACCGAATACTGGTCAGTGCAATCGCGGCTATGGCGATGTAAAGAGTATAGTCAGCGCGATGATTTGCCAGAACCAATAAACTCGCCAAAATCACGGCTAAATTCTGTAAAAATACGGATATCATTACTAGCCCCTCATGCCTCTAATAGCTTATCCCTATGGCTAGCAAAGAATAATCCGAAAGGGCTGGCAAGTTATTTTTTAACCATAATTCTAGCATAAATATAAATAATTGCTTTTTTACAGTTTCTTAATAAAGATATTTAACATTTAAGTTGAGATGCAAGATCCGTGAAACTGCTCGCTACATAGTCCCAATTAGAAGTAGGCTCCATATCTGTTTTCTGGTTTGGGCCATGTTCTTTTGGTCTACATACAAAGGCAGTGCGCATGCCTTGCTGGCGGGCGGCAACCAAATCATCATTGTGGGCAGCGACCATCATACAGGCCTCACTAGGCAAGTTAAGCTGTGCACAAGCCTTGTCATACGCCTCTGGCCGCGGTTTATAATAGCCAGTAACCTCCGCCCCTAGCACCACATCCCAAGCAAGGTCAGCCCCTTTTGCCATATTCACGATAAGTGCAATATTACCATTAGACTGGGTGGCCAGTATGAAGCGCCGCTTTAGGGCTTTTAATCCCTCACTACTATCTGACCAGCCCTGCAGGCGATGCCAACATAGATTGAGCTTTTCTTTATCTTCCTCGTATATTTCAGCAAGGCCAAAACGCGGTAGGATACGTTCTAGATTTTCGCGGTGTAATATATCCAGAATTTCAAAGGGGCGTTTTTCTTGACGAATTTCTTCCATAGCTGGCTGATATTCAGCCCGCCATACATCCGCCATAGCTGGGGCATCCACTTCTACGCCATAGCTTCTGGCCAATGCTTCAATTTCGCCGCTAACAGATGTTCGCCAATCCACAACGGTGCCAAATACGTCAAATAATAACGCTCTAATGGGGGTTGTCATCTTCCAAAGCCCTCTCTTTTTAACCAGCAGTATAATCTGATAAAGGAGAGTCGCGCGAAGCTCTGCTACTTGTCAACCTAGCTCTTTTGCTAGGGCTTTTATAGCTTTAGGCGTGTTTCTAATTCTTAAAGCTGGGCAAAGGGATGATCAGCAGACCCGCAATCCGTGATTTTTTGCATATTTTCAGGATCCCAATCTGCATTAGTGAAGGCATCCGCATATTTCTCGCTTACCTTTACCGCTAGGCGCATAATTTCGGGCTGCACCTGAACAGCCAATTGACTAAGCATCACTTGCAAAGCTTGTTCTCTGGTCAATCCAGTACCAACTAACACCCTAATAGTGGCCTCAATTATATCGACAATATCTTCAGATCCTAACGCTCCTGCCATTATCATCTCCATTTCATTTTGTGCACCCTGCGCATGGATGCAAGAAACACGCCATAATCGCTCTGCTTAAACCTGTATTGGGGTACAACATACCCAGCTATGGGAAAATATTTGACCTGCTATGGGATTAAGGTGCAGAATTTGAGGCCTGCGCAGCGGCAAGGCTTTGCTGCTTTTTTTATGAGAGTGCCTAAATTAATGCCGCAAATTCACGATACGCCCTATTCTTGGTTCCGGTTGGTGATCACGCTAATCATTGCGATCTTTGCCAATACCGGCATGTGGGCGGTAATCACTATTATGCCAGCCTTAGAGGCTGAATTTGTAACCAGCCGGTCAGTGACCTCTCTGCCCTTTACGATGAACATGCTCGGCTTTGCACTTGGAAACCTGATCATTGGCCGGATTATCGACCGTTTTGGGGTTACCTTGTCGGTTATGGCAGCGGCACTACTCTCTGCCTCTGCCTTTATGCTATCCACCATTACAAGTGATATTTATATGCTAGCAGCGGTACATCTCTTGCTTGGATTTGGGACTGCATCTGGCTTCGGGCCCTTAATCACCGATATCTCGCACTGGTTTTTAAAACAGCGTGGTATCGCAGTGGCGTTGATAGCCAGTGGAAATTATCTAGCAGGCGGGATTTGGCCTCTCTTTTTATCTGATATTCTAGCCGAAGATGGCTGGCGGGCGGCCTATATCACCTTAGCAATAGTAACCTTATGCGTTATCCTGCCTCTGTCTTTGTTATTGCGGCGCGAATTACCAGAGGCTGGCCATCAAATTGCAGCCCAAAAAGTTACGGAAAATATTCAGAAAACGCGGATATCCCCTTTGCGCTTACAAGTGCTGTTATGTGTTGCTGGGCTGGCTTGTTGTGTTGCAATGTCAATGCCGCAAGTCCATATCGTCTCTTATTGTGTGGGGCTTGGATATGGCCCGGCAGTAGGCGCAGAAATGCTCTCGCTCATGCTGTTTGGGGGGGTGATAAGCCGAATTGTATCTGGGCTGATAGCGGATAAAATAGGCGGCATTAGAACGCTTTTGCTTGGCTCTTTTGCGCAAGGTATCGCTTTGGTCATGTATCTGCCCTTCGATGGTATGGCTTCGCTTTATGTCGTCAGCCTAATTTTTGGTCTTTCGCAAGGCGGCATTGTGCCAAGCTATGCGCTAGTAGTGCGGGAATTTCTGCCGCCTAAAGAAGCTGGCGCACGGGTTGGCTTTGTTATTATGGTTACCATTCTTGGAATGGCTTTAGGCGGCTGGATGTCTGGCTGGTTGTATGAGGCTACTGGCTCTTATCAAGCGGCCTTTATCAATGGGATTGCATGGAACGCCCTTAATCTTGGCATTGTCCTTTGGATTTTAACACGTGATAAGCGTGCCTCGCTCCTGCCGGCTTAAAAATATACCTGCCTTTAAAACGCTTTGCCCCGCGCAGAAACTGGCCACAGCGCCTCTACCTTACCGCCGCGCACGCAAACATACCAGTCATGTAAATTACAGGTTGGGTCGCAATGGCCCGGGACAAGCTTAATTTTGTCATTTACGGCTAAAATCCCAGCATCATCCGCAATAATTCCATGCTCATCCGAGCATTGTGTATAAACCAGCCCTTCTCGGTCGAACACTACGGGCAAGCCGCTATCCACTGATTGTACCTTTAGCCCT
This sequence comes from Alphaproteobacteria bacterium, assembly GCA_022425485.1. GTDB lineage: Bacteria > Pseudomonadota > Alphaproteobacteria > Puniceispirillales > Puniceispirillaceae > JADHLI01. The sequence continues at coordinate 8,949 of JAKMFL010000010.1, read as the reverse complement.
GCATCACAAACAGCCCGTCCTTTTTGTGCGGTGCTGACGATACTTGTCCAGAGAAATAAGGCATTTTGCCATTCGGCTGTATCAAAGCGCTGGCCGTCGGCATTTTCTATTCGGCCATAATCCGCATCCATAAAAGCATAAGAGCCGCACTGAATTTCGTTAAACAGTCCAGAGTCTGCCTCAAAGGTAAAAGAGCCAGTGCCCCCGCCGCTGACAATCTCGCAAGACAAGCCTGCTTCTCTCAGCGCGGCGATAGCGTTTTTGCTCATCGCGACAACATCGGCTTCTACCCCTTTGCGGTCATCAAAACTCTGATGGTGTTGCACCCGCCCATTATAGGCTTGCAGGCCAGTGAATTTAAGCCCCGGCGCCGCCTCGATAGCTTGGGCTATTTTTACCAGCACGTCTAAATCACGCACCCCGCAACGCATGGTTCCGCATTCCAACTCTACTAAACATTCAATAATTGCTTGATGTTTTGTAGCCGCAGCAGATAAATCAGCCACATTTTTTATATCATCAACACAACAGATAATCCGCTTGTCCGGGTGGCAGAAAGCTGCCATGCGGTCGATTTTAACCGGGTCGCAAACCTGATTTGTTATCAGGATATTATCGAAGCCTGCCCGCGCAAATACTTCTGCCTCAGAGACTTTCTGACAGCAAATGCCAATAGCGCCGCCAATCTCCATTTGGCGTTTAGCTACATCCACAGATTTATGCATTTTCGCGTGCGCACGAAGCCCAACATTGCTGGCATCAGCTAGCTTGCGCATACGCACTAAATTAACCTCAAAAGCGTCTAAATCAACGATTAAGCAAGGGGTTTGCACTTCTTCTAAAGCCATGCCAACACGGGCTGGCACATCAAAACCTATCTCAGGATTTGGGCTATCTGGCATCCGTTTTATTTTCTCTTCGTTAACAGGAATATAGGGGCATCATTGATGTTTTCAGCGGTGACCTTAAACTCTTTTTGTATCGCCACGCCAGCTTTATCAGAAACCTCTATTGCTATCACATGCTCGCCTACATCTTCATTTTTAGGGGTGCCTTGTATCAGGCCATCATTGGACACGGTAAGCCATATAGGCGCGTTGACCGCGTTAAAGCGCATCACATCCCCATGCGGCAAATCATCATCGGCAACTTCCAATTGCACCTCATAAGCATTGTCTTGCACAGCGCGAGGCAAATTATTAGTAACAAATTTAGGGCTATCATTGGTATTCAGCACATCTATCACAAAATTAGCGTCATCAGATTTTCCAGCCCTGTCGGTAACCCGTACGGTGATTTCATGCATCCCGACATCTCCATTTTTGGGCGTGCCTTTTAGCAAGCCATCGCGGCTTAGCGATAACCAACTAGGCAAGGACACCATAGAAAAAGACAGCTTGTCTCCATAGGGAATATCCACATCCTGCACTTCAAGTTGCAAGCTATAGGCCTCATCTTCACTAGCGATAAAATCTCCGGTTTGGCTGGACGAGCTTTCAAACAAAACCCCTGTTTGCGCTTCCAAACTTTCTAGCCAATCCGTCCCAGAACACGATGTCAGCAGGAATCCGCCAATAATTATTGGAAAAAATCTAGCACCAGACATTAAAACCACCTTCAAAAAAACAGTTACTTAACAAAACCAACCCATGTTTTCGGCTAAGAGAATAAAAGGAATTCTCAAAAACGCAAACGCTATCAGATTTCACATCCCTCAAATGCAGTATAATGGATGTGCTCAAGCGATGCATATCCCAAAATACCCAGCATGGCCATCTGCTCACAAATCAGGCTATCGGTAAACGCCGCATCTAGTGTGTCTGTTAAATCAGCAAACCTTCTGCTGTCTGCCGCAAAGCCGCTAACCAAAGGGGGGCCAGCCATTTGTGGGCTGTACCCTGCGATAGTCACCTGCGCAACAGCTTCGGGAAAAAATGTTGTAAAAATGCGCCATGTCAAACAATCAATAGCGCCAATATCGGCACTGGCTGATGCTACTGCCTTCAGCGTATTAAAATGCGCCCCTGTTTGGATGGTTTTAGCAAAATTACAGGGGGCAAAACCACCTGTTAAAGCTTGATAAAGCGCAAATCGTCCAGAAAAGCTGTCTGGCTCACTAATGGCCGCAGTTAGTTTTGCGGGCTCTAGCACGCTGAGCTTTTGTCCCTTTAACCGGTTAGAGGTGATAATAACGCTTCGATAATATCCAGCTGTAAGCGCCGCATCATCTAGAATATAACTGCCAATATAGGTCGGTAGCTCGGGCGTGCATTTAGAATAGGTTAGGCTGCACATTTGCCCTAGCATCAGACGTTCTTGCCTAGCAAGGCTAAGCGCTGTTTGCCCGTCATTAAATAAATGCTGTTCAGTGTTATAGTTTTTGTCTGCCATAGCTTTGCGGATAAATTGCCAAAATTGGGCGAAAATCACTTGTGTCGGCTTGAACAGATACCAGTTTAATTGGGCCGAATATAGCTCTCTTGCTTTAGCTGGCATAAAGCAGCCCTTTCTTTTCCGCCCTTACAAGGCCCACTACATAAAGCTTCGTGAAATCACGATTGAAAGGACACAAAAAAGCCCCATCACCAGTTTTTCTAATAAGGTTTGGCATTTAGCTGGCAGTAACAACATAAAGGCTTTACGTGTCAGGACTATCGGCATGCACAAGAACATTGCCATTCCCATCACCAGAAAAGCGATATATTTGCCAGTACCAAGCACAGGGATCACCTGCTTATAGACAAAATGTAACTCTGGCACTACCAGCATCACCCAACCAACAACACCCATAATGGCCATCGCGCCCATTATATAATGGCCTAAATTATATCGCTGTCCTTTGCTCAAAATTTTTCTCCATTTAGCTAGGGTGCGTTATTCATATAGGCTAGCAGCCTGTGTCTGCGCAATGCAAATCACCCCTTAAGGAAGCTTGAAAGAAGCAAGATTGTTTTTAGCGAAGCGGTGATACTTGTCATTTAAGGGAAAGGATAGGATGATAAATATAGGCGCTTATTCGGCTTGCTCACCTAAAAACGGGATAAAAAGACGGCATGACAACATCAAGACAAGGACGCAATCAAATTTCGGGCCCCTCTATTCCTTATGAGCCTGCCCCTCATGAGAGTGCCCCTTATGAAAAAGTGGCCTGCCCAAATTGCGGCTCTGATGCTTCTGCTTATAAAACCGTCTTTGATAATGAAGGCACCAATTGGCAAATCACCTGTTTTGAATGTGGGCACGTAACCGCCGCAACCCCAGATGGCAAAGTGGTTCGCCAGCTTCGACATAAATGCCGGGTTCGCTACCGGCTAGGCTAGCACAAACAACAAGCTGGCCTCATCAAGCTTCCATTACAAAGGGGGCAACTTCATCTGCAATGATTTCAGCAATAATTTTGCAGTCATCTGTATCGAAGGTAAGCGGAATGCGCATATCAACGGTCTTTTCCAACGCCGCTTTAGTTGCGGGCAGCTCGGGCAACTCTTTGATATAGCGCCAACTATCATAACGGCTAGTAAATGCAGCGGGCTGGTCTGCTCCAAACCATTTCAGCTCTACGCCGCGTCTTGCACAGCGTTCTAGAAAGGCCGGAATATCGTTAGGGGCAAGCGCATTAAGTCTAAATTGTATCGACGAGCCAACATAAAACTCAGCTTGACGACGTTTGGGAATATCAATGCCCTCTATTACCGCAAAAGCGCTAAAGAGCGTATCATAAAGGCGATTCCACCTCTGAATATTCTGTTCTAGATGGGGCATCTGGCTGCGAATAATGGTGGCACGTAAATTATCCATCCGGCAGGAAAAATTAGCAGCTTCCAGCTTAATTTTTTCAAATACCTCATCAGGCGGCAAGGTGCCATGGCGATCATACAGCATATAAGAGCCTGAATGAATAATAGCGCGTGCAGCCATTTCATCATCATCTGTTGTTAAAAACCCGCCCTCACCTGAATTCATATGTTTATAGGTTTGCGTAGAAAAAGCCGCAACATGCCCAAAATTACCAGAACGCTTGCCCTGCCATTTGGCACCCATCGTATGCGCACAATCTTCCACTACTTTGATATCATAGGTGCGGGCTATCGCCATTAAAGCTTCCATATCGGCAATATGGCCACGCATATGGGACAGCAGCAAAGTTTTAGCCCCGCTGCGACGCGCCATTTCGTCCAGATGCGATAAATCAATATGATAATCTGTGTCAATCTCTACTAAAACTGGAAGCGCGCCTATGCCATGGATAGCGCCCGGAACAGGGGCAAGCGTATAGGCATTTGCCAGCACCTTATCGTCTGGTTTTACCCCGCAAACCCGAAGCCCCAGCTGTATGGCCTGACCGCCAGAAGCCGTTGCAATACAATAGCGCGAGCCCTGCCAGCTGGCATATTCTTGCTCCAGCAAGCTTACCTCTGATGCCTCTCCTGCGGCGACATTATAGCGGTGCAAACGGCCATGCTTTAAAATCTCTATAGCTTGTTGAATACCGGCATCTGGTATCGCTTCTTGCTGGGTAAAGGGTTTGGTAAATACACGCATGGATAAAGTCTCTTAATGACGCGGCCGCTTTCTTTGATTACCTTTTATACAGACCTGTTTTACAGGGTCTTGGTCAAGAGGTAACTGCGTTATGAGTACACAAAAAACGGGATTTTTCTGGCACGAGAAATGTTTTTGGCATGGAGCTGGCAATTATGCCTTTCTGTTGCCTGTTGGCGATTTGGTAGAGCCAACAAGCACTGGATTTCTGCCTGAGGCGCCAGAAACAAAAAGGCGCATGAAAAATTTAATCGAGGTCACCGGCCTGCAAGATGACCTAGAATGCTTAAACCCCTATGCTCTAGCCCCAATGGAGGCGCTGCGTCTTGTCCATCCAAAAGCCTATCTGGATGCGTTCAAATCCCTGTCAGATAAGGCAGGTGGTAATCTTGGTCTGCGCACGCCTTTTGGCCCGGGTGGGTTTGAGATAGCCAGCCTATCAACGGGACTGGTGATAGAGGCTCTATTTTCAGTTTTGTCTGGCAAGCATAAAAATGCCTATGCGCTTTCGCGCCCCCCCGGTCATCATTGCCTGCCAGATTATCCAAATGGATTTTGTTTGCTGAACAATATCGCTGTTGCAGTGAACGCGGCCCGCAAAGCTGGCAAGGCAGAACGCGTTGCAATCGTTGATTGGGATGTGCATCACGGAAACGGCACGGAACATATTTTCTATGATGACCCAGATGTGCTGACCATCTCTCTGCATCAAGAGCGCAACTACCCCCTTGATACCGGCGATGCAAAACATACAGGCGGGGATAATGCGCCTTTTTCAAATATGAATATACCGCTTATGCCCGGCGGCGGCACAACCGCCTACAAAGCGGCGTTTGAGCAGCTTGTCTTACCAAAATTAGCGGCCTTTAAAGCTGATATCGTTATTGTCGCTTGTGGTTTCGATGCGTCTGGGGTTGACCCGCTTTCACGGATGCTTTTAGGCGCCGCTGATTTTGCCATGCTGACAGACATGCTTATGGAACAGACAGGTGGCAAGCTGGTTATGGCACATGAAGGCGGCTATTCAGAAGCGCATGTCCCTTTTTGCGGCCATGCAGTGCTACAGACAATGAGTGGCTCTGCCATCACCGCAGAAGACCCGTTGGGCGCCCGCATCAAAGGACAGCAACCAGAAGCGCGTTTTAACCAGCTACAAGAAACATTGATATCAGAGATGGCCAGCCTGCACGGCTTGAAATAGCAGCCGTTTCCCCGCGGGCCTGTTTAACGATATAAGCGGTAAACCCCGCCATTTGCCTCATCACTAAGCAAGAGGATACTGCCATCACTTGCTACAGCAACATCACGGATGCGCCCAATTTTTCGCTTTAAATAGGCTTGCTCGGACACTGGCAGCCCATTTTCCAGCTGTATATGATAAAGCTCACGAAATTTCAGGGAGCCGACCAGCAAACCACCTTTGAACTCAGAAAACATATCCTTGTCATAAAAAGCCATGCCAGAAGGAGCGATAGAGGGAACCCATACCCAGACAGGGTCTGTATATCCTTGGGCTTTTGTCCGGCCATCGCCAATTTTTCCCCCAAAATATTCTCGCCCATAGCTTAGAAGCGGCCAGCCATAATTTGCACCAGTTTTGAGAATATTCACCTCATCCCCGCCCTTTGGGCCATGTTCATGCGCCCATATCGCGCCTGTTTGTGGATGTATTGCCATGCCTTGCGGATTGCGATTGCCTTTTGTAAACACACCCGCCAGCCAACCAGATCTAGCCGCTGGAGCCAGCTGTCCATCCCTATTCAAACGAATAATCCCGCCTGCATAGAGCGTGCTATCTTGGGCACTTTCCCGCGCACCACGATCCCCAAGGCTAAGATAAATATAGCGATCATCAAACGCGATGCGACACCCAAAATGTCGGCCAGAGCGCGAAACCTGATTGGAGGTAAAGAGGAATTCCCCGCCGCGCAAAGCTCCGCCCTCTAGCTGTGCCTTATAGAGCGCGGTTGCTGCGCCCCCGTTTTGAGGCCGGCTAAAACACAGATAGATATCCCCGCCAGAAACCGCCACATCTAGCAAACCGCCCTGTTTTCTGGCAAACACTTCTGGGATATTTTCTATTTTCTGCTGGATACCGCTTTGAATATTAATTTTAAATAGGCTGCCCGAACGCGACGTGACCAGCCAGCTATTATCGCTGAACGCAGCCATCCCCCATGGATGGGAAATAGCATCACCTATTTTTTCAAGCTTATAGGTAAGCTCTGCTGAAAGCCCATTGAAAGAAAACAGAAAAACGCTGAAATAAAGGGATAATATGGCAAATATTTTCATCAATTTTTTCACTCGTCAAAGATTGTAGCCCTGCCTAGCTTAGCCCAATAAATCATGAAGCTAGCATATTTTTTCACTAAAAATAATATTTGTCCGCCATTGACCATATTCATAATAACTGATGCAGTGGATATAAGAGGGGTGCATTTTAGGGTTTATGAGGGGAAATATCATGAGCAGTATCGTTATTTTAAAGTTTTTTCACTATCTTGCTTTGTTTTTGGCAGGTGGTCTTGGCGTCGGCAACAGCATCTTGGCTAAAAACCACCAAAAGGCAGGGATGCCGCCTGCCCCGCCCGTTCAAGCAACCATGATGACCCTCGCTAAATTGGGACTTGTTGCCATTATTATCTTATGGGGCACCGGCATTGCCCTCACCTATCAGCTTTATGGTGGCTTTAATTTAGGCTGGGCTTTTCATTTAAAATTATTGGGAGCAAGTGCCTTACTGCTGGTAATCTGCTTTTTGAATATTCACCTGAGTGACAGCGCCAAAAAAGGCGTGCCGCCAAATCCCAAAATTATGAATGCCATCCCATATATTGCTAGAACATCCCTAGTTTTGGTTTTGGTTGGTATTGCCATCCTAACGACCAGCGCTTAGGTGATGCGTTTTTTGCATCACGGGGCGTTATTTATAGCACTATTTAGAAGCAGGGTAGCAGACTAAATTAAAATTGTGGGGGACGGTAGGTGCCCGGGCGCCAACACCCCTCACACCAAAACAAAGTTTTCCCCAAAGCTTTTTTTTAAATCAAGGCCGTCACACTGTTCCTCCCCCAAGTTTGTGACGGCCTTAATTTTTTTTCCCGATACATAATGTTATATTGGTTTTTCATTTAATTTGCGTTCTTACCTAATAAAGCGCGCCGAAGCTCTGGCTCTGATGTATCCGGCCCAAGCCAGATATTCAGGAATGCGCGCGCAAAATCCGCATCATCAATAGTAACCGTTTTTACGCCATCATAATAAAAGGTGATTCTGCCCTCAGCTGTCCAATATAGGCTTGCTTTTGTTGCCTTTTCAGCTGGTTTTATAGCTAGCTGAAGATAGTTCTGCCATTTGCTTAACTGTTTTTCAGTAACCCCTTTCTGCCTGCGCATTTCTTTGACAGAAGCCTCAATTACCGCGTTCTTTTTCAACGCCCGCTGATAATCAAATTCTAAGACTAGGTCATTATTCCAAGAAAATTTCTGGTTATCAGACAGCAAGCGAACATCATATACCCGCCACAAAAATACTTTTAAGGCCCCCTCCCCTATAAAAATTAGGTTTTGACCGCGCTCATACCTACCCTCTGTTGCCGCCATAAGGGCGGGGGAGACTAAAATAAAACAAACTAAAAGCGCCTTTTTGAGTTTAATCATTATGCTATTTCTCAAACTTCGATTGGCGCATATTTAGACGGGTTACTAAGCGTCCAAAAAATAGGTTTGTCTCGAACCGAACAGGCACAAGCACCCCATTGCCGAGGTCAGCGACATAGGCCATGGTTCTAGGCTTGCCGCCATCATCCTTCCTAAAACGTGATTTTAGCCTATGCCCCCCTAGAGGCTTAGTCTCTACGCCGCAAATTATCGCCTTTCCTTGATATCCAAAATCTCGGTCTTTTTCGACTATTTCAAACCCAAAATCAGTGAAATATAGCTCGGCTCTTCTTCTGCCATCATAAATTTGGAAGGTGCCAATACAAGGCTCGCCAGCTTTAAGACGATCAAGCATGGTCATCACAGCGCTAAAGGGGTCAGTGACACCGCGCTTCATATCCTCATCAAGCGGATAAACTTCATCCAAGTCCAAAGGGGGGGCAAGCTTAGTGGTGGCTATTGCCCCGTCAGGCAACCAAGAGGTTTCAGAGGTTCTTGATTTTGATTTATAGATACTGGCCATATCAATCTGTTGCCCTTGCCAGTTTTGCCCCTGCTTTACCGCTTTTACGCTTATAAACCCCTTAAATTCAGCAAATAATGCTGTCAGGCCATCAGATTTAAACATGCCCTTCATAGAGAATTGAGTATCATTAAGCTGCCATGATGCCTGACTGGTTCCTACATCTACTGCCCCGAACTCTGTTTTATATAAAACTTCGTAACCCCTGCTGGCATTATCCCT